>DATJFQ010000038.1:0-100227 GCA_035495555.1 Vicinamibacterales bacterium
CTGGAGCAACGATGCGGCGCGCCGACGGCATGCCACGCAGGCCCCGAAGCCCCGAAGGCCGCGAAGCTGATTCTCTTAGCACCGGGAAATCGGCCACGATTTCAGCACGCACTGGCTCAGGGCCCTGATCGTTTCAGTGTCGCCCAATTAAACTTTCGGGATCTTCGGGCTTTCGGGGCCTGTGCGGCTACGGCCGTGGGCCGTGTTGACACTCAGTGGCTGTCGTTCGCAGCAGCTGTCGTCGTCGCAGGTGCCACATCGATCGCACCGCTGGAGCATCGAGCGGCGCGCCGACGGCGTTCACGCAGATCCCGAAGACCCGAAGGCCGCGAAGCTCATTTCTGTTTGCTCACAGAATTCGCAATCAGAACTTCGGGAGCTTCAGACTTCCGGTGCCCGCGCTGGGTCAGGGGGACGAGGACGGGGTGCCCGGTCTCGCGCGGAAGCGGCTCCTCGTCGACATGTCTTTCAGGCCGCTGAGCACGAGACGGGGCTGGCCGAGCAGGGCCGCGCACGGGCCCCGTCGCCGCTCCATGCAGGCGACGGAAATCTCAGGAAGGGGCGGGGCCTTCGGGCGGAAGCGCGGGGGGAACCGTTCCTTCGGGATCTTTCGGAGGCACGGGACCGAGAAGTTCGCGCAGTTCGTTCCCTTCGATGACCTCGCGATCGAGCAGGCGGCGCGACAGCTCGTCGAGCACGTCATTGCGATCGCGGAGAATCGTCCGCGCCTGCTCGTGCGCCTCCGTGAGGATGCGCTTGACCTCCCCGTCGATCTTCTGCGCCGTGTCCTCCGAGTGCAGGCCGCGCTCCTGCATGAAGGGGGTGTCGAGGAACTTGGCGCCGCGGCCGCCGTCGTAGTTCACCGCGCCCATTGCGTCGCTCATGCCGTATTCGGTGACCATCGCCCGTGCGATGTCCGTGGCCCGCTGCAAATCGTTCTGCGCACCGGTCGAAATTTCGCGGAACGCGATCTCTTCGGCGCTGCGCCCGCCCAGCAGCACCGCCAGCTGGCCGAGCAGATCCGTGCGCGTCATGAGATATCGGTCCTCGAGCGGGACCTGCATCGTGTAGCCCAGCGCGCCGAAGCCGCGGCCGATGATCGAGATCTTGTGCACCGGATCCAGCCCGGGGATCACGCTCGCGACGATCGCGTGGCCGGACTCGTGGTACGCAATGATCCGCCGCTCCTTGTCACTGATGGCGCGCTTCTTCTCGAGCCCCGCGATGATGCGGTCGATGGCCTCGTCGAAATCCTTCGCTTCGACCGCTTGCTTGTCCCGCCTCGCGGCGAGCAGCGCCGCTTCGTTCACCAGATTCGCGAGGTCGGCGCCCGCGAAGCCGGCCGTCCGCGCCGCGACGACCTTCAAATCGACGTCCGCGGCGATTTTCACCGTCTTCACGTGTATGCGCAGGATGTCTTCGCGCCCGCGCACGTCAGGTTTGTCGACGAGGATCTGCCGATCGAACCGGCCCGGGCGGAGCAGGGCAGGGTCGAGCACCTCGGGACGGTTGGTCGCCCCCATGATGATGATGCCCTTGCGGCCGTCGAACCCGTCCATTTCCGCGAGCAACTGGTTCAGGGTCTGCTCGCGCTCCTCGTGGCTGCCCATCGGCGTCTGGATGCGCACCTTGCCGAGCGCATCGAGCTCGTCGATGAACACGATGCACGGGGCCTTCGCTTCGGCCTGCGAGAACAAGTCGCGCACGCGCGCTGCGCCCACTCCGACGAACATCTCCACGAACTCGGAGCCGCTCAGGCTGAAAAACGGCACCTTCGCTTCGCCGGCGACCGCGCGCGCCAGCAGCGTCTTGCCCGTGCCCGGAGGGCCGACGAGCAGCACGCCTTTCGGAATCTTGCCGCCGATGGCGGTGTACTTCCGCGGCGTCTTCAGGAACTCGACGATCTCCTTGAGTTCGTCTTCCGCTTCGTCCACACCCGCGACGTCGCCGAACCCGATCTTCACGTCGTCTTCCGCGTAAATCTTCGCCTTGCTGCGAGCGAACGACATCACCCCGCCCTCGGCGCCCCCCATCCGCCGGAAGAAGAAAGTCCAGAGCCCGACGATGAAGACGAGCGGGATGACCCAGCCGAGGACATCCGACACCCACCGGTTCGGCACTTCACCCGTGTACTTCACACCATGCTGCTCGAGCTCTTCCGGAAGCTTGTCATCGGTGACGCGGACGGCGCTGAAGGGCCTCGGCTTGCCGCCGCTCGAATCGGGCTTGAGGAGCCCGCGGACGCGTTCGTCCGAGAGCGTCACCTCCTGCACTTTGTCCTGCCGGACGTAGTTCTTGAAGTCGCTGTAGGAGATCGTCTCGCCGCCCTGCACCTGGTAGAAGAACGCCTGGGCGACCGCGAGCAGCAGCATGAACCCGAGCACGTACCAGATGGCGCCGCCCGCGCCGGGCCGTGGGGACAGGCGCCGGTCGCCGCTGCGTCGGTTTCTGGTCGGTGGTCGGGGGGTATCAGCCATAGGGGACGACTTGAATAGTACTAGGGGTGCGACGCTGACGGAAATGGCGTCGCGATAACTCCCAAATCCCAACTCCCAACTCCCAACCGAAGGCATTGGGCATTGGGAGTTGTGTCTGCAGGGCGGCTACGGGCCGCCGCTCTTCAGGCGGTTACAGGCGCTTCCGCCTTCGTGAACGTCAGCTCGCCGCCGGCGGCATCGATCCGAACGGTGTCCCCCTCGGTGAACTCACCCTGGAGCACGCGCATCGCCAGCGGATCGAGCACGCGGCGCTGAATCGTCCGCTTCAGCGGCCGCGCGCCATACGTCGGGTCGTAGCCCTCCTCGATCAGCAGGTCCTTGGCTTTATCGGTCAGGTCGATGTGAATCTTGCGATCCTCGAGCCTCCGCACCAAGCCACGCAGCTGGATATCGATGACGTGGCGCATCTGCCCGCGGCTGAGCGCGTGGAACACGATGATCTCGTCGACGCGGTTCAGGAACTCCGGACGGAAGTGCGCGCGCAGCGCCTCCATCACCTCGCGTCGAAGCCCCTCGTTCAACTCGAACGAGTCGCTCGACGCGAGCCGGCTCGCCGCCTCCGCGATGAAGTGGCTGCCGACGTTCGACGTCATGATGACGACCGTGTTCTTGAAGTCGACCGTCCGCCCTTTGCCGTCCGTCAGGCGTCCGTCATCGAGGAGCTGCAGCAGCACGTTGAGGACCTCCGGGTGCGCCTTCTCGATCTCGTCGAAGAGCACGACGCTGTAGGGCCGCCGGCGGACCGCTTCGGTGAGCTGTCCGGCCTCCTCGTAGCCCACGTAGCCGGGAGGCGCGCCGATCAGCCGCGAGACCGTGTGCTTCTCCTGGTATTCGGACATGTCGATCCGCACCATCGCCTGCTCGTCGTCGAACAGGAATTCGGCGAGCGCGCGGGCGAGTTCGGTCTTGCCGACGCCGGTGGGGCCGAGGAAGATGAAGCTTCCCAGCGGACGATTGGGATCCTGCAGCCCCGCTCTGGCACGGCGAATCGAGTTGGCCACCGCCGTGATCGCATCCTCCTGCCCGACGACCCGCTGGTGCAGCCGTTCCTCCATGCGAATCAACTTCTGGATTTCTCCTTCCATGAGGCGGCTCACGGGGATGTGCGTCCAGCGGCTGACGACTTCGGCGATATCCTCCTCGTCGACTTCGAGCTTCAGCATGCGGGTCCCGCCGCCCTGCCCCGACTCGGCGGTCTGGATCCGTTTCTCGAGTTCAGGGATGCGCGCGTACATCAGCTCCGATGCGCTGGCGTAGTCGCCCTGCCGCTGCGCTTCCTGCAGCGCGTTTCGCGCGTCCTCCAGTTGCTTTTTCAGGTCCGCCGCGCCGTGGATCGTCTCTTTTTCACGCTCCCACTGCGCGCGGAGCTGCGCCTGTTGCTCTTTCAGATCGGCCAGCTCCTTCTCCAGTTTGCCGAGCCGCTCGACCGACGCCTTGTCGGTTTCCTTCCGCAGCGCTTCGCGCTCGATCTCGAGCTGGAGCACGCGGCGGCGCACCTCGTCCAGCTCGCTCGGCATCGAATCGATTTCCATGCGGATCTTCGACGCGGCTTCGTCCACCAGGTCGATCGCCTTGTCGGGCAGGAACCGATCGGTGATGTAACGATTGGACAGCACCGCCGCCGCGACGAGCGCCGAGTCCTTCAGCTTCACGTTGTGATGGATCTCGTAGCGCTCCTTGAGCCCGCGAAGAATGCTGATCGTGTCCTCGACCGTCGGTTCGCCCACCATAACAGGCTGAAAGCGCCGTTCGAGCGCGGCATCCTTCTCGATGTACTTCCGATATTCATCGAGCGTCGTCGCGCCGATAGTGTGCAGTTCGCCGCGGGCAAGCATCGGCTTCAGCATCTGGGACGCATCCATCGCGCCTTCGGCCGCCCCCGCGCCGACGACGGTGTGGAGCTCGTCGATGAAGAGGATGATGCGGCCTTCCGAATCCGCAATTTCCTTCAGCACCGCCTTCAGGCGCTCCTCGAACTCGCCGCGGTATTTCGCCCCGGCCACGAGCGCGCCCATATCGAGCGCAAAAACCGTCTTGTCCTTCAGCCCCTCTGGCACGTCTTTCTCGACGATGCGGCGGGCGAGTCCTTCGACGATCGCCGTCTTGCCGACGCCGGGTTCCCCGATGAGCACCGGGTTGTTCTTCGTGCGGCGAGAGAGGACCTGGATGACGCGCCGGATCTCCTCGTCGCGGCCGATCACCGGATCGAGCTTGTGCTTGCGCGCGAGTTCCGTCAGATCGCGGCCGTACTTCTGGAGCGACTGGTACGTCGTCTCGGGATTCTGAGAGGTGACCTTCTGTGACCCGCGGATGGAGGTCAGGGCCTTCAGCACGTTGTCGGACGTGACACCGCGCTGCTGCAGCATGCGCCCCGCCGCTGCGCGCGGTTCGGAGGCGATCGCGATCAGCAGGTGCTCCGTGCTGACGAACTCGTCGCCCATGTGCTTCGCCTGGTCTTCGGCCTTGGTGAAGACGTCGCGCAGGCGGACGGAGAGGGTCGGCTGCGAACCGCCGTGCACGCGCGCGTTGCGCGTGAGGTCAGTCCGCAGTTCGCGGCCGAGCGCCGCCGGGTCGACGTTCATCTTGCGGAGCACTTCCGGAACAATCCCCCCCTGCTGTTCGACGAGCGTCAACAGCAGGTGCTCCGGCGTGATCTCCGGATGCCCCTCGCGATCCGCGAGCTGCTGCGCGCCGACGATCGCTTCCTGTGCTTTCTCGGTGTATCTATTGATGTCCATCGCTGTTCCTGAGGCAGGCCATCATCGGCACTCTTCTCAGCTCCTCGTTTCCAGCTTCCGCAATTCCTCGAAATGCGTTCGCTGTTCCTTGTTCAGCGTGCGCGGCAACTGCACGTCGGCGGTGGCGTAGAGATCGCCGCGCGTGTCCGTTTTGCCGGTCAGCGGCATTCCGTGGCCTTTGAGCCGGAACACCTGGCCCGGCTGCGTCGTTTCCGGCACCTTCAGGCGCACCGACCCCGAAATCGTCGGCACCTGCGCCTCGCCGCCGAGGACGGCGGTCGTCAGCGGGAGCGCGACCTTCGTGTAAAGATCGTCGCCCTTGCGTTCGAAGATCGCGTGCGGCTTCACGCGGATCCGGAGGAACAAATCTCCGGACGTGCCGCCGTTCGCGCCGGCTTCCCCTTCGCCGTGCACGCGCACCCGGGATCCGTCTTTCACACCCGCGGGGATCCGGACGTCAACCGTGCGCGCGTGACCGGCCTGTTTGATCGAGATGCGGCGCGTCGCGCCGTGAAATGCTTCCTCGAGCGTCAGCTCGATTTCGTGCTCGACGTCGCGCCCGGACTGCGCGCGAGGCGTGCGCGTACCGCGCGGGCGCGGCTCGCCAGCCGCCGCGCCACCGCCGCCGCCGAAGAAGGCGTTGAAGAAGTCCGAAAACGGATTCTCCGTCCCGAACATGTCCCGCATCTCGTCTTCGGTCATCGTGCGGTAGCCGCCGGGGCCGCCGCCCATGTTGATCGTCCACGCCCCGCCTTCGCCGCCGAACCCGCCCGGAGCGCCGCCGCCAGACCCGCCGAAGCCGCCGAACGGGGCGCCCCCGCCCTGTTGCTGGGCCTGCTCGTACATCCGCCAGTTCGCGCCGAGTTCGTCGTACTTCTTGCGCTTCTCCGAATCGCCCAGGACTTCGTAGGCCTCGTTGATCTCCTTGAAGCGCGACTCGGCAGACTTGTCGCCAGGATTCACGTCGGGATGGTGCTTGCGCGCGAGCTTGCGGTACGCCTGCTTGATCTCTTTGTCGGTCGCCGTTTTCGACAGACCCAGCGTCGCGTAGTAGTCCTTGAATTCCATCCGTTACCGGGGGGCTTCGCCCCGCCGGCCCCCCGATCGCGCCTGCGGCGCGCTCATAAGCCCACCATCTCCGCCATCCGGTCGAGTTCCTGCAGGAGGCGCCGGCGCGCCTCGCGCGACCCCGCGTCGCCGTGCATCAGCGGCCGAATCCGCTGCAGCGACTCCGCGATCTCGAGCAGGCGCTGAACGCCCGCGAGGTTCACGCCCTCATCGTCCACCAGCTTCTTGATCAGGCGGAGGCGATCCAGCTGCTCGCGCGTATACACGCGCATGCTGCCGATGGTCCTCGTCGGCTGCACCAGCCCGAGCCGCTCGTACTTCCGCAAGGTCTGCGGATGCATGTCCAACAGACGGGCTGCCATGCTGATAAAGTACAGGTCGTGTTCCGCTCGCATGTCCCGCCTCTCGGGAAAACCTCGTGTTGACAGGCCGCGGCGGCCTGGAAGTTGCGTCGATTCAAATGTAGGCCTTGATATGAGTCGTGTCAAGGCCATGACTCACATTGAATGAACGTTCACCCGAGCGATTTCCTGACGATCGCGCTGCTGGTGCTGCTCGAAGGGCTGCTGAGCGCGGACAACGCGCTCGTGCTCGCGATGCTGGTGCTCGGGCTGCCGCGGAAGGACCAGAAGAAGTCGCTGCGGTACGGCATTGCCGGCGCGTTTGCGTTCCGGATAATTGCCGTGACGCTCGCGATCCACCTGATCCGCGTCGCGTGGATCAAGCTGATCGGTGCGGCGTACCTCATGTATCTGGCGTACCAGCACTTTTTTGCGGCCGGCGGGACCGAAGCGCGGCGCGAGATCAAACCGGCGAGGCCGTGGCTGGGCCTCTCGGCCTTCTGGGCGACCGTCGTGAAGGTGGAGCTGACCGACATCGTGTTCGCCGTCGACTCGATTCTCGTCGCGGTCGCGATGTCCCCAAAGACGTGGGTGGTGATCACCGGGGGACTCCTCGGGATCGTCACGATGCGGATGGTGATCGGGAAGCTGCTGTCGCTCGTCCGCCGTTACCCGGCGCTGGTCGACGGCGCCTTCATCATCATCGCGTGGGTCGGCCTGAAGCTCCTGCTCGAATTCCTCAGCGTCGAAGGCCTCGTGGAGTTCGAAGTGAACAAGTGGTTCTCGTTCGGCCTGATCGTCGCGATCTTCGTCGTGTCGTACGTGTACGCCCGCCGCTCCGGCGCGGCGTCACAGGAGGGCGATCAGGCGGAGGCGCTGTTGATGGAAGACAGGACTGAAAAGCGCTAACTACACAGGTTCCAACCACCAACGATGCAAGTCATCTTGCGTAGTTGGCAATTGGCAGTTGTGTAGTTTTGTCGCGCCGCACGCCTCCCGCCTCGCGCCTCGCGGGTTCACCTCGCCAGCTTCAGGTTCAGCGACGTTCCGGCGCCCTCGCGGACCGTAAACGTCGACGCCTTGGCGCTGGCGCGGGTCAGCCAATCGGGATCGTTCCAGTCGCCCTGCGCCACGTAGTCCACGGCAATCGCGTAATAGCTGCCGGCGGGGAGGTTCTGAATGCGGAAGCGGCCTTCCTGATCCGGGCGAGCGGACTGCGTCCACCGCGTCATCGGCAGCGCCCATTTGTTCTGGTCCGTCGAGAACACGACGACCGTGTACTCCTTGAGCGGCTGCCCCTGTGTGTCGGTCACCGTCCCGTCGACTTCCGTCGTCTGCTGCGTCAGCAGGATCTCGACGCCGGCGACGTCCTCGCCGGGCTTGAAGTCGTAGCCGGTGTCGGTGATGTCGGCGCCGTTCAGGTGGACGCTCTCGAGGATCCATCCTTTCGGCAGCGTCCCTGGACGAATGATCCGAGCGCCGGCGAGCCCATTGAGTTCGAACGTTCCGTCCGCGTGGACCTGGCCCACACCGGATCCAACAGTGGGACCGCCGTCCGGGTCTGCAGACGGCGCAGACACGCGAATCTGCGCGGTGCCGTCGGGGCGTACGCCGCCGTCGAAGACGACCCGCCCGGAGGCATGCGCGCCGTGCGTCGTCATCACGATGAGCCCCGAGACGTCCTCGCCGTTGACGGCAACGGGGACGCTCGCGAATTCAGGTTCCTGTCTTGCGTTGTTGTTGCCCGGCGCATCGGTCGACGTCATCGAAAACATCATCGCGCCGCCGCCGGCATCGATCACCATCGGCCCCGTCGATCGCACCTGGAGGCTGTACTCGCCTGGCGCCACACCGTTCAGCGTGAACTGCCCCGAGGCGTTCGTTCGCGTGGTCCCGCCGGGCATGAATATCCCGGCGTCCCGTGAGGCGGGCATGAGCATGATCATCGCGGACGAGAGCGGCCGCCCGTCCGATGCCATCGCCTGACCCGTGATGCGCGCGAGTTTCACTGGCTGCAGGCTGACGTCGATGCCGGTCATCTCCTGGCCAACGCCGACGGTCACGCGCTGTGCTTCCGCGGGTGAGGCGGTTCCGGGGAAATAGGTCGGCGCATAACCGGACGTGGGCATGGATCCCGTTCCGCTCGTCGGTCCCATCGGACCGAGGCTGATATCCATTGCAAGAGAGCCCAGGTCGCGATAGGTCGCGCTGACGTAGTACTCCCCAGGGGGCAGGCCGTAAATCCGGAACTGGCCGAGGTCGTTCGTCTGGCCGATCCGTCCGGCGGGCACCATCCGCTTGCGGCCGCCCGCGAACGAGATCCGCATCGCGGTCACCATCGCGTCGGTGACGGGCTCCCCGAACTCGTCCACCACGCGGCCCGAGATGACGCTGCCGCGGGGGAGTGCGACGTCGACCTTCTCCATCAGTTGGCCGTCCGACAGCTCAATGGGACGGCCCGGCTCGAACGGCCGTGTCTGCCCATATTGCATGTTGACGAAGCCGCCCTTGCTGACGCTCACGGTCACCCGTCCCGCCGGCAGGTCCTTGAATTCGTAACGGCCGTTGGCGTCCGTCAGGGCGGATTTCATCCCGAGTTCCGGCCCGGTGACGCGGACCTGCGCCCGCCGGATCGCCTGCCCGGTATCCATGGTGAGGACGCGGCCGCGCAGCATTGCGGTGCCGGTCTTGGCCGCCTGCCCGCGGGGGGGCATCTGCATGGGGCCGTCCTGGCCGCCGGTAATGACGATCTGCTGGCTCACCTGCGCGGCGGCGGGAGCCGCGGACAGCGTGGCCGCAGCGAGAAGGGCAAGCACAATCTGTTTCGGCATAGCGCCTCTTTTGACGTTCAGTTGTCGCATTTTGTTGTTCGGCGCGAAGGAGACAGGCTGTCCCCTTTTTTCGCGAAAAAACGCGGTTGTCCCCTTTTTTTGCGAAAAATGGCGGCTGTCCCCTTTTTTCGCAAAAAAAGGCGGTTGTCCCCTTTTTCCGCGACGCGCCTCGCCGGCGCACCCGCGAGAACCCCGAAAACCCCCGGGAACCCGAGACCGGTTAAATCGGAAGCGGCCGGCCGGTTCTGTAGCGCTCCCAGACGTCGCCGACGGCGTCGGCCAGCGCATCGATGAAGCGCGGATGGACGCCGACGGTCGCTGCCCGCACGAGCATGAGTCCCAGCTCCCTCGCGACGGCCGCCGCTTCGACGTCGAGGTCGTAGAGCACCTCCACATGGTCGCAGAGAAATCCGATAGGGGAGAGGACGACCGCGCCGGTGCCGCGCGCGTGCTCGGCACGAAGCGCGTCACAGACATCCGGCTCCAGCCAGGGATCGCCAGGACGCCCGCTGCGGCTCTGATAGACGAGGTCCCAGGCGGGGAAACCGGCCGCCTGCGCCACTTTCGCCGCCGTCGCACGCAGATTCCGTTCGTAAGGATACGCCGCCGCCATACTGAGCGGGATGCTGTGCGCAGTAAAGATCAGCCTGGCCCGAGCGCGCAAAGGTTCCGGCAAACGGCCCGTCGCCACCCGTATGTGATCCGCGTTCGCGTCGATAAATCCAGGATGCTCGTGCCAGTCGCCGACGTACGTCACCTCGAGAGGTGGCAGGCCGCGTTCGGCCATGGCCGTTCGGGCGTCGCGAACGTTTTCCTTGTACTGAAGACACCCCGAATAGCTGCGCTGGGCCGCCGCGAGCACGCCGATTGCCCGGCGCTGACCGCGTGCCGCCATGTCAGACAGCGTCTCGCCCAAGAACGGATGCCAGTTCCGCATGCCGACCCGCACCGGAAGCCGCAACCCGCGATCCCCGAGTCGCGCCTCGAGCGCCTGCGCCTGCTGCATCGTGAATTCCGTCAGCGGAGAGACGCCGCCGAAGCGCTCGTAGTGATGCGCGACCTCTTCGATGCGCTCGGGCGCCACGCGGCGGCCGCGCAGCACGTTTTCGAGAAACGGACGCACATCCGCCGGACCCTGCGGTCCTCCGAAAGCAACCAGCAGGACAGCGTCGAACGGCCCCGGGTGAGACATTGACCGGATTATACGGGCGCGGTACGCTCGGTTCGAAGATGCCCGCTACGACGGTCGTTGGTGAGCCGAGGTCAGCGGCCCGGGACGCGGAGCTGTCGACGCGGCTCGTCTCCCTCGACGTCTTTCGCGGCATGACGATGGCCGCGATGGTGATCGTCAACAATCCCGGCGACGGCAGCCACGTCTATTGGCCGCTGGAACACGCGGCGTGGAACGGATGGACGCCGACCGACCTCATCTTTCCATTCTTTCTGTTCATCGTCGGCGTCGCGATCACGCTCTCGCGGAGGAACGCGGCGTGGGGGACGATCGTCCGGCGTGGGGCGCTCATCATCGCCATCGGCTGGGCACTCGCCCTGTACCCGCACTTCGACTTCGCACGCTGGCGGCTTCCCGGCGTCCTGCCGCGCATCGGCGTGTGCTATATGGCCGCCGCGGCGCTCTTCAAGGTATCGCTGTCGACGAGACGCGCAGCAACAGCGCGCCGTTCGCAGGCGCTCGTGCTCACAGCGATCGCCGTCGGCCTCTGCGTCGCCTACTGGTTCTGGATGACGCACGTGCCCACGCCGGCGGGCGTCCTCAACGATCTGTCGCCGGATGGCAACTGGGGCGCGCACGTCGACCGCGCCGTCTTCGGGACGTCCCATTTGTGGTCCGTCTCGGAGACGTGGGACCCGGAGGGCCTCCTCAGCACGATTCCGGCGATCGCGACGACCGTGTTCGGGATCGTCGCCGGACTGTGGCTCGGCTCGACGGCGACGCCGGACAGGAAAGCGGCGGGACTGCTGGTCGGTGCGGTCGCCGGTATCGCGATCGGCTACGCGTGGAATCCATTTTTTCCCATCAACAAGAACCTCTGGACCAGCTCCTATGTGTTCTTCACCGCAGGCGCCGCATGCCTGCTGCTCGGATTCTGCTACTGGTCGATTGACGTCCGCAGGTGGCGCGGCTGGACGAAACCGTTCGTCGTGCTGGGCACGAACGCCATTACGCTCTTCGCGGCATCGGCGCTGCTCGTCAAGACCCTGCTGACCATCAACGCAGGCGAGGTGGAGGGAGAGACGGTGTCGCTCTGGAGCTATCTCTACGCACGCGGGTTCGAGCCGTTCTTCGGTCCCTATCTGGCGTCGCTGCTGTTCGCGCTCGCGAACGTTGCAGTGCTCTTCGCGCTGCTCGCCTGGATGTACCGTCGTCGCGTGTTTCTCCGGGTGTGACGACGCCCGCTCCAGACGGTTCTCCGGAACCGGACGTTTCCCCGTATCGGTTCGGCCTCTCGCCGCCGGTGTGGCGGCTCGGGTGGGTCAGCTTCTTCACCGATACCGCGGGAGAGATGATCTACCCGCTCCTGCCGCTCTTCCTCACGCAGACCCTGGGCGCCGGCGCGATGTCCATTGGCGTAATTGAAGGCGTTGCGGAGGCGGCGAACAGCCTCCTGAAGATGCTCTCCGGCTGGCTCACCGATCGCTGGGGCGCACCGAAGCGGCTCGTGCTCGGCGGCTACAGCCTGTCGTCTGCGGCGCGGCCGCTGATCGCCCTTGCGACGGCGTGGCCGCAGGTACTGCTGATCCGCTTTTCCGATCGATTGGGTAAAGGCATCCGCAGTTCGCCGCGCGATGCCATGCTCGCGCACTACGCACCGGCGCACATGCGGGGCCGCGTGTTCGGATTTCACCAGGCGATGGATCATGCGGGCGCCGTGTTCGGCCCGTTGATCGCGGCAGCGTACCTGTATTTTCACCCCGGTAATTATCGAACGCTCTTCGGCTGGACGATCGTCCCGGGGATTATCGTCGTGCTCCTGATCCTCGGGCTCCCGGACGACCGGCGGCCGGCGGTGCCACCAAATTCTCGTAAGGCGGCGGCCGGACCGGCCGCTCCGCTCGGGCGCACCTTCCACATCGCCATCGCGATCATCTTTCTGTTTTCGCTGGGAAACGCGTCCGATGCGTTCCTGCTGCTCCGGCTCTCGAACGAGGGGATCAGCAACGCCTGGATCCCGCTGCTCTGGGCGCTCCTGCACGTCGTCAAGATGACGTCTTCGGTGGTCGGCGGCGTGCTGTCAGACAGGCTGGGCCGTCGCATGATGATCGCGCTCGGTTACCTCTGGTATGCGGCGATCTACAGCGCCTTCGGATATTTCAGCACTGCCGGCGTGACGATCGCGGTGTTTCTCGCCTACGGCTTGTACTTCGGGCTGACGGAGGGAGTGGAGAAGGCCTGGGTCGCGGACCTCGTGCCGAAAGAGCGACGTGGCGTCGCGTTTGGCATGTACAACTCCGCGATCGGATTCGGCAGCCTCGCCGCGAGCCTCATCTTCGGTCTCCTCTGGACCGAGGTCTCTCCGCGAGCGGCTTTCGTCACCGGCGCCGTCCTCGCGCTCGCTGCCAGCGCGCTGCTCGCGACGGTGGCGGAAGGTGCACGAAGCAGATAAGGCAGCAAGCGAGCGGCCGTCGAACATCGAACATCGGTCATCGAACATCGAACATCGCCCACCGTCAAAATCCGCCGCCGCCTCCGCCGCCGAAGCCGCCGCCGCTCGATCCTCCACTGAATCCCGACCCGCCGCTGCCGCGAGGCGCCGAGCTCATCACCGTCGCCGCCGCCGCCGACAAGTGCGTCATGCTGTGCGTGAAGGTCGAGGCGTTGAACGCTTGCACGCCTCCCGCGCCCGAATACCATTGCGGCGGTTGCGAATAGATGCCTTCGAACGCCTTCGCCCAATGGCTCTCGACCCCGAGCGCCATCGCAAAGGGGAGAAATTTCTCGAACATTTCCGGTGTCTTGATGATCCGTTGCATCCGGTCCGCATCCACGCGCGACAGGAATTCGCGGAAGCCGAGGATGTTCTCGAGCTCCCGAGTACCGCGGTCGGTGCGCGCCGGCATGATCCACGCGAACGCGCCGATGATCAGTCCCGACGCGATGCCGGCGATCACAGCGGCTCCGGGCTGCATCCCCATCGTGTCCATCAGCGCGCCGCCGCCCCAGCCGATGAGGACGCCGACGGCTATCGCCAAGCCGATGTACATGCCGCGAACGCGGTCGGGCCGCGCGGGATAGAAGCCGTTGCTCACGAGGCCGCCGTACAGATCGTTTTTCAAGTCCGGCAGTCGCCTGTAGAACTTGTTCTTGAGATCGGAGAGCGACACGCTTTCCCCGGCGCCGAACATCGCGCCCAGCAGATCCCGCTCGTGATCCTTCAGCGACGACCAGTCCTCACGCTTCTTCGTCAGCGTGAACGTGTAGTCCTTGCTCGACCAGAGACCGCCGAGATGCTCCGTGCCGGTCTCGTCGATGTGAACGTATCCGCGGACCGCGAGGTCGACGATGGTTGCCGTGATGTCGCGCATGTCCGGCTTGCCATCGATCAGCGTTCCGACCTCCGCCGGTGTCATCTGTGCGGGCGGTTCGTACCGCGTCGTGATCGGAGCGATCGTCGGGTCCTTGCCGCGCGAACGCCACGTGCCGAACATGCCGGCAAATACCGCCAGGGGAATCGCGAGCGGCCAGTTGCTGTACAGAAAGTCCATCGTGCGCGAGGCAGCGGTCGGGCGCTGCACGACGCCGGGGTTCCAGCCGACGACCGCCGTCAGACCTTCGTGGAGACCGAGACCGGCGGTCGCGACTCGCACCGTCGAGCCCTCGATGGAGACTTCATTTCTGGCCGTCGACCCGTACTCGCCACGAAACGCCGTCGCGCGCAGGCCGGTAACGCCGCTCGGCAGTTGGATCGCCGCCGTGATGGTGCGAATCGGAACGTCCCACTCGTCACCGGTGATGTTCCAGTACAGCTCGTCGTGTTCGTCGAAGAAGCGAAGCGCGTTGGCGACACGATAATGAAGGCGCACCGTCCGGGAGGCATCCTGCGCGCCCGGCACCCAGATCTTCAGCTTGCGATAGTGACGAACGCGGCTGCTCTCGTACCGCAGCGATCTGCCCGAACCGTCGGTGATGTCCTCCACCTGCAGCCGCAGCGTGTAGTTCAGCCCTTGAGGTGTCCGGTACTCAATCGGAATCGTCCGGTAGATGCCGTTCCATGAGCCGGTGAAGGTTGGCGTGATCGTTTCGACGACATCGATCGAGCCGTCGGTCGCGACCACGACCGTCGCATCGAAATGGTCGATGACGAGCGTCCGGTCCGCAGCGTGGAGCGGCGCCGCGAGGAGCAGCGCCGCCGCAAGAACAGCGGCGGCCGCCCGCATCAGAACTTCACCTGGGGCACCGCGCGGTCCGACTCGGGCGCTTCGAAGAACTCGCGCGACTTGATGCTGAAGAGTCCCGCGACGATGTTCGACGGGAACTGCACGACTTTCGTGTTGAGATCGCGCACGACAGCGTTGTAATACCGGCGTGCGTTCTGCACCGCGTCTTCGATTTGTGCAAGCTGTGTCTGCAGTTGCGTGAAGCTCTCGACGGCCCGGAGCTGCGGATACGATTCCGCCAGCGCGAACAGCCCTCGCAGCGCGGAGGTCACCGCCCCTTCCGCCGCCGCGCGTTCCGCGGGGCCGGCGTTCTCGACCGAGACCGCGCGCGACCTCGCGGCGATCACCGCTTCCAGCGTGCCTTTCTCGTGCGCGGCGTAGCCCTTCACCGTCTCGACGACGTTCGGGATGAGATCGTGCCGCCGCTTCAACTGCACATCGATGTCGGACCAGGCGTTGTCGGCGCGCACGCGCAGCCCGACGAGGCCGTTGTAAATCGAGACGATGACGATCGCCGCGACTACGATCACGCCGAGGATCACGTAACCGATCATGGGTGGCATGCCTCCGTGGAAAAGTCTGCGCGGACGGCGAAAGGCGTCCGGCGCGGATTATACGGCGCAACACGATTGGTATACTTGGCCTTTTTACATGGCTCGCATACTGGTCACCAATGACGACGGCGTCCACTCGCAGGGCATTCACGCGCTTGCCGCGGCGCTGCGTCCGCTCGGCGACGTGCTCGTCGTGGCGCCGCACATCGAGGCGAGCGCCATCGGCCACGCGCTGACGCTCCGGCGGCCGCTCCGCATCGAGCAGGTTGGCGACGGCGTCTTCGAAGTCGACGGAACGCCGACCGACTGCGTGAACGTCGCCGTCATCAAGTCCTACGCCGGCGCGCTGCCGGACCTCGTCGTCTCCGGGATAAACAAGGGCTACAACCTCGGCGACGATGTCACGTATTCAGGCACCGTGGCGGGGGCGATGGAAGGGGCGCTCCTCGGCATCCCGAGCATCGCGGTGTCGCTCGAACGTGTGCACTCGCAGATCGACTTTGCGCCCGCCGCGCGCGCCGCCTCCGACATTGCCGCGTTGGTGCTCCGGGAAGGGTTACCGGCGAGGACCTTTCTCAATCTCAACGTGCCGCCCGGAGAGCCCAGGGGATTTCGTCTGACAGTGCAGGCGAAGCGCAATCATGTGACCACGGTCGACGAACGGCTCGACCCCCGCGGCCGCCCGTACTACTGGATCGAAGAAGGGCAGAACGACTGGGAGCCGCACGATCGGTCGGATTATCAGGCCGTCCGCGACGGTTTCGTCTCCATCACTCCGCTGCAGCCGGACCTCACGGACTACGCCGCGCTCGGCCGGCTGACCTGGATACCGTAGATCGCCGGCTTTCGCCGGCGGGGGCTGGGCGCTGGGGCGCCTCGGACGGGGGCTTACGCCGGCTTCGCCGGCGCGAGGCGGGAGGCGGGAGCGGGGGCTGGGGGCTACTGCTTTTTCAGCAGCTCGGGAAACTCTTTGTGTAGATGATCCAGCTTTGGCAAATCGTTGTAGACGATGTACGGATAGGTCCGGTTGTGATCGAGGAAATGCTGGTGGTACGCCTCGGCGGCATAGAACCCCTGGAGCGGCACGACGGTCGTCACAATTCGGTGCCGGAAGATCCTCGCCGCGTCGAGTTGCGCGATGTAGTCCTCAGCCACGGTCTTCTGCTCGGGCGTCGCGTAGAAGATTGAGGATCGGTACTGCGTTCCCTCGTCCGGGCCCTGCCGATTCAGTTCCGTCGGATCGTGGGCGACGGCGAAAAACACCTTCAACAGCGTTCCGTATGAAATCTGCGCCGGGTCGTAGGTGATCTGCACCGACTCCGCGTGGCCCGTCGTCCCGGTGCTGACGATTTCGTAGTGGGCCGTTGCCTTGCTGCCGCCCGCGAAACCGGAGACGACGTTGGTCACGCCATTGAGGCGTTCGAAGACCGCTTCGACACCCCAGAAGCAGCCGCCGGCCAGCACCGCCGTTTGCGGTCCGGTCGTCGCTGGTTTCGGATCGACGGCGGGGTCTGGAAAGTGCGAAACGGCGTTCGCGGCGACTGTCACTCCGACAAGCAACGCGCAAATCATCCAGAGGCGTTTCACGGATAGCTTCTCCTTGCCGCACCCTGTGGGCAGCAGGGGTGCGTCGTTTGTTCATTCAACACCGGCCCGACCCGTTCGATTCCCATTTCGAACCCGGCGCGTCAGAATGCATAGCCCGCAGTGAACGTGACCGGGACCTTGACGCCGGCGTTCGTGGTGAAGATGTTGCCGTTTGAATAATGGTTGATCTTCACGCCGACGACGATATTGCGGTGCCGGCCGACGTAGGAGCCCGCGCCGATGAAATCCTGAAACGTGAAGTGCCGGCCGGTGTCGAGACCGTCGAGTGTCTGCCTCGAAATGAAGGTCGGACCGGCGAGCGAGTAGCAGGCGTAAACGTCGGCGCGGGCTGTGCGCACGAGCATGAAGCGGAAGAGCGGGTAAACCGAGAGGGTCGTGAACGGTTCACGGTCGGTCCGGGTGCGCCACCATGAGGCGCTGGTGCCGACGTCAAGTTCGAACCGCTTGCGCGTATGGAACACGTTGCGGTCGTAATGCGCCGCCACGCCGCGGTCCACCTTGACGAGGCCGCCCCAGAATACCGGCAGGCGATCCGACAGGAAGGTATTGATTGCGTATCCGAAGCCCGTCGCATACTCGATCTGCACGAGATTCGCGGGAAACGCATAGCCGCTGCGGCGATTCGCCTCAACCTTGTCCTCTGACAACCGCCGCATCGTCACGCGAAAGCCGCCGGAAATCAGCAGGGCGTGCGGTTCCGCGTCGCGCCCGCGGCCTGGGGAGAACGTGACGCCCGCCGTCAGATCGACGCTGCGGCTGACGCGCCGATCGATGCCTGCACCGGCAAGCCAGGAGGCATACTGCGCGCTTCGGACTACCGGAACTCCCGGGGTGTCGTTGAAGCCGTCCCGGGTGGTAATGCCAAGCCCCGCCTCGCCGTAGATGGACGTCCGCGCGGCAACCGGGAGCGCAAGTTTCGCAGTGAGTCCCCCGAAATGCGTCCACACATGATGGGGCCGCCGATCTCCGTTGATGTTCGTATAGGTGACGTACCGCGCCGGGCGCATGTAGGTCAGCTGCGCTGACAGGTAGCGATTGAACTCGTGCCCGAAGAGGGCAATGCGCGCGGCCGCATGCGGGGTGCGGATGGATGCCGCGTGGAAAGGCGGATCGAGCTGGAGGTCGGAGAAGGGGTAGTCGATGAAGCCGATATCGACGCTGAAATACGAGTTGATCAGCAGGGCGGGATACTGCGTCCGGTTGTCCGGATGCGGAGTTTGCGCCGCCACGACGCCGGCTGACAAAAGCATCAGCAGCCCAGCCGCGACGCATCGGCCGCCCGCACCCATGTCGCCGATCCTACAGCCTTTGTTGTGCGGCGACCCAGGGTCGACTAGAATAGGCGTTCACGCTTGTCGGGGCGTGGCTCAGCCTGGTAGAGCACTCGGTTCGGGACCGAGGGGTCGGTGGTTCGAATCCACTCGCCCCGACCATTTTCCGAACAATTTCCTTAGGTTTTTTGAGGATGTGACCGGTCGGACCCGGTCGCAGACGCGTCCGTAGACCGTCCTATGGTCCACAGAAGCTACTCAAAACCGGCCCGTCAGCGGTTGACGGGCCTTCGTTTTGTACGAGCCTCTCGTCTCAAACCGGCGGCCCCGGCACGATCCCAGGCGGAAGCAGCACGCAACCGTCATCTTGAACCGACTACGAACCGCCATAGACGAAGATGTCTCTCGCGAGCGGTATCGATCCGCTTGACGCGCGGCGCCACGAATAGGCGCGAAGATCGGCGGGCATCGACTGATTCTGAATCGCGGTGATCGTAGTGGACAGACGAAGGTAGCGTCTGCCTGCTGATCCGGATTGAACCGCAGAACGTTGACAGATCCACGCGGCTCAACGACCATGCACCGTGGACTTTTCAGTCCTCGGCGAGATTGCGTCCGTCGAAACCTTCGCGTCGGGCGGACAGATTCGGGAACCCAAGCGGCTTCGAAGCAGTACGGACGCGGGCGCTGGAGAAAGCGCAAGGGCATCGCGCGGATACGGCTTTCAGATGGCTCGGTCAGGCGAGCCGAGCTACACCTGGTATGAAGCGACCGGCGTCGGCCGTAAGGAATTCAGGATCAAGCGGTACGTGGACTAGACGCATGCTTCAAAACGGCGCCCCTGGTTGTGTGTGTGCGAAACGACGGCTACGAAGTGTCGCTCGAGCGGCGGAAGATCTACGAGGTGCTGCCTGACTCGGGCGCAGAACAGCACAATCAACTGCGCGTGATCGATGAATCGGGCGAGGACTACCTGTTCCCTGCGCGGTATTTCGCAACAATCGAGTTGCCTGCTGCAGTTCGACGTGCATTGGCGGCCTGAGCTATCAGAAACGGGACTCTAAATCACCTCCATGCCGGGATGCGTGTTGCGGGTCGTCTCGAAAACGGCTGACGTCGACCTCCTCGTGCCGCGAAGCATCCATACTGTTTACGCCAGTTCACGTATCGCCGAGACGTTCGCGCCGATCACGCCGTATCTCTGTGCCGTGCGTTCTTTCGTCGTTCCGGCGAAACAGTTGTAGCGATGCGTGATCCTCACATCGCGGAATCCGGCCGCCGTGAATACGTCCATCATCTCTGCTTCCAGCAGAGCACCGGCAATTCAACCCGTCCACAAATCGATGTCACGCAGCGCGCTGTCTGGCAGCGTCTCGCGGATGACGATGTCCGCGATCTGCACACGACCGCCCGGCTTCATGACGCGGGCAATTTCAGCGACCGCCCGTTCTTTCTCCGGCACCAGGTTCAGCACGCCGTTGGAGATCACGACGTCGATGCTCTGAGTATCCACCGGCAGGCGCGTCGCGTCTCCCGCCCTGACGTCGACATGCGTCAGGCCGGACTCGGCGGCCCCCTGCAACACGCGTCGCCGCATGGCCTCGGTCATGTCGACGCCGATGGCGCGGCCGGTCGGTCCACTCCGCCGCGCGGCCAGCAGCAAATCCGTTCCAGACCCACAGCCGATGTCCAGAACGGTCGCCCCCGCGGGAATGGGACCGATTGCATGCGGATTCCCGACGCCAGCAAACGAGGATGTCACGTCGGCGGGAAGCGCCGCGAGTTCCGTTGCGTCGTATCCGAGCATCGTCGTCGCGTAGTGCGGACCTCGATGAAAATGGAAATCGCCGTCCGGCGCCGCGGCCACACGCGCGTAGATGGTCCGTACCTCCTGACGGAGGCTCGCGACGTCGAAATCAACCGGACAGGTCACAGCCATGATGTCACCCCGCGCACCGCAGCCCGACACGATAGAAGGCGCCGATCGGCGCCGTGTGCAGACACTGACGAAAGATCAGTACGTCACGTGCCGATCCGTCTGTCGGCAAAATAGGCTTCTTCGTCCTATTCGTCCAATGAAATGATTGAATCCGTCTGATAGACTCCGCGAATGGAGTTGCGGCAGCTGCGGACCTTCGTCGCGGTCGCCGGACTGCGACATTTCGGGCGCGCCGCGAGTCTCTGCAGCCTGTCGCAACCCGCCGTGTCGCATCAGATTGCGCAGCTCGAGGAGGAACTCGGCGCCACACTGTTGAACCGTGCGGCTCGCCGCGTGTCGCTCACCGTCGCAGGCGAGGTGTTCCTCGAAGAAGCCCGCAGGATTCTGGCCGCGGTCGACCGCGCGCACGAGCGGATGGAGGACGTCGTCCGGGGCGCCGTTGGCCGCATCCGGCTCGGCGCCACTCCGACGCCGGGACTCTACATACTGCCGCCACTGCTCGCGAGATACCGAGGAGAGCATCAGGCCTACGATCTGCGATTCGAAATCGGCCCTGTTCACGAGCTCGCCGAGCGAGTGGCGCGCAACGATCTCGATATGGCGATCGTGGCGGGCGCATTGCCGTCCGGCGAGCTCGAGGCTCGTCGCCTTTCACGGGACGAGCTTGTGATCATCGGGCTGCCGAACGCACCGCTTCGCCGCGCGCGCGGGGCCACGCCCGCCCAACTGGATACCGAGACATGGCTTTTACGCGAAGAGGGCTCGGACACGCGCCGGCAGACGATCGCGTGGTGGCATCGCCACCGCATATCGCCGGCGCGGACGATGACGTTCGACAACCCCGATGCCATCAAGCGGGGTGTCATGGGAGGACTCGGGATAGCGATGGTGTCGCGTCTCACCGTCGCTGAAGAACTCGCGGCCCGTCGCCTGGCCGTGATCCCGATGAAGGGCACCCTCCCCACGCGCGACATTCAGGTTGTCGATCACCCGCAGAAACATCACGGCGCGGCATGCCGGGCGATGCTGGAGCTGCTCGGGCGCACGTTCCCCGTGCGGTAATCCCCGTTGGCGCAGCCACCGTGTCGCGATTCAACAGGTTGATCGTGCCTCTGGTGACGGATCGGACCGCGGTGCTTCACACGATGCAATCCTCGAGGTCAGATTTTTTGTAATTTTCATGAGACTCAGACGTCTTGTCGTCATACGGAACTGGCGCGCCCCCTATGGGTGCGCCGAGCTGCTTCGATCACTCCATATGCCGACTTTCGCATCCGACTTTCGTCATGCCCTCCGAACCCTGCTTCGGGCACGCGCGTTCACCGCCGTCTGCGTCGTCTCCCTCGGCCTGGGAATGGGGGTCGTCATCGCGATCCTGCTGCTCCTGCGCATGGTGTTTGGCATTCCGCCGGGCGTGAACGCAAAAGGCCTCGCGGAAGTGGTCATCCGGCCGAGCGGGGAGTTGCGCGCGCAGGCAGGCGCCGGGATTATCGACACGTGGTCCTACCCTGACTACCTCGACGTGCGCGACGCGGCGCGCGGCATGGTCCTCACGGGCTGGAGCCGCGGCGACGGTCTGTATCAGGCCTCGGTCCAGGAGCCGGCGGTCCCAATTTCGACGATGTATGTGTCGAGCAACTATTTCACCACGCTCGGCGTCACGCTGGCCCGCGGAGCGGGATTTACGCCCGCAGACGACGCGACGCACGCGGAACCGGAAGCTGTGATTGGTTATCGCGTGTGGCAGGCACGATTCGCCGGCGATCCCGCCATCCTCGGCCGTACGATCACGATCAACCAGACGAAATACGTCGTCGTTGGGGTCGCACCTGATGCTTTCCGCGGCCACGTGGGGGGTCTGAACGATGCGTCGTACCAGCTCTGGCTGCCGCTCTCGCGCGACCCGCGTCTGCTCGCTCCGGGCAGCGGCCGGATCAATCGGGACGCCGGCTGGGTCCACATCATCGCGCGGCTATCGGACGGAACAACGGTGTCGCAGGCGGACGCGATCGTCGGGTCTGCGATGGCGGCGCTCGCGGCGCGGTTTCCCTCGAGCAATCAGAACAAGGGGGGCGGGGTCGAACCCTACTTCCCGCCAGGCGCCCGGCTGCGAGCGCAGGTGTCGTTCGCGCGCATGCTGATGCTCGGATTATCGGGGGCGGTGCTGCTGGTCGTCGCGCTGAACATCTCGGGCATGATGCTCGTCCGCAACGCAATGCGGCAGCGCGAACTCGCGGTCAGGCTGGCGATGGGAGCGAGCCGCCGGCGTCTCGTGCAGTATCACTTGAGCGAGGCGCTGGTCATGGCGGTCCTCGGCGGCGGCTTTGCGTCTGCGGTGCTGTTTGGCGGACCGGTAATCGTCGCGTGGTCGCTGGACATATGGGGTCCGGCGCTCGATCTGTTCAAGCCCGATCCGTGGCTGGTGCTGCAATGTATCGCGCTCTGTCTGCTGACGAGCCTCCTGCTCGGACTGCTTCCGGCGCTGCGTTTCAGCACGCCATCGATTGTTGGCGCGCTCAAGAACGACTCCGCCGGCGGCGGACAACGCGTCGGGCGCCTGCAGCGGTTCACGGCAGCGGTGCAGGCGGGGCTCGCGGTTCCGTTCCTGGTGATCTGCGGCGTGCAGTTCGATCAGGCGCGCGCGACGGCGTTCGCGGACCTCGGGTTCAAGCCCATGGGGATGTATTTCGCCCGCCTGAATCTTTCGGCGTTTGCCAGGACAGACGACAAACAGCGCCTGTTCCTGCAAACGGTGCAGCAGAACATCGCCCAGGCTCCCGGCGTCACGGCTGCGGCTGCCGGCGACGGCGTGCCGCTCGATTTCATCTACCGCAACGTTCGCGTGGCGCCCTTCGACGCGGGCCGCAATGGCGCGGGTGGTCCATTCGTGACCGCGCACACGACGCGGATCGGTCCGGGCTATCTCGACGCGATTGGCACCCGCCTGCTGGCGGGTCGACAGATCGATGCGAACGATCGCGCAGGTGCGGAGGAGGTGGTGCTGCTGTCGGAACCGCTCGCGCGGCAGCTCTTCCCGTCGGCGGACGCCGTCGGGTCGCGCGTGACGTTTGCGTTATCCGGCGGCGCTCAGCAGACGTACACCGTCGTGGGGATAACCGCAGATCTCATGTCGACGCAGATGGGCAACCCGCGGCCGCAGTTGTTTCTGTCGCTCGCTCAGCATCCCGCGTCGACGATCGATGTGATCGCGCGTAGCGCACCGTCGGACGCGTCGATCCGCGGCGCGTTCCACAACGCCGTCGCCGGCGGGCTTCGCACGATCTCGTCTTCGACCGATGTGGATGCGGTCTTCCGCGAGCTCACGACCGGCGAGTGGCTGATCGAAAACAGCCGATCGGACATCCTGACGATGTCAGGTGTGGGTGGCGCGGCGGCGGCCGTCGCGTTGATCCTCGCGATGTTCGGCGTGTACGGGGTGATCGCGTTCATGGTGGCGACGCGAACGCGCGAAATCGGCATCCGCGTTGCGCTGGGCGCGTCCCGTGGACGCGTGGTGCGAGGCGTGCTCGCCGACGCGCTGAAGCTCGTCGTCCCGGGTATCGCGCTCGGGCTCCTGCTGGCCATCCTGTGGGTGCGCCTGACCGACCCGGCGTTTTACCCGCTCGGCGGCGTCGAGCCGCTCGTTTACGGCTGGGCCGCGGCGACGTCATTCTTCGTGGCCGTTCTGGCGGGCATTCCTTCCGCGCGCCGCGCGTCGGCGGTGCAGCCGATGATCGCGATGCGGGCGGAGTAGTCAGCGCGTGGGCCGATTCAGTCCGGGTCCAGCCGTCACCGTGGATCGGCAAGGACTCGCTGGAGGCGCACGAGCTGCTCGGAGACCAGCCCGCGCGCACGCCCCGCGACGATGCGGCGGATCATGCCGCCAAACACGCCCTCGAAGAGATCGATGCGCGATCGGTTCACGTAGACGACGTATGTCGCGGGTTCCGCGGCCGTGCCGTCCGGGACGAGGAGCGTGAGGCCGAGCGACGCATCGTAGTAGTGCATCGCGTAAATCTGCTTGGAGGCGACGGCGTACGCGATCGGCGAGTGATCGACCGCAGGCGCGATTGCGACGTGTGTGATGCTCACGACCGGCCGCCGCCGTACGAGTTCCTTCGACCAGTAGGTGAAATCCGTGAACTGCTCGGGCGACGAATTCGGATGCCCCAGCAGATGCCGCCGGAGGCGCGGCAGATATTTCAGCGTCATCGGGTCGTCGTCCATCAGCGAGGCGAACTCCCGCCCGACGTTGAGGCGCGGCGTCCGATCCGCGTATTCCATCGTCGGCATGGTCCCGCCCGGCGCATAGCCCGCGACATAGTTCAGCAGCACGTGCCGGATCACGCCGGCTGCCTGCTGTGAGGCACCGACGGCACGCCAATCGACGTCGCGGCGGAGGCTCTCGATCGCGTCAGCCGGAAGACGAATGTCGCAGTTGCCGACGCGACATTCACGGAGCCGCTTCAGATCGCGATCATCGATCGCCAGCGCCGCAAGATCGCCCGGCTGCGGCGGGCTGCTGAACGTGCCGACCTGCAGCACGTCGCCCGTATGCTTGAACGTCCGGATATCCCGGAATCGCTCGATATATCGCGACGGCGAGGTCGCGATGCGGACGATTCCGAGTGTCGCCACCTCGCGCTGATTGTGAACGTCGAGCGTGCGCGAGAACACCTCGCCGCAGTCCAGTCGGGCGATGTCCGCCGGCGATACATCGAAGGCCGCCATCAAAAACGCTCTGGCGGGATCGATCGGTGATGCGCTGGACGCCGCAAGCAGCGCAATCGATGCGAACAGTCCGACGAGCCGGGTCCCCATTGTCGTCTCTCAGGAGACGGTGACGATGGGAAAGCGCCTGCGCTTTGCCGGTGCGGGATCCGGTTCACGGAGATCAGGCATCGGGTTCGACGCAAAGAGCCGTCGCGCAAAGCGGGCGAGCCACCGCGCCCAATGCGCAGAGCGGCGAACCCGGGCGCTGTCAGCCGCGATGCCCGTGTTCGCGTACATCTGCCGGTACAGCCTGGAAATGAGCACGAAGGCCAGCCGCCCACGCACGCTCTTCAGGAACCCCGATCGCTGCCACGCGAGAGGCCACGCATAGAACTGATCCCAGACCGCCTGCGTACGCGTGCGAAGTTCGTCCGGGGTCATCAACGGGTGCGGCGTATACACGCGTGGCCGCTGGTGCGGCGGAATGAGCCAGTACCGTGTCAGCGGCACGCCATCGATGACAGGTACGTCGCGCGCCTCACGCTCCCATTTCTGAAAATCGATGGTGCCCGGCAGCGGCTGGAGCATCACGAACTGCGCAAACGACACACCCGCGCGCTGCGCGAGATCCGCGGTCGCATCGAAGGTGTCGGGCGTATCGGTGGGCAGTCCGAAGATGAACGAGCCGAGCACGTGGACGTCGGCGGTTCGAAACGCCTGCAGCCGGTTGACGAGTCCCTCGCCCGCTTCGTTGAAGTTCTTGAAGACCGCCTTCAGCCCTTCAGGTGTGACGGACTCGACGCCCACGAGAGCGCCGCGGATGCGGGCTCGACGCATGGCGGCGAGAAACTCGGGATCTTCCGCGGCCTCCATCGTGATTTGTGTGTAGAACACCATGTCGTCGGGCAACTGTTCGAGGCGAGCCATCAGCTCGAAGCGTTCTTCACGGATGCTCGAGAGCGCGGCAAGCTGACGCTTGTCGGCGCGACGGTCGGCCGCCGCGAGGTCCTCCAGCGTGACCGGATAAAAGTTGTCGTCGGCAAGAACGATGAACCGGAAGCCCTGCCGTCGAAGCTGCACGATCTCTCGCACGACGAGCGTCACGTCACGCTGGCGCGGCTTCTGCCCATCGGTGCGCCATACCGAACAGAACGAGCAGTGCTTCGGACAGCCGCGCACCGTCTGCACGGACGCCCACATGTAGCGATCCTTCGGCAGCAGATCCCATCGGGCGGGGGAAAACGACTCCCCGTCGATGCGGCCGCCGGTGTAGCGGGTCTGCGGGTGACCGCTGGCGCAGTCCTCGAGCACCGTCTGCCAGACGAGATCTCCATCACCGCTGACCACCGCGTGCGCGGCGCCACGCTCGAGCACTTCATCGGGGAACAGCGTCGCGTGAATGCCGCCAAACACCACGAATGCGCCGCGGGCGCGCGCGACCTGGCCGATGCGGTAGCCTCGCAGCGCATTTCCCGTGTGGATGCCGATTCCGACGACGTCGCCGGACGCGATCGATCTCTCATCCATCGGCTCCAGCGTTTCGTCGACCAGCACCGGGGTGCCATAGCGCGCCGGCGTGGCGGCGGCCAGGACGTATTGCCAGCGTGGAGTGATCACCGCCGTGCCAAACGATACGTCGCTGGGATTGACGAGATGGATGCGCATCGCCTTGCCTTTACTCTGAGCCGCCGGCGACATGCCGGGCGAAGCGGGTGAAGAAACCAGCCGTGGCTACGCCGGCGTCTTTGGATTTTCGGCCGATGGCTACGCCCCCGGCAGCGGCCGCCGTCCAGGGAGATTGCCGCTGCTCGCCGGTCGCATTCGGGCGGGCAGGGGAGTCGAAACTGGGGGGCACGCGCGACAGCGGCGTTCCGACCATGCTCGCGGCGCCCGATTCGGGAGTCGGCAAGCCGTCAACGCGCGCGGTGGCGATCTCCGCCGGAGCGGCGTTCCGGTCTTCGGCCGGGTTCGATGCTGCAGGCGGCTGATCCGACGACGACACGGCTCGAGCCGGCCGCACAACCAGACGAGGCGAGCGCTCTATCGGCACTGCCGGAGGCGTGACCGCGGAGACGGCCAACGGCTGGACCCGGTGCATGGAGCGGGTGAGCGTTCGAGGCACCAGTGGAACGGTGAACGCCGTAATCTCGACGACCGTCAATCCGCTCAACACCACCGCGATCACGCACACGGTACCGACTGCGGCCGCCGTGATCGCGCGTGATGCGACGGGTGCGATCAGCCAGCGCGGCGAAAGAATGCTCACGATTCGAGCCCTCAACCCGGATGTCGCGAGAACGGCCGGTACGACGCGCAGAGATTCGGGCGCACGTCCGAGGCTCGCCAGCTTCATCAGACACGCGGCGTACGACTTTGGAGAGCCGGTGATGGCGACGGTCGCTTCATCACAGCCAATCTCGCGCTCGCGGTGCAATCGTCGATCGAGCCACCATACCGCGGGGTGCCATCCCCCGAGCATCCGTACGACGACTTGCAGAACGTTGATGAGATCGTCGCGCCGCTGGACGTGGGACCACTCATGGATCAGCACGCGATCCAATTCGTCGGCGTTGAGCGTCTGGACGAGCCGCGGCGCGACGGCGATGATCGGCGCGCCCCAGCCGAAGACCGCAGCCGTCGACACGGCATCCGACAGCACGAGGCGTGCGCGGCGCCGCATGCTGCGGACGCGACGCCAGTACGGCAGGGAATCCTCGAGGTCCGAAGGAAAGGGCCGGCTGCGCGCCCGCGCGCGACGGATAGCCGCAATCGCCGCCAGCAATTGCCCGGCGTGAATGCTGACCCAGATCAGCCACGCGCCAAGCACGACCGCCATCGACGTCCACCAGCCCTCAGGCAACGACACGATCGCGTCCCGTCCCGCTCCCGGCAACGAGCCAAGCGGCCCGGGCGAGGAAGGCATCGAGAGCAGCGCCGGTAACGCCATGATGGCCAGCACCGCGGCCCAGCAGGCCACGTACCGGACGTTGGCGCGCGCGCGGCGCAGCACGACGAGCATGAGCCACAGGGCCGCCGCGAGCACGCCGCCCTGCCACAACCAGTTCAGTACCAGGTCCATCGGCCGCTCCTAAGCACGATCGATGAGCGTCCGCAGGCGCTCGCGCTCCGCCGGGTCGAGCTCATCGTCCTCGAGGACGTTCAGCACCAGCAGGCTCAACGATCCGTCGAACAGACGTTTCACCAGGTGGCGGAGTGCACGGCGCCGCGCCTGACCGACATCGACCACGGGCGTGTAGACAAACGCGCGGGCGACCTTGTCGTGCTTGACGTACCCCTTGGTCTCCAGAATTCTGAGAATCGTCTGGACCGTGCTGTACGTGACCGCGCGAGTCCCGTTGACGACGGCGGTGATCTGGGCCACCGAGGCTCGCTGCAAGTGCCAGAGGGCTGCCATCACCTCAGCCTCGGCGTCGGTGAGTGCTGGAGAACGTCGTCTCGCCATGCGTCAGAACTTTGAATAAATTCAGACTTCGTGCAGGCACTGTAGCAAGCGCCCCGATCGCTGTCAATTAAAGAATTAAGAGTTGGCGGTCACACGCGCGCGTTCCAACACTTTGGAGCGCTGCCGCATCCAAGCGGTGAGGACTTGTGAGCTTACTGTCTCAGCATCTGAGCTACGCACTTCGCAGACTGCGAAGCCAGCCGGCTTTCAGCAGTGTTGCCGTTCTCACGCTGGCGCTCGGGATCGGCGCGACGACGGCCGTGTTCACCATCGTCAACGCGGTGTTGCTGCGGCGGCTGCCATATCGGGATTCCGGTCGCCTCGTGATGCTGTTTTACGGCCACCACGGCAACGTGTCGCCCTGGTTCTCGCCGCTGGATTACCGTGATTACGCGACGAGGAACACTGCCTTTTCTGCCGCGGCCGCGGTGGCGCCGGTCACCGTCACGCTGACGGGCGGCGCGGAACCCGAACGGCTGCAGGGCGCGCGCGTCTCGTGGAACTACTTCGACGTGCTCGGTGTCGGGATCGCCCGGGGACGCGCGTTCGTGCAGGCCGATGGCCAGAGCGACGGCAACCGCGTTGTGCTGAGCGACGCGCTGTGGCGCCGCCGGTTCGGCGGCCGTGCTGACATCATCAATTCGACGACAACCGTCGACGGTCACATCGTCACGATAGTAGGCATCGCCTCGCCCGATCTGCACTTCCCCTCGACCGCGGAGTTCTGGCAGCCGCTGGTCTTCACCCCGCGTGACACATCGCCGGACGCGCGAGACGCCCAATGGGTGCAGGTGATCGCCCGCCTCCAGCCCACGGTGTCGCCCGAACAAGCGACCGCCGCGCTGGAGACGATCGGTCGCGCGCTTGCGCGCGAATTTCCGGAAACCGAGACGGACGTGACCCTGCGTGCGATCCCGTTGCAGGAACGGATAGTGAGGGACATCCGGCCGACGCTGCTGGCACTTCTTGGCGCGGTCACGCTCGTGCTGCTCATTGCATGCGCGAATGTCGGCGGTCTCCTGCTTGCGGGCGCTCAAGCCCGCGAACGTGAAGTGGCGATCCGCGCGGCGCTTGGTGCGACTCGTCGTCAGCTCATCGCGCAACTCCTGATCGAAAGCCTCGTGCTGGGGATGCTTGGCGCCACAGCGGGTGTCGCCGTGGCGGTCGCGCTCGTCCGCGCCCTCGTGCGGCTCGGGCCTGCGTCGATTCCGCGGCTCGCGGCTCTGACAATCGACGGGTACGCTCTGAGCTTTGCGCTGGCTGCGGCCATCGCCACGAGCATCGCATTTGGCTTGATGCCGGCCCTCACGGCATCCGCGCAGGCCGATCGCCGGTCTCTCGCGCGGAGCGGCCGCGGCACGGTAGGGAAGAGCACAGCGCGAGCGCGCCGACTGCTCGTTGTCTCGGAACTCGCACTCGCGGCCACACTGCTGGTCAGCTCGGGCCTGCTCATTCGCAGCTACCTGCGGCTCCAGCGCGTCGAGCCGGGATTCGATCCGCGAGGAGTCATGACGTTCGGGCTCTCGCTGCCACCCGTCAGATATCCGGCTCCCGCCAACCTCGACGCCTTCGTATTTACGCTCCTCCTGCGCGTCGGAGCAGAACCCGGCGTGGAATCGGCTGCCGTCGCATTCGGTCTTCCGTTCACGACCGATCTGAACGTCATCACCGGTTTCCGGCGCGCCGATCAGCCCGAGCCCGATTCGGCGTCGATGCCCTCGGCGTCGCTGCGCATCGTCAGCCCGGATTACTTCAAGACGATGAGAATCCCGATCCGATCGGGGCGTCTGTTCGATACGCGCGATACGGCTGCGGCGCCAGAGGTCGCGCTCGTCAACGAGCGCGCCGCGCAGCGGTATTTTGCTGGGGTGAACCCCATCGGACAGCAGATTCTCGTCAGCGCGCAGTTGGCGCGCGGCGAGCGCACCGGAGCCCGAACAATCGTCGGGGTCGTGGGAAACGTCAAGTACGACGGACTCGATGAAGCCCCGCCCGCCGAAATCTACGTGCCCTACGACCAGCATCGGGTCGATGCGTTCACGGTGGCGATACGCACACGTTCGGATCCGGCCGCGATCGTTCCGTCGTTGCGCCGCGAGGTGGCGGCGCTCGATCCGTTATTGCCGCTCGCGAACATCACGCCGATGGCATCGCTGGTCGACGCCTCGATGGCCGGCCGCCGATTTACGATGCTCGTGTTTCTCGCCTTTGCCGCGCTGGCGGCGCTGCTTTCTGCCGTTGGCGTCTACAGCGTGATCGCGTACCTGGTCAGCCATCGAACGAAGGAGATCGGCGTGCGGCTTGCGATCGGCGCGTCGCCGTCGGGAATCGTGTGGCTTGTCGTGCGAGAAGGTCTGGCCCTGACTGCGATCGGACTGCCGGTGGGACTCGCCGGCGCGCTTGCCGCCGGCACATGGATTCGGACGCTGCTGTTCGATGTGACGCCGCGTGATCCCGAGACGTTCGCGGCCGTCGGCGCGATCCTGTTGGTTGCCGCTGTACTGGCGACATACCTGCCGGCGCGCCGCGCGGCACGGGTGGCGCCGCTGGACGCGCTCGGCATCGATTAGCGTTCGGCGCAGTAAGCATTGCCGCTCGTTTGGGCTGTCGCTCAGCGACCGTGGGGGACCGCGATCGCGTTCACGATTTCGACCATCATCTGCGTCCCCGTCCGCATGTTCTCGATCGAAATCCGTTCGTTGTTGCCATGAACGCCCGATTCGTCTTCCTCCGGAATCAGGAATGGCGAGTACCCGTACGACGCGATGCCGTGGTCGCGGAAGAAGTGGCTGTCGGTGAACCCGGTTGACACCGCGGGCACGATCGCCGCGTTCGGGTAGTGCTGGCGTGTGACGCTCGCAATCGCCTGGTAGAGCGGCGTGTCCGTCGACGACACGGCCGGCGTGAACCCGAGCAACTGCTCGACCGTGATTCCCGGATCGTTCAACACCGCGTCGAGTTCGCGCTTGAACGCGGGAACATCCTGGTCGGGCAGCAGCCGGCAATCGAGCTGCGCTTCCGCCTGTGGGGGGACGACGTTCACTTTCGGGCTTCCGGTCAGCATCGTAATCGAGCACGTGTTCCGCGTCAGCGCCGCGAGTTCCGGGTACTCGGCCTGCAGCCGCAGCAGGAGGTTCCTGTCCTGAACGGTCTTCGCCATGTTGCCGAACGGTTCCTTCCACTGGGGTGCCGCGGCAGCGGCGATGCCCTTGAAGTACGCGTCGACCGCCGGGATGATCCGCGGTGAAAATTCGTACGTCTGCAGCCGATAGAGCGCGCGAATCAGGCGATTCACCGAGGAGGCGATCGGCGGCTCCGATCCGTGCCGTGGGGTACCTGTCGACACCAGCTTGAACCAGTACGGGACTTTCTGCGTGACTTCAATCCCGAACTGCTGCCGTCCCGCGTCGTGTGTTCCGCCGCCACCCTCGTTCAGCACGAACCCGACCCCCTTGAACGACTCGGGGTGATGTTCGACGACCCAACCGGCGCCATAGGCCGCGCCCGCCTCTTCGTCCGCGGTGGCCATGAAGATGACGTCGCGGTTGAGCGGCGCCTTCGATCGGTGCAGGGCAAGGAACGCTTCGAGTTCGACAATGCCGAGGCTCTTCGTGTCGAGCGCGCCGCGTCCATACATGTAGCCGTCTTTCACGGTTGCGGCGAACGGATCGATGCTCCAGAACTTCCGGTCCGCTGGGACCACGTCCATGTGGCTGAGAAGGAGCAGTGCCGGTTCAGAACCGCCCTCGAGCCGCGCCCAGATGTTGCCGCGCCCTGGCGCCGATTCCGCGGTTTCGAAGGGGATGCCTTCTTTCGTGAAGATATCTGCGAAGAACTGCATCGTCTTCGATTCGTTGCCCGGCGGGTTGCTCGTGTCGATGCGGATGTATTGCTGCAGGCGCGTAACCGCGTCGTCCTGGAGCGCGTTCAGGTCGATCGGCTGCTGCGCCTCGAGCGACGACGCGGCGCCGAGCAGCATCGCGCAGGAAAGGATCCGAAGTGAGCGGCTGAACATGCGCACATGTTGAGGGATCAAGGGGACAGGCGCAAGCGCGGCTCCGTCGTCCTTCCGCGTGTAGGCTGCACCGCACCGAATTGGGCCACGGATGGTGGTCCGTGTACTACCCCCGGTATATCCCCGTGCTAGAGTCACGGCCCCGCTACAAGCGATTCATCGGCAACCGGTTCAGAAGGATGTGTGAAATGACGAAGTTACTTATCGCGTGCGCGCTCTCAGCCGTCGCGGCGGCGGCGGCACCGGCGCTCCTGGCCGGCCAGGAGCAGAAAGCCGGCGGTTCCGACGCGACGGCGGCGATCACGAAGCTCGAGAACGAGAGCGTCAAAGCGGCCCTCGCAAACGATCCGTCGTGGACCCAGAAGTACATCGCGAGCGACTTCACCGGTGGTACGAGCCAGGGCACGTGGGATACCAGGGCGTCACTGCTCGGAGACATGAAGGACACTGCGAAGAACAGCACGAAGACGCAGACGCTCAGCGGTTTGAAAGTACGCACGCACGGCGATCTCGCGATCGCCACGTACAGCACGACCTACGACGGGATGTATCACGGCGAGCATTATGCGAGAACCGTCCTGTGCACGGATACGTTCCAGCACCAGGCCGCGGGTTGGATGCTGATGGCGGGCCACTGCTCCGAAGCCGCCAAGTAGACGGCGGGTCGAGACCGCGACTCGTCCGCCCGCGGGCGGGTCGTGCGTCAGTGCCTCACGCGCCAGACCCGTGTGCGGATCGGCAGCCGCCGTTGAGCATCGGTCTCGCACCCCTGTTCATCCGCGGCGTCTCGAACATCAGCCGCGGCATGTATCGTTCGCGCGCTTCCTGAATTTCCTCGAAGATTTCCTGGGCGAGCTGTGATGGCGCGCGGCAGCTATAATCCGCGGCGCGATGCTCATCCCGCTCCTCGTCTGGCTGATCGTGGCGCTGCTGCTGGCGCTCACCGGCACGCTCCACAATCTGCCGGTGAGCATGCCGGTTGTCGGCGTCACACTGACAGCGGTCCTGCTCCTGGTGCTCGCGCTGTCGAAGAGCGTACGAGTACGGGCGTTCGCCGGCGGACCGCGTCCGCTCGTCGCATTTCACCTGACGCGATTCGTGGGCTTCTATTTCCTGTGGCTGTCGAGCCTCGGCGTGCTCGCGCGGAACTTCGCCGTGCCCGCGGGGTGGGGCGACGTGATCATTGCGGCGTGGGCGGTCGCGCTGCTCGCCATCCGCGACTGGAGCTCGCGCGAACTGCGGCTCGCGATCCTCGTGTGGAACGCGTTCGGCCTGTTCGACATCCTTCTGGTCATGGGGCTGGCGTCGCGGCAGGCAGCCATCGATCCCGGGTTCCGCAACGGCTTCGCGTCGCTGCCGCTCAGCCTTCTTCCGAGCTTTATCGTGCCGATTGTGATCGCGACACATGTGCTGCTGTTCGCGTGGCTCGGCAGGCGTCGAGGTCACCATCGGGAACAACAGGAGCCGGCAGCGCAGCCATAGCGGCAGGTATTGACAGTAGACAGTTCTACTGTTATCTTGACGCGACGTGGAAGAACTGAGCATCAACGACCTGTGCGATCGCGCGGACGTCACCTCGCGCACTGTCTATTTCTATGTGCAGCAGGGGCTGCTTCCGCCGGCAACCGGCGCCGGTCCGGCGGCCCGATACACAGCCGGGCACGTCGCGCGGCTGAAGCTCATTCGGCTCCTGCAGAAGCAGCACCTGCCGCTCGCCGAGATTGCCAAGCGCATCCGCGGCCTCAGCGACAACGAGGTGGAGGCGCTCGTTGCCGAAGCAAAGACGCGGCGCTCCGAGAAATCGGGCTCCGCGCTCGATTACATCCGCGGCGTGCTGTCGGACTCGGCCGCGTCGATGGCGTCGCGCAGCCGCACGTCGCTGAGTTCTGCGGCAAGGGCCATACCGGGACCGCCCGCGGCAACGCCGGCGATCGCCGCGGGACGCTCACAGTGGGAACGCCACACGTTCGCGGACGGCATCGAACTCCATGTCCGCCGGCCGCTCTCGCGGGTGGAGCAGCGCCAGGTGGACAAGCTCATGGCCGCCGCGCGGCAGATTTTCGGCGCAGAAGAAGAGGAGCAGTCATGAACATACAGGTCCAGGCCGATCGCACGCTCGTCCGCACCTGCGGCAACAGCACGCGTTACGCGCTCCTCAGCTTCACCGCGCCGGAGGCCGCGAGCAGCCGCCAGCGTGACCCCGTGAACGTCGCATTCGTCATCGACCGATCCGGCTCGATGGGAGGACAGAAGATCCGGCTCGCCCGCGAAGCGGTCGTTCAGGCGCTGCGGATGCTGCGGTCGTCTGATCGCTTCGCGGTCGTCACGTACGACAACGAGATCGACGTCGTCGTCTCGTCCACCACGGCATCCGGCGAAGCCGTCAAAAATGCCATCAAACAAGTTGAATCGATCCAGGCTCGCGGCAACACGAATCTCGGCGCGGGATGGTTGAAGGGCTGCGAGGAAATCGCCGGGCAACTCCGGGCCGGACAGATCTCGCGGTGCGTCCTGCTCACCGACGGCCTGGCGAACGAGGGCATCACCGATCGGGGTGAACTGACGCGCCACGCGGAGGAACTGCGGTCGCGCGGTATCACGACCACCACCATCGGCCTCGGCGCAGATTTCGACGAGCGGCTGCTCGAAGCGATGTCCCACGCCGGCGGCGGCCACTTTTATTTCATCGAACAGGCCGTCCAGATTGCCGACTGCCTGACGAGCGAACTTGGCGAAACGCTCGAGACCGTCGCTCGCAACGTCGTCGTCACCGTCCAGGCCGACCCTAAGGTCAGCGTGACGACCTTGAATCGATTCCGCGTGGACCAGCAGGCGGGAGGGGCGTTCGCGGTGTCGATCGGCGACGCCGTCTCGCGGCAGGAGGTCGCGCTCGTATTCAAACTGACGTTCCCGACAGGGGCGAAGGGCCGGCCGGTGCGTGCCGTGTTCAGCGTGTCGGACAGCACCGGAGCCCTTGGCGCCACCCAAGCCGACCTCGTCTGGACCTTTGACGAACCCGCCGCGAACAACGCGCAGCGCCGCAACGTCGAGGTCGACCGGGAAGTGGCGAAACTCTACGCGGCCAAGGTGATGGCCGAGGCGCTGGAGCTGAATCGCGCGCACCGTTTCGAAGAGGCCGCCGCGCTGCTCGAGAAGACCGCGAACACAATCGAGCAGTACGCGGGCAGCGACCCGGAACTGCTCGAAATTGTCGCGTCACTGCACCAGCGCCGTCCCGACTACTCGGCGCCGATGCTTGCCGTGGCGCTGAAACAGGAGCACTACGCGTCTTCGAACGCGATGGCGGCGCGCTCGGCGGCGGGGAAGGCGCGTCGCCGTCCTGATGCGTAGGGGAGGCTCGGACGAGCCGGACGATGCCCGCTGGGTGACGCAAACGCTGCGGTACGGTATACTGGAGGTTCGTTTCTCTTGCACGTAAGCCGCCAGCGTTGATCCAGCGCCCAGCCGGCCACCGGCAGCGTCGGACGATTCGTCTCCCTCCTGCTGATACGTCTCGTCTGACTTATGGATCGAAGGAATCAGCACACATGGCATCTCTCAACGGTACGATCAAGCGTCTCGTCGCGGACAAGGGTTTCGGGTTCATCCTCGCGGAGGACGGCAACGAATACTTCTTCCACAACTCGGCGTGCACCCAGACGCGGTTCGACGACATGCGCGAAGGACAGGCCGTCACGTTCGATCGCGGTCAGGGCCCGAAGGGTCCCCGCGGCGAAAACATCCGGCTCGCGTAAATCCCACGTCAGGTAGCCGGTGATCGCCGCGCGATTAGCGGCTACCTCTGACCATCCGTCGTTGTCGGCGTGGGTATGCCTCTGCGCTTCGCCATACGCCGACACTCAGTTGACTCTCCTACTCGGCACCTCCCTCCGTCCGCTCCACTCGTCCCCACGGTGACAATTCGTCGGTGTCCACGACCATCGCGCAACGAGGCGCGCCGACGGCGTTCCACGCAAACCCCGAAGGCCCGAAGGCCGCGAAGCTGTTTTCTTTTGCCTCAGGGCGTCACCGGCCGGACATATCCGCACGGTCGCTCAGAGGCTTGATTTTTTGTGGTCGTAGCTGGCCCTTACCCAATTAGAACTTCGGGCCTTTCGGGCTTTCGGGGCCTGCGTGGCTCGCCGTGGCGCTGTATCGAAATTCGGCGAATGCCGCTCCACAGCGGTCGCGCTGCCGCGGGTGGAGCAACGATCCCCACGCCGACGGCGTTCCACGCAGATCGCGAAGGCCCGAAGACCGCGAAGCTGTTTTCTCTTTGACTTGCGCGGAAGCGGCTCCTCGTCGACAAGTCTTTTGGGCCGCTGAGCACGAAGGGGGCTGTCCGAGCGCGTCCGAGCGGGGCCCCGTCGCCGCTTCCGTGCAAGGCCGTGCCCGCGCTGGATCACGGCGACGGGGGCGACGACGGTCGGCCCCGCTTCGCGAGCGGCTCACGCACGGCGCCCGCGAAGCCAGGAACTCCGCTGTATGATGCAGGCGACTGCTATTCGTTCAGGGAGATACCGTGCACGTCACCCTCGTTCTCGTCGGCGCTCTCGCCGCCCTTCTCCAAACGCCAGCGCCCTCTGACCAGCAACTCGCTCACGACGTCCTCAAACAACTCGTCGAGATCGATACGACCACCGACACCGTCGGCACCGAACGCGCCGCCAAGGCGATCGAGCAACGGGTGCTCGCGGCGGGGTTCGATCGCGACGACGTCAAGGTCATGGGGCCCGACGCGAAGCACTCGAACGTCTACATACGGCTGCGCGGCCGTTCGGCGGACAAGCCGATTCTCCTGATGGCCCACCTCGACGTCGTCCCGGCGCGGCCGGAGGACTGGAGCGTGCCGCCGTTCACGTTCACCGAACGCGACGGCTACTTCTACGGGCGCGGCGTCTCGGACGACAAGCAGGGGGACGCCAATATCGTCACGAACATGATCCGCTGGAGGCGCGACGGCCTCGTGCCCGCACACGATGTGATCGCGATCCTCACGTCGGACGAAGAGACGGGCGGGACCACGATCCGATGGATGCTCGAGCACGTACCCGCAATGCGCAGCGCCGACCTCGCGCTCAACGCGGACTCCGGCGCAGGCGATCTGATCAATGGAAAGCGGACGCTGCTGAACCTGCAGGTGAGCGAAAAGATCTACGCGGACTATCGCTTCACCGTGACCGACAAGGGCGGTCACAGTTCGCGGCCGCGGAATGCCGATAACCCGATCTACCGGCTGTTGAAAGCGCTCGAGCAACTCGCCGCGTATCAGTTCCCCGTGGAGTTGAACGACGCGACGCGCACGTATTTCGAGCGTGACGCGCCACTGCGCAGCACGGAGGTCGGCGCCGATATGAAGGCGCTTGCGGCCGGGACCGCATCGCCACAGGCGATGGCGCGGTTGTCAGCCGACCCGCAGTTCAACGCGCTGATGCGGACGACGTGCGTCGCCACGATGATCGAGGGCGGCCATGCACCGAACGCGCTCCCGCAGACGGCTCGCGTCACCGTCAACTGCCGGATCCTGCCGCAGGACAAGCCCGCCGAGGTACAGCAGAAACTGGAGGAGTTCTTCAGGCCCGCCAGAGCGGAACTCCAGATTGCGACGGCGCCGAAGGAGAGTCCCGCATCGCCACTTCGTCCGGATGTACTGAAGGCCGTCGAGCAGGCCGCGGCAACGCACTTCCCGGGCGCGATCGTGCTGCCCGAGATGGAAACAGGCGCGACCGACGGGCTCTACGTGAGGAACGCCGGCGTCCCGGTCTACGGCATCAAAGCGGAGTTCGACGACCCCGCCGACTCGCGCGCGCACGGGCGCGACGAGCGGCTGCCCGCGCGGTCGTACTACGACGCGGTGGAGTTCTGGCACGACCTCGTGCCGATGCTTGCCGGACGGTAGGCGCGCAGACGGGATCAGGTCGGTGGTCCCGCACTAAACTGAAGGCATGCCCTTGTCGCGCACGCTCACGCGCCAGGTCCCGCCGGCGGTGCGTGCCAGAGGCGAGGACTACCGCGCGCTCGGCCACGTCGTCCACATGGAGGCGGCACCGGAGCGCGTGGACGCGATTGTGCGCGGCTCGCGTCCGTATCGCGTCTGGATCGCCCGCGATTCGAGCGAGCTGACGGCCTCCTGCGAGTGTCAGTTCTTTCGCGATCGCAACGAAGTCTGCAAACACATCTGGGCCGTGCTGCTCGAATGCGAGCGCAGCGGCTTTCTCGGGCTGGCGCGCGACGGCGGCGAGTCGCTGCGCCTGCGCCCCGCGTCGACCTCGTCACCCGGTGCTCCGGAGAGTGCGTCCTGGCAGAAGTTCATCTCCAACGTCGCACTCGAAATCGCCCGCGCGGAACGCGATGTGCCGCCGCCGCGGTTTCGCGACGTCGAAATCGTTTACGCAATCGACCGTGACGCGTCGCTCGATACGCCGTCGCTGGCGTTGAGCATCCTGTCCCGCACCCGCACCGCGCAGGGCCGCTGGGGACGGCCGCGTCCGGCTGCCGTGTCGACACGGGACATATCGCACCTCCCGGACCCGGTGGACCGCGAGATCGTTCCGCTCCTGCTCGGCGCCCGCGACGGGTACTACGGCAGCTACTTTGGCGAGCAGGGGCTCGCCTCGTTTCGTCTCGTTGCGCCGCTACTCGATCGCGTGCTCCCGACGATCGTGCAGTCAGGACGCGCGGTGCTGCGCGTCCGCCGCCAGCCCCGCGAAGAACTCATCCCGCTGACGTGGGACGATGGGCCGCCGTGGACGTTCAGGCTGGAGGTCGGCCACCCATCACGTGACGCACACATCTCGATCGACGGCGCGCTGGTTCGTGGAGAAGAACGCCTGCTGATCCGCGAGCCGACGATGATCCTGCCGAGCGGCTACTTCGTGCATGCGGGACGCGTCGCGCGGTTCGACGCTCGCGGCGCGTTCACGCTGCTGGCCCAGCTCCGTGGGACCGGACCGCTGGCGATCCCGCCAGGGGCCACCGGCCAGCTCGTCGACGTGCTCGCGCGCTCCGGAATCGATCCGTCGGATCTTCCCGAGGAGCTGCAGTTCGACATCGTCGCGGACCCGCCGCATCCGGTCGTAGCGATCAAGGCCGACACGAGCGCCATGGGCTCGTCGCTGCTTGCGTCCGTTACGTTCGAGTACGGCGGCGCGAATGTCCAGGAGGACGCCGGCCCGACGGTCTTCGATCCGCAGAAACGCCGCCTGCTGCGTCGTGATCTCGCCGCGGAGAACGCAGCGATGAAGAGGCTCGCCGACCTCGGATTCCAGCGGCGATGGGACTACCGCAACGGGCGCCAGATGCTTCGGATTGGTCCCGCCCACCTGCCTCGCGTCGTCCGCGAGCTGACCGCGGACGGCTGGCGCGTCGAAGCCGAGGGGCGGGCATTCCGTACGCCGCAGGCGATGCGCTCCGAAGTGCGCTCGGGGGTCGATTGGTTCGAGCTGCACGGCGCCGTCGATTTCGGCGAGGGACAGACGGCGCCGCTGTCACGGCTGCTGGAGGCGCTCCGCCAGGGTCGCACGACCGTCGTCCTCGACGACGGCAGCGAAGGAATGATGCCGGAGGAATGGCTGCGGCGGTTCGCGGGCATCGCAAGCGCGGGCGACACGTCGGGCGACCACGTGCGCTTCCGGATGTCACAGGCCGCACTGCTGGATGCGGCGCTGGCCAGCGAACCCGATGTCCGATTCGACGAGCGCTTTCAGCTCGCGCGTGAAGATCTCGCGACGCTCGGCGGCGGACTCACACCGCTCGACGCGGCACGTTCGTTCGCCGGCACGCTGCGCGATTACCAGCGCGACGCCCTCGGATGGTTCGCGTTCCTGCGGCGCTTCGGGTTCGGCGGCTGCCTGGCCGACGACATGGGGCTCGGCAAGACGGTCATGGTGCTCGCGTGGCTGGATCGCCTTCGCGCGAAACGCGAGGCGACCGGCCCCTCGCTCGTCGTCGTTCCGCGATCCGTTCTCTTCAATTGGGTGCAGGAGGCGGCGCGTTTTGCTCCGGAGCTGAAGGTGCTGGATTTCAGTGGAGCCGATCGAACCGTCGACCGCGTGCGGGGGCATCATCTCGTCCTCACCACGTACGGAACGCTGCGTCGCGATGCGCTGCTGTTGAAGGATGTCGAGTTCGATTACGCGATCCTGGACGAGGCCCAGGCCATCAAGAACGCGAACACCGCGGGGGCGAAGGCGGCCCGGCTGCTGCGCGCACGCCATCGACTCGCGCTCAGCGGCACGCCTGTCGAAAACCATCTCGGCGAGTTGTGGAGCCTGTTCGATTTCCTCAACCCGGGCATGCTCGGCAGTTCGGCGTCCTTTGCGCGCCACGGCGTCGCCGCCGCGCGGCGCGACCGCGAGGCGCTGGACGTTCTCGCGCGGGGCGTGCGGCCGTTCATCCTGCGCCGCACGAAGGCGCAGGTCGCTCCCGAACTCCCCCCGCGCAGCGAATTGACGATCCGCTGCGAACTCCAGGCGGCGCAGCGTGCGCTGTACGACGAGCTGCGCGACCACTATCGCGCCGCGCTGCTGCGGCGGATTCATCGCGAAGGCCTGCAGAAATCGAAGCTGCAGGTGCTCGAGGCGCTGCTGCGCCTGCGGCAGGCGGCGTGTCACCCCGGGCTGATCGATCCACGCCGCGCGTCCGAGCCGTCCGCGAAGTTCGACGCGCTGATCCCGCAATTGTCCGAGGTGCGGGAGGAAGGGCACAAAATCCTCGTCTTCTCGCAGTTCACCAGCCTGCTCGCGCTGCTGCGCAGGAGGCTCGATGCCGACGGCATCGCCTACGAGTATCTGGACGGCAAGACACGTGATCGCGAGTCGCGCGTCAGACGGTTTCAGGAGGACCCGTCCTGCGATCTGTTCCTCATCAGCCTCAAGGCCGGCGGCCTGGGGGTGAACCTCACCGCGGCGGAGTACGTGTTCCTGCTCGATCCGTGGTGGAATCCGGCCGTGGAGGCGCAGGCGATCGATCGCGCGCACCGCATCGGCCAGACGCGACACGTCTTCGCGTATCGCCTGCTCGCGGCGGATACGGTGGAGGACAAGATCGTCGAGCTGCAGCGCAGCAAGCGAGATCTGGCCGATGCCATCGTGCGCGCTGACGCCGGCCTCCTGCGGACTCTCAGAGCCGAGGATCTGGAGATCCTTCTGAGTTGAGTGGGTCGATGTTCGATGGGCGATGTTCGATGGACGATGCACGATGGACGATGGACGATGACTATCCGCCCATTGCCGTATCGCCTGACGGGCCGTAGATCGACGGGACCTTGCCGCCCATCGGCCGCAGATACGTCGAGAGCTGGCCACGATGATGGATCGCGTCGAGCATCAGCATCCACGCGAGCCCGTGCCGCGGCATCTCCATGATCGTGTTGCCGTTCACCAGGAACTTCCCGGACGATTCCCAGTCGCTGTCTTCGAGCGCTGAGAGTTTCGCAGCGGCGTCGGTGCCCGCCTTCTTATAAATCTCGACGGCGTCCTCCATCGACTGGAAGGGCACTTCGACGCGATGGTTGATCGTGCCTGTGTCGAACAGCTCGACGAGATCCACTTCATGGCCGATGAGATGCGCGACGAGCTGGTACGCGGACCTGGACTTCGGATGGGGGCGGTAATCGAGCTGATCTTTCGGCATCGCCTCGAGCACGCCAACGAACCGGGGATGCTCGTGTGCACACAGCTGGGCGAAGAATTCACGGTTTGTCATAGATCTCCTTCACGAATGTCAAAATGACCGATGGACGATGACCGATGGACGATGGGCGAGGGTTCATCGACTATCGTTCATCGACCATCGCCCATCGCTCTTCATCGCAGGTGCCGCGCGAAAAATTCCATCGTCCGCGACCAGGCGAGCTTCGCAGCGCCGGCATCGTAGCGCGGCGTCGTGTCGTTGTTGAAGCCGTGCTGCGTGCCCGGGTACGTGAACTCCTGATACGACACATGGTTTGCCTTCAGCGCCGCCTCGAAAGCGGGCCATCCGGCGTTGATGCGGTCATCGTGCTCGGCGTAGTGAATGAGCATCGGCGCCGTGATCTTCGCAGCATCGTCGGCTGACGGTTGATTGCCGTAGAAGGGGACCGCCGCGCCGAGATCCGGCAGCCGTGTCGCCAGCATGTTGACGATGCCGCCGCCATAGCAGAAGCCGACGGCGCCGATCTTTCCCGTGCAGTCGGGCCGCGCCTTCAGCCAGTTCGCGGCGGCGACGAAGTCCTCCCGCGTCTTCGTCTGATCCAGTTTCGTGAACAGCTCGCGCGCCTGGTCCTCGTCGCCGGGATAGCCGCCGAGGGGCGCCAGCGCGTCCGGCGCGAACGCGATGTAGTTGTCGACGGCGATGCGCCGCGCGATGTCCTCGATGTGCGGGTTGAGCCCGCGATTCTCGTGGACGACGAGTACGCCCGGCAGCCTGCCAGACGCGTTCGCCGGTTTGACGAGATAGCCCTTCGTCTTCTCGTTGCCGTTCGGCGAGGGATAGGAGACGTACTCGCCCTTGACGCGCGCATCATCGGCCTTGACCTGCTGCATCGCGAACACGGGGCTGAGCTGATCGAGCAGCATGCCGGCGGTGACGCCGCCCACGGCGAATTTCGCGGCGCGCTCGAGGAATCCGCGGCGGTCGATGCCGCCATGGACGTACTGATCGAAGATGTTGAGAAGTTCCTGCGGAAAGTCAGCGGCTGTTTTGCGCTCCATAGAGGGAGCATATACCGAAGACCGGGAGGCCTATCTGGTCTCCTTCGCGACGAAGATCGCGTCGATGGTGCGGCCGAAATGGTAGACATACGTGCGGCCGGCGTCTGCCCACTGCGTGACCATCAGTTCGTACACACCAGCCGTATCGGGAGGCGCAATCTCGCGGAGCGGGGTTCGCGTTCCGGTGGCGATGTCGATGCTCTCGATCCGCGCCGGGACGCCCCGGCTCGCGTTGACGGCAATCGAGTGACTGTCGTTCCATCCGATCACCGCATCGTCGTCGGCAAAGCCTCGGACGGGCGCGTGCGCGTCGCCGTCGATCGTCCGTGTCTCGAAGCCCTGCGGTGCATGGACGAGCAGCGTGCGGCCATCCGGCGCCAGCCACGCGGCCCGAACGCCTTCCGGGGTGACCGGCTGCGGAGGTCCGCCTGCGATCGAAATGAGATAACACCGAGGCGGCTTGTCCGGCTCGCTCCCGCACGTCAACAGGTGCCTGCCGTCGGGCATCCACTGCGGTTCCGGAGGATACGGCGGATCACCGGTGAGATCCCGGATCGGGCGGCGATCAATGTGCTGGGCTTGTCCCGCGCCTGTCGGATACAGATAGATCTCGCCGGTCGCGGGAATGATCGCCCCAACCCAGCGCCCATCTGGCGAGGGACCCCATGACATTCCTTCACCGAGCCGAACGACTTTGTCGGTCGTCATGTCACGAATCGCCGCGGCATAGTTCGGCCCGGCATTCTGACTGAGATCCGTGAATGCCATCAGGCGCCGGTCGGATGAGAGGAGGCCGTTCTGCGGAAAATCGAGCCACCGCAGCTCTCGTTCGGCGCTCTGGCCCGGCAGGAGCGCGCGCATGCTGTACCGGAAATCGTTGCGGACGATCAACATGCGGCCGTCGGACGCGACATCGTACAGGACCATCGCGTCGGCGCTCGCGATCCGCTGCCGGACCACCGGCGTTCCCGCAACGTTGACAATGAGCGGCTGCTGCTCGACGCCGCTGTCGGATGCAGAGAACAGTACGGAGCGTCCGTCGGCGGACCACGCCGCACCTTCCTCACCCCAGTACTCGCCGGCGAGCTGCTTGATGGCGCCGCTGGACGTGAGCACCTTGACCCACCCCCGGTCGTCGCCCGCGGTCTGATGCTCGAAGAAGGCGACTTGCGACCCGTCGGGGGACACACGCGGGTCGCTGAGATACCCGCTGACGCTGTACCGCACGGTTCCTGCCGGGTACTCGAGTCGATCCTGGGTACCCACGTGATGAATGATTGCGAGCGAAGCGCCGTCGGGTGCCCAGTCGGCTTCGCGCACGTCCTCCATCCACTGCCTCGGCGCGCCGTCCAGCGCCATTCGTGCAAGCGTTCCGGTGAACAGGCGGTGGTGAAGAAAACGCGCGCCGGTCAACACCGCGAGCTCGCCCTTGGATGAAACCGAGAGCAGGTGGGTATCACGCTGCCCGAGCGCTTGCGGCATTACGCTTCCCGGCCGTATGGCAAACAATTCGGGCACATTGCCGCTCATGGCCGCGCTGAAGACGATCGTCTGTCCGTCGGGCGCGAACCTGGCGTTGGTCACCCACATGGGGTCCCACGTCTTCTTCTCGAAGACGAGCGACGAGGGCGTCGGACCGAGCCGTCGATCGGCCAGGGCTCCGGCCGCGGCGCTCAATGCGATCGCCGCCGCAAGCGCCGCCGGTCGCAGCCACCGGCGGCGCGACGAGACCGCGACCCCCGTGCGCGGGCTGGACGAGATGTTCGATCCCGAGAGCGCCTCGAGCGCAAATGCCACGTCGCGTGCGGTCTGAAATCGTTCCTTCGGATTCTTCTCGAGCGAGTGGCGGACGATGCGTTCGATCGCCGGCGGGACGTCACCGCGGATCGCGGTGAGCTCGGGCGGATCATCTCTGAGGATCGCCGTCATCGTCTCCGCGGACGTGTCGCGCTGAAACGCGCGGCGCCCCGTCAACATTTCGTACAGCACGGCGCCGAACGCGAACAGGTCCGCGCGGCCGTCCACGGCCTGGCCTTTGATCTGTTCGGGCGCCATGTAGCCGACGGTGCCCATCACGGTGCCGGCGTCGGTCAACGCGGCAACCGTTTCGCCGGCGCTGGTGGCACCGGCAGCAGCCGCAGAGACCGCGGACCGGGCCAGACCGAAATCGAGAATCTTCAGCTGGCCATCTTCGAGCAGGAAGATATTTTCCGGTTTGAGATCCCGGTGAACGAGCCCTTTGTCGTGGGCCGCGCCGAGACCTCGGGCGATCTGGACGGCGTACTCGACCGACTTCCGCGGCGGCAGTGGGCTGCGGTTGAGCCGATCGCGCAGCGTTTCGCCCTCCAGCAGCTCCATGACGACGTAAAGCTGCTTGTCGACCACACCCGTGTCGAAGATGTTGAGGATGTTCGGATGGGACAGCGTCGCGATCGCCTGCGCTTCGCGCTCGAACCGTGCGCGCCGCTCCCCGTCGTCGGCAAACGCCGGCGGCAGGACCTTGACCGCGACGTCGCGATTGAGCCGGGAGTCGCGGGCTCGATAGACCTCGCCCATGCCTCCCTGGCCCAGGAGGCTCTGGATCACGTAAGGACCGACGCGGGCACCGGCGTTGAGAGCCATGAGTTGTGTGAGGCGTGGGCCGCCGCGAATCATACTCCGACGTGCATTCCGGGCGGTTTGGCGCGGGGACCCGGCACGGCGACTGGAACTGATCAGCGGCGCCTCGCGTTCGGACCGTCCGCGCTTGCGGCGATTGCTATCCGCCCTCCCGGTCCTTTACCCGACAGATGATACCTGGCGCATCATCGACGGTTGGGTGGAACGTGCTGCGGAAAGGGGAACGCGGTTCGGCGTTGGAGACCTGCTCATCGGAGCACTCGCCGCTCAAGCCGGTGTGCTCGTGTAGTCGCTCGACTCGGATTTCGCGCGGATGGAATCGCTGGACCTGATTGCCCGATACGACGCCGCCTGAGCGCCTGATACAATCCGCGCACACATGACTCCGGGAACGGGCTCGCACCTTGGTCCGTACGAAGTCGTCGAGCCGATCGGCGCCGGCGGCATGGGCGAAGTGTTTCGCGCGCGCGACACGCGCCTCGGACGCGACGTCGCGCTCAAGATGCTGCCCGCCGCGTTCGCCGCCGACCAGGATCGCCTTCGCCGCTTCGAGCAGGAAGCCCGCTCGGCGGCGGCGCTCAATCATCCAAACATCCTCGCGGTCTACGACGTCGGCACCACCAACGGCGCGCCCTACGTCGTCTCGGAACTCCTGGAGGGAAAGACGCTGCGCGCGATCCTCGACGGCGGCGCCCTGACGACGCGCAAAGCGGTCGAATACGGCACGCAGATCGCGAGCGGCCTCGCCGCCGCGCACGAGAAAGGGATCGTTCACCGCGACATCAAACCGGAGAACGTGTTCGTTACGAAAGATGGCCGCGTCAAGATTCTCGACTTCGGCCTCGCCAAGCTGGCCGATCTGCCGTCCGCGGATGGCGGGCAGCCGACGATGACTCGGACGGGGTCCGGGATGATCCTCGGCACCGTCGGCTATATGTCGCCGGAACAGTTGCGCGGGGAGCCAGTCGACGCGCGGTCTGACGTCTTCAGTCTCGGCGCGATGCTCTACGAGATGTTCGCCGGCGAGCGCGCGTTCAAGGGCAAGTCGGCCGTCGACACGATGACGGCGATTCTGAAAGAGGACCCACCGGACTTTCCCGAGGCGGTGCACGCGGCCGCGCCAGCCCTCGCACGGATCGTGCGTCGCTGCCTCGAGAAAAACGTCGACGAACGATTTCAGTCGGTGCGCGACCTCACGTTCGCGCTCGATGCGTTGTCGAGCGCCAGCGGGATCAAGCCGGCCGCTGTTGTCGACGCGCCGCCCCGCCCGAGTGTGAGCAGGCGCGCGCTTGGGTTCACGATGATCGTGGGCATCCTTGCCGTTGGCGCAGCGTGGATGCTCGCGCGATCCCTCGCTGCCGTTGCCGCATCGCCGGAGATCACCCAACTCACCTTTCGCAGCGGAACGGTGCGCGGCGCCCGGTTCGCGCCGGGCAGCCAGAATGTGATTTACGCGGCGGCGTGGGAAGGACAGCCGATCAAGCTGTTTTCGACACGTCCGGGCAGTCCCGATTCGGCGGCGCTCACTGTGCCCGATGCCGATCTCATGGCGGTTTCGGGCGCAACGAGCGAAATGCTGGCGACGCTTGGCGCGGTTCCCGTCTTCTCGTACTACACGCGTGGGACGCTGGCTCGCGCATCGATTGCGGGCGGCGCGCCGCGAGCGCTGCTGGAAAACGTCATCGCCGCGGACTTCAGCCCTGACGGCCAGGCGCTCGCGGCGATCGTTGGGGTGCCTGGGGAATTCTCGCTGCAGTTTCCAGTCGGGTCCGAGCGGCTGAAGACGCCGTATGCGATGAGCGACGTTCGCGTCGCGCCCGACGGACATCAGCTCGCGTTTCTGTCCCACGCGTCGGGTGGTGACGAGGGTGACGTCAGGGTGATCAGCACCTCGGGAGAACAGAGAACAGTCTCGAGCGGCTGGATCACGCTCGGGGGCCTGGCCTGGGCGGCCGGAGGCCGCGAACTCTGGTTCACGGGGTCGCGAAAAGGCGGAGTGCGCGCGCTCTGGGCGGCGACACTGGACGGCCGTGAACGCCTCCTGTACCGCTCGACGGACAGTCTGACGCTCCAGGACGTCGCGCCTGACGGACGGGCGCTCGTGTCGGCCGGAACGCCGCGCGTCCGGGTCCTTTACGGGTCGCTGCATGACCCCGTCGACCATGACCTCACATGGTTCGACCACGGCACACAACCGTCCGTGACCGCCGACGGGAAGCTGGTCGCATATACCGAGAGCGGGGAAGGCGCTGGCAGCACCTACGGCATCTTCGTCCGGGCCACCAACGGTGAGCCCGCCGTTCGAATCGCCGATGGGCGGGCCAGCGCCATCTCGCCGGACGGCACACGGGTATTGGTGCAGGACCTCGCAGATCCGCACGTCGCGGCCCTGGTCCCAACGGGCACCGGGGCACCGAAGCGGCTCAGCCTGAAGACGCTCGACCAGATTGCGATCGGAAGCTGGTTCCCCGACGGCCGGCACATCGTCATTCTTGGTACCGAGCCGGGTCACAGCGTGCGGTCGTGGCGCCTCGATACACGGAGCGGCGAACTTGCGGCAATAACACCTGAAGGCGCCGCTGGGCGAATCGTTTCTCCGAATGGACAATACCTTGCCGTCACAGAGGGCGATGATCGTTACCTGCTCGATCTTCGAAGCGGTGCGAAACTCCGCAGCGACGGGGTGGAGAAGCCCGACCTCGCGATTGGATTTACGGCCGACTCAAAGGCGGTGTATGTCTTCAGCCCCGACTCACAGGGGGGGCGCATCTTTCGGATCGCATCCGGCATACGGACGCTCGTCCGCGCGCTGCGTCCGGCCGATCCCGCGGGACTCCGCGCTGTGTTCCAGCCATCCATGAGCCTCGATGGTGAACATTTCGCGTACAGCGTCAGTACCCTGACGTCCCAGCTCTTCCTGCTGAAACTTCCGTAGCACCCGCACTATGACATTGACAGCGGGCACCGTCCTCGGCCCCTACGAGATCCTCGGCCCGCTTGGCGCCGGCGGAATGGGTGAAGTGTTCCGCGCACGTGACACGCGCCTCGGACGCGACGTCGCGCTCAAGATGCTGCCGACGGCGTTCACCGCGGATCAGGATCGCCTTCGCCGCTTCGAGCAGGAGGCGCGTTCGGCAGCCGCGCTCAACCACCCCAACATCCTCGCGGTCTACGACGTCGGCACCACCAATGACGTCCCATACGTGGTTTCGGAACTGCTCGACGGGCGCACCCTGCGGCAGATTCTCGAGGGCGGCGCGCTGACGACCCGCAAGGCGATCGAGTACGGATCGCAGCTCGCGAGCGGCCTGGCCGCGGCACACGAAAAAGGCATCATCCACCGCGACATCAAGCCGGAGAACGTGTTCGTCACCAAAGACGGCCGCGTCAAGATCCTCGATTTCGGCCTCGCGAAGCTGGCCGACATGCCGACCGCGGATGGCGTCCGCGCGACGATGACCCAGACCGACCCGGGGATGGTGGTCGGAACCGTCGGCTACATGTCGCCGGAGCAGTTACGCGCGGAGCCGGTCGACGCGAGGTCGGACGTGTTCAGTCTTGGCGCGGTGCTCTACGAGATGTTCGCGGGGGAGCGCGCCTTCAAGGGGAAGACCGCCGTCGATACGATGAGCGCGATCCTGAAAGAGGATCCGCCAGATTTCCCCGAGGCGGTGCACGCGTCCGCGCCGGCGATCGAGCGCATCGTCCGCCGCTGTCTCGAGAAGAACGTCGACGAGCGGTTCCAGTCAGTCCGGGACGTGACGTTTGCCCTCGAAGCGCTCTCGACCGCCAGCGGAATCAAACCGGTGATTGCCACGGACGCCACGGTACCGCGGCGTTCCGGGATCCCTGTGGCGACCGGGATGGGGATCACGCTGGCCGTAGCGCTCGTTGCTGCCGCCACCGGCTGGATGGCCGGACGCTCAGGTGCGCCGGCGCCAAACCCGCCAAAGGTGACCCAACTGACCTTCCGAAGCGGGAGAGTCCACGGCGCGCGGTTCGCGCCCGATGGCCAGAACGTCATCTACGCGGCCGCCTGGGAAGGGCAGCCCTTGAAGGTCTTCTCCACGCGGCCGGGCAGTTCGGATTCCACAACGCTCGCGCTGCCCGATGGCGATCTGATGGCGATCTCGCGGACCACCAACGAGATGTTGACGACGCTCGGAGCGGTGCCGGCGTTTGACTTCTACACCCGCGGCAAGCTGGCGCGAGCGTCTGTCTCCGGCGGTGCACCGCGCGCGATTGCGGACAATGTGATCGCCGCTGATTTCAGTCCCAACGGACAGATGCTCGCGGCCATCGTCGGCACCAACGACACCTTCTCCTTGCAATTTCCCCTCGGTACCGAACGGCTGAACACCCGGTACGCGATGAGCCACGTTCGGGTCGCACCCGACGGCGAACAACTCGCGTTCCTCTCTCATCCGTTCGGCGGCGACGAAGGGGACGTGATGGTGCTCGGCAAGGCTGGTGCGCCGCGGCCCGTCTCACGCGGATGGCTCACCCTGCAGGGGCTCGCGTGGGCGAACGGAGGCAAAGAACTCTGGTTCACGGGAGCCCGTCAGGGAGGTGTGCGCGCCCTCTGGTCCGTGACGCTCGACGGCCGCGAACGCGAGCTGTATCACTCGACGGAAGGACTCACGCTCGAGGATGTCGCGGCCGACGGCCGCACGCTTCTTTCGGCCGGGAGTCCGCGCTCACGCGTGCACTTTGGATCGCTCCGCGACGAAACAGCCGACCGGGACCTTTCGTGGTTCGATTACACCAACATCCCGACGCTGTCGGCGGACGGCAAACTGCTGGCATTCATGGAAAGCGGCGAAGGCGCGGGCAAGACGTACGGCCTCTTCGTCAGGCCAACCAACGGTGAGGCAGCGGTGCGACTCGCGGACGGCAACGGGATAGCGCTCTCACCGGACGGCACCCAGATCTTCGCCGCCGATCTCGAGGATCGACACACGTTCAGACTGGTGCCGACCGGCACGGGCGACGCCAGGCAGTTGCAACTCAAGACGCTCGACAGGATCATCGGCTGGACCTGGTTCCCCGACAGTCGTCATGTGCTGCTGACAGCGAACGAACCAGGCCGTCAGGCGCGCGCATGGCGCCTGGATCCGGCGAGCGGCGCGCTCGAGGCGCTCACGGCTGAAGGCGGACAGGCGCGGGTCGTTTCCCCCGACGGCCGTCTCCTGCCCGTTGCCGTCGGGTCCGACCGATACGTGCTCAATCTGGAGACCGGAGTGAAGACCCCGGTCAAAGTGGACGCCAAAGCTGTGGCCGCAGGGTTTACCGCCGATTCCTCCGGCCTTTACACCTTCGTGCCGGACGCGCAGGGTGGCCGTTTATACCGGCTGGAGCTCGCGTGGGGCGCGACGACGCTCCTGCGGACCATTCGTCCGACGGATCCGGGGTTTGTTGTGATGGACACGCCGTCTGTCAGCCTCGACGGTGATCACTTCGTTTATAGCGTCGTCAGCCAGCCGTCGCAGCTGTTCCTGCTGAAGCTGCCGTAGCGCAGGGCACCATACAATCGGCGACACACATGGCACTGGCGACAGGAACACACCTCGGACCCTACGAAATTCTCGGCCCGCTCGGCGTCGGCGGCATGGGCGAAGTGTTCCGCGCCCGTGACACGCGGCTCGGACGCGACGTCGCCCTGAAAATCCTGCCGACCACGTTTATGGCCGATCAGGATCGCCTTCGACGTTTCGAGCAGGAGGCGCGATCGGCGGCCGCGCTCAATCATCCGAACATCCTTGCGGTGCACGACATCGGCACCACGAACGGCGTTCCATACGTCGTCTCCGAGCTGCTCGAGGGGCGCACGCTGCGCCAGATACTGGAAGCCGGCGCGCTGACCACGCGCAAAGCGATCGAGTACGGCACGCAGATCGCCAGCGGCCTTGCGGCCGCGCACGACAAGGGCATCATCCACCGCGACATCAAACCGGAAAACATCTTCGTCACCAAAGACGGCCGCATCAAAATCCTCGACTTCGGCCTCGCGAAGCTCGCCGACATGCCGACGGCAGATGGCGCCCACGCCACGATGACCGAGACCGACCCGGGGATGGTCGTCGGGACCGTCGGCTACATGTCGCCCGAGCAGCTGCGCGCCGAACCGGTCGACGCGCGGTCGGATATTTTCAGCCTGGGCGCGGTGCTGTACGAAATGTTCGCGGGGGAGCGCGCCTTCAAAGGCAAGACCGCGGTGGACACGATGAGCGCGATCCTGAAAGAGGATCCCGCCGACTTTCCACCAGCCGTCCATGCCTCGGCGCCGGCCATCGAGCGCATCGTCAGGCGCTGCTTGGAGAAGAACGCCGACGAACGATTTCAGTCCGTACGCGACGTGACGTTCGCGCTGGAGGCGCTGTCGAGCGCGAGCGGAGTCAACCCCTCCATCGCTGTCGAGGCGCTGCCGCCACCGCGAGGCGGCGTCACGAAGGTGCGCGCCATCGCGCTTGCCGCCGTCGTCGGCGTTGTCGCCGGCGGCGCCGCGTGGTTTGCGGGCGCGCGGTTCGGTGCGCCACCGCTCGGGCAGCCGGAGATCACTCAGCTGACGTTCCGGAGCGGCACCGTTCACGGCGCGCGGTTTGCGCCCGACGGCCAGAACGTGCTCTACGGAGCCGCCTGGGACGGACAGCCGGTCAAATTGTTCACGATGCGGCCGGGGACCCCCGACTCGACGGCGCTGAACGTGCCCGATGCCGATCTCATGGCCGTCTCGCGCACGACGAACGAAATGCTGACGACGCTCGGAGCCGCGACGGCATTTTCGTTCTACACGAGCGGCATGCTGGCACGTGCCTCCACCACCGGCGGCGCGCCGCGAGCGATGCTCGACCACGTCATCGCGGCGGATTTTAGTCCCGACGGTCAGATGATCGCCGCGATCGTCGGACTCCCGGGCGCATTCTCGCTGCAGTACCCGGTCGGGACGGAGCGGTGGAAAACAAGTTATCCGATCAGCCACGTCCGCGTCGCTCCCGACGGTGAACGGCTTGCGTTCTTGTCGCATCCGCTTGGCGGAGACGAGGGCGACGTCAGGTTGCTCGGCAAAACAGGCGAACCGCGCACGATCTCCACGGGATGGATCACGCTCGGCGGACTCGCCTGGGCGAAAGGCGGCAGCGAACTGTGGTTTACCGGTGCGCGCCGCGGCGGTGTACGGGAACTCCGGGCGGTAACGCTCGACGGACGCGAACGTGAGCTGTATCGCTCGACCGAGAGCCTGACGCTCGAGGACGTCGCGCCCGACGGGCGCGCGCTGCTGTCCGCGGGCAGCACACGCTCGCACGTCGTTTACGGGTCGATGAACGACACCGCAGACCGGGACCTCGCGTGGTTCGACTTCGCCGTCCAGCCGTCGGTGTCGGCCGACGGCAAGCTCGTGGCGTTCACGGAAGCCGGGGAAGGCGCCGGCGGCACGTATGGGATTTTCGTGAGACCGGCCAGCGGTGGACCCGCCGTGCGGGTCGCCGACGGCGGGGGCGGCGCCATCTCGCCGGACGGTACGCAGGTGTTCGCCTTCGCACCGCCCGATCTGCACGACGGCACTCTCGCTCCGACCGGCGCCGGCGTGCCGAAGCGGATTCCGTTGAAGGCGCTGGAGCAGATTGTCAGCTTGGGATGGTTCCCCGACGGCCGACACATGTTAGTCGTCGCGAACGAGCCCGGACACGACATACGGGCATGGCGTCTGGACGCCGCCACCGGAAAGCTGGAGCCTGTCACAGCCGAAGGCGCGCGCGCGCGCGTGATCTCGCCGAATGGCCGACTCCTGACCGTGACCGACCGCGGGGCTCGCTACCTGCTCGACCTGCAGACCGGGTCGAAAATCGCCGCCAAAGGCGATGAAGCCGCCGACGTCCCGATCGGGTTCTCGGCCGATTCATCGGCGGTCTACGTTTTTCAGGCGGATCCGCAGGGCGGCCGAGTCTTCCGCATCGACATCGCGTCGGGCACGCGGACACTCGCGCGCACGCTCCATCCAAGCGATCCTGCAGGACTGACGATGGTCGGCACCCCGTCCATGAGCCTGGACGGGGAGCATTTCGCGTATTCGCTGGGCTACCTGAAGTCGCAGTTGTTCCTGCTGAAGATCAATCGATAGACTGCGCGCCGCAGCCAGGGCGACCGTTTCACGATGATGCGGCCGGCCACATCTGCAGCCGGCCGTGCCTTGAACGTGCGCCTGAACTGGTGCGACGAACTGCAAAAGCTGTTCTGAACTACTCCTTCGCCATCGACGCGAACTGCTTGAAGAACTCGTCGGCGCGGCGATTCAACTCGTCAGGTGTCAGGTCCTCCTTGCGGGTGGCGATCGTCCATTGGAAACCCGCGGGATCGATCAAGGTGCCGCAGCGATCGCCCCAGAACTGATCCTGCATCTGTCCCATCGGGCCCGGCGCGACCGTCGCGCCGGCGCTCACCGCGCGATTGAACAGCGCATCGGCGTCGTCGACGTACAGCCACAGACCGATCGGCGATCCGCCTAACGCCTTCGGGCCCTTGCCGCCGCCCATCGCGTCGTTCAGGTACAGATGCGAGTTCCCGATGCGGATTTCCGCATGCATGATTTTGCCGTCAGGGCCAGCCGAGCGGCTGATTTCATCGGCGCCAAACCCGCGTTTGTACCAGTCGATTGCCGTCGCCGCGTCATCCAGGATGAGGTGGGGCGTCACCGTATGGAGCCCCTGCGGTACCGGACTCTTTGCTTTTGCCATGTGCAGACCTTCCTTTCAAGAGGGTTCAGTTCATAGTCGCGCGGTCGACCCGTGGATCGACATCAGCGCGGAGACAACCTCTGCTGGTAAGATCGCGCCCCGTGCGAACGGAGCAAGAATTCTGATGATGACACGGTCTATTCGAAAGATACCGGGGATCTTCGCCCTGCTGTTCTCGGTCGGGCTGATGCTCCTGGCCGCGGAGCCACACGCGGACACGTATCCGCGACAGGCGGGGATCGACGCGGAGCACTACGTCTTTCGCCTGACGCTGCTCACGGACGACTCGAACGAGATTCAGGGTCAGGCGACCGTCCGCCTCCGCATGACCGGCGCCTGCAGCGCAGCTCGTCAAGGCTGCCCCGTGCCGCATGACGCGTTCCTCGACCTGACGAGCACAACGCCCGACGGGAAAGGCATGACCGTGACCGGCGTGAGGTCGAACGGCCAGCCAGTGCCGTTCACGCATGAACAGAACCGGCTGACGCTGCCCCTGCCGCCAAACGCCACAGCCGGGGATGAAATCACCTTCGACATCGCGTATCACGGCGCGCCCGGGAACGGACTCCGCTTGTTGAACAACATCCACGGCGAACGCACGGCGTTCAGCGAGAACTGGTTCCATAACGCACGTCAGTGGCTGCCGACGATCGATCACATCGCCGATAAGGCGACCGCCGAATTCGTCATCACGACGAGGGCGGAGTACCAAGTGATCAGCAACGGCCTGCTGATCGATCAGGTCGATCTCCCGGGCGGTCTCCGCCGCACCCACTGGTCCCAGGACGCGCCGGTCTCTCCCTGGCTGCTGTCCCTCGGCATTGCGCATTTCATCGTCCACTACGAGCCGCCGGTCAAAGGCGTGCAGTTGTCGTACTGGGCGTTTCCGCAGGATGCCGACAAGGGGCTGACCGCCCTGGAGCGCGACGCGCGCGGGGCGTTCGAGTTCTTCTCCGAAAACGTCGGTCCCTATCCATACGACAAGCTCGCGCACGTCGAGGCAGCGGGCATGGGCGGCGGCACCGAACACGCGACCAACATCTTCTACGGCGAGCGCGGCGTCACCGCGGGCAATGCACCGGTCGTCCACGAGACCGCCCATCAGTGGTTCGGCGATGCCGTGACGGAACGCGACTGGAACGACGTGTGGCTGAGCGAAGGCTTCGCGACGTACTTCACCTTGCTCTACACCGAGCACGCCGCGGGACGCGACGCCTTCGTCGACGGCCTGCGACGCAGCCGCGATCGCGTGCTGCAACTCGAGAAGACGCTCCCGAACACACCCGTCGTCCACGTCGACTTCGACGAATCGAAACAGACCGGCCCGAACAACCAGCTCGTCTACCAGAAGGGATCGTGGACGCTGCACATGTTGCGTCACCAGATCGGCACGGACGCGTTCTGGCGCGGCATCCGCCTGTACTATCAGGCCCACGTGAACGGCCTCGCCTCGAGCGCCGATCTGCGCAGCGCGATGGAGCAGGCGTCAGGGCAGGACCTGGGCTGGTTCTTCACCGAGTGGCTCACGCGAACGGGCGAGCCGGCCATCGAGGGCAGCTGGCGGTACGACGCCGGCGCGAAACAGGTGATCGTCACCATTCGTCAGACGCAGACCTCGGACCCGTTCCGTTTTCAGCTGGGTGTCGGGGTGACGCAATCAGCAGGCTCGATGCCTCGCGTCGTGAACGCCGAAGTGACCGGCCGTGAAACGACGATCTCGATTCCGTCCGATACCGCGCCCGCGTCGGTGATCTTCGATCCAGACGTCGCGCTGCTGGCGGAAATTCATGCGCCTTCCATGAAAACGCCCGATGCCCACCTCCCAATTCAAATTGATCAATTTGGGAGTTGGGAGTCGGGAGTTGGGAGTTACCGAGGTCTCACCGTGAGACGCCAGGTCACCGGTGCGCGCGAAGGCGGGAAGCAGACCTGGTCCGTACACGATTGATACCGCAGCTCTCCAGGAATCGTGATCGTCCCGGCCTGCATGGATGTGCCGATCGCGATATCGACGTCGATGGTGAACGTGCCGCTGAACACGGAGAGCGGCTCGTTTCCGCCCGGCTGCGCGAGATCGCTCGGCTTGGGATACGTGGTGCGGCCGATCGAGACGCCGGCCGGCGGCATCAGCGACAGCTTCGTCGGGACGAGCGAGGGGTCGCGCGGTTTGTCCGCCTGCACGTGGAGTCCGGGCGGCAGCACGATTTTCAGCCGCAGGCGCGCTGACGAACCAGGCGAGACGCCACCCGGAACGCCTTCCGCCGTGATCGTCGGCGTGGGCCGCTTCACCTGCGCGTTGGCGTGCGCGGGCCATCCGACGAGCACCGCAACCGCCAGGCACCCGAATCGAACAGGTTTCATCGACTCACCTCCGCGGGCTCCGCCAGCAGCCGCTCGATCTCTCGCGACACGTCTCGTTCTGCCTTCCTGTAGAATGCGCCGCTTCCCGGACTCGGAAATCCGGCGTGGACGGCGCGCACGCGGCCGTCGCGTCCAAGGATGAAGCTGGTCGGGAACGCGTTCAAGTTGACGGCCTGCGGAATCCTGTCGGCGACCTGGTCCGGCTCTCCCGCGAGCAGGACCGTGTGGCGGAATCCGTACGCGGCGATGAACGCACGCAGCCGCTCAGGGTTTGCGAGCTGCTCCTGCTCTTCGAACGAGAGCGTCACTATCTCGAACCCGCGATCGCGATACTTTTTGTACAGAAGCGCGAGGAACGGCGCCTCGTCGTGGCAGTTCGGGCACCAGCTCCCGCTGATGCTCACCAGCACCACCTTCCCGGCAAACGACGGATCGGTGTTCGACACGATGCGTCCCGTCAGGTCCGGAAAGCTGAAACGGAACGGCTCCGCGGCATCGCGGACACTCGTATGCGACTCCGGGTCGGACGGCGTCCCGATCGCAGCGGCACGGGGGTCACCCTCGCGCACGGCTCGCAGCAGCTCCGGCCGGCCGTTCTGTCGAAGCTCCAGCGTCCCGTCGGCGCGCGGGAACACCTCGAGCAGCAGCGGACGTGCGCCCGAGAAATGACTCAGCACGTATCGCTCGCCGTCAAACGTCCCCGTCAGCGTGCCGGTATCGCCGTCGACTCGAAGGATCGTCGCGCTCACCTGGCTATTCTGCTCGCGTACGATGAACCGCCAGGCCGTTTCGCCCTTCGAGCTGTGGGCCTGGGCGATCCACGTGCCGGCAATCGACGGTCCTTCGAGCACCGCCGCTTCTGTGTGGGTCGCGGGAACGGCGGTGAATTGATAGATCGTTTTCGTGCCCCGCCGGTACTCGCCGCTCAGCCGGTTGTCGCGTGCCGATACGTCGAGCGTCGACCCGTATTGAGCGAAGGTGAAGACGAGGTGTTCGTCGTCGACCCGCGATCGGGTCGACGCGATGCGCCGCTCGCCGTTGAAAAACGAGCCCACGAGAACGCCGCCGTGACGAGTGATTTCGAAGCGACACGGCACCTCGACGCCGTTCACGACCACGGTCGCGTTCCAGCGGCGCGCGAACTCGGAAGCGTCGGGCGGAGCCGCAGCGGCCACGCCCGGCACGAGCAGCGCCAATAACCATCCAACGACGACAACGAAGCGAAAACGTATCCCAGGCATCCAGGCTCTCCAGTGCGTGCGGCGTACAAACAAAAAGGCCCGGAAAGCGAGTCGCTCTCCGGGCCCGGTTGCGGCCGAATCGATTGAGAAAGTGGTGAAGTTCTATCCCGTCACGATCCAGCTGTACGCAGCGCAGCGCTCGGAGGCGGCTCCGAGCCAACAACACGCGCACTGCTGAATCACGATCACGGTATCTTGGTTATCCCACGATGCACACGGCGTGTCAATCCCACGAGACGCAGACGTCAGACGGCCCGCGCGGCTTCCCATTGCAGAAATGCTTCAACCTCCTGTCGCACGGCATTCACGGCCCAGCCCAGCACGTACGCGTCGTCCAGGAAGCCCACGCCGATGATCCAATCCGGGATCGCGTCGATGGGCATCACGAAGTAGATCACGGCGGCGAGCAGCGTGACAATCGTGCCGCGCGACACCTGTCGATAATCCCCTGTCCACCAGGCGCGCAGCAGCCGAAGCACGGCGCGCAACTGCTGCCAGAACTGGTTGAAGAACTTCGAATCGCCCTTCCGCAGTTTGCGAGTCGCCGCATCGAGCAGGCTGCCGATCCGCTCGGGACGCTCGACGTAGCCTTCGGCGTCTTTGCGTGCCTTCCGCACCCAGGGACGCGTCGTCTTGCTCAAGCCGCCGTCCGGGCGCTCCGGTGTGAGTGCCATCGAACGATTATCGCGCAGGATCGTCGGCATTCCGCCGTCGCATTCGCATTCCGCATTAGAATGCCGCGTGCTCTCCCCCGGGACCCGCCTCGGCTCCTGCGACGTCATTTCGAAACTCGGCGAAGGCGGCATGGGCGAGGTCTATCGCGCGCGTGATCTGAAGCTGAATCGCGATGTCGCGATCAAGATCCTGCCGTCGCTCTTCGCGTCGGATCCCGATCGCCTCGCACGTTTCGAACGCGAGGCACGCACGCTCGCGTCACTCAATCATCCGAACATTGCGCAGATCTACGGCGTCGTCGACGCGGCGGCCGATGGGTCGCACGAGAGCGGGCTCGTCATGGAGCTCGTGGAGGGGGAGGACCTCGCGGACCGCATCGCGCGCGGGCCGCTGCCGATGGAGGATGCGCTCGCCAACGCGGCGCAGATCGCGGAGGCGCTCGAAGCCGCGCACGATCAGGGCATCGTCCATCGCGATCTGAAACCGGCGAATATCAAGGTCCGAGCTGACGGCACGCTGAAGGTGCTCGACTTCGGCCTCGCGAAAGCGTTTGCCGGCGATCCCGTCGTGCGCGGCTCCGTCTCGAACTCGCCAACCTTCACGTCGCCGCCGCTTCGACTGGGCGCCGGCGATGCCCGTACGGAGGTCGGCGTCATCATGGGCACCGCCGCGTACATGGCGCCCGAGCAGGCGCGCGGCAAACCGGTCGATCGGCGCGCGGACATCTGGTCCTTCGGCCTGGTGCTCTACGAGATGCTTACGGGGAAGACGGCGTTCGCGGGTGAGACCGTGACCGACACGATTTCCGCCATCGTCTCGCGCGACCCCGACTGGACGCACCTGCCGTCTTCGACACCGCCGCACGTGCAACGCCTCCTGCGCCGCTGCCTGGAAAAAGATCCGCGCAAGCGCCTGCAGGCGATCGGCGAGGCGCGGATCGCGCTGAGCGGCGCACCGGATGACACGGCCGGCAACGCCGCGCCATCCGGACGAAGTCGAACCGCCGCCGCGCTGATTGTCGCGGTTGTCGCCGCGCTTGCGGCAGGCGCCGGCGCGATGTGGTTCGTGATCGGCCGGACAGGCGACGTTCCGCAGACCCCCGCCGCGCATGTCGACCTGCCGCTCACGCCAGCCGATCGCCTCGAAGGACGGTTCGGCGTGTCGCCGGACGGGCGAACGATTGCCTTCGTGGGACAGGCGGGCAGCACGAGGAAGCTGTACATCCGTCGCCTCGATTCCGAGATGGCCACCGTGGTCGCGAGTGCCGAAATATCCAACGCGTCCGACCCGCGGTTTTCACCCGACGGGAAATGGATCGCGTTCAACGGCTTCGGCGTACTCGAAAAGGTGCCCGTGGAAGGAGGACCGACGACCGTCCTCGCGCGGGCCGGATCCTCGACCGTCACCGGCGTCGCGTGGGGACCTGACGACACCATTGTCTTCTCGAATCCGTCGCTGGGCCTCTCCATGGTGAACGCCAACGGCGGTGAGGCGCACGTGATCGCGGCGACGGATGCGAAGGCGGGAGAGATCGGCCTCGAGTACCCACTGATCATGCCCGACGGCAAGACCGTCCTCTACGACGTGCGGCGCGCCGCGGCATCCGCCAACTCCGGCAGCACGACGATCATGGCGCAGCCGCTCGCCGGTGGGCCACGGCGGGAGCTCTTCCCGGGAATGGTTGTCGGTCTGATCGGCGACAATCAGCTCGTCGTCTCGCAGCCCGACGCGCTCGTCGTGATCCCGTTCGACACACGGGCGCTGAGGGCGACCGGCCCCGCGCGCCCGCTGCTCGCTGCCTCGACGATCGAGCGCCAGCCGTTGCTCTACACGACGGCGCCGCTCGTCAGCGTCGCGCGTAACGGCACGCTCGTCTATCAGCCCGCATTCGGCGGCGACATTGACGGCCCGATGGCAATCGTCGACCGCACGGGAGTCGCAAAGACGATCGACCTGCCGCAGCATCGGTATTCCGACCCGCGCGGCTCGCCCGACGGCACCCGGGTCGTGGTGCACGGGTTCGAGGGGGAGCGGGACAACTGGGTCGTCGACCTCCGGCGGGGGACGTTGACGCGACTCACGTTCGATCCGGCGGAGGACGAGACGCCCATCTGGTCCCCCGACGGCCGGTGGATCTACTGGACGGCGACGCGAGCGAACGTCGTGCGCGGCGTCTATCGGAGGGCAGCGGACGGCAGCGGCACCGAAGAACTGCTCTGGACCGCTGATTCGCACGTGCACCTGTTCAGCGCGACGCCTGACGGCGCGACGCTGATCATCAGCATTGTCGAAGGACAGCACAACGTCATCGCGGCGCTGCACCTCGCGGACAAGCAGCTGACGCCGCTCGTGTCGACGCCGTTTGTCAACGCGGACCCGGCTCTCTCCAGAGACGGGCGATGGCTCGCGTACACGTCGAACGAGAGCGGCCGCGAAGAGGTGTACGTCCAGCCGTACCCCTCGATGTCGGCGCGGACGCAAGTGTCGGTGTCGGGCGGGACGGAGCCCGTCTGGTCGCGACAGGATCGTGAGTTGTTCTACCGGGCGAACGGCAAGGTGATGGTCGTGAGCTACGATGCCGGCGACCGCTTCACCGCCTCCGAACCGCGCGTCCTGATACCCGACGTCTATGACAGCACCCAGGGCTCGGGCCACACCGGATGGGACGTGCTCCCGGATGGCCGGTTTCTCTTCGTGACGCGTCCTGCGGCGAAACAAGCGCCGGTGACCTCGTTGAAGCTGCTCCTGCGATAGCGAGGCGCGAGGCGGGAGCGCGGAGTGCGGCGAGCGGGGTCGGGCGTGCGGGGTGCGAGGCGGAGGCGCGAGGCAGGAAGCGCGGCGTGCGGCGTCACACGCAGAACGCGTGCTGCGGGGCCGGCGGGGCGAAGTCTTCGGGCGGAAAGAGGCGCGAGCGAAGCGACGCGCCCCACGCGATCGGAGCGAGCCCGGCGGAGCGGCGAGCGAGTGCGCGTGCTGGGGGGTCCGGCGGGGGAAGTCTTCGGGCGGAAAGAGGCGCGAGCGAAGCGACGCGCCCCACGCGACCGGCGCGCGCCGGCGGAGCGGCGAGCGAGAGCGCGTGCAGGGGGGTCCGGCGGGGCGAAGCCCCCCGGTTAAGAATGACCTGTCCTGTCACCGTCGCCGCCTATCCTCGCCGCATGGATCAGACGATCACCTGCCCCAAGTGCGGCGAACCAATCCCGCTTACGAAAACGCTCCGTGCGGACATCGAGTCGTCGCTCAAACGCGAGTTCGAGCGGACGCTGACGGCCCGGGAACGGGAGCTTCACCGCACGTACGAACAACACATCGAGGAGGCGCGGACAGCGGCGGAGCAGGAGGCGGCGAAAAGGGCCGAGCGCAGGCTCGCGTCCGACGTGGCCGACCTGAAGCAGCAGCTGAAAGAGCAGACCGATGCGCTCGACACGGCGCGCCAGGAGGAGCGGGAGCTGCGCAAGCGGGAGCGGGCGCTCCAGAAGGAGAAAAGCGACCTCGAGCTGACGGTGGCGCGCACGCTGGATGCCGAACGCGCGACACTCGTCGCCGACGCGCAGCAGCGGCTCGTGGAGGAGCACCGGCTGAAGGACGCGGAAAAAGACAGGCAGCTCTCCGATTTGCGCCAGCAGATCGACGACCTCCGCCGGCGCGCGGACGTCGGGTCACAGCAGCTGCAGGGAGAATCCGCGGAAGGGGAGCTGGAATCGATGCTGCGCGAGCGCTTTCCGACCGATGCGATCAGCGGCATCGGGCAGGGCGTCCGGGGAGCTGACATCCGCCAGGTGGTCTGCGATGCGCGGGGTGCCCGCTCGGCGACGATTCTGTGGGAATGCAAGAACACCAGGCACTGGTCCGATGGCTGGCTGGCGAAGCTGAAAGATGACCAGCGCGCGTGCCGCGCCGACGTCGCGATCCTCGTCAGCGCAGCGCTTCCGAAAGGGTGCGCCCGTTTTGCGATCCTCGATGGGGTCGTCGTGACGGAATTGCCGTGCGCCGCCGCGGTCGCCTCGCTGGTGCGCGCGCAACTCCTGCAGCTCTCGCAGGCCCGCGCCGCCGCATCCACGAAAGATGAAAAACTCGAGCTGCTGTATCGCTACCTGTCAGGAGTCGAGTTCCGGCAGCGCGTCGAAGCCGTCGTAGAGGCGTTCGCGAACATGCGCCGCGAGCTGGATCAGGAGCGCCGCGCGGCCGAGAAGCAGTGGGCGAAACGCGCGAAGCAGATCGAGGCCGTCACGTTCAACATCTCGGGCATGTACGGGGATCTCGAAGGCCTCGTCAGCCTGCCGGCGATTCAGATGTTCGAGCTGCCGGGGGGCGAGTCGTGATCAGACGCCGATGCGCGAGTCCAGGCGCGACAGGCGAGCCGGCGCACGCACATACAAAAAAAGGGGACAACCGCCATTTTTCGCAAATAAAGGGGACAGCCGTATAAGTTTGAGACGGCTGTCCCCCTCTATGGCCTGTCCCCTTTTCTCCTCAGACGCAGCCGCGGACTCTACCGAGCGCTCGAATCGACTTCGAACAGGCCGAACGTATTGCCGTCGAGATCGATGAAGTAGCCCTGCCAGCACTTGCCCGGGACCGCGAACTTCGGCAGCGCTACCTGCCCGCCCTGGCGAATAATTGCGTCCGCCGTTTCGTCGAAGCTCGCGACCTGAATCGAACAGACGAACGCGTTGGTCCCGCTCTGAACAGGCGGCGCCGGCGTCAGGCGCTCCAGGATCGCGCCGTTCATACCAGCTGTCGACGCGCGCCAGTACTCGATCGGCAGTGTGGAATCGCGCTCGAACGTCCAGCCGAACACGCCTCCATAGAACCTCGCTGCCGCAGAAGGCTGCGAAGACTGGATTTCGAAATATCCGATTGAATTCATAACACAATCGCATTCTACGCGCTCTTCATCTCTCCCCCGTTGACCGGAGTGCCCTCGGCGTCAGCGCCAGCCAAAGAGGCTCAGCCCCAGGCGCTTTGTGACTGATGCACTTCAAAGAACAAGACTAGTACGGACCGGCTCCCCCTTATAATGCCGCCACACCATCATGCCGCTCCCCGTGGGCACCCGGGTCGGTGTCTATGAAATCGTCGCGCCCCTCGGCGCCGGCGGCATGGGAGAGGTGTATCGCGCGCGTGACACACGGCTCGACCGCATCGTCGCGCTGAAGGTTCTGCCCGCGCTCCTGGCGAAGGATGCCGATCACGAAGCGAGGTTCGAACGCGAGGCCAGGGTCATCGCCCGCCTCAGTCATCCAAACGTGCTCGCGCTCTTCGACGTCGGTCAGGAGAACGGCGTCAGGTTCCTCATCATGGAGCTGGTCGATGGCGGGCCCGTGTCGGGGCCGATGCCCGCGAAGCGCCTCGTGGATGTTGCCACGCAAATTGCCGACGGGCTCGCCGCGGCGCACGCTGCAGGCGTCGTGCACCGAGATTTGAAGCCGGCGAACATCCTCATTACCCGCGACAACCACATCAAACTTTTGGATTTCGGGCTGGCGCGCGAACTTCCCGCGCTCGACTCGCAGGCAACCCTCACCCGCGCGGTCACGTCTCCGGGAACGGTGCTGGGGACCGTCGCCTACATGAGCCCGGAGCAGGCGAGGGGCGGCGCCGCCGACGAACGGTCGGATCAGTTCTCGTTGGGGCTTGTGATGTACGAGCTCGCAACGGGTCGCCAGGCGTTCGTGCGCGACAGCGCCGCGCAGACGCTGACGGCCATCATCGAAGCCGATCCTGATCTGGCGCCGCTCGCCGGGCTTCCGGTTCCGCTGCGCTGGATCATCGAGCGGTGTCTTGCGAAAGATCCTGCGCATCGGTACGCATCCACCGCGGATCTGGCGCGTGACCTGCTTCAGGTACGCGACCGTCTGTCGGAGCTCTCACAGTCCGGCGCAGCCGGTATGGCCTCCACGCGCCGGCGCAGGCTGCGCGTTCCCGCTGCTGTAATAACAGGTGCGGCCGGCCTGGCAGTCGCGGCGCTCGTCCTGGGGACGCTCGGTGCGAAAAGCACCGTATCGCTCGACAACATCCACTTCACGCCGTTTGCCACCGATGCCGGGGTGCAGTCGATGCCGGCGTGGTCACCGGACGGGGAAACGCTCGCCTACAGCGGCGAAGTGAACGGCTATTACCAGGTGTTCACACGAGCGCTCAATCAATCGACGCCATCGCAGCTCACAAGCCTCGAGGCGGACTGCATCAGCCCGCAGTGGGACCAGACGGGCACGCGGGTGTTCTTCCTCCGAGTCCAGGGAAAATCGACAGATGCGCCCGTTGCCGTCGGGGATGTGTGGGTCGTCAGCGCCGCGGGCGGCGCGCCGCAGCTCGTCACCGGCGGCGCGGCCTCGTTCGCGATCGCGCCGTCGGGTGACGCGATCGTCTCTGCGAAACCGGTCGGGACATCCCTTACGACCGCAGGCGATGTCGATCTCTGGGATCACGACCTCGATACGGGAAAGGACACGCGGCTGCGGCGGTTGGCGGTCTCCAGCGGCAAACGAATCGTGGCGATTGGCGGCCCGCTGCGCTTCACGCCGGACGGCAAGGCGCTGGCCCTGTTCACATCGGACGATGAACTGCTGCTGCTTCGCAATCCACTGACCGAGGGCAGCACCGATCAAACGACCGTGCACCTGACGGCCTCTGATGGAGGCCGAATTTCCGCCAGCGAGTTCAGCTGGTTCCCCGACGGTCGCCGTTTTGCCGTTGCCTTGCGTGATCAGCGCGGCGGGGACGAGTCCATCTGGTTCGGCGACGTCGCGCGGCACACCGTCACACGCGTCACCGCGTCCGCACAGTGGGAGACGGCGCCCGCTGCCGCGCCCGAGGGTGACCGGCTCGCGTTCAGCACAACGCCGCTCAACTGGGACATCGTCGACGTCGATCTGCGTTCGGGCGAATCCAGGCCGCTCATCGCCAGTTCCCGCTACGATGCCTGGGGCGACTGGCTGCCCGACGGCTCCGGTCTGCTGTTCTCCACGAGCCGCACAGGCCGCTTCGAGATCTGGACCGAAAACCTCCACGACCAGAGCACGCGCGCGATCGTGACGCCGGATGCATTCCCCGACGGCCCATCCTTCTTCATCGTGCAGGGCGCGGTATCCCCGGATCAACGGAGCGTCGCGTACGTCCGGTTCTCGCTCGGACAGCAGCGGATCTACGTGTCTTCACTCGCGGGCAGCCGCCCTGTGCGCCTGTCGGCGGGCGCGGACGGTCCGCAGGAGGATGCTCCGGCGTGGTCACCAGACGGCCAGTGGATCACCTTCCGCCGCGGCCGCGAACTCGTGAAGGCGCTCGCCAGTGGCGGGACGACCCCCATTGTCGTGTCGCGTGAAGTGCCCATGGTCGACAGCCAGCGTGCGCGATGGCTGCCTGACGGCCATATCATTTACCGTGCGGACGACGGGATGAAGATCGTGTCGTCGAACGGCGGTCCCGTGCGGGTTGTCACACGCGCGATGCCCGTCCTCTGGGACGCTGCGCCCGACGGCAAGACGCTCTACGCGATGCTCGAGCGGGAGCACCGCATGATCGATCTCGTATCGATCGACATCGCCACCGGCGTCGATCACACCATCCGCTCCATGGGCCGCCGTCCGCTCACGCCCGACTATTTCAGTTACGTCGACACGCTCCGCGCGATGCGCGTCTCTCCTGACGGCACGCACCTGATGTATGCGTTCCTGAACCCCGATGCCGACATCTGGATCATGGATGGGATCGCACCGCCCGCGCCTCGGTGGTGGAAGTGGTGGTGAGCGCGATTTAGCGCCACCGGAACAATTTCAGCGCCAGCGCGAAGCAGACGAACAGCCAACCGCTCAACACGCCAAGCTGCGGCGCGAGTTGGGCAAGGGAAGCGCCCTGCAGCATGTGCGCTCTCAGCGCGTCGACGATGGCCGTCAGCGGCAACGCCGTGATGAGAGGCTGAACGACGGCGGGAAACCGGCGTGCGGAAAAAAACACGCCCGAGACGATCCACATCGGCACCTGGACCAGGTTGACGAGGCCCGAGATGCCCTCGATCGTTCTGGCGCGCGAGGCCAGCAGCAGGCCGAGCGCGCTGCACGAGAGCGATGACAGGACGCAGAGCACGACGAGATCGAACAGGCTGCCGCGGACGGGCACGCCGAACGCGATCACGCCGAAGCCCACCGGCACGCCCACTTCGGCCCACAGGATCAGCATGCGCCAGAACAGATACGAGAGCAGATAGTCGCGGCGCGGCATCGGCGTGGCCAGCAGCCGCTTGGTGAGGTGCCGACGCCGTGCATCGACGATCGAGAAGCCAAGCCCCCAAAGCGCGTTGCTCATGATCCCGAGTCCCACAAGGCCCGGCACGAGAAAATCGACGTAGCGCGATCCGGCTTCACGCAGCAAACGATCCTGCACCGCCACGGGATCGCGGCGGCCCGCCGCCCGCTGGACGGCATCGTCTGCCAGCGAGCGGGCAGCACGCGCGTCGGGATTGGTGTCGTCGAATTCGAATACGACAGACCCATTCGGCGCCCGTCCCGCGAGGAGTGCGACCTTTCCCGCGCGAAGCGCCTCGTGACCGTGTTCGGGCGCGAACGTCGTCACCGCGAGCGCGGGCTGGCGCCGCAACGATTCCGCGAGACCAGGATCGGTCGCACCGACGTTGACGACGTCGACCGGACGACTGCGAAACGCGATTCCGAGCCCGGTCGTGAGCAGGATGGGGAAGAGCAGCGCCCAGAAGACGGCTTCCGGCTCGCGCAGGAACTCGCGTATGCGCGTCAGCGTGAGCTGGACGATCGGCTGCCCGCGAATGCCGAGACGCCCGGCGCGTATCTCGACTGGAATGGTTCGAGGCGCGCGTTCACTCATCGCGCAGATGGCGTCCCGTCAACGCGACGAACACGTCCTCGAGCGTCGCAGATCGCGTTCGCAGCTCCGTTAATGGGAGCGCCTGACGCGATAGTTCGTCGAGCAGCGTGGGAAGGACCCGGTGCAGCGCCGTCGCCTGCAGACGGACCGTCCCGTTCTCCGCACGCGCATCGCGCACGCCGTCGAGACGCCGCAGCGCGTCGACGTCGATCCTGTCCCCGGCCGCCGCCGTCGAGAACTCCACGACGTGCTCCAACCCGAGCGACGCAACGAGTTCGAACGGCGACCCGCGCGCGATCACCTTTCCGCGATCCATGATGGCGAGACGGTCGCAGAGCCGCTCGGCTTCGTCCATGTAGTGCGTCGTCAGCAGGATCGTGCGGCCGGCGCTCTTGAACGTGTCGATCAGGTCCCAGAGCTGCCGGCGCGCCTGCGGATCGAGACCTGTCGTCGGTTCATCGAGAAACAGCAGGTCCGGATCACCGACGAGCGCACAAGCCAGGGCGAGCCGTTGCTTCTGACCACCCGAGAGCGCGCCTACGCGCGCGTCGGATTTTTCTTCGAGCTGGACGAGTGCGACAGCGTCCTGTGGAAGCGGTCCGCGATCGAAGAAGCTTCGAAAGAGCCTGACGGTCTCGATGACCGTGAGCTTTTCGGTGAGCTGCGTCTCCTGGAGCTGAATGCCGAGTCGCTGGCGCAGCGCCGTCGCGTCGGACGCCCACCGCATCCCGAGCACTTCGACGTCCCCGGCGTCAGGCGTCGTCAACCCCTCGCAGATTTCGATGGTCGTAGTTTTCCCGGCGCCGTTCGGACCGAGCAGGCCGAAGCACTCACCGGACCGCACATCGAGATCGATGCCGTCGACGGCGACGACGTCCTTGTAGGCCTTGCGCAGGCCCGAAACGCGCAGTGCCGACATCGGTGCGTCACATTGTAGGTGCAGGGCACTGGCGCTGCCCGCGCTTGCGATGAACGGCTGAGGGCCGGACGTCCGCGCCACACCCGCGTTCAGCGTGACGAGGCGCGCGTCATCAAGAATCGTTGCCGCACCGTGTTGTCGGCGAAGTACTCAGCGATCAAACCATCGAGTTCCGCACGGAGTGTCGCGAGCCGCTCCGGCTCCGATTCCGCCAGCGCCACGATCTTGGTGATCGGGCCGACGGAATGTTCGAGGAACAGGCGATAGTGCGCAGGGCTCAATGCCGGCACCTCCATGGTGCCGTCGCCGAATACGGGCGTCTCGAAATGCGGAGCCAGGCGCTCCGCCACAATTCGCCGATCGCCCCATTGCGGCGGCGGCGCAGCGCCCGGCGGGGGCGGCGGAAGGTTGCGGCCGACGAACGCAAACAGGCGGCCGACAAAGTCGTCGGGCGGCCACGTCGAGAACGCCAGACGTCCGCCAGGTTTCAGCACGCGCCGCATCTCCCGGACGACGACGTCAGGGCGTGGCGCGAACATGTGCGCGAACTGGCTGACGACGACGTCGAAGGCGCCGTCGGGGAAGGGAATCTGCTCGGCGTCGCCTTCCTTCCATTCGACGTCGACGCCCGCCACGCGTCCGTTCTCGCGTGCGTGCTCGAGGAGCGCCGGCGTGAGGTCGACGGCAGCGACACGCGCGCCGGTACGGGCCGCGGTGATCGCGGCCACGCCCGTTCCCGTCCCGACGTCGAGCACGTCCTCGTTCGGTTGAATCGCCGCGAACGCGATCAACCGCGCCGCGGGTTGTGTCGTGAAGGTCGCCGTGGGGGCAAATGTCCCCCACATCTCGCGCTGCTGCGCTTTGAAACCGGCAAAGGGATCGGTGGTCATCACGCGGGGATTCTACCGGCCCGCTGCGTCAACATACAAAAAAAGGGGACAACCGCGTTTTTTTGCGAATAATGGGGACAGCCGTCTCAATTTGAGACGGCTGTCCCCTTTTTTTGCGAAAAATGGCGGTTGTCCCCTTTTTTTGTGTGTAGGTCCTTTTTTGGTGTGTAGGACCTCATGATCGGCGCAAAGCTCGGGTCCTACGACGTCGTCTCCAAGCTCGGCGAAGGTGGCATGGGCGAAGTGTATCGCGCGCGCGACGCGCGGCTCAATCGCGACGTCGCCATCAAGGTGCTGCCGGGCGCCGTCGCGCTCGACCCCGAACGCGTCGTCCGCTTCGAACGCGAGGCGCAGACGCTCGCGTCGCTCAACCATCCCAACATCGCGCAGGTCCACGGCGTCATCGACGAGCCGCTGGCGCTGGTGATGGAGTGCGTCGAAGGCGAGGACCTTTCCCGGCGGATTGCGCGCGGGCCGCTGCCCATAGACGAGGCGCTCGCGATTGCGCGACAGATCGCCGCGGCACTCGCGGCCGCGCACGAGCGCGGCATCATCCACCGCGACCTGAAGCCCGCGAACATCATGATCGCGGCCGACGGCACGGTGAAGATCCTGGACTTCGGCCTCGCGAAAGCGATGACGCGAGACGAGCCCGGCGCCGCCGATCCTGCCAACTCTCCCACGTTCAGCAATCTCCCGCAGATGACGCAGATGGGCGTCATCCTCGGCACGGCCGCCTACATGTCGCCCGAGCAGGCGCGCGGCAAGCGCGTCGATCAGCGAACGGATCTCTGGGCCTTCGGCTGCGTGGTGTACGAGATGCTGTCGGGGCAGACGCCGTTTCAAGGTGAGGATGAGTCGGTCGCGGCCGTCCTCGCGAAAATTCTCGAACGCGAGCCCGATTACGAGGTGCTCCCGGCCCGAACGCCAGCCTCGATGCGCCGGCTGATCCGGCGGTGCCTGGCCAAGAATCCCGCGCGCCGGCTTGCCAGTGCCCAGGATGCCGCACTGGAGATCGACGACGTACAAGCGGAGCCAGAATACAGCGGCACAACGGCGCTCCAGCGACGCGCGCCCATCCGGCTCGCGTGGTTCGTCGCCGCCGCGTTCGGCCTCGGACTCGCCGGGACATCCGTCGCACTCTGGCGCACGACACGCCCATCGCCAGCGCAGGTGATGCGGTACGACCTGCGGCTGCCAGGCAAGACTTCGCTCGCGCTCGCCGAATATCCGTCTGTGGCCATTTCGCACGACGGCAGCACGGTAGTGTTGGTCGGCACGGCTGAAGGAGGTACACAACTTTTTGTTCGACGGCGAGACGAGGCAACGATCCGGCCGCTCGAGGGAACCGACAACGGCGCCGACCCCGTGTTCTCGCCAGACGACCGCTGGCTCCTCTTCAGAGCAGGCCGGGATCTCAAAAAAATGGTTATTGGATCGGCGCCCGTCACCATCGGCGGGGTGGAGACGAGCCGTGGAGCGACATGGCTCGACGACGGATCGATTGTGTTCGCACCAGATGCCGCAATGGGCCTCATGCGGATCCCGCGCGACGGCGGTCCGCTTCAACCGCTGACGACGCTCGATGCACAGAAGGGGGAGAGGTCCCATCGCTGGCCCGCGGCACTCCCGGGCGGCAAAGCCGTGCTGTTCATCGTTGGCACGAACGCCAGCCCTGACGATTACAACAATTCGGACGTGGATGCCGTGATCGTCGCCACCGGCGAACGCCGGCATGTCATGACCGGTGCGAGTTTCGTGAGGTACGTCCCGACCGGACACTTGATCTTCATGCGCAACGGCACAATCAATGCCGTGCGCTTCAATCCTGACTCGCTCACCGTGAGCGGCGTTCCTGCGCCGGTTGTCAATGGCGTGGCAGGGGACGTCACCACCGGCGCGGCGGCCTTCGCCTGCGCGGACGACGGCACGCTCGTCTACGCGCCGGGCAGCGCCGGTACGACCGGGAACTCCCGGCGGCTCGAGTGGGTCGACAGGAGTGGCGCCGTCGAGCCGCTGCCGCTCCCGCCGGCCCTGTACAACGATGTCCGCATCGCTCCCGATGGACGTCGACTTGCGGTCGTCGTCGGCACGGCGGGTTCCGGCGACGTCTGGATTTTCGACATCGAGCGCAAGACGTTCACGCGTCTGGCGTTCGACCGCAACGCGGGGACGCCTGTGTGGTCGCCCGACAGTCAGAGCGTCTTCTACGCCTCGATCGAAGCGGAGAAGGACCGCACGACCTTCTACCGCAGGCCGGTCGACGGCAGCCGCGATCGTGAGCAGGTCGGGGCGATTGAGGGACGCGCCTTTCTCCTGTCTGTGGACGCGTCCGGGAAGCTCCTGCAGGTGGTCAAGACGTCGAAAACCCAAGGCCGCGTCAGCGATATCGTTCTGCTGAACGCCGCCGACGGGACCGAGACGCCGCTGGTCGCCACGGGCGCGGACGAGTACAGCGGATCGACATCGCCGGATGGCCGGTGGCTCGCCTACCAATCGAATGAAAGCGGACGTTTCGAGATCTACGTCCGTAATCTGAGCGAAGGAGGGGGCCGCTGGCAGGTGTCCGCGACAGGCGGCGAGGAACCTCGCTGGTCGGCGGACGGGCGGGAACTGTTCTTCCGCATCGACAATCGGTTCATGCACGCGGACGTCGTCTCACAACACCCGTTTGGCGCGAACACACCCACGAAGCTGTTTGAAGGGATTGAGAACCTTCGTTCCGACACCGGCAACAGCTACGACGTCGATCCCAGAACCGGCCGTTTCGTCATGACGCGTTCCGCCGATCCGGCGGCGGCACCGTCCGTCACGTCGCTCAACGTGGTGCTCAACTGGTTCGACGATTTGCGCCGGACCAGTCGCTAACAACCTGCGGCGCGGGAGCTGCGCGCCGACAGCGGTCGTATGTCATTTCCTCACGTATGCGTCTCCTGATTTCCGCTCTCGTCGTCCTCACCGTGGCTGCGCCGATCGCGCAGGGAACCAATTCGCAGGCGCGGCTCGATTCGATCGTCGACCGTCTGACTGCCGGCCGCAATCGCTCGCAGTCGCCCGCCGAGCGGCCTGATCCCGCCGCGCTCCTGACCGAACTCCGGACGATCGATCCAGCCACGCTGGGCGCAGAGCGCGCCATCGACTGGAAGTTCGCGCAATCGATCCTCGTCGGACGCCAGATCGCAGCGGAGCACCGCGACGGTCCCATGGGCGACGCGGCGTACACACGGATGCTTCGCGAGCAATACCTGCTGCCGTACGACGCGCCGCAGCTCTGGACCTACGCCTGGAACGAGTTCGACAGGACGGTGGCGCAACTCGATGCCCTGGCGCACGAGATCGACGCCAGGAAGACGTGGCTCGAGATCGCGAACGAGGAGAAGCAGCACCATCCCGAACCATCGCGCATGATCGAGGCGCACCAGGAGATCGTCGATCGCGCGCGCGCGCACATCGTGAAGAACGATCTCATGCCGCTGCCGTGGCCGGAACGGTGCACCGTCGTCCCGCGCAAACCGACCACGGGCAACAATCCCTATTACGGCAACTTTTCAGGTGCGTCCAGCCGGCCGCCTGCGCCGGACGGCACGCTGCTCGGCGAGTGGCAAATCAATCCCTTCGATCCCTCATGGGACGACGCCACACGGCGTGATTACCTGCTCGAGCACGACTGGGGCGTGATTCTCGTTACGGCGCCGCACGAAACCTACGGCGGCCATCACGTGCAGATCATGTATCAGATGCACAACGCATCGAAACTCCGTCGCCTCGTGAGCACGCCGATGTTCACCGAAGGCTGGGGCTTGTACAACGAGCAGCTGTTTCAGGAGACCGGATTCTTTCCGGACGAGACGATTCACTTGCGCCAACTGCAGCTGCGGCTCTGGCGCAACGCGCGCGTCATCTACGACGTCGGGATGCAAACCGGACGCATGACGCGGGAGCAGGCGATTCAGCTCATGGTGGAACGCGTGGGATTCCTGCGGTGGGCCGCCGAGGCGGAAGTCGATTCGGCCCTCGCGCGTCCGGGCTACTTCATCGGGTACTTCATGGGCATGTCCGAGATTCTCAAGATGCGCGACGAGTACCACGCACGCATGGGCAACAGGTTCACGCTGAAGGAGTTTCACCGGAAGCTGCTCGAGATCGGCAGCCTTCCGCCCGCGCTCGTGGGTCAGGCGCTCCTGACCGACGCGCGCTGAACTCGCGACGCTTCGACTCGCCCCACGCTATCGGGCAATGACGTCGACGACCACATCCACGACGAGAAAGACGACGTCGACGGCCTCAACTGCCAGCAGCACGACGAGGCTGACGCCGGTGCAGATGAAGCTGCAGGGCCATACGAACCTTGCGAGCCGGCTCCAAAGCCGGCTGCCCGCGGGAACGAATCTGACCACCGCGTCCGCAGGGTTCCGCAATCTCGGCCAGTTCGTGGCGGCCGTGAACGTCTGTCACAATCTGGGCATTCCATTCGCCGAGCTCAAGACACGCATGGTGGAGCGGCACATGAGTCTCGGCCAGGTGATTCAGGACGCGCGGCCCACGGCGATTCATTCGACGACGATCGCCAGCCAGGCCGAATCGGACGCGGACCTGGAGATTCGCTCCACGACGGCGACCTCCTCGACCACGACCGCAACCGGCACGCGGAAACACGGCGGCCACTGATGAAGGCGGCAAGGCTCACCGCCGCACTGTTGGCGTGTGCCGCGCCCGCCCTCGCGCAGGGGAACGGGCACGGCAACTCGGCTCGTGGCTCGACGATGCGTCGGTGCAGGCCCCCGGACAAGGCTTCGTCACGCTGGGATTCGGGCTGTATCGCACATCGATCTATCGCGAAATGGATCTCCCGACGCTCGACAGCGGATTCGCGGTGACGCGACGAGTGCAGGTCGGAATGAGTGTGCCGTACGCGTACGCCGGAGCGGCGGGAGATCCGCGCGTCGACGGATTTGGCGACGCGTACCTCAACACCAAACTGCAGCTCCGGGCACCCGGCATCGGGCGAACGGGATTTTCGATCACGCCGATGATGGAAGTGCTCAGCGTCGCGCCGCCATCGGGCGGGCGCGCGCACTGGGCGCTGCCCGTCAGCGTCGAACGTCAGGGCTCGAACTGGCGCGGGATGGCAACGGGCGGATACTTCTCGCGCGGCTCGGCGTTCGGCGCGGGGGCGGTCGAGCACGCGATTTGGAAACGCGCATCGGCCACCAGATCGCTGAGCTATTCGTACTCGCTGCGCCGCGACGACCTCAGCGCGCGGCTTGGGCTGCAGCGCGCACCCGCCGACGCGAGCGGGGGAGTGACGTATCAGGGGCGGCCCGACGTGGCCGTCTTTGGAACGGCCGGACGCACCGTCTCCGCGCACGATGACAACAGCGCCTCCCTCATCGTGTCCGCGGTCGTGTCCTTCGGCGTCGTAAGATAGCCGCCGAGCGCGTCCATCGCCCATCGTCCATCGTCCGTCGCCCGTCCTCGGTGTATGCTGTCCGCACCTCAATGACCCCCGGGGAACGACTCGGGTCCTACGAAATCGTCGCGGCGATCGGCGCGGGCGGCATGGGCGAAGTCTATCAGGCCCGTGACACGGCGCTCGGTCGGGACGTCGCGATCAAAGTGCTGCCGCCCGGTTTCACAGGCGACGCCGAACGCCTCCGCCGTTTCGTGCAGGAAGCACAGGCGGCCGCCGCGCTGGATCACCCCAACATCCTCGCCATCTATCAAATCGGGCAGCACGGACACGCGCCGTACATCGTCTCGGAGCTGCTGAAAGGCAGCACCATTCGCGACCTCCTGCGGAACGGGCCGCTGCCCGTGCGCAAGGCGGTGGACTACGCGATCCAGACGGCGCGCGGCCTCGCGGCGGCTCACGAGAAAGGCATCGTTCACCGCGATCTGAAACCCGACAACCTGTTCGTCACGAGCGACGGCCGGGTAAAAATCCTCGACTTCGGCGTCGCCAAGCTCCTGATCCCGGAAGCGTCCGCGGACCGCACGATGAGTGTGAACACGGGCGAGGGGACCGTGCTCGGCACCGTCGGCTACATGTCGCCCGAGCAGGTGCGTGGACAGGCGGTCGATGCGCGCTCCGACGTGTTCAGCCTCGGGGCGGTCCTCTACGAGATGCTCTCGGGCCGGCGCGCCTTTCAGAAGGAGTCGAGCGCCGACACGGTTTCGGCAGTGCTGAATGAAGACCCGCCCGACCTCACATCGGCCGAGCGCGCCATCCCTCCAATCCTCGAACGCACACTGAGGCGCTGCCTCGAGAAGTCGCCGCAGGAACGGTTCCAGTCGGCGCGCGATGTCGCGTTCGCGCTGGAAGACCTCTCGTCGGTCTCCGCGCATCACGCGGTCATTCCGGTTGACGTGGCGGAGAAACGCCGACCGCGCGGCACATTCGTCGCGATCGGCACGGCAATCGCACTACTCACGGCCGGCGTCGCGGGGGTCGCATTCGGGCGATGGGACCGTTCGACAACCGCGCAGCCGACCTTTCAGCCCATTACGTTCCGACGAGGGGCGCTGCTGTCGGCGCGGTTCGCTCCCACGGGCGACACGATCGTGTATGGCGCCGCCTGGGATGGCAAGGCACCCGAGACGTTCGCCGTGGCGGGCACCAGCCCCGAGTCGCGTCCGCTTGGGTTTCCCAACACCGATATCTACGGCATCTCGGCGAAAGGCGAGCTCGCGCTGTCGTACCGCACGACCGATCCATTCCCGCCCACGGCGGGCGTCCTCGCCGAAGTGCCGCTCCTTGGCGGCGCCGCGCCGCGCGAGATCCAGAAGGGGATCGAGTATGCCGACTGGGCGCCGGACGGGTCGATGGCGGTCACCATCGACGCCGGCATCGGTGATCGCCTCGAGTACCCCATCGGGAACACGCTCTACGAGATCAATGGTCCGATCCACATGATCCGCGTGTCGGACGACGGAGCGCTCGTCGCCTTTTATGAGCCTCAGGAAAAAGGCCTGGCGATCGCGACCATCGACAAGGCGAAGAAGAAGACGACGCTTTCAACGGGGTGGCGCGCCATCGAAGGACTCGCATGGTCGCCCGACGGCAATGAGATCTGGTTTTCCGCCAGGAGCCGCGACGCCGGCTGGGGCGTGTATGCCGTCACGCGCGCCGGCGTACTGCGGACGCTGCTGCGGACTCCGGGCGCGTTTTACCTGCACGACGTCGCGCATGACGGGCGGGTGCTCGCGAGCGAAGAAAAGTCGAGCACGGGGATTCGCTACATGGCGCCCGGCGCCGCGCAGGAAGAGGATCTCTCGTGGCTCGACGCATCCCTGCTCCGCGATTTGTCGGCGGATTCGCACACGATTCTGTTCACCGAGAACGGCGAGGCGTCGGCGGACGGCTCGTCGATCTACCTGCGGAACGGCGATGGCACGCCAGCGGTGCGCCTCGGATCGGGTGTCGGATGGGCGTTATCGCCCGACAGCAAATCCGTGCTCGCGCGTGTGCGTGGGCAAGCCACCGCGTCGATCATGCCAACCGGGCCGGGTGTCACTCAGCCGCTGAAGGGTGATGTCCGCATCGGAACCGATGCCGCATGGTTCCCCGACGGACGTCGCGTGCTCTACGCGGGCGACGACGGGAAAGGCAAGATGCGGCTCTATGTCCAGGAACTTTCGGGAGAGCCGCGGCCGATCTCACCGAGCGGCGAGGTCGATGGGTTCACGCTCTCTCCTGACGGCAGCACCGTCGCCGTGACGCTCGATCGACGCCCCCTGCTGATCAAGATCTCCGGCGGGCCGGCGCAGCCGTTGCCTTCGGGCAAGTATTACGAGTTCCCCATTGCGTGGAGCGACGACGGTCGGTCGGTGTTCATGGCCGACATGGGGGTCGTCGGATCCCGGATCTCGCGGGTTGACGTCGCGACCGGGACCCGCACGCCATGGAAAACGCTCCTCCCCTCTGACAGCGCCGGCGTCACGACGGTGCGATTCGTTCGTATCCGCAACGACGGCCGCAGCTACGCCTATTCGTACGTCAGGCGACTCTCACAGCTCTTCGTCATCTCGGGACTCAAGTGACGCTGAGCCCCGGCACGCACCTCGGGTCCTATCACGTCATCGCGCTCCTGGGCACCGGCGGAATGGGCGCGGTCTATCGCGCGCGCGATACCCGGCTGAACCGCGACGTCGCGATCAAAGTGCTCCCCGAGACCTTCGCCGCCGGTTCGAAAGAAGACCGCCTCGCACGCTTCGAGCGCGAGGCGCAGACGCTCGCGTCGCTGAATCACCCGAACATCGCTCACATCTACGGCATCGTCGATCTGCCGGACGGCGGGCGAGGCCTGGTCATGGAGTACGTCGACGGCGAGAACCTCGCCGCGCGACTGACTCGCGGCGCCCTGCCGGTGGACGAGGCCATGCAGATTGCGCGGCAGATCGCGGATGCGCTCGAAGCCGCGCACGAGCATGGAATCGTGCACCGCGATCTGAAGCCTGCGAACGTCATGGTGAACGCCGAGGGTGTGGTGAAGGTGCTGGATTTCGGCCTCGCCAAGGCGGCGGACCCGTCGGGGCTGTCGGCCGCCGGGGTCGCGGAGTCGCCCACATTCACGGCGCACATGACGCAGTTCGGGATGATCATCGGCACCGCGGCGTATATGTCGCCTGAACAGGCGCGCGGTAAGACGGTCGACCGCCGCGCGGATATCTGGGCGTTCGGCGTCCTGCTCTATGAGATGATCACGGGCCGTCGCGCCTTTGCGGGCGAAGAAATGTCGGACGTGCTGGCGTCCGTGCTGCGTCAGGACATCGACTGGAACGCGCTGCCTGCAGGAACGCCGCCGCGCCTCCGGCAGCTTCTCGAACGGTGTCTCGAGCGCGACCCGAAATCACGGCTGCGCGATATCGGCGAAGCGCGTGTCGCGATCGCGAAGATCGAGTCGGGCGCGCCGGACTCGTCGTCGGTAACCGTGGGTCCGCCGTCGCAAGCGTTCGCACAGCGGCGTCGATGGGCGCAGTACGCCATGCCCGTGGCAATCACGGTGCTACTGACGGCGGCCGGGATGCTCACTCTGTTGCGCCCGTGGTCGAGGCCGGCCGCTTCATCTGTGTTGACGCGGATGTCGCTGCTTCCGCCGCCGGGCGCCGAGCTCTATCCCGACTCGACAGGCGTCGCGATCTCTCCCGACGGCACGATGGTAGCGTTCGTCGTCGGAGGCATCACGCGTGCCGAGACGCAGATGTGGGTGCGCTCCCTCGCATCGATGACCGCGCGGCGCCTGGACGACGCCGATGGGGCAAGCCTCCCATTCTGGTCGCCTGACAGCCGGCACATCGGCTTCTTCTCCGGCACGAAGCTGAAAACTGTTGCCGCGTCAGGCGGGCGCGCAGAGATTGTCTGCGACGCGCCGTTCGGTCGCGGAGGTGCATGGAGCGCGTCGAACGTCATCGTCTTTGCACCCGACGCGGCGGGTCCATTGTTCCGGGTTCCCGCGACGGGCGGCACTCCCACACCCGTGACCTCGCTCGATTCCGCAAAAAAAGAAAACGGACACCGGTTCCCGGCGTTTCTGCCCGATGGCGATCACTTCGTGTACGCCGTCTTGCCAGGGCACGACGGACGGTTCGAGATCTACGCCGGTTCCGTTTCCGGATCAGCGCGCGCGAGGACGCACATCGGATCGATGGAGAGCGCGCCCGTCTATGCCGCGCCCGGCTGGCTGCTCTATGCGCGCCAGGGGGTGCTGGCAGCTCAGGGGTTCGATGCGGCCTCGCTTTCAGTGCGCGGTGACCCCATTTCGCTCGACGACGAACCCTCGGCCATCATGGACCCGGCGATCTCGTTCACCGCCGGCCGTCCGACGTCGGTGTCCGATACCGGGTCGCTCGCGTACTACTCCGCCCCCTCGACGAACACCGTCCCCGGATGGTACGACGCGCTGGGACGACAGCTCGGAACACTCGATCTTCCTGCCGGCCACTACGATCACGTCGAGATCTCGCCTGACGGTACGCATGCGGCATTCGTGCGATCGGTGTCTCCCTCCGAATCAGCGCTGTGGCTCGTCGATCTCGTCCGCGGCAGTGCCGTTCCGCTCTCCTCCGGCAAGGGGCGCAACGACAGCCCTATCTGGTCGCCCGACGGCACGCGCGTCGTGTTCACCTCCGACCGCGAGGGTCCCCAGAACCTGTTCGTGAAGACGGTGGGGGATGCCACGCCGGAGCAGCCGTTGTACCGGTCCGACGTCCTGTTCAAGAACCCGTCCGGATGGACTCCGGATGGAAGCACGATCGTGATCACGGAGATCGATCCACTCACCTCGCAGAACATCTGGACGATACCCAGCGGGGGCGGGGCCGCGAAGATGTTCTTTGCGGGCCCGACTCGCGACATCGGCGGTCCCGTGTCGCCGGACGGCAAATGGATCCTCTACCTCTCGGACCAGACGGGCCGCATGGAGCTCTACGTCCAGTCGTTCACGTCCCCCGGGCGTCAAATGCAAGTCTCTCAGGGAGGCGCGATCACTATGTGGTGGACGCGTGACTCCCGGCAGATTTTCTACCTGGGCGGCGACCTGCGAACTCTCTGGCGAGGTGACGTTGTCCCTGCCGGCGCCGGCATTACCGTCGGCGCGCCGGTGAGGCTTGGCGTACTGCCGCCCAATGTTGTATGGGTCTCGGCCATGCCCGATCGGCAGAAGTTTCTCGCGCTCACGCCCGAGCGAACCGGGACGCCGTCGATGACGGTGGTGGAGAACTGGCGCGTGGCGCTTACGAGGTAGCGAGGCGGGAGGCGCGAGGCGCGAGGTGCGAGGCGGGAGGCGCGAGGCGGAAATCGAAGATGGGGAATTGGGGATTGAAAATTGGGAGTTGTCTGATTGCCACTCACTCCGGGAGAACGGCTCGGCGCGTATGAGATCGTCGCACCGCTCGGATCGGGCGGCATGGGCGACGTTTACAAAGCCCACGACAGGCGCCTCGATCGCGATGTCGCGATCAAGGTTCTGTCGGCGCAGCTCGCTGGTGATCCGGATGCTGTCGCCCGGTTCGAACGCGAGGCGCTGAGCGTCGCCAAGCTGTCCCATCCGAACATCCTCGCGATCTACGAGTTCGGCCGCGCGGCGCTTCCCGGTTCGGGGCGCGACGTGGCGTTCGTCGTGAGCGAACTGGTCGACGGGGACACGCTGCGGGCGCGGCTTGCGGACGGTCCGCTTCAGCCGCGTCGCGCGACCGCGTACGCGCAGCAGATCGCGCGCGGGATCGCCGCTGCGCACGCGCGCGGGATCGTGCATCGGGACCTGAAGCCCGAGAACGTGATGATCACCCGCGACGATCACGTGAAGATCCTCGACTTCGGGCTCGCGAAGCCGATTTCGAGCCTCGCGGCCAGGAGCGCGGACGAGACGCGCGCGGTCAACGTCAAGACCACGGCGGGGACGGTCCTGGGGACGTTCGGGTACATGGCACCCGAGCAGGTGCGCGGCCTCGACGTCGACCACCGCGCCGACCTCTTCGCGTTCGGCGCGGTGCTCTACGAGATGCTGAGCGGCGAGCGCGCGTTCAAAGGAGAAACCGCCGCCGACACGATCACGGCCATCCTGACCAAAGATCCGCCTGAACTGGACCTCGCGAGGCTCGCCATCTCGCCGGCGCTCGAACGGATCGTCCGCCGCTGCCTCGAGAAGTCGCCGGACTTGCGTTTTCAGTCGGCGAACGACCTCGCGTTCGCGCTTGAAACGCTGACGGCAACCTCCGGTGCGTCAGCCCCGGTCATTGAACCGGCCGTGGGACGGCACCCGCGGCAATCTGCATGGCTGCCGTGGACCATCGCCGCCCTGGCCGTCCTCGGGGCTGCCGCCGTCGTACTCATGAGGCCCTCGCCTCGGCCGGCGCCAGCGTGGCAGGAGTTTTCGCAGCTCACGGACGCGGCGGGCGAGGAGACGTCACCAGCGATTTCGCCGGACGGCACGACCGTCGCGTACGTCATGCGCCTGAACGGCCACTGGGCGATCTACGGCCAGCGGGTGGGTGGCCGGAATGCCGCCCCGATCGTATCGGACCCCCAACGCGACCTCGGTGGACCGGCATACTCGCCAGACGGCGCATCGATCGCGTTTCACGAGTCAGACAGCGACGGCGGGATTTTTGCCGCCGGCGCCACAGGGGAGTCGGTCCGCCGGTTGACCGACGCCGGTTTCGATCCCGCATGGTCGCCCGACGGCAAACAGATCGCGTTTACGACGGAAGAAGAAATCGAGCCGTCCAACCGTCTTACCACGAGCAGCTTGTACGTCGTGGACGCGAATGGCGGATCGCCCAGGCGGCTGACGAAAGACGACGAGGATGCGATCGGCGCGTCGTGGTCGCCGTCGGGGCGGCGCATCGTTTATTGGAGCAATTCGCACGGGCAGCGCGATATCTACACGATCCCGTCCACCGGCGGTGTGCGCACGGCTTTGACGAACGATGCCGCCATCGATTGGGCGCCGGCGTGGTCGCCGGATGGAGCGTACGTCTATTTCTCGAGCGACCGTGGCGGGCAGATGAACATCTGGCGCATCCCCGTAAACGAGGCGACGGGTGCGCCGACCGGGCAGCCGGAGGCAGTCACCAACGGTGTTCAGGCCTCGGCAGCGATCGGCCGGCTCTCGGCGCACGGCGACCGCCTCGTCTTTCGTTCGCGCGTGAACTCGATCAATCCCGTCGCGATCCCGTTCGATCCAATCACGGGCAAGAGCGGTGTCCCCCGGGTGCTCGACGCATCGAACAATATCCGCGTTCCGAGCGACGTCTCACCCGACGGCACGCAACTGGCGCTCTACAGCATCGGCGAGCGACAGGAAGACGTGTTTCTCAGCCGCGCCGACGGTTCCGGGATGCACCGGCTGACGGATGATGCGCCCCGCGACCGTGCGCCGATGTTCACCAACGATGGCAAGTCCGTCGTGTTCTATTCGACCCGCGGCGGCAATTGGGGTGGATGGACCATGCGGACCGACGGCAGTGCGTTGCGGCAGCTTGCGAGTACCTCCGGCGGCTTCTCGTACCCGACCCCCTCACCGGTGGACGATCGAATTGTGTACATGGAGGCATTCGGCGAACAGACCAGTTACGTCATGTCGTTGGCCGGAGACGCCCGCCCGGAGCCTCTGCGCGGCACCAAAGTCAGTGGCGGGAAGCTTTCGCCGACCACGTGGTCTCCCGATGGCACCAGGATCGCGGGTGCGCTGAGCTCAGACAGCGGCCGCTCTGTCGGCGTGGCAGTGTACGACCTGGCGAGTCACGCGACGACCATCGTCTCCCGTGACGACGCCGTGGCCGTACGATGGGTGCCCCACACGGACCGAATCGTCTATTTCGCGAGTGGCGGAACTGAACTGGTCGAGCTCGACCTCGCATCGAAGCAGCGCACCCTCGTCCCTGTGCAGCTGCCCGGGCCGGCGATTCCAGACGTCTTCGCGATCAGCCGCGACGGTCGGATGATTTACTACGGTGCGGTCAGGGCGCAATCCGACATCTGGGTCGCGGAGAAGAAGTGAGGCGCGAGGCGGGAGGTGCGAGGCGGGAGGCGCGCGGGCCCGATCGCCTCACCAGCGACGGGGGCGAGGACGGGCGCCCGCTTCCGGCGGAGGCGGCTCCTCGTCGACAATCTTTCCGGCCGCCGAGCACGAAGCGGGCTGTCCGAGCGGGGGCCCCATCGCACGACCAGGCGGATCGGCGCGAGGGGGGAGGCGCGAGGCGGGAGGCGCGCGGCAGATCGCCACTCGCGTCATCGCGGCGGACTTCATGCCCGACGGATCGCTCATCTACGCGGATTGGGACGGGGAACACGCGCACGTTACGGCGTCCGGGGCGGTCATTCACGAAGAACCATCGTCATCGCCCTGCGCGCTGCGCCTGCGGACGGTGACATCGCGTTCGTCACGTTGCCGCCCGCGACGCGGCCGCTCCACCTCATCGATCGCGCCGGGGCGTCCAGGACTGGTGTCGAGGCGGCAACGGAACGCTCATCGCTGCCTACCCGAGCGGCCGCAACGACGCCTCGGATCCGGTCGTCATCCCTCTCGCGGGCGGCACTCCGATCGCCACGGTGGGTTTCAAGCCGGACGAAGTCGTCGTCAGGTTCACGCCGGACAATCAGCACCTGCTGGTGTATGACCGCAATCGCCTGCCAGTGACCATTTACGCGCTCGACTACCCTACGGGCTCGCGGGCGCTCTGGCGCGAGTTCATGCCGGCTGATCCGACGGGTATGCGCGGCGTGAAGTCGATCGTGATGTCGCCGGATGGAGAAGTGGTCGGCTACAACTACACGCGGCAACTGAGCACGCTGTATCGGATCGAGGGACTGCGATAGCCTGGGCGGCTGCCGAACTGGATCGCACCCTTCATGGCGCGATAAGGTTGAGAGAGGCGCGCCAGTGCGACGCGCCGGGTCCGATAGCAAGGAGGCACCCTCACATGGCCACAACGGTCGCAGTCACTCCTGACAAAGTCATGCAGATCATTACCGGCGGCTGGGCGTCCGCGATTCTCGGCGCCGCGGCGCGTCATCGCGTGTTCGACGCGCTCGAGGCCGGCACGACGGACGTGGACGGCGTCGCGTCCAGAGCCGGTATTTCCGCACGAGGCGCGCAGGCGATCCTCGACGGCCTCGCGGGTCTCGGATTGATCACCAACACCAACGGCACCTACCGCAACACGCCCGAGGCATCCGCGTTTCTGACGAGCGACAAGCCCTCATACCTTGGTCCTATGGCGGAGGTGATGACGGACGGCCTCACCGACTGGGCAAAGCTGCCCGAGGCCGTGAAGACCGGCAGTCCCTCGGCGGCGGCGAGCGCAGACGTGCCGCAGAATCCGTTCTGGGAGCAACTCACACCCGCGATCGCGACGCTGTCGTATCCCGTGGCGCAGCTCGCGGCCGACCGGCTCGGCATCGCGAAGGCCGGCGCGATCAGGTGGCTCGACGTGGGCGGCGGTTCCGGCGTATGGTCGGCCGTCTGGCTCCGGGCGAATCCGCGCGCGCACGGCGTCCAGCTCGATTGGCCGAACGTGAATCGGCTCGCGAGGCCGTTTGTCGCGAAACACGGCGTCGGCGATCGCTTCTCGACGATCGACGGTAATTTCCACGACGCGGACTTCGGAACGGCCGAATACGAGTTCGCGATCTTCTCCCACATCGCGCATCAGGAAACGCCCGAGGAGAACGTCGCGTTGTACAAGAAGTTCCACCGCGCATTGAAACCGGGCGGCACGCTGGTCATCAACGATTTCGTGCTCGACGAGCAGCGCAACGGCCATCCTTTTGCGATGCTGTTTGCGTCGCAGATGGTGCTCGTCAGCAAGGGCGGCCTCACGTGGCGGCAGTCCGATTACCGACAGTGGCTGTCGGATGCCGGATTCACCTCGGTCGAGATCGTCCCGACGCCAACCCCGTCAACGCTGGTGCTCGGAACGCGATAACCGCTGCCCCAATCGTGTTCGGTAGTGCGGCGGTGGACCGCCGAACCGATAAACGACACTGCCATTGACAGGTCTCCGTCAGACCCGCGCACGGCAGTCGGGCCTGAGCGGGCGCGGATTTTGCTCAGCTCGACATCGTGCAGAGACGCACCCCTCCGGCCGTCCTCGCGGCGGTGCTCATCACAGCCGGGCTTACGGCGTGCAGCAGCGCGGATAAGCAGCTTCAGGACGCCCAGAAGAAAATCGACGGTCTGAAGGCGACAACGCACGCCATCGCCGAGGCCTGGCGCAACGGTGATGTGTCCGCGACCTACGCCGGTACGGCATTTCAGCAGACCCTTCAACTTCTCGACAAAGAGCGCGCGTCGCTCAATGCCGCTCCGAAACTGCTCCTCGATCCCCGAGGCGCGTCGTTGTCGCGCGACGCCGAACAGCTCTCGCGGGCGCTCGCGGCGCTGATCGACGACGCGCGAAACCACGACGCCGCCTCCGCGCAGCAGCATCTCACGCAAGTGCCCGCAGGAGACTCGCCGTGAGCGCGATCGTCGACGTGATCCTCGGCATCGTCACGAGCATCGGCGGATTCATCGAAGTCGGATCGATCTCGACGTCCGCCCAGGCGGGGGCCGAATACGGATTCCAGCTGCTCTGGGCGATTGCGCTGGCGACGTTGATGCTCGCAGTGATGATCGAGATGTCCGGCAGGCTCGCCGCCGTCAGCCGGCGCTCCATCGATGCCGCCGTCCGCGAGCGCTTCGGGATTTCCTTCCAGTGGGTCCCGCTCGCCGCGGAACTGGGCATCGACACGCTCCTGTTCACCGCAGAAATCGGGGGCGCCGCGATCGCCATCAAGCTTGTCACGGGGATCGGTTTTCTCTGGTGGATTCTGCCGATTGGCATCGTCGTCTGGCTGGTCCTCGCGATGGCGGGCTTCAGCATCATCGAATACGGCTTCGGACTGCTCGGCCTCGTGACGCTGTGCTTCGTCTACGCAGCCTGGCGGCTGCAGCCGTCGACACACGATCTGGCGCGGTCGCTCGTGCCATCGCTGCCGGCGCACGATCCCGTCCGGTACGCGTTCATGTGCGTCAGCATCGTTGGCGCGACGATCAGCCCATACCTCCTGAACTTCTACGCGTCGGGCTCGCTCGAGGAAAAACTCGCTGAAAAGGAACTGTGGGTGAACCGGACGACGGCGTATCTGGGCATGTGTTTCGGAGGCATCGTTTCAATGGGCGTCCTCGTTACGAGCGCGATGGTGCTGGGGCCGCGGCACATCACCGTCGATTCGTACGACCAGGCGGCGCTGATGCTCGTACCCGTGTTTCACCGATGGGCGATAGGGTTATTCGCGGCCTCGCTCGGCATCGGCTGCCTTGGGGCGGCGGTGGAGATTGCGCTCAATGCCGGCTATGCGTTTTCCCAGGCGTTCGGGTGGCCGTGGGGCGCGAACAAGCCGCGGACGGACGCGACGCGGTTTTCGGCTGCGTTCACGCTCGTCACGATCGCAGGCGTCATCATCGGACTCATCGGGTTCGATCCGCTGCGACTGACGATGATCTCGCTCGCACTGACGGTCGTGATCATGCCGATCGTCGTGCTGCCGTTCCTCGCGCTGATGAACGACAGCCGGTATGTGAAATCACACACGAGCGGACCGGTTGGCAATGCGTTCCTGGCGGCGTTGACCGTGCTGGGCGCGCTCCTCGCGATCGTCGTGGTGCCGCTGGAGATCTTCGGTGGCTGACCTCCATCTGGCGCGCGACCTCGAAGACAAGCGCGTGATCGACCGCAACGGGCGCGAGATCGGGCGCGTCGACCGCGTCGTCCTCGCGCAGCCGCGGAACGGCATGGCGCACGTCATCGCGATCGAGATCGGCCCGACGGCGTTGGGTACCAGACTGCATCCGGTCGTAGGGCGCATCGCGCGGGCGATCGAGCACGTGTTCCAATTAGAGGAGGGTCGCCCCGTGCGGCTGGCCGTCGAGGACATCGAGAGCGTCACCGACAACGTCAAGCTGCGCCTCACGGCCGGCGATACGGCGGCACTCGCGGTCGAGCAGCGGCTCCGGCCGGTCGTCCGCCACTTTCCGGGTGCGTGAGCGAAATGGGTGCAGCAGGCGTGCGGGAATTCTGTCTAGACGAGGTGCTCGGCCGCCAGGTCCACACCCGCAACGGCGTGCGCATCGGACGCCTCGAGGAACTGCGCTGCAGCGGACCAGTCCCTTACGAGGTGACGGAGTACGTCATCGGCCTCGCCGGTCTGTTCGATCGCCTGCACCTGATTCGCGCGGTCATCGGGCTGAAGCCGAACGGCTTCGTCGCAACGGCTCGCCAACTGGATCTGACCGATCCGGCGAAGCCGCTGCTCACGTGTGATCTATCCGACCTGCGCCGCTTGTAGCGACGCACCTCACACCGATCAACAACACCGGGAGTGGCGGCAACCCGGAGCGCTGCAGTCCACGGCGGCGGTATGATGCGAACATGGCTGAGGACACCTGGCCGGCGCTGCCATATGAGCGCTGGAAGAACACGTACGCGACGGTCCACATGTGGTCCCAAATCGTCGGGAAGATCACGCTGGCGCTGGCGCCGCCAATCAATCACTCCTGGGGCATCGCGCTCCACGTGACGGCCTGCGGGCTGACGACGCCCCTCCTGTCGCACGATTCGCGCACGTTCACCATCGAGTTCGACTTCGTCTCCCACCGGTTGTACATCCGCACGTCGGATGGAGCCGAACGGGCGCTGCCGCTGGCGGCGCAGTGCGTCGCGGATTTCTATCAGGCGGTGATGGCGCTGCTCGGCGACATGGGGCTGCCGGTGACGATCTGGACCACGCCGGTGGAGATCCCGTCGCCGATCCGCTTCACCGACGACCGGGAGCACTGCGAGTACGACCCGGTCATGGCGAACCGCTTCTGGAAGATTCTGGTGCAGGTGGATCGCGTCTTCCGCGATTGCCGTACGCCTTTCATCGGCAAGTGCAGCCCCGTGCATTTCTTCTGGGGCAGCTTCGATCTGGCGGTGACGCGTTTCTCAGGACGCCCGGCGCCGCCGCGCGAGGGACCGGCATTCATGCGAGAGGCGTATTCACACGAAGTGATCAGCCACGGCTTCTGGCCAGGCAGCGGGCCGGTACTCGAACCCGCGTTCTATGCGTACGCGGTCCCGGAACCCGGAGGCCTGAAAACGGCGGCGATCAAGCCGGCAGCCGCCTACTATCACCGGGAGCTCGGTGAGTTCATCCTCCCATACGAGGCCGTGAGGACGGCCTCATCACCGGACCAGATGATCGCGGACTTCGTCGACAGCACGTATGATGCGGCCGCCACGCTTGCCGGTTGGGATCGCGCGTCCCTGGAACGTCATTAGAGGACGCGCCTGACGCCGTCAAATTCCCAACGCTCAACCCCCAAGCTCAACTCTCGAATCCCTCCAACGTCGCTTGCCCGAAGAGTTTGGGAGTTGGGATTTGGGAATTGGGAGTTGGGAGTTATCAGCGTCAGAGTCCAAACGTCGCCATCGGCATATTGTCTTCGAGCTGCTTTCGGTACTTCTCGACGAGTTTCACGTTCGCGGACGACGATGGGCCGCTGAAGGCCCCCCCGAGCATGATCTCCTGGTTTGGCTCCTCGTTGTGTTTAATCTGCTCCGCGATCTTCCCGAAGTCGATGTCGACCAGCGGGAGCTTCAGCGACTTGTAAGCTTCGCTGCGGATCCAGCGATACTCCGAGAGCGAGAGTCCCACTTCGTTCAGCGCCTCGACCTGCGCGTGCTTGGCGTCGAGCCAGCTCGCCGCGAGATCGCGGTAGGCCGCAATCAACTGCGGCAGGTCCAGGACGCTGGCTTCTTTCTTGTCAGTCAAGGTCTTGTATTTGCGCTGCAGCACGTCGAAATTGTGGCCGAGCCTCGCTCGCACGCGCGTCTGCACCTCGACGAACTTGTCGACCTGATTCTGGGTCAACGTGCCGCCGGACGGGATCAGGAACGGGGTTTTGACCTGAACGCCGTCTTCAATTTGCGGAATCTTCCCGAGTTCCGCGAACTGCGTCGCCGTCGACTTGAGCTGCGCGTACGACGCCTTCGCTTTTCCGTAGATGTAGTAGCCGACGCCCGCGGCGGCAACGCAGCCGACCGCGAGAACGATGAGACAGCCGATCGCGACCTTCTTCATGGACGTACTCCGGCGTGGATGCTGGGGCAGGAGATTGTATATCCGTTTGCCTCAGGGCATCGCGGTGAGCACCGACAACCACGGTCCGATCGCGCAGACGAGCATGACCACTGTGAGCGCGCCAAGCGTTTTGAATCGGCCGGCGCTGTAGAGCAGCACGGCGAGCGCGCAGGAAACCCCCTTGGCCATCAGCAGGGTCGTGGCGGGACCCGCCACGCCAATCCAGGTCACGAGGATCGGGTTGCCCTCGGCGGCAGGACCGAAAATCTGGACGGCCGCAAACGTGATCAGTCCGTCTGCGAGCTGCAGGGCGATGAAGACGGCGAGGACGGCGCGCGCGAGTCGCACGCCATCTGTTGTGCACGCAGGTTGCCGAGAAGAATCGCAAAAACTGGCCGGAAATTGCGATCTTCGCGAAAATTAGTCAGCCTGGATGGCGCCTTTTGGCTGGCCAGCGGAGTGTGAATTCCCAACTCCGAATTCCCAAGCCCAACCTCCAGCCTCGCGAATTGGGAGTTGAGGAAATTGGGCGTTGGGAGTTGGGAATTGGGAGTTTTATTTGCCCTATCGACGACGAAGCGAGGCTTTGTATGGCGTCACCTCACCGGCCGCGATGTCGGCGTCGAACGACATCGACTCGTATCCTTCGGCGCGAATCTCGACGCGATGGCGCCCGGGCGTCAACCCGAGGGGCTGCACGTTCGGCCCGAAGTCGGCGCCCGTCCCCATGTACTTCCCGTCGATGAACACGGACGCGGTCGGCGGATCGACTTCGAAGCTCACCCCGCCGCTTGTCGCTGGCGCTGCACCGGGGCGCACGTCGACCGTGTCGGGGTTGCCGCGACCGTCATCCACGTAGCCGGAGCTGTCTGGAGATGAGGCGGACGGATAGGTGGCCGACGGGTAATTGGAGGACGGGTAGTTTGCCGACGGATAGTTGGCCGACGGGTAATTGCCCGACGGATAGTTCGACGGGTCGTTCGGAGACGGATAGTTCGACGGCGGATACGGATAACTCGCCGGCGGGTACGTTCCGTACGGATAGCTCGGGGCTGGATACCCGTTGTAGTAGGGATAGGCCGGGTACGGGTAGCCGTACGAATACGGATAGCCCGACCAGTAATAGCCGGACCACGTCACCGGATATCCCGCCCACAAACCGATGCCGAGGCTGATCCGGGGCGCGAACCGGTAGTACGGCCGGTAGTAGGTATACGGCCGGGAGTAACCGCGATTGACGATCACGGTCCGCGGAACGTAGACCGGACGGGACCGCGAGACGGCCGTGCCGCGGCTGCTCCCGTGACTCCCGCGACGCTGGGCAAGCGCCGGAGTCGCAAAAGCCGCGATGCCGACCGCGACCGCGACCGGGGTGACGAATCTGGTTATGGACATGTGTCCCTCTGTATCAACGGTGTTGCCAACGCCGGTGCTTCGATTTTGCGCCCGGAATCGCGCGGATGCAATGGCCGGCGCCGGCAAGCGTCCGCCGCCGTGGACACCTGATCCGGAATGCTGCCCCGCGCCTCCCGCCTCCCGCCTCGCGGCTCGCACCTCGCGCCTCCCGCCTCGCGCCTTGCGAGGCTATTGCGGACAGACGGACGACAGGCCGTTCAACCCTTCGCTCTGTCGTTCGAAGGTCGCCGAGATGCCGCCGCCCGCGTAATCCACGTGAACGATATAAAGACTGTCGAAGTCCGTCGACGCCCACGCCGGTACGGTAGCGCCACCGCCGTAGCGATTCATGATGTCCTGCACGACCTTCTGCAGGTAGATGTGTTCCCACGCGACGAAGATGGTCGTGTTCGCCTTCGACGATCGAATGATCAGCGACTCCAGCGACGAGATGTCGGTGTAGCCATAGTGGGTGTTCACCGAGCGCGCGGCGCGAATTGCGGTGGGCTCGAGCGTCGCGAGCGGCCGGACGTAGTAAAAGCTGCCGGCGGCGTCCGAAATCTTGACCGATGGATCGGGTGCGTAGAGGAAATCCGGTGTCCCGAACCGGGCGAGGAGCACGTTTGGCAACGCCAACGCGCGGTTGAGGCCTTGACACGACAGGTTACCGAGCCCCGACGACGGCTTTTCGCCATGGCGGAAGAAGACGATCGTCTGCTGCGCAGAGGCGGCAGACGCCGACCCGATGAACACGAGCGTAGAGAAGAGCACCACAGAACGGAAACGGGATCGAAAAAGCACGAACACCTCGAGCGTCCTTCGCAGGGCGACCGCCAACCTTGTCACTCGATGGACTCTGTGATCAAGCAGAGCATTAATGCTGAATGCTGATCAGTGAGGGGCGGTCAGCTTCTTCAGCGCTGCGGCGGCGGCGTCTGCGCGTTTCTGCGCGGCGGTGACGGCCGCACGAGCGTCAGGAATGCGCTTTTCGGCAGTCTCACGCTCCGTCTGAATTCTCGTCAAGGCGGCTTCGGCGCGTTCGAGGTCGGCTTTCGCTTCTTCCATGGCTTTGCGCGCGCTCTCGACAGTGCCCGCCGCCCGTCGTTCTTCGCGGGCCAGACGCGCTGACTCGAACTCATCGCGCCGCGCGGCCTGTTCCGCTTCGCGGACCGCGCGCTCGCTTGACGCGACGTCCTGTCGCGCCGTTGCCACAGCGCGAGCGTCAGGCCGCCGGGCGTGAGCGTGTGTACGTGAGGCCGGGTGCGCGGCTGGGTGTGAGTGTGCGGGCGCGGCGGCGCCGCGCTGCGCTTTTGTTCCCGATGAACCCTTCGCGCCGCCAACAGTGAGGCCGGCAAGCATTTCGAAACCGCCGGGCTGAAGTGTTTTCACGAGCCGTCCTGGCTGAACGACGTCGGAGGGCAGCGCGCGAAGAGTATTGAGGACGCCCTGCCGCGTCGCGTCCGTGACAGGGTGCGATGACTGTTCGAGAATCTTCAGCGTCGCCTTCAACGCCGACTCGACCGCCTCGTCGTGCACCTTTCCGGCCGCGCGAACATCCGCCTCGCGCCCGCTGAGCACGGCTTTGTGGGCCCGGCGCAGGTTGTCGGCCGCCGCCATCAGGCCATCCCACTCATCCCGATCGCTCCAATAGAGTTGATTGACGGCCCAGGCCGGCACCGACGGTTTGCCGAGCGCCCGAATCTGCCCGCCTTCGCGTCCGGCGCGCTTCGCGAGCGCATTCCGCTCTTCGGTGAAGGCGTCGGGCGGCAACTGATACAGCCGATCGACGTCCGCGTCGATCCCTTTCATCTGCTCAGCATAATGCGTTCTCCGGCGGGCGTTGACGCTGCCGTGGCATGCCGGTTGTAACCGCTCCGCGCATGGCAACCAAATCTCTCCAGGACCCGAGCCCGGCAGATCCCCGACCGCAGGAACCAGGGCCCGAGTACCACCAGAAACAGATCGATCCCCCGGGGCACGAGGCCGAAATGACGCCGCGCGCCGACCACGGCGAGAAGTCCTACGTCGGGCTTGGCCGGCTCAAAGATCGAGTGGCCCTGGTGACGGGCGGCGACAGCGGCATCGGCCGCGCCGTGGCGCTCGCGTTCGCGCGCGAAGGCGCGGACGTTGCCATCAGCTACATGCCGGAAGAAGAGCGCGATGCGGAGGAGACGGTGAAATGGATCGAGGACGCCGGCCGCACAGCGATGCGGCTGCCGGGCGACATCCAGGACGAGCAGCACTGTCAGAAGATGATCGATCGCGTGTTCGACGCTTTCGGCCGCCTCGACATTCTCGTCAACAACGCGGGCTTCCAACGCACGTACGAGTCGATTGACGACATCACGACCGAGGAGTTCGAGCGGACGTTCAGGACGAACGTGTTCGCGATGTTCTGGTTGTGCCGCGCCGCGTTGCCTCGCATGAAGCCGGGGAGCGCGATCCTCAATACCGCCTCGATCCAGGCGTTCGACCCCAGCCCATCGCTGCTCGCGTACGCGCCGACCAAAGCGGCCATCGTCAACTTCACCAAGGCGCTCGCGCCCACGGCGATGAAGTCCGGGATCCGCGTCAACGCGGTCGCACCAGGGCCGGTCTGGACGCCGCTCATCCCGTCTACGATGCCCGAAAATCAGATCAGGAAGTTCGGCGGCGACACCGCGTACGGCCGCCCCGCGCAGCCTGCGGAACTCGCGCCGCTGTACGTGTTCCTCGCGTCGAACGAGTCACGCTTTGCCACCGGTGAGGTGTACGGCGCAACCGGGGGCCAGAGTCCTTATTGATTGAATTCTGTCAATTCCCAACTCCCACTCCCAACTCCCAAGGCTCGAAACGGATTGGGAGTCGATGTCGCTAGATCCAAAAGACAAGAGCCGCGATCAGCGTGGGCAGGGCAGCGCCGGCGAACAACCGTGCCGGTGACACCGCATCGTCGAAGAAGCGCGCCAGCAGCGCCTGACCGGCCGGATTGGGCGCGTTGGCGATCACGGTCAGGCCGCCGCCGACGACGGCGCCTTCGACGACGGCGCGCTGAAGCTCCGGACCAAGATTGGGGACCAGCGTCGCCAGGTACGTGATCAGCGCGTTGTCGTTGAACGACGTCAGGAACGCGGACCCGACGAAGAGCGCCGAGGCGGAAAGGCTGGCCAGCACCGGCGCAATCCACCAGCCTTGCAGGCCTCCGTGGATCACGAGGCCCGCCAGAAAAAATCCGACGAGGAGCGGCGTGCGCAGTTCGAGCTTGGCCTGGTATCGCGCGGTCGCGCGCAGGAAGCCGAGGAAGAACAGGAACGCGCCGATGAACAGCGCCGGGTAATGCGCGGTGATCACCGTCCACGCGATGAACGCGATGTGGACGACGACAATCCACGCGGGAACAGGCACCAGCGCGAGCGCGCCCGCTTCCTCGTCGGGCTGTTCGACGTCGGCCTGTGCGGGGCGCAGCGCGAGAACGGCGAACTCGCGGCGGAAGATCGCGTAGTACGCCGCTGTCGAGAGGACGATCGCCAGCGCCGCGCGCCAGCCCAGATGCGTGAGCATGTATCCGGTCGTCCAGCCCCACGGCCGCGCGACCATCAGGACGGGCGGCGCCGCGAAGTGTGTGAGCGTGCCGCCGATCGAGATGTTCACGAAGAGCAGGCCGAGCGTTCCGTAGCGCAGCGCCGGAGAGGGACGCAGGTCGAAGAACTGACGCGCCAGCAGGAGCGCCGCGATCGTCATCGCGCCGGGTTCCGTGATGAGCGACCCGAGCAGGGGACCGATGATCAGGATCGACCCCCACCAGGCGGCCGGCGTCGCGCCCGCCAGGTTCGCAACCCGCCGCAGCGCCCCCTCGGCGAAGCCGACGATCGGACGCGTCGATGCCATCGCCATGACGACCACGACGAACAGCGCCTCCGAGTAGTCGACCGTGTCGCTGAAGTACTGCGTGGCGGCGTCCCATCCGGCATATGCGCAGACGGCAATCAGCAGGACGACGGCCCACACGCCGAAGACCACTTCGACCTCGCCGAGCAGGTGCAGGATCTCGGCCGCGATGCTTGGCCCCAGCGGGCGCGAGGAGCGCCGCGCCCGCTCGTCGTGCCGGTGCTGAACGCGATGAGCGGCTTCCGTGATCCGGGCCGCGACGAACGTGTGGACGACCGCGAGCAGGAAAATCACCGTCGCGATCACGTTGAACGGTTCTGTGTGAATGCGGGCGGCGAGAGTGGACGCGAGCGTCTCCGCGGCGGGATACGAGGAGAGTGGGCGCGGGAACAGCGTCCCGGCAGCGTCCAGCATCGCCTGTCATTATGACGCGCGCGAGGCCGGAGCGACGCGTCAGTTCGAAGGCGCGAGCAGCAGCGCTGAACGAGGCGGCGCGAATCGACGGGCGGTATAATCGTCGTTCCCGGTGGCCCGCCTCTCACGGATTCGTGCAACGTGCGCCCTCGCGCTGCTCAGTCAGTTCTCGGCGGCGGCGATTGCCACGCCCCCGGCCCGGACTGTCCCACCCCAGGATCGGGAATATCAGGTCAAAGCCGCGTACATCTTCAACCTGCTGCCGTTCACGACGTGGCCGGCCACGGCCTTCCGATCGCCAGACGCGCCGCTGAACCTCTGCATCGCGACGCCGAATCCGTTCGGTGACGCGCTGCGCCAGACATTTCAGAGTGAGCGCGTCGGCTCACATCCGGTCGCGATCGTCCCGATCACGTCGCCGGGAGCCGTCATCGATTGCCACGTGCTCTTCATCGGATCGGATGCCGACGCGACGGGCGCGCTCGAACAGGTCGCGCAGAACGCGCCGGTGCTGACCATCGGCGAGTCGCCGCGGTTCGAGCAGCGCGGCGGCATGATCACGTTCGTGATCGAGCAGGGGCGTGTTCGGTTCGATCTCAACCAGACCGCCGCCGCCAGGGTGAATCTTCAATTCAGTTCCAAGGTGCTCCAAGTGGCCAGGAATATTTCATGACCGCTCGCGCTTTCGTGTTCGCGCTGTGCTTTGTCGCTGCCTCGCCGATGGGCGCGTCTGCGGCTGCGGCAGGCGACAAGAGCGATCAACCGGACGCACAGCTCAAACATCTCACGCTCGAACAGCTCGGAGAAATTGTGGTGACGAGCGTGTCGAAGGAGCCCGAAGAGGTCTGGCAGACACCCGCGGCTATTTTCGTTCTGACGCACGACGATATCGTGCGCAGCGGCGCGACGACGATCGCCGACGTGCTGCGCCTCGCCCCGGGCGTGGAGGTCGCGCGGATCGATTCCTCGCGCAACTGGGTCGTCGGCGTGCGCGGCTTCGGCGACCAGTTTTCGAAATCGCTGCTCGTCCTCATCGACGGCCGGAGCCTCTACACGCCGCTCTTCGGCGGGGTGCACTGGTCGCTGCAGAACATGCTGCTCGACGACATCGATCGCATCGAAATTATTCGCGGCCCCGGCTCGACTGTCTGGGGCGCAAACGCGGTGGACGGTGTCATCAACATCATTACCCGCCCGGCGGCGCAGACCTCCGGGACCTATTTGACCGGCGTTGCAGGTACCGTCGACCGGGGGCTCGCAGGCGCGCGGTACGGCGGCCGCATCAAGGATTCGGGAAGCTACCGGGTGTACGGATTGGCGTTCGACCGCGGCCCCGAGTGGCACTCCGACGGGCGCGATTTCGACCGGTGGCACATGGCCCAGGGCGGCTTCCGCGCCGATTTCAGCAACGGGACGCGTGACACCTTCACGCTCCATGGCGATGCGTATTCGGGCGAAATCGGCGAGAGCGTGCTCGTCGCTTCCTTCAGTCCCCCCGGACACTCACTCGTCGATACCCCGGCCGACGTGTCGGGGCAGAACATCGTCGGGCGATGGGATCGGAAGCTCGCGGCGGGCGCGAACCTTACCGTCCAGGGCTACTGGGATCGGACGCACCGGCTGGGGACGGATTACGGCGAAACGCGGAACATCTATGATCTCGACATCGTGCACCAGTTCTCTCCGGCACCCGACCACAAGGTGATCTGGGGCGGCGGCTTCCGAAATGGACCCGCGACGTACGTGCAGACGATCGAAGCGGCGGACTTCGAACCGCACGACCAGGCGTACGATCTGTACAACGTCTTCGCTCAGGACACCGTCGCGCTGCGCTGGCGGCTCTCGGCCGCTGGCGGCGCACGACTCGAACACAACACGTACACCGGATTCGAATTCTCGCCGAGCGCGAGCCTCCTGTGGACGCCAACCTCGCGGCAGTCCGCGTGGTTCTCCGTCACGCGTACCGCCCGCACGCCGTCGCGCCTCGAGACGGATATTTCGGTCGAGCAGTTCGTCCGCTTCCAGGACTCGTCCCCGATCTACGCGCGTCTGATTGGCGACCGTGCCCTTGCGGCCGAACACCTCATCAGCGTCGAAGGCGGTTACCGCGCGCTCGTCTCGACGGCCGCGTACGTGGACGTGTCCGTGTTCCGTCACCGCTACAGCGATGTGATCGCCCTTGGCAAAGGGAGCGTCGACACACCGACGCGCGACGGCACCACATACGTGCGCGTGACCTTTCCCTTCACGAACGCCATCGCCGGTCCGACGCAGGGTTTCGAGATTGCGCCAAACGTCTCGTTCTCGCCGTCGTTTGGAGTGCGGGGTTCGTACTCGTACCTGCACACGGATCTGAGCGTGAAGCCGGGGCTGGATCCGGGGCTGGGGCTGACGCAGATAATTCTGTCGGGAACGCCGCACCACCAGGTCGTGGTGCAGGGCGTCGCGTCGCACGATCGCCTCGACATCACACCGACTTACCGGTACGTGAGCGAACGCGAAGATTCTTCGATTGCCGCATACCATGAACTCGATGTGCCGGTAATGTGGACGGTGAACCGCGGCTTGTCGCTGCAGGTTGTGGGGCAGAACCTCCTGCACGCGCACCATGCGGAGTGGGCGCGAGACCCCGGTCCGACGGTGGAGATCAAGCGTGCGGCCTACGTGCGGCTGACCTGGACCAGGTAGAGGGGGCGCGGCGAAGAGTGCTCAGATGAAGGCGTTCAAAGACCAGCCGATCGCCAGAAAAGCCGTGATCCTGGGGCTTGCCCCCACGATCTGCGCGCTCGTGATCGCAGGCATCGCCTTCATCCTTTCCGTCTACGTCTCGGTCCGCCGCGACATCGTCAATGACATCGCCGCGTCCGCATCGATGGTGGCCGACAGCACGAACCTCGCGGTCAGCGTCCGCGACAGCAAGACGATCTCGGAGCTTGCCGCCGCCCTGCGAGAGCGCACCAGCATCGATCGGGTCTGCGTGTTCGACGCCGCGGGCGAGTACCTCGGCGGGTATGCGCGAAGCGGCGAAGCGTGTCCGCGTGCCATCGCGCGGGACGTTTCCCTACGCGCCGGGCAGGTCCATCAGATGCAGGACGTCTACATCGACAGTCGCCGCGTCGGCGTCGTGCACGTCGTCGGCAACCTGGATCAGGTGTATCGCACGGTCGGCGTGCAGGCCGGCGTCACGGTGCTGGCATTGTTCGTTGCGGCGGCTGTTGCTCTGCTGCTCATCGGACGGCTGCAGCGGTCCATCGCGCAGCCCGTTTCCGAGCTGGCGCAAACCGCCGACCGCGTGTCGAGTACGAACGACTACGGGCTCCGCGCGAGGCAGACGACCAACGACGAGGTCGGCAGCCTGGTGCGATCGTTCAACGCCATGCTCGGCGCCATTCAGCGCGCGGAGGGCGAGCGGACCCGGCTCCTCCAGCGCGAGCGTGAAGCCAGCCGCCTGAAAGACGAATTCCTCGCGGCCGTCTCGCACGAGCTGCGGACGCCGCTGAATGCGATCCTTGGCTGGACACACATTCTCTCGACGACGAACCCGCCGCCGGAAACGCTGGCGAAAGGCCTCAAGACCCTCCACCGCAACGCCCGCACGCAGACGCGGCTGATCGAGGATCTGATCGAGGTCTCGCGAATTGCCACGGGCAAACTCAATCTGAAGGTCGAAGTGGTCGATCTCCGCGACGTCGTCAAACAGGCCACCGACTCGCTGCAGGGCACCGCAGCGGCCAAGCCTGTCGCTCTCGAGGTGACGGTCCCGTCCGAGCCAGCGCTCGTATCAGGCGATCGGGATCGCTTGCAGCAGGTGGCGTGGAACCTTCTCAGCAATGCGATCAAGTTCACACCCCCGGAAGGCGTCGTTGTCGTCACGCTCGGTGCGTCCGGCTCAGAGTTCGTGCTGCGCGTTCGCGACACGGGGATCGGCATCTCGCCGGATTTCCTGCCGTTCGTCTTCGAGCGCTTCCGGCAGGCGGATGGGTCCACCACACGCGAGTTCGGGGGGCTGGGACTCGGCCTGTCCATCGTCCACGATCTCGTGAACCTGCATCATGGGACCGTCACCGCGTCGAGTGCCGGCCGCGGCCTTGGTGCCGAATTCGTGGTGCGATTGCGCCAGCTCGTCGAGAGCCCGACGGAGGAATCCGCCTCCGGACCCGCCGCGGCGCCCAAGGCTGAGATACGGCTCCCGGACGTGGACGTGCTCGTGGTGGACGACAACGAGGATTCGCTCGAACTGGTCGCGACGACCCTCGCCGGAGCTGGCGCGCGCGTGCGTGTCGCGCACACCGGCGCGGAGGCGATTGCGGCGTGGAAGGCAACGCGGGCGGACGTGCTGGTCTGCGACCTCGCGATGCCGGCGATGAATGGTTTCGACGTGCTGCGGGAGATCCGCACGCTGGATGAACCTTCCGGCGTCCGCACGTTCGCGATCGCCCTTACCGCGTACGCGTCTGGGGACTACGTCGAACGCGCCCGGCTCGCCGGCTTCGATGCTCACCTGGCGAAGCCCTTCGACCCAGCGGTACTGCTCACGCAGATTGCCAGCGCGAGCACGTAATCGGCCTGACAGCGGATGTAAAAAGTAGGCGTAAGGAGACAGCAGGGGATGTCGTGCATCCGGTGAGCTGCGACGTTCGCCGCGGCTGCAGCCCGGAGGAGCTGCTGCCCGGCGCCGGACGCCTGCTGCCTCCTTCCGCCTGCGACCGGCAGAGCCAGGCGCGGCAGAACGGAGCAAGCGGCGTACCTCCGGCTATGCGGGCAGAACTCGCGGATTTACTCAGTGAATCCCGCGGTTCTGCCCACCGTCACACCGAACCGACGGCCAATCCGTTGGCCGGCAGCCAAGGGGTTGGCCGTGCGTATCAGACTGTGCGGCGGCCGCTGACGAGGCCCACGACGAACAACACAAGGGCAATCACCAGCAGCACGTAGATGAAGTTGCCGAGCGTGTAGCCGCTCACCAACCCAAGCAGCCATAGCACTAACAGAATCACCGCGATCGTAAAAAGCATCGTCCCTCCTGCCGACCATAGAGCAGAGTGCGTGCCCACTCGAAAGGGACCTCAGGCTCGTCGGTATGCACCTGCCGGCTCCAACCTGTGGCGTGCGCTACGTACTTCGTGTGGATGTGCTTACATCCGCGACCGATCTGCCCGATCCACAGTCACTTCCACGACACCGAGCGGCTCCTCGCGCGCGACATAAAGGTGGTCGGAATCGATCGAAAGCAGGTCGGCCGGCCGGTACGGACGCTCCTGGGCCGACAAGGTGACTGCCGCAATTTCGGCATATGTGTCGAGAATCACTTCACCAATGCCAGAGAGGGTGTGCTGGAGCGAGTGGGAAGCGTGCCAGATGAAATTTTCGACCAGGGCGGAACGCACGCCCTGCCGGAAGGTCCCAAACGCGATGTCGCCGGCGCCGTAGGACCACTTCGCCGAGAGTGCGGCAACCACCAGCGGTTGCACGCCGTCGGGTTGTCCGTCATGGGCGCGCGCGGCGGCATGGGGATCGCCAAACCCGCAGGTCCGCATGACGACGAGATC
>DATJFQ010000039.1:0-4174 GCA_035495555.1 Vicinamibacterales bacterium
CGACACGGCGATCGGCAAGCGGCTCCAGCGGGAGGGGCTGCCGGACTGGTTCACCGTTGTGGGCGTGGTGCGCGACGTGATGCAGGACAGCTTCCGCGATCGCCCACAACCGCTCGTGTACTTCCCGCTCGCGGGACCGAAGCCCATGAGTTGGGCCATCTCGTCGCCCGCTTACGTGGTAAAGACGCCCAGAGCGGAAACGATCGCGCCGGATGTCCGGACGCTCGTACGTGAAGTCGCACCCGAGGCGCCCATGTATCGCGTGTTCACGATGGCCGGGCTCGCGCGCGATTCGATGGTCCAGCTCTCGTTCACGATGCTGACGCTCGGCGTCGTGTCGGCGCTGGCGCTGGTGCTTGGGACGGTCGGCCTGTACGGCGTGCTGTCGTACCTCGTTGCCGAACGGACGCGCGAAATCGGGGTACGGATGGCGCTCGGCGCGCGCTCGGAACAGGTGAGCCGCATGGTCATGGGTCAGGGGGCCCGGGTCGTCGGAATCGGGGTCGTCGTCGGCCTCGTCGCGGCGCTGCTCTCGACGCGTGCGCTCGGCACGCTGCTCTACGAGGTCCACGCGATCGACGCGCCCACGTTCGCCGCCGCAGCGGTGTTGATGATCGTCATCGGCCTCCTCGCGAGCTACCTGCCCGCCCGCCGCGCGTCCCAAGTCGATCCCATGGTCTCGCTGCGCGCCGAATAGCGCGCGGCAGCGCGCGCTGCCGCGCTATCGCGCGAGCTGCAGGGCGGCGTACTTGCGCGCGAGGGCGGCGGCGGGGTCGTTCTGCGGCGCGCCAAGCGTGATCGCGCCTTCCCACGACCCGTAGGTCGGATTCGGCAGCACGATCCACTTCGAGCCCCACCAATCGGCGTACTTGTCGGCGAGCGTATCGCGTCCGGCCAGCGATTTGTCCTTCACGCTGATGAAATCCTCGAAGTTATCGCCGACGAGAAGCACAATCCGGTACTGCGCCGCGACGGCCGCGCGGCGCGAGCCTTTGTCCGACGAGTCCCAGCCGTTCTCACCTCTCATCAGCAGCGTGTCGCCGTTGCCATCGACCGGGATGTTCAGCTTTCGCAGGACCGCGATTGTGTCCCGCTCTCCCGCGCCTTTGTCCTTCTGAGGATCCGCCCCGTCGATGTTGCGATTGGTGACGTACACCGGCGTGACGTGGCGGCCGACCGCATAGCGCAGGAATTCAGCGGCGCCAGGAACGGCGGTCGCTTTCTTTTCCGCGACCCAGCGCCGCCAGACCGTCTCGTCGTACGGCACCGGTCTGTCGAGCGTCGACTCGGCGATCATGCGCGCTTCGAAGGGCGAGTTGTCGAGGACGGTCTCGTCGAGATCGAGCACGATTGCCGGCGGCTTCGAACCCGCGTCTCCGGTCTGTTCGACCGCCGCGGTCCAGCGCGGATCCGCGAGCGCCGCGTCGAGCGCGAGCCGCGCCGTGTGGTAGGCCTGCAGCGCCGACGCGCGATACTCGACCGACGTCTGCATCCAGAGTGTCGCGTTCAGGTTCTCGTGCGTGCGCAACGGAGCTCCCGCTGCGGCGGCAGGCGCCGGCGGCCCCGCCGGGCGCTTCGCCGTCGCACCACAACTGCCGGTCAGCACCGCCACGATCACGACATTCAGAAAACGCATCCGTCGATTCATTTGTGCACCAGCTCCATCCGGTACAAGGTAGATTACAGCGGTGAGCGACCCCGTTCTCGCCGCCGTCATGGTGGCGCCGCGCCTGCCGATTGAAATCCGGGAGTTTCCCAAACCTGACCTCGCGCCCGGCGCCGCCCTGCTGCGCACGATCAGCTCCGAGGTATGCGGCACGGACGTCCACCTGTGGCATGGGCGGCTCGCCGGCGTGCCGTATCCGATCATTCCGGGGCACGTCTCCATCGGCACGCTCGACGAAATCCGTGGGCCGCTTAAGGGTCTGGACGGCGCGGCACTCCACGAAGGCGACCGCGTCGTGTTCTTCGACGTCCATCGCACCTGCGGCCGCTGCCGTGCGTGTCTGGTACATCGAACGCCGACGCGTTGCCCGTCGCGCCGCGTGTACGGCATCACGGATCCTGCGTCCGAAGGGCTGCTCGGCGGCTGGTCACAAGCGATTTATCTCGAGCCGGGCGTGTCCATTGCGCGGCTGCCCGATGGGGTCAGCGTCGAGTCCTACATCGGCGGCGGCTGCGGCTTGCTCACGTCGGCACATATTCTCGACCGCGCCGCGATCGAACCCGGCCAGACGGTGCTCGTGCAGGGCACGGGTGCCGTCGGGTTGAGCGCGATCGCGCTCGCCCGGGTCGCCGGAGCCTCGCGTATCTTTGCCGTTGGCGCGCCCGCCGATCGTCTCGCGCTTGCGCGCCGCATGGGCGCCGACGACGTCTTCGATCTCAACGAGACGACCATCGAGGAACGTCAGGCGCAAATCAGGGCGAACACGCACGGCGAGGGCGTGGACATCGCGATCGAAGCCGCGGGGTCCGCCCGCGCGCTCGAGGAGGGACTCACGCTGCTTCGCGATGGCGGCCGCTACGTCGTCGCGGGGCACTACACGGATGTCGGCGACAGCCGCATCAACGGCCACCGCGACATCAATCGCAAACACCTGGAGATCAGAGGGTGCTGGGGGAGCGAGGCGCGTCATCTGCTGCGCGCGCTGACGCTGCTCGAACAACATGCAGCGCGCATTCCCTGGGATGCGATCGGCGGACGCGCGTATGGGTTACGTCAACTCAACGAGGCGCTCGCGGATGCGGAGGCGATGCGGATTCCCAAGGCCCTCGTGCGGCCGCAGTTGACCGCCTGAAATCCGTCATCGTCGATCGGCGACGCCACAGTTGATGGTCATTGTCAGCGTCGCAGCCGCGAGCGCCGAGGCATCGAGCGACGGCGACGGACTGCGGAGAACGCGTGCGTGCTCTTCGACGACGACAGCCGGATCCGATCGTGGGCGAAGGCGGCCAGCCACTCGGTAGAAACGTCCCGACGGGGTCGTCACTCCCGCTTCAGATAGATCGCGCCGCCCTTCTCGCGGAACTCCGCAGACTTTTCGGCCATGCCCTTCTCCGCCTCCGCACGCAGCTGCTGCGTCAGCTCCATGCTGCAGAATTTCGGGCCGCACATCGAACAGAAGTGGGCGACCTTCGCGCCATCCGCCGGCAGCGTCTCGTCGTGATACGCGCGCGCGGTCACCGGATCCAGCGCGAGGTTGAACTGATCCTGCCAGCGGAACTCGAACCGCGCCCTCGACAGCGCGTCGTCCCAGGCCTGCGCACGCGGATGGCCCTTGGCGAGGTCTGCGGCGTGCGCCGCGATTTTGTACGCGATCACGCCGGCCTTCACGTCGTCGCGGTCCGGCAGACCGAGATGTTCCTTCGGCGTGACGTAGCAGAGCATCGCGGTGCCGTACCAGCCGATCATCGCGGCGCCGATCGCCGACGTGATGTGATCGTAGCCGGGCGCGATGTCGGTGGTGAGCGGCCCGAGCGTGTAGAACGGCGCCTCGTCGCACCACTCGAGCTGCTTTTCCATGTTTTCGCGAATGAGGTGCATCGGCACGTGCCCCGGCCCCTCGTTCATCGTCTGGACGTCGTACTCCCAGGCGATGCGCGTCAGCTCGCCCTGGGTCTTCAGTTCCGCGAACTGGGCTTCGTCGTTTGCGTCCGCAATCGATCCGGGACGCAGGCCGTCCCCGAGCGAGAAAGACACGTCGTACGCGCGCATGATCTCGCAGATCTCGCGGAAGCGGGTGTAGAGGAAGCTCTCCTGATGATGCGCGAGGCACCACTTCGCGATGATCGAACCGCCGCGCGAAACGATCCCGGTGACCCGGCGCGCCGTCATCGGGATGTACCGCAGCAGCACGCCCGCGTGGACCGTGAAGTAGTCCACCCCCTGCTCGGCCTGCTCGATCAGCGTGTCGCGGTAGATCTCCCACGTCAGGTCTTCAGGGCGGCCGCCGGCCTTCTCGAGCGCCTGGTAGATCGGCACCGTACCGATCGGCACCGGGGAGTTGCGCAGGATCCACTCGCGCGTCTGATGAATGTCCCTGCCGGTCGAGAGGTCCATCACCGTATCCGCGCCCCAGAGCGTCGCCCAGCGGAGCTTGTCCACTTCCTCTTCGATCGAGGAACTGACGGCGGAGTTGCCGATGTTCGCGTTGATCTTCACCGAGAAGTTGCG
>DATJFQ010000040.1:0-3397 GCA_035495555.1 Vicinamibacterales bacterium
GCGGCAATACGACCGTGCAGATCGGATCGGAAGGACCGCTGGTCGTCGATACGCAGCCGCCAGCTCTGAGCGACAAGGTCATCGAATCGGTTGGTCGTCTGAGCCCGCGTCCGATCCGGCACATCGTGCTGACCAGCGGCGACGACCAGCAGGCCGGTGGCGCCGCGAAGCTGTCGAAGGCCGGCCGCTACATCCGCGTGATTGACACGATCGATCCGCGCGGGCTCGACATTCGTGCGTCGATCATCGCTCATCTCAACGTGTTGAACCGGATGACCGCCGACAACGTGTCTGCGGATGCGTGGCCGACCGACACGTACTTCACGCCGGAGTGGTCGATCTTTTCCAACGGCGAGGCCGTACAGTTCCTGCACGTCGAGTCGGCGCACAGCGACGGCGACACGATCGTCTTCTTCAGGCGCTCCGACGTCATCAGCACTGGTGCGATCTTCGACGCGAGTGGATACCCGCGTTTCGATCCGGCACGCGGCGGGAGTATCGGCGGCGTGATCGAAGGCTTGAATCGCGTGCTCGATATCGCCGTGCCGGGCGAGAACCAGGAGGGCGGCACCGTCATCGTCCCGGGTCGAGGTCGTCTGAGCGATGAAACCGACGTCGCCAATTATCGCGACATGGTGACGATCATTCGCGACCGCGTGCGTGCGATGGTCGCCAAAGGGATGTCGCTCGAGCAGGTGCAACAGGCAAGACCCACCTCCGATTACGACGGACTGTTCGAGCCGCGCAGCGACTGGACGCGCGAGATGTTCGTCGAAGCCATCTACCGCGATCTGGCCGGCCGCGGCCAGGGTGACTCAAGCAGGCCCAAAGAATGACTCATCACAAGTGTCACCCGTTCGCGGTCGTCGCGATCGTGGCGAGCGTGGTCGCCGGATCGGACACTGCCCGCGCACAAGGTCGCGGCGCTCCCGCGGCTCCGCCGCGCCAGGCTGCCCTGCTCGATCTGACGGGGCAATGGGTCTCGGTGATTACCGAAGACTGGAGATGGAGGATGGTCACGCCTCCGAAGGGCGACACCGCCAGCGTGCCCCTCACGCAAGCCGGCCGGAAGATCGCAGAGGCGTGGAACCTCGACGCGGATCGCAAGCGAGGCGATCTGTGCAAGGCATTCGGACCGCCGGCGTTGATCCGCCAGCCCGGTCGCCTGCGGATTCAATGGGAAGGTGACGCCACGTTGCTGATCGAATTCGATGCCGGCGCGCAAACGCGCCGATTGAACTTCGCAAGCTCGCCCGTACAGGCGCCGTCGACACGTCAAGGCCAGTCCGTAGCGAAATGGTTCCGGCAGCCTCAGAACCGTGGCATCTTCGGTCGTGGAGGCGCGACGACCGGCGGTTCGCTCGAAGTGGTCACGACCAACCTCCTGCCCGGGTATCTGCGACCGAACGGTGTTCCGTACAGCGGGCGAACCGTCGTCAAGGAGTTCCTCGACAGCTTCACGCTGCCTGAGGACGGCACGTGGCTCATAGTGACGACCGTGGTGAATGATCCGGAATACCTCACCCAGGAGTTCGTCATCAGCTCGCAGTTCAAAAAGGAATCCGACACATCGAAATGGCGTCCGCGACCGTGCGAGATCCCTCCGCCCGTCGTGGAGCGGCGCGTCGCTGCTGCGCAGTGAGCGCGCGGCGAAGGAGCGTTGCAATGGATCGTCGCACGTTTCTCCAGACGACGATCGCTGTCGTCGTCCTGGCATGGGCAGCAAGCACAGGTGACTTGACACGAGCCGCGGCCGATCCGATGCCTCCCGGTGCGGCCGCCTGCACGGCACTCGGTGCGGAGAAGATCGCCGCGCTTGCGGCGATCACGACGACGTACGACGCCGGGTCTGCCGCGCAACCGGCACACTGCATCGTGCACGGGTCAGCGGCGCCGCGTACTGGTGCAGACGGAAAGGCGTATGAGACGCGCTTCGAGCTTCGTCTTCCGACCACGTGGAGCGGCCGCTTCCTGTATCAAGGTGGCGGCGGCAACGACGGCATCGTCGCGCCGGCGGTCGGACGCAATACAGGGTCGTTTCCGGACACCGGCCTGCAGCGCGGCTTCGCGGTCGTGACAACGGACGCGGGCCATCAGGGTCCGACCCCGGAGTTCGGTCTCGATCCCGTCGCGCGCATCGATCATGCCTATGCGGCCCACGAACGCACCGCGACGATCGCGTTGGCCCTCATCGCGCGCTATTACGGCCGCGCACCCGATCGCCAGTACTTCGTCGGCTGCTCGGGCGGCGGACGGCAAGGCATGATGTTCGCGCAACGGTATCCGGCCTACTTCGACGGCATCGCGATCTGCGCGCCCGCGATGAGCGTGTCGAGCGGTGCAACGATCGCCGCGGCGTGGGACACCCAGACGTATCTCTCTGTCGCTCCGACGAATGCGGATGGACAGCGCGTCCTGAGCCAGGCGTTCAGCGACGCCGACCTGGCGCTCGTCTCGCGTGGCATCACCGCCGCGTGTGATGCTGCTGACGGCGCAACGGATGGAATGGTCTTGCGTCCCGACGCGTGTCGTTTCGATCCGAAGCGCTTGCTGTGCGCTGGCGCGAAAGACGCGAACTGCCTGTCGGCGGTGCAGGTCGCAGCCCTGGAGCGGACCTTTGGCGGTCCGCGCGATACCTCAGGACGAGGCCTCTATGTCGGCCAGGCCTGGGATCCTGGAATCGCCGCGCCGGGATGGCGGCAGTGGAAGCTGGGATCGTCGCAGACCGGCACGCCGAACGCGGCGAATGCCACGCTGATGGCTGGCGCGCTCGCACACGAATTCTTCACGCCGCCCGATCCGGCGTTTGCGATCACGCAGTTCAACTTCGATCGCGATCCCGCACGGATGCAGGCGTTTTCATCGGTCTTCGACACGTATCGCGACTCGACCCTGGCCGAGTTCCGCAAGCGCGGCGGCAAGCTGCTGATTTTCCACGGAACTGCCGATCCGATCTTCTCGGCGCTCGAGTCGATCGACTACTACCAGCGTCTGACCCGCAACAACGGCGGGCCTCAGTCCACAGGCAGGTGGGCAAGGCTGTTCCTCGTGCCTGGCATGAACCACTGCGCGGGCGGGCCCGCGACCGACAGCTTCGATGGGCTGAGTACGATCGTCGATTGGGTGGAGAAAGGTGCCGCGCCGGCGCGCATCGAGGCGTCGGCCCGTCCGGGTACGACCTACTTCCCCGGACGGACGCGTCCGCTCTGCGCGTATCCCTCCTATGCCCGCTACGACGGATCAGGCAGTCTGGAAGACGCCGCGAACTTCGTCTGCTCGGTCAAGTAAGGCTGGCACATGTCACGGAGCGAGACGAGCCCGATATGATCGGCCGCGTCAGCGGCGTGGCGGCAGCAGCGGCTTTCGATCGGGCGGTAACTGTTGATCGACAGCCGTC
>DATJFQ010000041.1:0-156364 GCA_035495555.1 Vicinamibacterales bacterium
ACCGCCAGCGCGAACGTCTCGATCTCCGGGAAGTTCGGCGTGCGCGCGACGCGATACACGACGTTCTTCAACGGTTCGAGCGGCAGCGCGTCGCCCCCCTCGAGGCGGACGCTGACGGTGACGTCTTTCGGATCGTGCCGGTCGCCGCGGTGCAGCACTCGAAGCAGCCGCAGACGGGTCTCGCCGTAGGTCGTCGAGTGAACATGGGCCATGCCGCCATGGTAAGGCTATAATGCGCGTTTCGCATGAGGGTCGCGCGGCGGTACGTCATCACCGGGCGCGTGCAGGGTGTCGGCTTCCGCTATTTCACGGAAGCCGCGGCCGCGCGCGCCGGGGTCCACGGGTGGGTACGCAACAACCCGGACGGATCCGTTGAAGCCTTTCTGGAAGGTGAGGAGACGGCGGTCGATGCCGTCGAAGCGGCGCTTCGACGCGGCCCGTCGTCCTGCCAGGTCGACAACGTCGCCGTGAGCGAGGACGTGCCCACACACCGCAGCGGCTTTTCAGTCCACTGACCGCACATATGGATGCATTGAAGACACACATCCGGAACGTCCCCGACTTTCCCAAGCCGGGGATCCTGTTCTACGACGTCACGACCCTGCTGAAAGACCCGCAGGGATTCAAGCTCGCGATCGACAGCCTCTCGGAGCCGTATCGCGACAAAGGCATTTCGCTCGTGGTCGGTATCGAGAGCCGCGGGTTCATCCTCGGGGCTGCCGTCGCGGATCGGATTGGCGCGGGGTTCGTACCGGTGCGCAAGCTTGGAAAGCTGCCTGCCGAAACGATCCGCGCCAGCTACGCGCTCGAGTACGGCACCGACAGCCTCGAGATGCACCGGGACGCGATCGAGCCCGGTCAGCAGGTGCTCGTCGTGGACGATCTGCTGGCGACCGGCGGCACGGCGCGCGCGACGGTGGACTTAGTGCGGCAACTCGGGGGCGATGTCGTGGGTGTGGCCTTCCTGATCGAGCTTGCGGACCTGAACGGCCGCGCAAAGCTGGCAGGGGAGAACGTGCGCGCGGTCCTGCAATACTGATGCGATAAAATGGCGTGTTTCCCTACTCGCGCCCGTAGCTCAGCAGGATAGAGCATCGGTTTCCTAAACCGGGGGTCGCAGGTTCGAGACCTGCCGGGCGCACCAGCTGCTGCTCGCGCGGAAATTCCCCGCGCAGCGGCAGGACGTCAGATACGGAATTCGGAATCCTGTAAGCAGACATGAAACGAATAGAGCGGCACAAATTAAAGGGCAACGAGTTCGCCGATACCGTGGCGAAGGCGCGCGAGGTGCTCGCGGAGCGCCAGACGACGGTGACGTGGTCCGTGATCGCGATCGTGGCGGTGGTGGTGGTGCTCGGGATCTTCGTGGCCTGGCGAACGAGCCGGAAAAATCACGCCACGGAGTCCCTCGCACAGGCGCTCGCAGTCGCCGAAGCGCCGGTGGTGACACCGCCCGCCCCGGCGCCCGGCAGTCCGGCGCCAGTGCAGCAGCCCGGCACCTTCCGGACGGAGCAGGCTCGCGCCGAGGCCGCCCTCCCGCTGTTGATAAAGACGGCGGATTCGTATCCGTCGACCGATGCCGGCATCACCGCGCGGTTCCGCGCAGCGTCGACGCTGTCCGATCTGGGCCGATATCAGGAAGCGGAGCAGCGGTATCGCGAAGTCATCGCGAAAGCTGGCAATTCCAGCATTTACAGCCGCACTGCGAAGCTGGGCCTCGCCGACGTGCTCGCCGCGGAGGGCAAGTACGACGAGGCGATCTCGACCCTCAAGGAACTGACGACGGACCCGAATTCGCAGTTGCCGCTCGACGGCGTCCTGATGCAGCTCGCGCGCACGGCCACGCAGGGCGGGAAGACGGACGAAGCCACCCGCGCGTACAACCGCATCATCAACGAGTTCCCGCAGTCGCTGTACGTGCAGGAAGCCAAGCAGAAAATCGCGGAAATGAAAAAAGCCTAGCGCGGGCGCGCTGCGCGCGCGGTGCTCGGTGCTCCGTCCGCGGTGCTCGGTGCGGGTGCTCGGTGCGAGTGCTGTATACCGCGTAACCAGTCGCCAGCAGTTCAGATTCGCTAATGCTGCCAGCGACTGAAAACTGACGACTGGAGACTGGCTACTGGTTACTGGTTACTGGTAGCTGGTTACTGGCGACTGACGTTTTACGCCGTTCGCGTGCGCTCCGTCGGCCATGTCGGCGTCGTGGCGGTGGTGTCGCGGGCGGGTTCGACCAGAAGGCGCAGCGCGTAATCTGAGGGGGAGCCGGTCTGCTCGCTATACGGTCCCACTCGGAAAACCGCGGAGAGTACGTTCGGCTTCCGGAGCGCCGCCGGCAGCTCCGGCCGGTTGCGCGCTTCGCGATCAATCTGGAAATACACCAATCGATACCGCGGAATCGCGGTGCCATTCAGGCATTGCACCGCCACGCCGTGCTCGCTGACGTCGCGTGTGACAACGGAGGCAAACCTGGTCGTGCCGCCGGCATCTTTCCAGACAATCTGTCCGGGCACTTCGAGACGACGCCGCTCGGACGTCCGTTTCTCACCACGCGGCTGCTGCCCACCCTGCACGAGACGGAGACGCTGTTCCATTGGGACTTCCTCCGGGTTCACACCCGGCCGGAGCTATATCAACTCTCGCGCCGCCGCTGCAGCGTCGCCGATCCTGCCGCTTAACATGTTGCCATGAAGCGACTTATAGGATTTATCCTCCGGAATGCCTGTGACGAGAACTGGATACCTGCTAACCGAACCATATTTTGGCTGGATACTAAGTATTCGCTTCGACGCCCAGCCGGCCCATCTTCAGGTACAACCCGCGCCGCGTCAGTCCGAGCACCCGTGCCGTCTGCGAAATGTTGCCGGCGGCGCGCTGTAGCGCGCCCACAATCATCTCGCGCTCGAGACGATCGACCGCCTCCGACAACGTCACGTTTCGCGCGCGGCCGCGTGGCGCAGGTCCGGGCGCGACGCCGAACGCCGGCGACAGCAGATCCGGGGTAATCAGCCCGCCAGCGCTCGCCATCGCGACCGCACGCTGCACTTCGTTCCGAAGCTGGCGAACGTTGCCCGGCCACCCGAACGCATCGAACAGATCGAGCGTTTCGGGGCTGAGCCGCACGCCGGGCTTGCCGAGCCGCTCGCTGGCCTCCCGCAGGAAAAACGTGCTGAGGTGCGGAATCTCTTCGCGCCGGTCGCGGAGCGGCGGTAATTGGATGCGGATGACGCTCAAGCGGTAAAAGAGGTCTTCCCGAAAGGTCCCCTCCGCCACACGCTGCTCGAGATCGGCATTGGTCGCGGCGACCACCCGCACGTCGACGCGGACGGGGCGCGTCTCGCCGACGGGGAGCACTTCGCCCTGCTCCAGAAACCGCAGCAGCTTCGGCTGGACGTCGATGGGCAGGTCGCCGACCTCGTCGAGGAACAGGGTGCCGCCCACCGCCGTCCGCAGCACACCGGGTTGATCGGCAACAGCGCCGGTGAACGACCCCCGCCGGTGGCCGAACAGCTGGCTGTCGGCAAGTTCACGCGTCGCGCTGGTGCAGTTGTAGGGCAGGAACATCGCCTCCCGCCGGGGGGATCCGGCGTGAATCGCCCGGGCGATGAGATCTTTGCCGGTACCGCTTTCGCCCGTGATCAGGACGGTGAGATCCGATCCCTGCAGCCGCTGCATCTGATCGATCACGCGCTGCATGGCGGCTGATGCGCATACGAATCCCTCGATCACGGGTTCGAGCGCCCGCTCCGTTGCGCCCGCGGCAGGCTCGAGTGGCCGTTCACGCGCCGCGCACAATTCGAATCCCTGGCGAATCACCGCCGAGAGCGTGCGGAACCGATGCACCACCGTCGGCGGAAAGGGACGCATGCTGGACACGACGGCATACCGCGTGGACGACCCGTCGCGGCCAATCGGTTCGACGAGCATCAGCGGAGACGCCGGGCTCGAGTCGCCTCGCAGCGCGGCCGCCGCAACGGCCCGCGCCGCATCGGGACTGCATCCGCCGGACGACACGATCTGCAGGGTCTCGCCCGACTCGGTGCAGATGACGGCCGTGCTCGCATCGCACGCTTCCATCAGCGCCGTTGTCCCCTCGCGGGCGAGAAGCGCCGGCGTGACGGCGGCATCCACGATTCGCCGGACGATGGCGGCATCGCCGTCCATCTGGACGCCGACGAACGGGCCTGTTCCGGCGGCGGGCATGTCGGCGGCGGCAGCTTTCGCGTCGGCGAGATCCGGAGCCGCGCCCAGGGCCTCGAAGATCGCGGTCGCGTCCGAGAGATACCGCGACGCCCGCGATCGAGCGCCCGCGCCGGCTGACAGCCGTCCGAGTTCGAGATAGCTCAAAGCGGCCTGATAGCGCTCGCCAAGCAGGTCGAACACGCTGACGCTCTGCCCCAGTTCATGGTAGGCCTCCGTGAGGCGGCCCGCGATCGCATGGACCCGCCCGCGAAGCCGCAGGCACTCTCCCCAGATGCTCGTCATTCCGCCGGACTGCAGACGCGCGTTCACGGCGTCGAGCCGCGCTTCCGCCTGTTCGTGCTGTCCCAGCGCCAGCAAGGCCTCCGAAGCCACCAACTCCGCCTGGGCGGCGTAGTGCATCGGCACTTCCGCGGCCTGCGCGATGTCGTCCGCAATCGCGAGCGCCTGGGCCGGACGGCCCCCGCGGAGCGCGACGCGTCCTTCGAGCACGCGCACGGACCATTGATACCAGCGGTTGGAGTGGGCGCCAGGATCGCCGTACGCTTCGCGCGAACGCTGGAGAAAACGGCCGGCCTCCTCGTGATTCCCGCGAATGAGATGGATCTGCGCGAGCGTATCGAACACGGCGCCCGTCGTCTCACGCATGAACTGCAGCGGGCTGCGGACGTCGAGCGCGCGGTTGAGGACCTGCTCGGCGCGAGTGAGGTTGCCGAGCCGCACACTGATCTGGCCGAGCGACGCGAGCGCGATCCCGAGGCCGTGCGGCGTTCCCGATTCCTCCTGCAGCTCCACGCTGCGTTCGGCGAGCGCCAGCGCCTGGTCGTGGCGGTGCTGCATCATGGCAACGTTCGCCTGATTCCCGCACACGATCGCGAGCACGTCGTGCGCGTGCACCATGATCGCGAGGCGTTCGGCGTGCCGCAGGGCGGCCATCGCTTCGTCGAGGCGGCCGTCCTGTGCGAGCGTGATGCCGGTCAAGGAGTGCACGAGCGCCAGGTGACGGCCATCGCCGGCGGCGTGCAGCGCGGAGGCCGCCTGCGCGATGTGCTCGCGGACGATCGCGCCTTCGCCGACCTGGCGGTAGGAGAGCGCCAGCTCGTAGTGCGCGAGACCGATCGCGCGCGAATCGTGCGCCCGCTCCGCCTGTTTGAGCGCTCGCGTCAGGAAAGCGATGGCGCGCGACGGCTCTCCGCGCGCGACGGCCAGACGGCCGTGCAGCCGCCAGAGCTCCGAGAGGCGCGCCGGATGCAGCCGCTCGCGCTCGCCCGGCGGCTGGCCCAGCGCTTCAGTCGCCTGCCGCAGATCGTCCTGAAGCAGCCACGCTTCCGCCAGAGCGCAGCGCAGCTGCATGAACTCGTCGCGGGCGATGCCGGGCTGCTTCAACGCCCGAACGAGCAGCGTGGCGGCCTCCGCGCCATGGCCGCGCGTCAGGGCGTCGCTCGCCCGAGCGAAGAGATCCGTGGCGGCCGGGGACGTCACGCGCGAGAGTATAGCTGGTATACAGCTCGCTGTATATGGGGTTTACAGGTTTTCACGCCGGCGCTGCCCGGTATCAATTCCCAACGCCCAATTGCCAACTCCCAAGGGTTCCGTTACGAACCAACTTGGGAATTGGGCGTTGGGAATTGGGCGTTGGGAATTGGGAATTGGAAATTGTGAACTGGCTGGGCCCTTTACAGCCGCTTCGCGCGGGGATCCGACGCGAAGCGGTACGTCAGCAGCTTGTAAACGAGCCTGGCACAGAGGAAGTTGGGCGCCACGATTCCGGGAATCGGACTCAATTCCACCAGATCGGCCGCGACCACCGTGCGCTGCCGGGTGGTGGCGCGGAGCAGCGCCGTCATTTCGGACCAGGTGAGGCCGCCCGGCTCGGGCGTGCCGGTCGCCGGCATGATCGCCGGGTCCATGCCGTCGACATCGATGCTGATGTAGACGTGCGATTCCAGTGTGTCGACGACTCGATCGATCCACGCCGGGTCCTTCCGCATGTCGAAATCCCAGAACACCGTCGTGTTCAGGTGCGTAATTGCTGCGGCTTCCTCGGTGGACAGGCTCCGGATGCCCACCTGCGTGATTCTGGCAAACTGCAGCGAGCGCCGCATCGCGCACGCATGGCTGTGCACGGTGCCGAGATACGCGTCGCGCATGTCGGCGTGCGCGTCGATCTGCAGCAGCGAGATGCTCCCGTATTTGCGCGCCGCGGCGGACACGAGCGGCGGCGTGATCGAATGCTCGCCGCCAAGAGTCACGAGGAACTTGTCGCGGCCGATCACTTCGTAGGCCACGCGCTCGATCTCGTCCACGACCGCGCTCATTTCGCCGAACGGCAGTTCCATCTCCGGCAGCGTGAAGATGCCGACCCCGTGGACGTCCGCGCGCATCTCTTCGTCCCACAATTCCATGTGCGACGAGGCCTGCAGGATCTCGTGCGGGCCGTTGCGGGTGCCGCCGACGTACGACGTGGTACGGTCGATCGGCACCGGAAGCACGACGACCGCCGCGTCGTCGAACGTGGCCATGTGGGGCATCGCGCCGCCGAAGACGAGCGGGACGCCGTGGTCGTATTGAAACGGCAAGTCCATCAGGTGCGCGCCTCGAACCGCGCGTGCGGAAAGGGACGGCCCTCGACGGCCATCACCGGACCGGAAAGATCGAAGCGGAGCGGCTTGCGGGCGGCCAGGGTGTCGCGCGCGCTCGTCGCCAGCGCCGTGATGAGCACGGGGAGCGCGAGCGTCGCGTCCGCGTGGACGGTGACGCGCTCGGCGTCCGCCGCCAGTTTCCCCCAGCTCTGCGCTTCCTCGAGACTCGCGCCGGAGGCGCCGCCGAAATGCGGCACGTCCGTCACGATCTGGAGCGCATAGCGATGGCCGCCGACGCGGTCGTCGTAAAACTCCGCCTGCACGCTGGCCTGGTTGATGAAGTTTTTCGGCGTGCCGCCGCCGAGCACGACTGACGCCGTGCGCGGACGCCGGATCACGAGGTTCGCCGATTCCATGATGTCGGCAATCACGTCGACCTGGCCGGCAGACGCATCGCGATCGCGCGCCTGCGAAATCCCCATGCCGATCGACGAGTCCGCAATGGCCGGACAGAAAATCGGGACGTTCGCCCGGTACGCGGCCGTGAGAATTCCGTCACCGCCGGTTTCGTTCCAGAGGTACTCGCCGAGACGATAGAGGTATTCACGGGTCGTATACGGACGCCGCTCGAGCGTGAGCGTGAATGCCGCGATCCATTCGTCGTTCTCGATGAACTCGTCCTCGTTCGCATACGTGTCGTAGACGCGGTCGATGTGCTCGGCCTGAAGCGCCGCGTCGTTCTCCTGCGGCGACCCCAGGTAATGACGACGGCCGCGCGTCTCGTGAAGGTCATGATAGAGATTCGCGCCGGTCGACACGAGGCAGTCGACGTACCGTTGGGCGATGAGGTGGGAAATGATCAGCCGCATCCCGCCGGCGCTGAGCGCCCCCGCGATGCCGAAGAAGATCGTGCAGTCGTCCGCGAGCATTTTCTGCCAGATACGCCGCGCCGTGGCGAGACTCCGCCCCTGGAACGAGACCCGTTCCATGCGCGCCAGCAGATCGTCCGCCGTCGCGCCGGACGCCACCGCGAATGGCTCGACGGGTTCGCGCAGAAAACGATGCTTCGTCTTCATCCGCGGATATTCTCTCTGATCTGTCGCAGATTTCGGAAGTTTCGAGCTCGAACCTCGCGCCTCGCGCCTCGCGCCTCGCGTCAGAATGCCCGTCCGATTCTGCCGAAGATCGCTCCCCCCGCGTGCGAGTTGACGGGATCGTGCGTCCACGCGGCGCCTCCCGAGAACGTGACCGGCAGGTAATGGCCCAGCACCACGTCGAGCGACAATTCGCCGCCCGTCGAGGTGCGGAGATCGCCAGCGTGGAACGCCGCATCCCAGGCCGTCCCTGCGTCGACGAATATCGCCGCATGTGCCGCGCGGACAAACAGCGGCAGCACACCGGCGCCCCGTTCCGGACGAAGGACTGGAAATCTGAAATCCGCATTCACAACCGCAGCCCGCGTCGCCACCACGTCATCGGGAGTGAATCCGCGAAGCAGGCCGATGCTGTCGCGATCGAAACTGAATACGCCGCCCGCGGGTCCGCTGCCGGCCGCCGAAAACACCCGCCGATCATCGGCCGCCCCCCACGACATGGCGAGCGCGCCGCGCACCGCCAATACGCTGTGTCGACCGCCGGCCCTGTGGTAGGCGCGGGCATCGAACACTGCGGCGCGCGCGGAGACGTCCGACCCCAACGCGGCAGCCGTCGATTCGACCGACGCGGACAGCGAATGGCCTTCCTCGACGCTGATCGAATAGCCGTAGAGCCGGCGGGTATCGTGCAGCCATCCCCCCTGAACCGCGCTCCGGCGGCTCGTGGTCGCGCGCGTGCGGCAGGGGCCGTCGCACGTGAGGCTGTCGCGCTCGAGATCGATGGCGCCGAACACGGTTTCCGTTCGCCGCAGGTGCCGGAACGGCAGGAGCGCGCCCCCCTGAAACTGCTGCGACCGGATTTCGCCGCCGCGCACCGGATCGGTGTCATCCGCATAATTCGCGAACAGCGTCGGCCGCCACCGATCGTACGCGTAGGAGAGCGACCAGTCGGGCCTCGCACGCGAGCTCCAGGCCGCCTGCGCCGCGTACGCGTGAAAGCCAAGCACGTCGGTCATCGCCGTGCCCGCGCCGAGATCGAGTTCCGTCGCGTCCGTGTACACGACAGGCGTCCAGTAGGTCGGCTTCAGGGTTTCCCACGGCGAGTAACCGGCCGACGGTCTGCCGACCGCGGGCCGGAACGATTCAACGGGCGACGGCGCCGCCGCCCTGGGTTGATCGAATGCTTGCGCATCGACACGCTGCCAATCGCGTTCGTCGGTCGGCACGGAAAACACCTCCGTGCCCTCGGGCGTGTAGCCGATGTAGTAAAGCGTTTTTGCATCGGTCGAAAGCCGCGGTTCCCGTGCGCCTGTCACACTGTCCGTGATGCGACGGACCGTGTGACGATCGACATCGATTGCGAACGCGTTCGACGGTTCGCCGGGCAACTCCGCCCCGAACAGGATGCGATCCGCGCTGATCCAGACCGGCGTCTCGAGGCGGTGAGTTGACTCGACCAACGTCTGTACCGATCGCGCCGCCACGTCGATCTCGACGATCTCGAACCGGCCGTCGTGCCGGCGTTCCGCGACGAGGTGCGCTCCGTCGGGCGACCACTGCGGCGCTCCATAGTCGGATGCCGCGTCCTCGATGAGAGGCGTCGGCGCGGTCTCCTCGGCGGGTTCGAACGGCATCGTCGCGAGCGCTCTGTGCCCGTGTCGTTCGACGACGCACGCGAGCCGAGTGCCGTCGGGAGAAAACGCCGGTTCGGCTGCCCGCGTTTCATGCGTGAGCCGATGTACCTGACCTCCGTCCGCGCTGACGGCATACAGGTCGGAGTACCACGCGACGGATCGGACTGGCGCGACTTGATCGAACACGACCCACGTTCCGTGCACGGTCGTGCGGTCGCCGGCGTATCGCCACGCCACGCGTTCGGGCGCGCGACCGGGCGTCAGGCGCATGAGCGACGGATATCCATCCGGAGTGGTCACCGCGTAGAACACCTGATTCGAGGCCGTGAGCGCCGTCACCTCGAAGTGGTGATGCGTGAGCTGCGTCGCATGCGCGTCCGTCTCGCTGCGGGCCGCCGGGCGGGACGCCCGCGAAGTACGGAAGTCCGTCCAGAGGTCGCCGAGTGACTCGCCGAATACGCGCCGGAACGCACCCGCCCCGAAGTAGGGGAGCCGGGCAGCCGTTGCGTCGCGAAGCGCCGCGATCCGATCGGGGCCGAATCGCTCTGCCAGATACTGATGAAAGTACGCCCCGTACGCATAGGACCCGTTTCCAGCCGGCCACTGATCCAGGCCGCCCGCTACGCGTCCATACGACTCGAACCGCCCGGCGCGCGCCGCGCCATCGACGATCATGCGAAAGTCGCCCGATGGCACACGGCCTTCGCCGGTGTGACGACTCTCCTCGAACGTGGCAATCCCTTCGACCTGCCATACGGGGAGAAACGCGTTCGAAAACGCGAGGGGCACACGACCGAAGACCTCCCGGACGCCGCGCATGATCCCGCGGGTGCGATCGAGATGGAGGATGTGCGTGTACTCGTGCGTGAATACAAGCCGAAGCCAATCGCTGGTGTTGCCGATGGACGAGGAGAGCGCCGGCGGACGTGCGGCAATCTCGATGGCGTCCCAGGGGATGGGCGTCGCCCAGCCGTTCGACAAATCCGACTGATCGACAAGGATGACGTGCACACGCGACGGCGGCACGCCGAGATCCGCCTGCATGGCCGCGCGCACCTCCTCGGCAATCGCGGCAAGCCGCTCGGCTTCGGCCTCCTCACCCTGGTGCCAGTAGATGGAGAAGTGTGCGGTTCGCAGAACGCGGAAGGTGAGGCGCGGGTCGTACCGCGTGGCGGCCGACACAGAAAGACTGACGCAGAACACCATCACCGCGACAGAGGCGGCAGTGAGCAGTCGACGTCTCGGCAACACCGTCAGATTCTAACGGCACTCGGCCGATCGCCACCGGCGACGATTGCCTGTCATCGGCGCGGTCGAGATCGTGGGCGGGGCTTAGGCCTCTTCTTTCAGCTCGGCGAGGAGCGTCAGCGCCTGAAGCGGCGTGAGCTGGTTGACGTCGACCTCGCGCAATCGGCGCCGCAGCGGGTCGTCCTCGGGAGCCGCGGCCTGGAACAGCCCCATCTGCTGCTGCCGATCGGTGGATCCGCTCAGAGACGGGCGGCCCCCGCGGGAAAGCTCGTCGCGTTCGAGGCCGCTGAGGATCTCTCGCGCACGGGCCACCACCGGCGGAGGCAGACCGGCGAGGCGCGCGACCTGGATTCCGTAGCTCCGGTCGGCACGGCCCGCAACGACCTTTCGGAGCAGCACGAGCTCGTCGTTCCACTCGCGGACCACCACGTGGAAATTGACGACGGAGGGCACCGCGTCCGCGAGATCGGTCAGCTCGTGGTAGTGGGTCGCGAAAATGGTCTTGGGGCGTGAGCGCGGGTTCGACGCGAGGTATTCCGCCACGGCCCATGCCAGGCTGAGCCCGTCGAAGGTTGCCGTGCCGCGGCCGATCTCGTCGAGAATGACGAGGCTGCGCGACGTGGCGAGGTGCAGGATGTTCGCTGTTTCCTGCATCTCCACCATGAAGGTGGACTGGCCGCGCGCGATGTTGTCGGACGCGCCGACCCGCGCGAACACGCGGTCGACGATCGGCAGCTTGGCCGTCCGCGCCGGGACGAAGGATCCCGCCTGGGCGAGGACGGCGAGCAGCGCCGTCTGGCGGAGGTAGGTCGACTTGCCGCCCATGTTCGGGCCGGTGAGGATGATGAGCTGATGCTCGGCCGCATCGAGCGTGATGTCGTTGGGCACGAACGCGTCGGGCACGCGGCGTTCCACGACCGGATGGCGGGCGTCGGTCGCGATCAGCTCATCGCCGGCGTGCATCTGCGGCTTGGTGTAGTTGAGGACCGAGGCCGTTTCGGCCAGCGCGGCGAGCACGTCGAGCGACGCGATGCCGCGCGCGGTCTCCTGGATGCGCGGCGATTCGTTCGCCACGCTCGTCCGGAGCGCGTCGAAAATCTCGACTTCGCGCTCGACGAGCCGCTCGTCGGCCCCGAGCACCTTCTCTTCATATTCTTTGAGCGCGGGCGTGATGAACCGCTCGCCGCCGGCAATCGTCTGCTTGCGGTGGTAATCGGCCGGCACGTTCGCGAGGTTCGACTTCGAGACCTCGATGTAGTAGCCGAACACGCGGTTATAGCGAATCTTGAGCGAGGAGATGCCGGTGCGCGCGCGCTCGGCCTCTTCCATCTCGGCGATGCGCTGCCTGCCGGAGCGGCTGATTCCGCGGAGGTCGTCGATCTCGGGATCGACGCCGTCGCGAATCATCCCGCCGTCGCGCGCAACCGCCGGCGGTTCGTCGAGCAGCGTCCGCTCGAGCGCGTCGCGCACGTCCGACAGGTCGTCCAGCGCGGCGACGAGGCTTCGGACCAGCGGAGCCTGAAATTCGTCGAGCAGCATCCGTATCCGCGGAACGGCGGCAATCGACTGCCGCAGCGAGACCAGATCGCGCGGGCCGGCGGTCCCGAGCGCGGCGCGCGCGACGAGCCGCTCGATGTCGTGCACGGTCTTCAGCGTTTCACGGAGCTTCGCCCGCGCGGTGCTGCGAAACGCAAACTCCTCGACCGCGTCCAAACGGTCCTGCACCCGTTCGAGCGCCGCCAGCGGCCGCAACAGCCATCCGCGTATCAGCCGTCCGGCCATCGGCGTAATCGTGCGGTCGATTTCATCCAGCAGCGACCCGGCGCGGCTGCCCTCGGACGACTCGACGATCTCCAGATTTCTGAGCGTCGTCGGATCGATGACGAGGCAGTCGACGCCGGTGCGGAAGGACACGTCGCGCACGTGAGCCAGGTCCGCTTTCTGCGTCTCTTTGAGGTACTGGACCAGCGCGCCGGCCGCCGATATCGCGGCCTCCCGCGACTCGAGGCCGAATCCGTGAAGCGATTGCGCGCGCAGCTGCGTGAGCAAGGTGTGCCGGGCGGATTCATAGTCGAACGTCCACGGCTCAGCGGTGGTGACGCGCACGTCGAGGCGCGCCGCGGCCACGAGCGGCGCCACGTCGGTGGACCCGACCGGCACGAGCAGTTCGCGCGGCCGAAGCACCGCGAGTTCGTCCACGAGCGCATCGCGGCCGTCCTTGCCCGCATATTCCGCCGCGGTGAAGTGCCCCGTCGACAGATCGAGCAGCGCCGCGCCAAAACCCGCCGCGTCGGGAGCGGGGAAGAGCGCCATCAGAAAGGCGGGCTCGCGCGCGTCGAGGTACCCCGCATCGGTCAGCGTCCCCGGCGAGACGACCCGCACGACTTCGCGGCGCACCAGCCCCTTGGCTTTTTTCGGATCCTCGACCTGCTCGACCACCGCGACGCGGAAGCCTTTACGCACCAGGCGCGCAATGTAGCCGTCCGCCGCATGAAACGGCACGCCGCACATCGGGATCGCGCCGCCGCTCGAGTCCTTCGACCGCGACGTCAGCGTCAGCTCGAGCGCGCGCGCCGCCGTGAGCGCGTCTTCGTAGAACATCTCGTAGAAGTCGCCCATCCGGAAGAAGACGATGGCGTCGCGATACTGTCGTTTGGCGTCGAAATACTGCCGCATCGCCGGCGTGGGGCTGGCCGGCTCCGTGAAGAGCGTGGACATCGGCGGGAAGGGAGCGAGTATAACATTGAAGATTTTAGATTGGAGATTGCAGATTTATTGAAGAATGCAATCTGAAATCTGCAATCAGCAATCTGCAATTCTCTATGGTGATCCTTTCGCTCGACACGTCGTCAGCGGCGGGCAGCGCCGCAATCGTGCGCGACGGGCACGTGCTCGTCGAGCGCGGGGGCGATGCGTCGCGTACGCACGCCGAGCGATTGCCGCGGGAATTGATGGATATCCTCGATGCCGCGCGCTGCTCGCTCGACACGATCGACGCGTTTGCCGTCGTGTCCGGCCCGGGCTCTTTCACGGGTCTGCGTGTCGGACTCTCGACCATCCAGGGGCTCGCGTTCGCGCGAGGCCGGAAGGTGTATCCGGTGAGCGCCTTCGACGTCCTCGCGCGTACCGCCGGCACCGGGCACGCCACAGCGATCTGGATCGATGCGCATCGGCATGAGGTGTTCGCCACGCTGCTGGACGAGGAGGGCCGGACCATCGAAGCGCCGTCGGCGCGTCCGCCTGTCACAACGCTGGACGCGTGGCAATCGCGGCTCGACACGCTGACGCGCATCCAGTTCGTCGGCGACGGCGCCGTCAAGTCCCGGGACATCATCCTCGAGCGGGCCGGCGGCCGCGCGACGGTCGCGGAGACGGTTCCTTTGCTGGCCGGCATCGCCGGCCAAATCGCGGCGGCAGATCCGCAGCGCGGCGTCTCGCCGCACGCGGTGATCCCTCAGTACGTCCGTCGGCCTGACGCCGAACTGGCCAGGGATCGGAAGAAGTTCGACTGACGTGCGGTTCTCCCGCCTCACCGATGAATCCGCGGTCGACGAGGTCGTGGCGCTGGAAGCCGCCTCGTTCACCAACCCTTGGTCGAAGGACGCGCTGCTCTGGGAGATGCGCAACTCCGATGTCACGCGCGTCTACCTCGCGCGGGACGAAACCGGCGCGCTCGCGGCATTTTGCGCGTGCTGGGTGATCTTCGACGAGGTCCACGTCAACACGATGGCGGTCGCCGCCGACCGGCGGCGCCAGGGCATCGCGTCCTCCCTGCTGAAATACGTGCTGGAGGAGGCGCGCGCGGCGGGCGCACGGAAGGCCACGCTCGAGGTGCGGCAGTCGAACGAAGCCGCGCTGCGTCTCTATGAATCGCTGGGCTTTCGCGTCGTCGCCAGGCGGCCCGGCTATTACACGAAACCCGAAGAAGATGCCCTGATCCTGTGGCTGAACGCGGAAAACGGCCGTTCTTGAAGCGCTGTGACGGATTGTGGTACCGTCGCTTCATGGGCAACGTCAGGTAATCCCTTCAAGGAGGCGGAAATGCCGACAGACTTCGAAGAGCTGAAGCACCAGTTGCTGGAGAGCAACAACGAGTACCGCCAACTCGCCACCGAGCACCACAATCTCGACGAACGCATTCACGCCCTCGCAACTCGCCCGTATCTCTCGCAACCGGAACAGCTCGAAGAAGTGACGTTGAAGAAGAAGAAGCTCGCCCTGAAGGACCAGATGGAAGGTATGCTGCGATCGTACCTGCATCACTGAAGACATCACACTTTTCGGGTCGGCCAGGGAGTCCGAACGCCGCGCTCCCGCCGGCCTTTTTTTTTGCCCGATGCGCATCGACAAAGCCGCTGTCCCGTTCATCGCCGGCGCGATCGTCCCCGCGGCCGTGCTCGCGTCCGCCCGCCGCTACGGCTGGGCGGCGGGGTTCGCGGCGCTGGGCGGGTTCTTCGCCTACTTTTTTCGCGACCCGGAACGAGACGTTCCTCAGGACCCCGGCCTCGTCGTGGCGCCGGCCGACGGCCGAGTCATGATTGCCGGGCCGTCGGACGGGCGATGGACGCCGCCCGGCGACTGGAAGCAGATCACGATCTTCCTGTCGCCGCTCGACGTCCACATCAACCGGACCCCGGTGAGCGGCCGTGTCACGCGGATCGAGTATCGTCCCGGATCGTTCCTGCCGGCGTACAAACGTGATGCCGGCGCGAACGAGCTGAACGAGATCTGGATCGACCACGACGGCGCAACGGTCGTCGTGCGGCAGATCGTGGGCGTGCTGGCGCGCCGGATCGTCTGCCGTGTCACGGAAGGGCAGGACCTCGCGCGCGGCGAGCGGATTGGTCTGATGAAATTCGGCTCGCGCATGGATGTGTTCCTGCCGCCGGACGCGGAACTCCTCACGCAGGTCGGGCACACCGTCGTGGCTGGCGAAACCGTGCTCGCGCGGCTGACACCCGAGGCGAATGCCTAGACCGTTCGGACGTCGGCGCGGCGAGATCCCGACGCACTTCAAGCGCGGGGTCTACATCCTCCCGTCGATGTTCACGGTCGCGAACCTGTTCTGCGGCTATGCGTCCGTGGTGTATTCCACCCGCGGCGATTTCGACACGGCCGCCGTCCTCATCGGCGTGTCGATGGTCGTCGACACGTTCGACGGATTCTTCGCGCGTTTGACGAACTCGCAATCGGCGTTCGGCGCCGAACTCGACTCACTCGCGGACGTCGTGTCGTTCGGGCTGGCGCCGGCGATCCTCGCGTTCACGTGGGGGCTGTGGCCCCTGGGGCGGATCGGCTGGGCCGCGGGATTCATCTACGTCGCCGCCGCCGCCATGCGCCTCGCACGCTTCAACATCCAGACGACCGCGCTGAGCGACAAGCGGTATTTCGTCGGCACGCCGAGCCCCGCTGCGGCTGCCGTGATCGCCTCCACTGTCTATCTCTATCCCTGGGGCCTGCAGGACCCCCGCGTTTCGGCGCTCGCGCTTCCGATGGTGCTGGTGCCCGGATTCCTGATGGTGAGCACGATCCGGTTCCGGAGCCTGAAAGCGATCGACGTCGGATGGAGGCGATCGTATTTCTGGGTCTTCGCGGGCGCGGTGATCCTGGCGCTCATCGCGTCGCACCCCCGCGTCGCGCTGGTCGTCCTCTCGTATTCGTATGTGGTCGCCGCGCTGACGATGTGGCTCTACGCTCGACTCCGGCGGCGGTCCGCCGCTACGCCGGCTCAGAGTCCGGCGCCATTGCCTCCGGCGCCACCGGCAGAGTAATGGCGACGCGTGTTCCGCGTCCTTTCTCACTCTCGACCTGAATCGAACCGCCGCTCAATTCGATATTTCGCCGCGCAATCGGCAGCCCCAGGCCCGTGCCGGTCGCCTTCGTCGAGAAGTACGGCTCGAACACGCGCTCGAGCGCTTCCTCGTCCATGCCGACGCCCGTGTCGGTCACGCCGATCACGACCGACGTCCCGGTTCGGTGGCCGGTGATCGTGAGAGAGCCCTGGCCGGGCATGGCGTGCAAGGCGTTTTCGACGATATTGGCGAGCGCCCGGCTGACGAGCGTCCGGTCGACGAACACCTTCGGCAGCGGCTCGCGGACTTCGTTGCGAACGATGATGCGTCCCTCGAGGCCATGGCGATACGGTTCGACGACGTCGCGCACGAGCTGCACGGGGTCCGCCGGCGCCGGACGTGCGGTCGGCGACGACGCGAAGCTGGAGAACTCGGCGGAGATCTGGCGCAGCAGGCGGACTTGCCCGAGGATCGTGTCCACGCAGTTTTCGAGCACGGGGCTCATCGGCTGGCCGCGGTCCTCGTGGACCCGGCGCAGGTGCTCGGCAGACAACTGAATCGGCGTGAGCGGGTTCTTGATCTCGTGCGCCACCTGTCGCGCCATCTCGGCCCACGCCTCGATGCGATGCGTGCGTTCGAGCTGCGCGCGCTGGGCCTTGAGCTCCGCGGCCATGCTGTTGAAGGCATCCACCAGACGCCGGAGCTCATCCGACGAGCGGACGGCAATCCGCGCGTCGAAGTCCCCGCCGGCGATACGTCCGGTCGCCCGCGTCAGGCGACGCACGGGATCCGCGATGCGCTCCGCCATCGACAATCCGATCGCCGCGCCGAGCAGGATGAAACAGAGCGCGGCGAGGTGAACGCCGCGATCCAGCTCGTCGATCTCGCGCTCGACTTCGCGCTGCCGCAGCGCAAGCGGGACGGTGAGGATTGCATCCCGGCTGCCGGTTCGAACCGCCGTCGATGCGAGCAGGTACGGCACGTCCCCGATCCGATCCTCGCTGACGAATGACGGCAGCCGCTGGAGCACGATGGCGCGATAGACATCCTCGGGCACGCGGGTCGGCAGCAGGCCCGACGCGAAGAGATCCCGCTCGCTCGTGGCCGACAGCTCGGGTCCGTAGAAGATGTTGACATCCTGGTTGATCACCTGGCTGATCCAGACCATGACATCGTCTCCAAAGGGCGCGAACGTTTCCGCCCCGCGGCGGAGCAGCGCGTCGGATTCCCCGATGACACGCTGCGCGACGGCCGCGATTCGCGCCGCTTCGCCGGCGATCCCTTCGTACAGCAGGTTCGCGAAGTACGTGCGGATGACGAGCGCCAGGATGAGCACGGGGACGATCGACGCCAGCACAAAGGCGAGAAACAGCTTGCGGTAGAAGCTCGCCCGGATTTCGCGGAGCAGCGCCCGTCCCGTGCGCGGCTGGCCGCGGCTCAATCGGGTGAAGATCGAGTTGAGGACCAGGACCAGCACGTAGCCGGCACCGGCGAGCGTCGTCAACTCCGACAGGCGAACGAGGTGCTCGAAGAGATCCGGAATCGGGTACCCGAGCGCGTAGATGCCGTTGCGGTCGTTGGAAATATAGACGTTGAAGCTCGTGCCGTCCTTGTCGAGTACGGTCCAGAACGGCGTACGCGAGCGATAAATCCGCTCGAAGGTCGCGTCGTCAATCGGCCACGCGGATCCGCCGGATGTGTAGATCGGCCGGAGGCCCCAGCCGTAGACGACGACGTCGACGTCGCCCGCGGGCTGGCCTTCGATGGAGGAGGACCCGCCGGTGCCGCGCAGCGCCTCGTAGTAGGGCGACTGAGACGTGATGAAGGGGAGCGTCCGGTAGTCGAATACGACGTGGACGATGATCGCGCCGAGCACGGTGCCGTCGGCGCCGCAGACGCTTCGTTGCGCGTGCAGCATCCGACGCTCCTCGGCGCCGAATGGCTGCGCCTCACCGAAGATGTCCCACTGGCACGGCAGCGTGCCTTGCGGCTTCAGGGACGCGCCGGTGTATTCCGGAAAATTCAACGCGAAGCGGCTGACCAGATCGCCATCGGGATCGAAGAGTTCGACGTCGCTCGTCAACCGGTTGCGCGCGAGCGCGGTCTTGTTCCAGATCGCAAAGGCGGGATCCGTCCGCGGCGCGCCGGTGGACGAGCGCGCGTCGATGGCATCGAACGGGAACGGCTGCGCGTCGATTTCCGCCAGCGCCTCCTGCAGACGCTGCAGCATGCGAGCCGGGTGCTCCATCGTCTCTACCGCGTAGCGCTGTTCGATCAGTCGGCGCGTCGAGCGGTCGACGAAGAACGCGACCGAGGGATAGATGAGGAGCGCTGGCAGCAGAAAGGCGAGGAACAGCGCGAGGATGCGCGACACCACCGTCGTCTGGCGGTACCAGAGCGCCAGCCGCGGCGCGAACAGTGCGGCCACGGCCGCGGCGAGCGCTCCGAGGATCAACGCGGCGCCGGGGAGCGGCCGGCCCGGGACGGGTTGCCACGTACCGAGGATTGCGGCGGGCGCCACCCACAACGCGAACGCGACGACATGCCAGGCGGACAGGCGCCGCGGCAAACGCCAGCGTGCGATCGCGACCGTGCACGCCAGCGCCCCGCCCCAGAGTGCGGCGGCATGCCCCAGGAGGATGCCCGCCAGCCACACGAGGCGCGGGCCGCTCCACGGGTGGAGCGAGAAGTGGCGGAGATCCATCGCCTGCGGATCCACGGCGCGTCCAAGCAGCCGCTCGACGGAGGCGAGGAGCGCGGCCAACACGACCCCCGCACAGAGTTGCGCCAGGCCGAACACCAGCGGTTCGCCGGCGACCCAGTGCCGGAACGTACGCAGCGCCACGCGCAACCGGACGACGCCGGACACGGCGGCGGCCGCGATCCCCGCCGCGGCGCCTCCGGCGATGAGCAGCACGAGGGGACGCCGCCAGGCGGACGACCCGAGCAGTCGTTCCGCAGACCACAGCACGGCCGCCGCAGCGATGATCAACGCGATCGTCGCGGCGGTGAGCCCGAGTTCGAGCCGCGCCGATCGCGCTCGGCCGCGACGATCGAGCAGCGGACCTGCGAGCAGCAACAGGACGCCGGCCGAGAGCGCGAGCAAGACGACTTCGACGCCGCGGCGCCACGCGCTGCGGGCCGCCGTCAGATCCGCAGCGCGCACGCGACCGGTCACGAGCGGCGCACCGGCGACGCTCTCGATGGAGAAGGTGTAATCCGCGGCAGCGACGCTGCGCGCCGGCGAGCCGGCGGGGGACAGGGTCACCGGGCCCGCAGGGGTCGACACCGTGTATTGCGACTGCGCGGCCAGCGTCGTATCGAGAGGCGCCGGCGCGATCGCGTGTTCGGCCGCGGCGGAGCCGGGCGGTCCCCCGGCCGCGGCCGGGGGAATCGGGCGCACCGCCACCAGCCGCAGGCCGAGGGGGGAGGACACCACGAACACGGACGGCCCGCCACGGATCCGATCGACAGGGGGGTCCGACGCGCGTCCCGACCACGCGAGCGGTCCGCCGGATGCGTCGTAGATCGTGACCGCAAGGGCATCGCGCGCGCTCGTCTCGCCGCGCGCGCTCGACGCCACGTCGAAGAGCCGCCGGATGGCTTCCTGGCTCGTATTGTCCGGAGGCGGCAATTGCGCGCGGGCCGCCGCCGACGCTGCGGCATCGCGCGTCGCGGCGCCCATCATCGTGAACTCGTTGCGGATGACGCGTTCCGCTTCCGCCGCCGCGGCCGCGTCCGACCGGCCGAACTGCCACAACTCCAGGGCAAAGCCGATCGCGCCGGCGAGGGCGACGACCGTGATGCCCCAGAACAGGAGCCGGGCCGCGCTGACGCGCGGCGGCCGGCGCGAGGGCGAGAGCGGAGCCGAGGGATACGCGATCAAGGATGCGGGATATAGGGATTCGAAGGCTGTACAATGATGCCACTGCCTTGACCACGCCGGGCCTGAAAACAGCGCTGAAACGCGGCGCGCTCGTCGCGGCGGCGAACTGGCCGCTCGTTGTCGCGCAATTCGTTGCCGAATCGAGTCTCAAGCTGCTCCTGGCGGTGCCGATCGTCGGCGGCGCGTTTCTCGTGGCGCTGCTGCTCGATACGAGCCTGACGGACCTCCTGAGCGGCGACGTGCGCACGATTGTCGTGTCGATCCTCGGCGCGCTGACGGCGAGTCCGGCGGCGCTCGTCGCCTTCGTCGCCGCGGGATTACTCGTGCTCGTGGGCGGCTCCATCCTCACGTTCGTGGTGAAGGCCGGAACCGTGGCTGTGCTCGCAGACGCAGAACGCGTGGCCGGCCCCATCGAGCGGCCGCCGCTGCGGCTGGACTCGCTCAAACGGGCGGCGGTCTCCGGAATCGATCCATTCCTTGCTGGCGCCACGCGACTCTGGCGCCGCTACGTCCGCATCGGCCTCGGGCTGCTCATCGTCTACACGCTCACCGCCGGCCTGTATCTCCTGTTCGTCTTCGGCGGGTACGCGCTCGCGGGCAATCCCGCGGTCCTGCTTGGCTGGACGGCGCTGGCGGCGCTCGCGTCGAGCGCGCTCGTCGTGTGGATTACCATCCTGAATTTCTTTTATCTGATGACGCAGATGGTCGTCGCGATTGAAGACGTCAGCGTCCGCGTCGGCGTGCGGCTCGCGTTTGCCTTCGTCTGGGGCCACCTTCGCGAGGTGGCGGCGGTCTTCGGCGTGGTCCTCGTGATCGTCGTCATCGCCACCGCCGCCTCGATCCTCGCCACGGCCGGACTCGGGCTCATCGCGTTCGTGCCGTTTGTCGGTCTCCTGATTCTGCCGCTGCAGCTCGCCGCGTGGCTGCTTCGCGGAATCGTCTTCGAATATCTCGCGCTCGCGGCCCTCGGCGCGTACCTCTCGCATTACCGCTGGTATCACCGCGGCGCCGAATCGCAGCCGCCGCTGCGGGAAGTTCCGGGGGTTCGCCTCGCATGACCACGTACGATCAGTTCCTGTCGCGCGCCGCGGAACAGATGAAGGAGTCGGCCATCCGCAAGATGGGAACCGTGCTCGCCTCGGCCCGGGACGTGATCTCGTTGGCGCCCGGATATCCCGCGCCCGACATGTTCCCGTGGGCCGCGTTCCGCGACATCGCGACCGAACTGCTCACCGGGGCCGACGGCAACGTCCTGCAGTACGGGCCTACGCGAGGCTATCGTCCGCTGCTCGACGCGATCGCCGGGATTCAGCAGAAACGCGGCATCGAGTCGACGATGGAACAGCTGCTCGTCACGACGGGATCGCAGCAGGGGCTCGACCTCGTCGCCCGCGTGCTGCTCGATCCCGGCGACGTGATCCTCGTGGAACTGCCGACCTACACCGGCGCGATCACCGCGTTTCGCAACGTCCAGGCCGAGATGGTCGGCGTCGTCCAGGAACAGGACGGGATCGATCTCGCCGCACTCGACGCCACATTGCAGCGCCTGCGCGCCGCCGGCCGCCGCGTAAAGCTCCTTTACGTCGTCCCCAATTTCCAGAATCCGACGGGGCTGCTCATCGGCCTCGACAAACGGGCGCGGCTGCTCGAGTGGGCGTACCGCCGGGACGTGCTGATCATCGAAGACGACCCGTATCGCGAACTGTTCTTCGAGGATTCGGCGTCCGAACACGAGGTGCGGCCGATCAAGGCAGACGACGACCGCGGGCGCGTCATCTATTTGAGCAGCTTCTCGAAGACGCTGGCGCCCGGCTATCGCGTGGCGTGGATCGCGGCGCCCCCTCCGCTCGCATCGAAGTTCGAGATGGCCAAGCAGGCGGAAGACCTGCTCACCGGGTCACTGGACCAGCGGATCGTCTTCGAGGCGTGCCGCCGCGGGCTGCTCGATCGCCAGCTCCCGATCCTGCGCCGGCACTATCAGCACAAACGCGATGTGATGGAAGACGCCCTCCGGCGCGAATTGAAGGATCTCGTGAGCTGGCCGGCACCCAAGGGGGGGTTCTTCCTCTGGCTGACGCTCCCGCCGGAGGTCGACGCCGACGCCATGGTCCCCCGCGCGGTCGAGCACGGCGTCATCTATGTCGCCGGAGAAGCGTTCTTCGTGGACGCGGGGTCGCCGACGGCGCCGGGACCGCGGGCCAATACGATGCGTCTGTCGTTTTCTGCTCCCACGCCTGAGCGGATCGACGAAGGGGTCGCACGGCTGGCTGCGACGATGCGGGCAGAGATAGCAGCCGCCACGTCGAAATCGGCACCGGCGTCCCCGGCAACCCGGTAAGCGGCCCTGGCGGCGGTTCGCTCGCCGCCGCAATCAACGACAACTGCCAGACGCGCGCGAGGCTGCCGGTGATGACCGACAGCCGCGCCCCCGCCTCGCCGCCGCCCGCCAGATCCGGCGGCACGACGGGGATGGAATCGAGCGGCACCGTACCCGCCGGGTGACCATCGGCGAGCCACGCGTAGATTTCACCCGACGACGATGAGGCGAGCAGCACGACATTCTGGACGACCGCTGGTCCCGACGCGGCGCGGCGGCGAATCGCGTGCTGCCACTTCTGGACGCCGCTTTCGCGGTCGAGGGCGCGCACCACGTTGTCGAGCCCAACGAAGAATACGCGCTGATCGTCGACCGTCGGCGCGCCGAGCAGGTTCGCGCCGACCCGCCACGTCCACTCCACGTCACCGGTCGACGCCTCGAGGCAATAGAACTGCCGATCGCTCGCGCCGAAGTAGACGCGATCGGAGGTCGCAATCGGTTCGCCGGGAACGCCTGGCACCTCGTGCTCCCAGACGGGCGTACCGTGCTCGAGATCCACCGCCACGATGCGCCCATCGTCGGCCGGCACATACAGGCGATTGCCTTCGATCGCGGGACGGCGATACACGATCCCGATCGCGCGCGTCCAGACGACGGTGCCATCCTGTGCGCGCAACGCGCTGACGGTCGTATCGGAGACGACGATCAGCCAACCCGATTTCGCGAGCAGCGGAGCCGAGGGTACGCCGAGGCGATGTGACCACGCGATCGCGCCGTCGGTCCCGCGCAGGGCCTGGACAGTGTCGCCGCTCACCACGAACACGAGACCGCTGTCGATAGCGATTGGGCGTTCGGTGGCGAGCGGCCGTTTCCAGACCTCTGCGCCGTCTTTGAACGCGCGCGCGACGATCGCGCCGTTACGCAGCGCGACATAGATCCGATCGGCATCGCTGACAGGTGGCGCGTTCGCGACAGGCGGACCGTCGAGCGAAACGGTCCAGTGGGTCGCCAGGGGAAAAAGCGTCGTCGCCGGCCCCGTGACGTTCGCGAGCGCGACAGCGCATGCGATCCCAAGGAGCGCGAACAGGGCGATCACCCTACCAGATGTAGTGGTCGCTCGGGACGACACGCAATATAATAGCGTTCTCCCGTGCAACACCAAACGATCGTCGTCCTGGATTTCGGCTCGCAATTCACGCAGCTGATTGCGCGCCGCCTGCGTGAGCTGTCGGTGTATTCCGAAATCCTGCCGTACAACACGCCGCCGGAAGAGATCGCAAAACGCCAGCCGCTCGGCATCATCCTGTCCGGCGGCCCGAAGAGCGTGCGTGAGGCCGGCGCGCCGCGGTGCGATCAGGCGGTATTCGAGCTCGGCGTGCCCGTGCTCGGCATCTGCTACGGGATGCAGTTGATGACCGACGCGCTCGGCGGGGAAGTGGCGCCGGCGCCGTTACGCGAGTTCGGGCTGGCGACCGTTTCGATCGCGCATGCGCAACCGATGTTTACATCGCTGCCCGGCGAGCTGCGGGTCTGGGCGAGCCACGGCGACTTCGTCGCCCGGGCCCCGCACGGATTCACCGTGACGGCGACGAGCGCCAATGCGCCCGTGGCCGCGATGGCAGACGACGATCGCCGGTTTTACGCGCTGCTGTTTCACCCCGAAGTCGCGCATACGGATCGCGGGACCGCGATCCTCCGCAATTTCGCCTTCGCCGTCTGTGGCTGCACCGGCGACTGGACGATGGCGTCATTCGTGCAGGAAGCAATCGCAACCATCCGCGCGCAAGTGGGAGACGGCCGTGTCGTCTGCGGGCTGAGCGGCGGCGTCGATTCCACCGTCGCCGCGCTGCTGATTCACAAAGCGATCGGCGACCGTCTGACGTGCATCTTCGTCGACAACGGCGTGATGCGGCTGGACGAGGCGGCGCAGATCAAGGCGCGGTTCGAACGCCTGGAGCTGCCGCTGGTGTTTGCGGACGCGAGCGTGTTGTTTCTCGAGCGGCTGCAGGGTATTACGGACCCGGAACAGAAGCGAAAGATCATCGGCGCCACGTTCATCGACGTGTTCGAGAGCGAAGCGACGGCGCTCGGCGAGTTCGAGTTCCTCGCGCAGGGCACGCTCTATCCGGATGTGATCGAGAGCGTCTCGGTGATCGGCCCCTCGCACGTGATCAAGAGCCATCACAATGTCGGGGGTCTGCCGGAGCGCATGCGGTTCCGGCTCGTCGAGCCGCTGCGTCAACTGTTCAAGGATGAAGTCCGGAGCGTCGGCCAGGAGCTCGGGCTGGACGAGGAGTTCGTCTGGCGCCAGCCCTTCCCCGGCCCGGGCCTGGCCGTTCGGATCCTCGGCGAGATCACGGCGTCGCGATTGAACCTCGTGCGCCGCGCGGACGCGATCGTGGCCGAGGAAGTGAAGAAAGCGGGCTGGTATCGGAAGCTGTGGCAGTCCTTCGCGGTGCTCCTGCCGGTGCAGAGCGTGGGCGTCATGGGCGACGCGCGGACCTACGAGTACACGGCCGCGATCCGCGCCGTCGAAAGCAAGGACGGGATGACCGCCGATTGGGCGAAGCTGCCCCACGATCTGCTCGCGACGATTTCGTCGCGGATCGTCAACGAGGTGAAAGGCATCAACCGCGTCGTGTACGACATCAGCTCGAAGCCGCCTTCGACGATCGAATGGGAATAGTGGTGTAATGCCGGAATTCGTCCATCTTCATCTCCACTCCGAGTACTCGCTCCTCGACGGGGCGTGCCGGATCGAAGAACTGCTCGACAAGGCGGTCGAGCTGAAGATGCCCGCCATGGCGATCACGGAACACGGCAACATGTTCTCGTCGGTCGTCTTTCACGATCAGGCGCGGAAGCGCGGCATCAATCCGATCCTCGGCTGCGAAGTCTACGTCGCTCCAGGGGATCGGCGGACGAAGAGCGGGACGCCGGGCGAAACGGCGAACCACCTCGTCCTCCTTGCAGAAACCATCGAAGGGTATCGAAACCTCATCAAGCTGGTTTCTTCCGGCTACACCGAAGGCTTCTATTACAAGCCGCGGATCGACAAGGATCTCCTCGCGCAGCACGCGAAAGGCCTCATCGGACTCAGCAGTTGCCTCAAAGGGGAAGTCGCCACCGGCATCCGCACCGAGCAGCAGCACAAGGCGGTGCAGGCCGCCGCGACCTACCGTGACATTCTCGGGCGCGAGAATTTCTTCCTCGAGATGCAGTTCCAGGGGATCGAGGAACAGAAGCTGGTCAACGTTGGCGTCCAGCCGATTGCGAAAGACCTCGGCCTCGACCTCGTCATCACGAACGACGTTCATTACCTGCACGACAGCGATTACAAGCCTCACGACATCCTGCTCTGTATCGGCACGGGCAAGACCGTGAACGACGCCGACCGGCTCCGGTACCACGGCGACCAGTTCTTTCTCAAGACGCCCGAGCAGATGGCCGCCGTGTTCCCCGATCATCTCGACGCGCTCGCGCGGACGGTCCGGATCGCGGAACGGTGCAGCGTCGACCTCTCCTTCACGGAGAATTACCTTCCGAACTTTGCCGTCCCCGAAGGCTTCACGCTCGACAACTACTTCGAGCACATCGTCCGGCAGGGGTTCGAGATGCGGCTTCCGAAACTGCGCGAGCTGGCGGCGAAGGGTGCGCTGAAGCATCCGCTCGACGAGTACGAGCGACGCCTCGCGTACGAGATCGACATGATCGAGAAGATGAAGTACCCCGGATACTTCTGTATCGTCTGGGACTTCATCCGGTACGCGCGCGAGCAGGGCATTCCGGTCGGGCCGGGCCGCGGGTCGGCGGCCGGCAGCTTCGTCGCGTATTGCCTCCGGATCACCGACGTCGATCCGATCGAATACGACCTCATCTTTGAACGCTTTCTGAATCCCGAGCGGGTTTCGCTGCCCGACATCGACATCGACTTCTGCGAGCGGCGCCGCGGCGAGGTGATCGAGTACGTCACGCGCAAGTACGGCCGCGAGCAGGTCGCGCAGATCATCACGTTCGGGACCATGAAGGCCCGCGCGGTCGTCCGCGACGTCGCGCGTGTGATGGATATTCCCTACGCCGACGCCGACAAGGTGGCGAAGGCGGTTCCCCCGGCGCTGGACATGACGCTCGAGAAAGCGCTTGCGGAGAGCCCCCCGCTCAAGGAGATGGAGCAGAAGGACGACCGCATCAAGGAACTGCTTGCCGTCGCGCGGCGCCTCGAAGGCATGACCCGCCACGCCTCTGTGCACGCGGCCGGCGTGGTGATCGCGCCGCGGCCCCTGACCGAGTTCGTCCCGCTCTACAAGTCGCAGAAGGACGAAATCGTCACGCAATGGGCGATGAAGGAGGTCGAGCGCGTCGGCCTCCTGAAGATGGACTTTCTCGGCCTGAGCACGCTCACGCTCATCCGCGACTGTCTGGACGAAATCAAGCGGACGGACGGCCTCGACCTCGACATCGACGCGATTCCGCTGAACGACGGGAAAACGTACAAGCTGTTCGCCGACGGTCAGACCTACGGCGTCTTCCAGTTCGAGAGCTCCGGCATGCGGGAGCTGTTGCGGAAGGCGAAGCCGGAGAGGCTGGACGACCTCATCGCGCTGAACGCGCTCTATCGCCCCGGTCCGTTGAAATCGGGGATGGTGGACGATTTCATCTCGCGCAAGCAGGGCAAGACCGAAGTCAAGTACGAGCTGCCGCAGCTCGCGCCGATCCTGGGAGACACCTACGGGGTCATCGCCTACCAGGAACAGGTCATGCGCATCGCCGCGGTGCTGGCCGGCTTCACGATGGGGCAGTCCGACGTGCTGCGGAAGGCCATGGGGAAGAAAGACCCCAGGGTCATGGCGAAGCAGCGCGAAGCCTTCATGGAAGGCGCGGCGAAGCACAACGTTAACGAGAAGAAGGCGAAGAAGATTTTCGACCTGATGGAGTTCTTCGCCGGGTACGGCTTCAACAAGTCGCACTCGACGACGTACGCATGGGTCGCGTATCAGACGGCGTATCTGAAGGCGAACTACCCGTCCCACTTCATGGCGGCGCTGCTGACGATCGAAGCGGCGAACACCGACAAGCTGGCGATGTACCTCGGCGAGTGCCGCGAACTCGGGATTCCCATCCTGCCCCCCGACATCAACACGAGCCGGTTGGCGTTCACCGTGGAGGGCGCGGGCACGGCGCAACCGTCGCTCGACGGCATGACGCCGCCGAATCCGCCGGTCCGGTTCGGACTCTGCGCCGTCAAGAACGTCGGCGAAGGCGCGATCCTGTCGATGCTGAACGTCCGCGAGCAGCGGGGACAGATCGAGTCGCTGTTCGCCTTGTGTGAAGAGGTGGACCAGCGCCTCGTCAACAAGCGGCCGCTCGAGAGCCTCGTCAAAGCCGGTGCGTTCGACGGCCTCGCCGAGGGGCCGATCCCAATGCGGCGCGCACGACTGTTCGCCGCCATCGACAAGGCGATCGAACATGGCGGGCGCCATCAGCGCAACCGCGACGAGGGCATGGTCTCCTTCTTCGACCTGACGCAGGACGACGAACCGCCGGCGGCGATTCCGCTGCCGGACGCGCCCGCCTGGACGGAAGCGCAGCAGCTCGCGTTCGAGAAGGAATCGCTCGGCCTCTACATGAGCGGCCACCCGCTCGAGCGCTTCAGCGAAGATCTCAAGGCATTCGGGGCGCAGCGTGTGGGCGATCTCGCGGCGTCGCTTCCAGATGTCTGGGTCGGCGGCATCGTCAGCGGATTGCGTCCGCTGAAGACGAAGAAAGGCGACCGGATGTGCGTCTTCATGCTGGACGACATCGGCGGCAGCATCGAAGTCGTCGTCTTTCCCGAAACGTTCGGCCGCTTTGGCGCGCTCGTGGCGGCCGACGCCATGGTGCTCGCGCGCGGGAAGTTCGAAAAAGACGACGAGTCGGCGCGGCTCGTCGCGTCGGAACTGATGCCGATTTCCGCGCTGCGGGAGCGGACCACCCGCGAGGTGGCGATCCATCTGGCGATGCCGCCGCACAGCCGCGCGACGCTCGAGGCGCTCGCCGAGTTGTTCTCACGACACCGCGGCGATCGACGGGTGTCCCTGGAGCTGGACGTGAAAAACAGCGGCACGCCGATGAGGGTGAAAGCCGACGTCGCGCAGCGCGTCCGCCCGTCCGAGAAGCTGGTGGAAGAGGTCGAGCATTTGTGCGGCGCCGGCTCCGTTGAACTCCGCTGAAGAGCCGACAAAGCGTACGCCTGACACCGCGCGGCCCGTCCCAGACCCATATGCCGGAACTACTTGAATTCGAAGAGCCCGTCGGCGTTCTCCTGAAAGAGATCGAAGCGCTCAGCATGCTCCCGCAGACGCCCGAGCGGCAGCGATCGATTGAATCGCTGCGGCGCCGCGCGGACGAGATCCGGCAGGAGATCTTCCGGTCGCTCACGCCATGGCAGCGCGTGCTCGTCGCGCGGCACTCGAATCGCCCGAATACGCTTGACTACATCGAGCGGCTGTTCACGGATTTCGACGAGCTGCACGGCGACCGCCGCTTCGCGGACGACCACGCCATCGTCACCGGCTTTGCCACCTACAAGGAGTCGCCGATCGCGGTCGTCGGTCACCAGAAAGGGCGCGATACGAAGCAGAAGATCTTCCGCAATTTCGGCTACGCCCGGCCGGAGGGGTATCGGAAGGCGCTTCGGGTGATGCATCTCGCGCAGAAATTTGCGCGCCCGATCGTCGTGTTCGTCGACACGCCCGCCGCGTATCCCGGCATCGAGTCCGAGGAGCGCGGTGTGGCCGAAGCCATCGCCCTCAACCTCCGCGAAATGATCATGATCGATGTGCCGATCATCGTCATCGTATGCGGGGAGGGGGGAAGCGGCGGGGCGCTGGGGATCGCGATCGGCGATCGCGTGCTGATGCAGGAGTTCTCGGTCTACAGCGTCATTCCTCCGGAAGGCTGCGCGGCGATTCTCTGGCGCGACGCGAACAAGAAGGTCGAAGCCGCAGAGGCGTTGAAGATCACGGCGCCGGACATGCTCGACCTCGGGCTGATCGACGGCATCATCCCCGAGCCCGCGGGCGGCGCGCACAACGACTACGAGGCGGCCGTTGCGCTCGTCGATCAGGCGCTCTCGGCGGCCCTCGCCGAGGTCAGTGCGCTGACCCCCGAGCAGCGGCTCGACCGCCGTTACGACAAGTTTCGGCGCATGGGAGCCGAGGGGACGGCGTTCGTGAACACACCGGAAATTGCAGATTGATGATTGCGGATTGCAGATTGCCAATTTGAAAATCTGCAATCTGCAATCTCAAATCCCCAATCTACGATTCATGATGCCCAAACTCCGCTGGCTCCACACCGCGTGTGACGAGGGCGACGCGCGCGTACTGGCGGCCGCGCTGAACCTGCACCCGACCATCGCGCGCCTGCTCTGTTTGCGGGGCCTGAACGATCCGGAGTCCGCCCATCGGTTCCTGAACCCGTCGCTCGAGCACCTCCACGATCCGTTCAGGCTCGCCGATCTGGAAAAGGCCGTCATCCGCATCGAAGCCGCGATCGGACGGCGAGAGCGGATGGCGATCCACGGCGACTACGACGTCGACGGCATCACGTCAACCGTCATTCTCCGCCGGGCCATCGAGATGCTCGGCGGCGAGTGCATCCATTTCATCCCCGAGCGCCTGCGCGACGGCTACGGCCTGCAGTCCGCGGCCATCGAGCGCCTGCACGCCGACGGAGTCCGGCTCGTGATTTCGGTCGACTGCGGGATCCGTGCGGCCGAGGCGGCGACGCGCGCGCGCGAGCTCGGTCTCGATCTGATCATCACCGACCACCACGAGCCCGATGGGGAACTGCCGCCCGCTCTCGCGGTCATCAATCCGAAGCGGCGTGATTGCACCTACCCGGACAAGCACCTCGCGGGTGTCGGCGTGGCACTCAAAGTGGTCCAGGCATTGTGCGAGCGCGCCGGAAAAAGGAAGTGGCTGCCGGCATTCGTGAAGATTGCCGCAATCGGAACGCTTGCGGATGTGGTCCCGCTGGTCGGGGAGAACCGCGTGCTGGCCAAAATGGGGCTCGATTCGCTGAGCACGGGGCGGCACACCGTGGGCCTGCGCGCGCTCCTCGAGGCATCAGGGCTGACGGGCAAACGCGTCGACAGTTACCATGTCGCCTTCATGCTCGCGCCGCGCGTCAATGCGGCCGGCCGCATGAGCACGCCCGACATCGCGACCCGGCTGCTGCTGGCGACCGACGAAGGCGCCTTCGAGGAGGCGCGCACGCTCGCCGAGCAGCTGAATGAGGAAAACCTCCGTCGACAGAGCGAGGAAGCCGACCTCGTCGCGCAGGCGAAAAAAGCGATCGAGACAGACCCGGCCATCGGCGCGCACAACGTCCTCGTCGTCGGCGGTGACGGGTGGCATCGCGGCGTGATCGGCATCGCCGCCTCGAAGCTGGTGGACACGTATCACAAGCCCGCGATCGTGTTGTCGGTCGATGGCGAGATTGCGCACGGGTCCTGCCGGAGCATTCCGGACTTCGACATGCTCGATGCGCTCGAGCGCTGCGCCGATCTGTTCATCCGGTTCGGCGGCCATAAGCAGGCGGCCGGCCTGACGATGGAGGCGGCCCAGATTCCCGCGTTCCGTGCGCGCGTGAACGCGCATGCGGACGACGTGCTGGAGCCGGACCAACTCCGCCCGCGTTTACGGATCGACGCCCCCCTGAGCCTGAAACAGATCACGCCCGATCTCGTCGACGGGCTGCATCGGCTTGCGCCCTTCGGGCTGGCGAATCCGCGCCCCGTTTTCCACGCGATGCCGGTTGAAATCGTCGACGGCCCCCGCCCATTGAAGGATCGCCACCTCAAGATGACGTTCCGTCAGGACGGCCGCAGCTTCCGGGCGATCGCGTGGCGCGCGGCCGAGCGGGCAGCGTTCCTCACCGAGCATCGCGCCGGCGTCAACCTGGCCTTCTCGCTCGAGGAAAACCAGTTCCAGGGTGAGACCTACCTCGAACTCTCGGTCGCCGATTTCAAGGCACTCAGCGACGTAGAATAGGAAAAATGCCACATGGCAACTGCCCACTGGCGAAACGCCGGACGGCAGATGTCGACTGGCAACCGGCCGTCCTGTCATGAGAGCGCGAACGCTGCGTGCCGTCATCGGTCTGTTCGTGCTCGTCTTCGTCGTGTACGTCGCGCTGTCGTATCGCCGAGGCTCGAAGCAGGCTGCGGTGCCGGCGGGGGCGCCACCGCCGATCAAACCGCTCGACCAGAACGCGCAGCAGCAGACAACCGGCGGCGGCCATCTCGAACGCTACAAGGAAGGGAAAGTCGCGTTCTCCATTCAGTTCGGCGGCGAGCTTTCCTACGCAGACGGCCGTACGCGCCTGTTCGACGGGGTCGAGATCACGCTGCCGAAAGCCGGCAAGACCATCACGATCAAAGGGCGCGAGGCCGAGCTGACGGCGCCGCCGGGCAAGGACATCGGAACCGCACACCTGTCGGGCGGGGTCACGCTGACGACGAGCGACGGCGTGACGGTCAAGGGGGAAAAGGCGGACTACGACGATCGCGATGGCATCGCGCGAATCCCCGGCCCCCTCACCTTTACACGCGGGCGGATGAAAGGCTCGGGCGTCGGGGGCACCTACGACCGCAACCGCGACGTCCTGTGGATCCTCGATCGCGCAGCCGTCGACGTGGCGCCGGACGAGAAGGGGCAGGGCTCCGTTCACATCACATCGGCGACCGCGGGCTTCGCCCGGCCCGAGCACTACATGAAGTTCACGGGGAGCGCGCACCTCGAAGGCGAAGGGCGCTCGATCACGACGGACGAGGCGACGGTGTTCCTCTCGCAAGACGAGCAGCGCGTCGAGCGGATGGAACTGCGCGCCAACTCGCACATCGCGTCGCTCCCGGGGTCCAACGGCGCCGACATGCAGGCCCGGGACATCGATCTGACCTACGCGCCCGATGGACGCACGCTGCAGACCGCACACCTCGTCGAAAACGCGGTCGTTCAGCTCCCGGGTGATCCGGGAAAAGGCGCTCGCCGGGTTGCCGGCCAGACCATCGACATCGCGCTCGCGCCGGATGGGTCGACGGTGACCAGCCTGAACGCGAATACCAAAGTGCAGGTGGACCTGCCGCCGGACGGAGACACGCCCGCGCGCAGAATCCGCTCCGCCACCCTCGTCGCGTCCGGTCCGCCGGTGGCGAACGGCGAAACGCCTGGCGGACTTCAGCGTGCAACCTTCTCCGGAAGCGTCGACTTTCGGGAAACGCGCGCGGCGAATCCCAGGAAGAAGATCGACGCCGTGAACCGTACCGCGCGCGCCGAGCGGCTCGACGTGACGACGAAGCCGGGGTTCGGCGACGTGCAGACCGCGGAATTCCACGGCATGGTGCACTTCACCGACGGCACTGACACGACCGCCGACGCGCCCGTCGCGATCTATGACGTGGCCGCGGACCGCCTCGACCTGCAGCCGCCGGTCGCCGGCGAGCACGGCAACGGCCCGCACGTCAGCGACAGCCGCCTGCAGGTCGACGCGCGCACGATCCAGCTGACGCTGACGTCGCAGTCGATGAAAGCGGATACCAACGTGCGCAGCGTGATCCAGCAGCAGCGAAACACGAAGCAGCCGGGGGACGTCAAGATGCCCGGCATGCTCAAACAGGGCGAGCCGGTGAACGTGAAATCGAATCGGCTGGACTACGACGGCAATGCGTCGCTGGCGACCTACGCCGGCAATGCCCGGTTATGGCAGGAGGACACCGTCGTACAGGCCGATCGGATCGTGCTCGACGACAAGAACGGCAACCTGCACGCGACGACGAACGTGCGGACGGTGATGACGCTCAAGCAGGCGCCTGCCGACAACGCCTCCAGGGCGGCGCCGTCGGCGCCGGCGAAACCACCGGAGCCGACGACGACGGTAGCGCAGGATTTTCTGTACGAAGACGCCAGGCACCTGGCGACGTACACGACCAAGGCCCATATGACCGGACCCGATGGGGACGTGACCGGAGACAGAATTCAGTTGTTCCTCTCCGACGACGGCGGCGAACTCGTGCGCGCCGAGGCATATGGCGATCCCGTGATCTCGCGCCAGGAGACACGGCGGGCGGAGGGCACCCACTTGACGTACATTGCGGCGACCGACGAATACACCATGGTTGGCGCGCCCGTGAAGGTCTACGACGACACGCCGCCGAACTGCAAAGTGACGACCGGCGCCGCTTTGACATTCCATCAGGGCACCGATACCATCCGCTCCATCGGCAACGAGACATCCAGCCAGAAGACCGAGTCGATCGCCTGCGGCACGGTGAAGAACTGACGCATGCCGACGCTGCGCACGCAGGATCTCACCAAATCCTACGGCGGACGCACGGTCGTCAAAGGCGTGAGCGTCGGGCTCGAGTCCGGGGAAGTCATCGGGCTGCTCGGGCCCAACGGCGCCGGCAAGACGACCACGTTCTCCATGATCGTCGGTCTGACCGCGCCCGATGCCGGACGCGTGCTCCTCGACGGCACCGACGTCACCGACGACCCGATGTACATCCGCGCGCGCAAGGGCATCGGCTACCTGCCGCAGGAAGCGTCGGTGTTCCGCGGCCTCACCGTGGAGCAGAACATCATGGCGATCCTCGAGACGCTCGACATCTCGGGCGCCGAGAGGCGCACCCGGCTCCGCGATCTCCTGGCCGAGCTGGGGTTGACACCGCTGGCGAAATCGCCGGCCTACACGCTGTCGGGAGGTGAGCGACGGCGGTGCGAGATCACGCGCGCGCTCGTCATGTCCCCCAAGTTCATGCTGCTCGACGAACCCTTCGCGGGCATCGATCCGATCGCCGTCACCGACATCCAGAACATCATCTTCCACCTCAAGCAGCGCGGCATCGGCGTGCTCATCACCGACCACAACGTGCGCGAAACGCTGCGCATCACCGATCGCGCGTACATCGTGCACGACGGCACGATTTTCCGCAGCGGAACGCCCGATTCGCTCGCCGCAGACGAGGATGTGAAACGGATTTACCTCGGTTCCGAGTTCCGATTGGACTAAAATCGAAGGTCGAGACGGCTGACCGGACCCATGGCAATCCAGCAGAAGCTGCACACAAAACTCGTCCAAAAGCTCATCCTGACGCCATCGCTGCAGCAGGCGATCAAGCTGCTGCCGATGTCGACGCTCGAGCTCGCCGACCTGCTGAACCAGGAGATGGTCGAGAACCCGCTGCTGGAGGAAGTCCCCACCGAGGAACTGCAGCCGGCAGAACAGACGCAGACCGACAAGCCGGAGCCCGAACAGCCGCCGACTGAAAAACCCGACACGTGGGACGACGCCGATTACGAGTACTTTTTCGGCGATTATCTGGACGACGGCTATCGCTCCCGGACGCCATCGGAGGTCAAAGAGCTGCCGCCGATCGAGAACACGCTCTCGTCGGCAAGCTCGTTGTCGGATCACCTCCTCTGGCAGCTATCGCTGCACCAGTCGGACGACGAGCAGTTGCGCGACATCGGCACCGCGATCATCGGAAATCTGGATGACGACGGTTATCTCGTCGCCTCAGTCGAAGAGATTGCCGCGATGGGCGAATGGCCCGTCGCGGAAGTCGAGAAGGCGCTCCAGCTCCTGCAGACGTTCGATCCGCACGGGGTCGCCGCGCGCGACCTGCAGGAATGCCTCTGGCTGCAGCTTAAGTTCCTGGGCCTCGAAGGCACGCCGACGGAGAAGATCGTCACCGAGCACCTCCGCCTGCTGCAGAATCATCAGGTGCCGGAGATCGCCCGGCGCCTCGGGGTGACGATCGACGATCTCAAGGAACACATCGAGATCATCCGCAACCTCGACCCCAAGCCGGGAAGCCGGTACAACCCGCAGCAGTCGCAATACGTGATCCCCGACGTCTACGTCGTCAAGGTCGAGGATCAGTATGTGGCGATGCTGAACGAGGAGGGGCTGCCCCAGTTGCGGATCAGCCCGACGTACCGGCGTCTGCTCGACAAGAATGCGCCCGGAACCGAGGAGAACAACGAGACGCGGAACTACGTGAAAGACAAGTTCCGCTCCGCCCTGTGGCTGATCAAGTCCGTCGACCAGCGGCAGAAGACCATCCAGAAGGTCGCCAACAGCATCATCAATTTCCAGCGGGAGTTCCTCGACAACGGCATCGAGTATCTGCGGCCGCTCGTCCTGCGCGACGTGGCGAACGACATCGGCATGCACGAATCCACCGTCAGCCGCGTCGTGAACAACAAGTACATGCACACGCCTCAGGGCGTGTTCGAAATGAAGTACTTCTTCCACAGCGGGATCAGCAGCTCGTACGGCGACAGCGTCTCGTCGGTCACGATCAAGCAGCGGATCCGGAAGATTATCGAAAACGAGGACCCGCGCAAGCCGCTGAGCGATTCGAAGATCGTCAGCATCCTGCAGAAGGAAGGGCTCATGCTCGCCCGGCGCACGATCGCGAAGTACCGCGAGGAGCTGAAGATCCCGACGTCGAACCAGCGCAAGGTCCTGTACTGACCTCACCGACATGCGTGTAGACATCACGGGCCGGCAGGTGACGATCACCCCGGCTATTCGCCAGCTCATCACCCGCCGGCTCTCGAAGGTCGAGCGCATTCTCAACGATCGCGCGATCTCCGCCACGATCATCCTGACAAGGGAGAAGTACCGCCACCTCGCTGAAATCGTCATCCATGCGAGAGGCGACCACATGCTCCGCGCGAAGGGGGAGGGAAACGCCTGGAACCCCTCGGTCGCCGACGCCACCAGCCGGCTCGAACAGCAGGCGCAGAAGCTGAAGTCGAAGTTCACCGAGCGCAAGCGCGGCGACAACGGAAAACGATCGCCCGAGACCTCGCTCGGCAGCGCGCGGGAAGAGCCGTCGCCGCGGCGGATCGTCCGCGCGACACGCTACGCCGTCAAGCCGATGTCCGTGGACGATGCCGCGCTGCGGGTCGAGAGCGGGCCTGATACGTTCGTCGTGTTCCGCAACGCCGACACCGATGCGGTCAGCATCGTCTACCGTCGGAAAGACGGGAATTTCGGGCTCATCGAACCGGACTGAGCGCGGGCATTTTAGATTTGAGATTGCAGATTGCAGATTCTCAATCCGTAATCCCACAATCGATCCGCAATCTACAATCTACAATCTGCAATCTGAAATTCATGAGCGCGAACAGCGTCACGGTGGCGACGGTGCTGCGCGACCTGAGCGAGTCGCGCGCGATCGATCTCGAGATTGTCGCCGGCGCGAGCGGACTCGACCGCCGAATCACCAACCCGCATCCGCAGAAGACCGGTCTCGCGCTCTCCGGATTCGATCAGTATCTGCGCGACGGGCGCGTGCTCGTATTCGGGGAGAGCGAAGTACGGTTCCTCGAGTCGCTCCCGCCATCCGAGCGGTCCGCCGTCATGCGTCGCGTGCTCTCGCACGCGCTGCCGTGCGTCGTCGTCACCGACGACCTGCGGCCTGTACCTGAAATCGCGATCGAGGCGGACGCAGCCGGCGTGCCGCTGATGCGCACGCGGTCGGCCACGCCGCTGACCATGGCGCGGCTCTCGGCAGCGCTCGACGCGTATCTCGCGCCGCGCGGCACGGTGCACGGCGTGCTGATGGACATTCTCGGGCTCGGGGTGCTCATCGTCGGGGAAAGCGGGATCGGAAAGAGCGAATGCGCGCTCGACCTCGTCGTCCGCGGGCATCGGCTCGTGGCCGACGACGCCGTGGAGCTGCGGTGCCGGGCGGAGTCGTTCGTCATCGGCAGCTGCCCCGAGCTGACGAGGCACCATATGGAGATTCGCGGCCTCGGGCTGATCAACGTGCAGGATCTGTTCGGCGTCGCCTCGACGCGACGCTCGAAACGCGTCGAGATGGTCGTGCAGTTGGAGCGGTGGGATCCCGCGCGGGAATACGATCGTCTCGGTCTCGACGAGACGTACTACGAAACACTCGGCGTGCGCATCCCGATGATCCGCATGCCGGTCGCGCCGGGGCGCAATCTGGCCATTCTGGTGGAAGTCGCCGCGCGCAACCAGCTGCTGCGCCTTGGCGGCCACAACTCTGCGCAACGGCTCGTGGACCGCCTCGACGAGCAGCTCGGAAGCGACGCGTCGGATCTCGAATTCGGAGAGGACCTCTGATGCGCGAGAAACGGCACGCGGCGCGCCGCGCCGCGCGCACGGCAGTTTCGTCGCGGTTCGTGGTCCTGACCGGGCTCTCGGGGTCCGGGAAATCTCAGGCGATTCGTGCGCTCGAAGACCTCGGGTATTTCTGCGTCGACAACCTGCCGGTGGCGCTCCTGCCGATGCTCGCGGAGCTGACGCTTCGTGCGGGCACGGAGATCGCGCGCGCGGCCGTCGTGGTCGACGCGCGCGAAGGACGGATGCTCGACGAGCTCCCGAAAGTCCTTCATCGCCTGAAGCGCATGCGCAATCTGAATCCTGTGCTGATTTTTCTCGACGCGCAGGACGACGCCCTGGTGCGCCGCTTCAGCGAAACGCGCCGGCCACACCCGCTCGCTCCCGACCGTTCCGCGATCGAGGGGATCCGCGAGGAGCGCGAGCGGATGAAGCCGCTGCGCCGGATTGCCGATCACGTCGTGGACACGTCGAAGCTGACGGTGCACGAGCTGCGGCACGCGTTCCGGAACGTGCAGGCCGGACACGCGCCCGATGCGAGCCTCGTCGTCACGATCCTGAGCTTCGGCTTCAAGCACGGGATCCCGGTGGACTCGGATCTGCTCTTCGACGTCCGCTTTCTGCCAAACCCGCACTTCGTGCCGGGCCTCCGGCCGCACACGGGTCGCGACAGGGAAGTGCGGCAGTTCCTCGAGAAAGCCTCGGCGACGCACGAGTTCCTTGACCGGACGATCAATCTCCTGCAGTTCCTCATTCCTCAATACGTCGCCGAAGGCAAGACGTACCTGACGATCGGAATCGGCTGCACGGGCGGACGCCATCGTTCGGTCATGATTGCGGAAGCGCTGAAGAAGGGGCTCGCGAAGCTGGAACGCGTGCAGCTGCGGGTGCGGCATCGGGATATCGGTGCAGACTAGCACGGCGCGGCACGGCGCCGCGCGCTGCTCGGTGCTCCGTCCTCGGTGTTCCGTGCGGGGTGCGCGGTGCTAGGTGTGGTTTCCAGGTTCGAGGACTTAGAATGGAAATGCGGTTCGATAGATTGGTAGTTGAACGCTGCACCGAGCACCTGCACCGAGCACCTGCACCGAGCACCCCGCACGAAGCACCGCGCACTGTCGCGCAGCGACTATGAAGTTGGGTGTCGTCGTGATCACGCACGGGCAACTCGCGACCGAGCTGCTCAATGCCGCCGAAATGATCGTCGGCGACCTGCCGACCTTCGCCGCGGTGTCGATCGGGTGGCACGAGGACGTCGATCAGGCGCGCGAGGCGATCGCGCAGGCGATCGAGCGCGTGCGCACGAGCGCCGGCGATACGGCGGCGGATCCCGCCGGAGTACTCTTGTTGTCGGACATGTTCGGCGGCACCCCGGCCAACCTGGCGGTCACGTTTCTCGAGGCCGGCCGGGTGGAGGTCATCACCGGCGTGAACCTGGCGATGCTGATCAAGCTGGCCCGACCGCCGCGCGAGCAGGATCTGCTGACGCTGGCCCGCGACATGCGCGAGCACGGCCGCAATGCGATCTGGGTCGCCTCCGACCTCCTCCGCGGGGAGAAGAGCTGATGAGCGTCGAGTGCACGGTCACCATTTCGAACGCGCTCGGCCTGCACGCGCGCGCCGCCGCGAAATTCGTCCACATGGCCGGCCGGTTTTCCTCCCGCATCCGCGTGTCGCGGGGCAGCCGCGAGATGGATGGCAAGAGCATCATGGGCCTGCTGTTGCTCGCGGCATCCCACGGCACCGCGATCAGAATCGCGGCCGACGGGCCCGATGAATCGGACGCGCTCGGCGCGCTCTGCGATCTCGTGAATCGTGGGTTCGATGAAGCACAGGCTGACACCGTGCCTGGAGCGGCGTTCGCGCCGGACAAGGGTGCGCCATGGTCCTGAACGGCCTCGGCGTCTCACCGGGCGTAGGGATCGGCCGCGCGCTGGTGGTCACGCGCGGCGCGCGCGATCTGCGTTTCCGGATTCCCGAACGGCGCGTCGACGCAGAACTCGCCAGCCTGCATCAGGCGCGCGCGCGCGCGCGCGAGCAGCTCCAGCGGATCAAAGCGCGCATCGAGCAGGCGTCAGGCGCCGGCCACGCCTACATGTTCGACGCGCAGATTCTCATGCTCGACGACCCCATGCTCGTCGATCGTGCGGCGGCGATCATCCGCGACGAACATCTGAACGCGCCGTCGGCGCTTCGGCGCGCCCTCGACGAGATCAGCGCCGTCTTCGACGACGTCGAGGACTCGTATCTCCGCGAGCGCAAAGGCGACGTCGAGGACGTCGTGGGCCGCCTGGAGATGAACCTGCGGAACACCGGCGATCCGGCCGATCTCTTCAAAGATCTCGAGGGGCCGCTCGTCCTGGTCGCGGACGAACTGAGTCCGTCGATCGTGGCGCAGCTCGACTGGCAGCGGCTCGCCGCGTTCGTCACCGACGCCGGGAGCTGGACGTATCACACCGCGATCCTCGCGAGATCGCTGCACGTGCCGGCCGTGGCCGGGCTGCGGCACGCCAGCGCGGTCGTCGCGCCCGGAGCCCTGATCGCCGTCGACGGCGTATCCGGCGACGTGCTCGTCGATCCGGGACCGGAGGCCCTGGCCGAACTCGAGGCCCGCTCGAAAAAACGCCGCGCCTACGAGCGCTCGCTCGCTGAATATCGCGACCTGCCGTCGATAACCCTTGACGGCACCCACATGCGGATTGAAGCGAACGTCGAGATCCCCGAAGAAGCCGCGCGAGCAAAGGAACGGGGCGCGGAAGGGATCGGTCTGTACCGATCGGAGTTCCTGCTCGCCGGCACGTCCGCCGCAAGTCTGGACGAAGAGGCGCAATACGCCGTTTATCGGCGATTGATCGAGGGCATGAGCGGCGGCCGCGTGACCGTCCGAACGTTCGACGTCACTGAGTCGCAGCTCGGGCTTCCCGGTCACCCCGAAGGAAGCCGCTCACCGCTCGGGCTTCGCGGCCTCCGGCTCAGCCTCTCGTTCGACGCGCTGTTTCAGGCGCAGCTTCGCGCGCTGCTGCGGGCAGCGTCGCACGGGCCGCTCCGGATCATGTTTCCGTTCGTCACCGGGATCGAAGAGCTGCGCGCGGCGAAAACCGTCGTGGCTCACGCGGCGGAGGAGCTGCGCGCGACGGGCATCTCGGTTCCCGACGTGCCGATCGGGATCATGATCGAGGTGCCGTCGGCCGCGCTGACGATCGACCTGCTCGCCGAAGAGGCGGATTTCTTCAGCATCGGGACAAACGATCTGATTCAGTACTGCCTGGCAGTCGATCGCACCGACGACCGTGTCTCGAGAATGTACGAGCCTCTGCATCCCGCGATCCTTCGCGTGCTCCGCCACGTGGCGCGCGGCGCGCGACGGCGCGGCGTGCCCGTGTCCGTCTGCGGCGAGATGGCGGCCGACCCGGTGCTGCTGCCGCTGCTGGCGGGCCTGGGGCTCCGTGAATTCAGCATGAATCCGGCAGCGATCCCGCTGGCGAAGCAGGTCGTGCGGGGCATGCGGATTTCCGAGACGGCGCGGCTCGCGAGCCGCGCGCTCAAGGCCGCCACCGCGGCGGACGTCGAACGAACGCTGGCGGAATTCCTTTCGCCGGCCCGGACGTGACCTGACCTGTCACGCCAAGGAGTCATAGTGAACGACATCACGAAAGTCGAGAAACCGTGGGGCTACGAGCTGCACTGGGCGAAAACGGACCGGTACGTCGGCAAGCTGATTCACGTCACCGCCGGTCATGCGCTCAGCCTCCAGTACCACAATCTGAAGGACGAAACGATTTTTCTCTGGTCCGGCCGCATGCTGTTCGAGATCAAGGAGGGGGAGCAGCTCGTGGCGCGCGAGATGGTGCCGGGGCAGGCCGTCCATGTGACGCCGAAGACGGTCCACCGCATGACCGCGATCACCGACTGCGACATTTTCGAAGTGTCGACCCCCGAATTGCACGACGTGGTGCGTCTCGAGGACCGCTACGGCCGCCAATCCACGTAAACCCGGGCCGCAGGGCCACGGCAGTCGCGCGACGAGCGCTCGGCTTTCCGCCTCTGAATTCCGCCGCGGGCGCGGCGGTTCACCGAAAGGACGACAGCGATGGGTAGTGTGAACAAGGTGATCCTGGTAGGCAATCTTGGGCGCGACGCCGAACTGCGGTACACGCCTGGAGGCGCTCCGGTCGCAACGCTGAACCTGGCGACCACCGAAGTGTGGAACGACAAGGGCGGCCAGAAGCAGGAAAAAACGGAGTGGCACCGCATCGTGCTCTGGGGAAAATCTGCGGAGAGCCTGTCCGAGTATCTCGTCAAGGGCAAGCAGATCTACGTCGAGGGCCGCCTGCAGACGCGCCAGTGGGACGACAAGGACGGCAATAAACGCTACACCACCGAAATCCGCGGCGATCGGATCGTCCTGCTGGGCGGCGGCGGTGGTGGCGGGATGGGTGGTCAGCGCCGCGCGGCGTCGACCGGCGGCGAACACATGGAGCCGATGGGAGAACCCGTCAGCGAACTCACCGACGACGATATTCCGTTCTGATCAGCGAGCGGCCTGACGGGCCGCCGCGTGGAAGAATACGGAACACAGATTCAGAATACAGAAAGGGGGTTCGAACCCGAGAACCCGTTCTGTGTTCTGTGTTCTGTATTCTGAATTCGTTTTCCCGCTACTTGCGATTCAGCCGTTCGAGGGCCTGCTTCGCCAGAATGACCGACATCGTGGTGTCGGGGTAGTTCTTCACGACCGTTTCGTACGCGCGCTTCGCGAGGTCGACCTGGTTCATGCGCTCGTACGTCTGACCGAGTTTGTAGTACGCCTCGGGCGCTGACGACGACTGCGGGTATGCGTCGATGACCTGCTGGAGCGCCTGACGTGCGTCGCCATACTTGCCCTGATTGAAGAACGCCTGGCCGATATCGTATTGCGCTTCGGGCGCGTTCGGATGTCTCGGAAACGCGCGAATGAAGCTCGAGAAACCGTCAATCGCGAGATCGTAGCGTCCCGCCATGTAGTCATCCCGGGCCGTATCGAACGCCTGTTGCGGGGACTGGCCGACCGACAACGACGAAGGCGGCGCGCTCGCCGACGGCACCGATGCCGGTGCTGCGGCGGCTGGGGTCCCCGTGTCTCCGCCGGTCGGAGAAGCCGTGGTCGATGTCGTGGGAGGAGAGAGCGGTGCGGACGCAAGGGCCTGCCGCAGCGCGGCGATCTCCTGCGAGACAGACGAGACGCGGACGCTCGTGTCGTCCACCTTCTCGCGCAGGACACGGACCGTGTCGCCGATACCGTTCAACGTCAGCGCCTGGTCGGCCATGGCCTTGCGGTTCGCGCCTGCCTGCTCGTCGAGCTTTGCCGACAGCGCTTTCATCGTATCGCCGAGGTTGCCCAGCATCGCCTGGAGCTGCTGCTGCTGTTCCTGCAGCATGCGGATCTCGGCCATGAGCTGCGCGTGTTCCTTGTTCGCCGCCCCGTACGCCGTGCCGGGCGCGAGCAGCGGCAGGACCAGCATGCCGGCGCACAGAACAGCAAATCTCTGGATCTTCATAGAAAGACTATAGCGCGGCCCTTCGGGAATCGGACGCGGTCGCCGCAATCATTTGCTCGTGACGACGAAGTGCGCCCGCCGGTTCTTGGACCACGCCGCCTCGTCGTGGCCGGGATCGAACGGGAATTCCTTCCCGTAGCTGACGGTGCGCAGCCGCTCGGCTGGAATGCCGAGCGAGACGAGGTACGTCTTGGCGGCCAGCGCACGTCGCTCGCCGAGCGCGAGGTTGTACTCGGCGGTCCCGCGTTCGTCGCAGTGGCCTTCGATCGTGATCGTCCACGTCGGGTACTTCTTCAGAATCTCGGCGTCGCCGTTGAGCGCCTGCTGGCCCTGCGCATCCACATCCGAGCTGTCGAGCGCGAAGAACACCGGCTTGAACGGCGAGTTCTTGTTGATCGACTCGAGGTCGCCCGAGGCGAGCGGGTCTTCCGTCACCGCCGGTTCCTGCGGGATCGGGTTCTCGCGTACCGGCTCCGGCGGGCTCGGTGGACGTTCGCCGGCTGCGGACTCCGTGCTCGCCGGCGGCGGCGGCACCGGGCGCGCGACCGGCGGCTTCTTCTTCCCACACCCGGCCGCCACCGCGGCGGCGACCATCAGCACACAGATCGTCAAACGTATGTCAGTTTTCATCACTCTACGCAGCCCCTCCGGCGCCCTCAGAGACGCCAACCCGAGAACCTGAGAACCCGAGAACCCGATTCACCGCGACCAATTCGGATACCCGTTATTGCCTTCCTTCGTGATCTGTCGCAGATCGTTGCCGTCGCGCGCGATCGTGAAAATCTGTTGCTTCCCGAGCCGCGTCGACGCGAACGCGAGATGGCGGCCGTTGGGCGCGAACGCGGGACTTTCGTTGCTGCCGATCCCGTCGGTGATCCGCCGCGCCTCGCCGGACGCAAAACTGTAGACCATGATGTCGAACCCGCCGCCGGTCCGCATCGCGTACGCGATCTCGTTGAACGGATCCGGCGACCACGTCGGACGATCGCAATAGCCGCCGGTCGTCAACCGCTTCTGGCCGGTGCCGTCGGCGTTCATGACATACACCTGGGGATTTCCGGTTCGATCCGACGTCCACGCGATCTGGTTTCCCGACGGCGACCACGTCGGCGTCACGTCGATCGCCGGATTGTCCGTCAGCCGATGGACGCCGCTGCCGTCGCGGTTCATCACGTAGATTTCCGGATTGCCGTCGCGCGTCGACGTGAAGGCGATCTTCGTTCCGTCGGGCGAAAAGACGGGCAGGTAATTCTGCTTGTTCCAGTTCCCGTTCGCCGGGGTTTCCATGCGCCCCTCGTAGATGAACGAGACGAAGATGTCCTGATACCCGCGGCGATACGACGTATACGCGATGGATTTCCCATCCGGCGCCCACACTGGTGTGATGTTGAGCGTGTGCGTCGCGGTGACCCGCCGCTGGTTCGCGCCGTCGTAATCGGAGATGTACACTTCTTTGATCTCGCGGTCGCCGGCCGGTCCTTTCATCCGTTCGCCGTCGCGGTCGGACGAGAACGTCAGCTTCGTGCGTGCGACGGCGTTCAAACCGATCCACTGCTTGTAGATCTCATCGGCCGCCGTGTGCGCGTACGCGCGCGGGTTGGCGATGGACCCGCTGTACTCCTTGCCGAATGCGGTGCGGCCCGTCTGCACGTCGATCACGCGGACCTGCACGGCAACGCCATTGCCGGTCTTGCGAACGCTGCCGACGACGAGCGCGTTGGCGCCGAACTCCTTGTACTTGTCGATCGGGATCTGGTCGATGGACGTGGCTCTGGGAACCGTCGCGAGCACGTCCCTGGCGATCATGTAGAACTCGCGCTCGTAGGCGAGATCGTCGGACAGCACGTCGCCCATCGTTTTCGCCGCCGCCGTCGTCTCTGCGTCGTTGGACATCGCGATGAACGGCAGGACCGCGACCTTGGGCGGGACGCCCGGCGTGCCGTTGATCGTCATGCGCACCTCGCTCTGCTGCTGCGACGACGCGGGCGGCTGCGCAGTGCCGGCCGGCGGTTGCTGCGCGAGCAGCGTCAACGAGGTGAGCGCCGCCGCCCCCGCGAGGAGAAGAACTGTTCGTGTCATCATCGCTGTCTGGATTGAAAGGTCACCGTCGGTATTGAAAAACGAGATGCACCGTGAGGTGATCTCCCGTGAACTGCGCCGGCAGCGGCGGCAATTGGCGCGTCGTGATCACGGCGCGCTGCGACGCCAGATCGAGGAGTTGCGAAACGGTCGACTGCTCGACGGCCACGTCGCGGATCGTGCCGTCGCGATTGATCGTGAACTTCACCTGGTTGGTGCCGTCCTGCCCCTGGTTCGAACGCCAGTTCGCCTGAATCAGCCTTGACATCGTGAGCAGATACTCGGGGCAGCAGAAGTTCTGGATGTCGGTATAGGCCGCGCCGCCGCCCCCGCCGCCCGTGGCAAGACCGCCGAACTTCGTCTGCGAACCGCCGGTCTCGACGCGCGCGCTCCCTTCCTTGACCTCGGCACCGCGCGTCGGGGTGCGGCCGTGCAACTGCGCTTCGGTCTTTTCGGGCGCGGTTTTGGCGGGCGCTTTCGGCTGCGGCTTCGCCGTCTTCAGCGGTTCGACCATCTCCGGCTTGGCGAGCGCCGGCGGCGCCTGCAACTGCGGTTTTGCGGTCGGGGGCGCCGCTTCCTGTACTGGCCGGTCAGCAATCTGATTCCGGCCCTGCATCGGGCCAGGCGCGCCGCCAAGCTGAATCGTCATCACCGGAGTCTGGTCGTCCTGGTGTCCCCATGACGAGGGCACGAAGGCGATGGCGAGCAGAATGACCGCGTGCAGCGCGAACGAGAGCAGCACCAGGCGTCCGAGGCGGCTCGCCTCGTGCGACCGATCGATCAGGATCTCGGTGACCGCGTCCATCAGCGCTGGTTCACAGGACGCGTCGCCATCCCGACGTGCTCGACGCCCGCTTCCTTGAGTTTGTCGGTCACCGTCATGAAATCCTGAATCGTGATGCTCGCGTCCGCGCGGACGAACACGTTTTTCTCCGACTGGTTCAGCAGCGCCTGCTTCATGCGCTCCTGCAGGATGTCCACGCGAACAGGATCGTCGTTGATCTGCACGACGCGCGTGGTGGGGAAGTCCTTCGGGATGGTGAGATAGATCGGTTTGGTCAGCGGCGCGACGGCACGCCGCGCCTGCGGCAGGTTGACCGCGAGCCCCTGCGTCATCATCGGCGCCGTCACCATGAAGATGATGAGGAGCACGAGCATCACGTCGACGAGCGGGACGACGTTGATCTCGGCGAGCGATGTCGCGACGCGCGCGCTGCGGCCGCGGCGTTGACGACCGCCCCCCGACGCGCCCGCGGCCTGCACCTTCGGCATCAGGTGAAGTTCCTCTCGGAAATGTTCAGGAACTCGAGGGAAAAATCGTCCATTTCGGCCGCGAACTCCTTCACGCGATTCGTGAAGTGGTTATAGAAATAGACGGCTGGAATCGCCGCGAAGAGGCCCGCAGCGGTCGCGATCAGCGCTTCGGCGATTCCCGGCGCGACGACGGCAAGACTCGTCGACCCCTGCGTGCCGATGTTCTGAAACGCGTAAATGATGCCCCACACGGTGCCGAACAGCCCGATGAACGGCGTGATGCTCGCGGTCGTCGCGAGAAACGGAATGTGCTTCTCCAGCTTGCCAACCTCCATCGTCGTCGCGCGCAGCAGCGCCCGATCGACCGCATCAACGCTCTTGAGCGTAGGACGCGTGGCAACGGCGGTTGGCTTGGCGGTGTCCGCCTCGCCGCGTGACGAGCGCAATTGCGAGTTCAGCTCGGCATAGCCGGACTGAAAGATCCCGACCAGCGGGCTCTCGGAGACGCTCGGGCAGATCGACTGCACTTCGGAAAACTTCGTGCTCTTCCGGAAGACCTGCAGGAACGTCGACGTCTTGCTCTCCGCGCGGCGGAACTGCCACAGCTTGTAGAGAATGACGCCCCAGGAAATCGCGGAAAAGATCAGCAGGATGAGCAGGACGCTCTTCGCCAGCAGCGTGGCGTGCGCGATCAGTTCGAAGAAGTTGATGCCGCCGGTCCCAGTATCCGGCGCTCCCTGCGCCTGCAGCGCAAGGAAAAACGCGTCTAGTCGCAATCGTCCTCCCGTATGTAGCCGGGGGGCTTCGCCCCTCCCTCGCCCCTCGTATACACGGCTCGTTTTGCCGCTTCCGCTGCCGGTTCAGCCGTCCGGGCGGACGGCGCGATCCCAAACCGGAACCAGGGCGCCCGCACCGCTGGGACGAATGCGGACGGCCGGGAGCGTATCACGTGGCTCATCTACTGTCAAACATCTGATAAGATTGTACTTCCGCTCGCGATGATCCGCTTCCTCAGCATCCGCCATCTGGCGGTGATCGACGCGCTCGAACTCGAGTTCCCGGCCGGGCTGACTGTCCTGACCGGCGAGACGGGCGCGGGCAAATCGATCCTCGTCGGCGCCGTCGGCCTGCTGGTGGGGGGACGCGCCTCGGCCGACCTCGTCCGCACCGGGGAGGAGACGGCGGCGATCGAGGCCGTCTTTGAGACGCAAAGCGGCGACGAACTGATCGTCCGCCGTGAGGTCTCTGCACAAGGCCGGAGCCGCGCGTTCGTCAATGGCGCGCTCGTCACGACCGCCGCGCTGCGCGAAGCCACGGGATCGCTGGTGGATCTGCACGGGCAGCACGAACATCAGGTGCTGCTCGATCCTTCCGCCCACCTGGATCTGCTCGACGAGTTCGCGGACCTCTCGGAGCCGCGCTCGGACGTCTCCGCCGCATTTCGGGAGTGGCAATCGGTAAACGAGGAGCGCCGGCGCGTCGCCGACCGCGATCGACAGAACGCCGCGCGCGCGGAATTCATCGCGTTCCAACTCGCCGAAATCGACCGCGTCAAGCCACAGGCCGGAGAAGACGAGGAACTGACAGCCGGCCGCCTCGTGCTCGCGAATGCCGAGCGCCTGCAGCGCCTCTGCGCGGAGGCGTACGCCGCCCTGTACGACGGCGACAATGCCGCGCTCGCATCGCTTGGGATCGTCTGGAAAAGGCTTGGCGATCTGGCCGCCGTCGACCCGAAGTTCTCGGCGTACGAGGAATCCCGAGGGGCGATCAAATCGCAGCTCGAAGACCTCGCGTACTTTCTGCGGTCGTACAGCGCGGGGATCGATGCGTCGCCCGCACGGCTGCAGGAAACAGAGGATCGCCTGGCGTCGCTCGAGCGCCTGAAGAAGAAGCACGGCCCCACGCTCACTGACGTGCTCGCGAGAGCCTCGGCACTGCGGCAGGAACTGCACGACGTGGAGCACGCCACCGAGAGGCTCGCGGAACTGGACATTGCCTTGTCGCGCGCGCGGGAGGCGTTCGTGGACAAGGCTGGAACGCTCTCCCGTCGTCGTCAACAGGCGGCCGTCGAATTCGCTCGAGCCCTCGAACGCGCCCTCAGCGACCTGGCGATGCCGAAGACCCGTTGCGAAGTGCGGTTCGCCCCGGCGGCAGGGGACGAGCGCTGGTCCGAGCGCGGCATCGACGAAGCCGAGTTCTACATCTCGCCGAACCCCGGCGAAGATCTCAAGCCGCTCGCGAAGATTGCGTCCGGAGGCGAACTCTCACGCATCATGCTGGCGCTGAAAACGCTCGCCACCACGGACATGCCTGGCAAAACTCTCATCTTCGACGAAGTCGACGCCGGGATCGGCGGGGCGGTGGCGGATACTGTCGGCGCACGGCTTCAACGCCTGGGGGAGCGGTTCCAGGTTCTCTGCATCACCCACCTCCCGCAAATCGCGGCGTACGGGTCGACGCACTTCCAAATCGACAAGACGGTCCGGGCGGGCCGGACCTCGACACGCGTCCTGCGGATCGACGGCCCCGACCGGGAAGCAGAAATCGGACGGATGATTGGGGGGGCGGCTGTCACCAGCGCCGTTCTCGCGGGTGCCCGCGAGATGCTTCAGGCGAAGGCGAAAGCAAACGCAAGGCGAAAGCGAAACTGACAAAACTCGGCAGTTGCAGAGACGATGAACGGGCTGATGTCCAAAAAGTACCTTATTGAAACGTTCGGCTGTCAGATGAACCACCACGACTCGGAGCGGATGGCCGGTCTGCTCGAGGAGGCGGGCTACGTCCGTACCGAAGACGATGGGGACGCTGACGTGCTCGTCATCAACACCTGCAGCGTCCGTGAGAAGGCGGAGGAAAAGCTCTATACGCGGCTCGGAGAGCTGCGGGTCATGGCGCAGGAGACGGGGGGCCGTCCGATCGTGGCCGTCGCCGGGTGTGTCGCGCAGCAGGAAGGCGAAAAGCTTCTGTCCAATTCGAATGGTCACGTCATCGACGTGCTGATCGGGACACAGAGCATCAAGCGTCTACCGCTACTCGTCGACGCCGCACATGTTCATGTGCGCGGTTCAGCTGCGGTCGCTGATGACCTTGGGGCCAGCGGAGAATTTCAGCTCAGGGATGCGGCCCCCGGTGTCCGCACGCCGCAAATCGACCTCAACCCGTACGAAGACGTCTCGTTCCCGCTCGGGATCGCGAGGCGCGAGGATCCCGTGAAGGCGTATGTCACGATCATCGAGGGCTGCAACGAATTCTGCGCCTTCTGCGTCGTCCCGTACACCCGCGGACACGAACGGATGCGGCCGGCGGCCGACATCATCGCGGACGTTCACCACGCCGCCGCGACCGGGGCGAAAGAAGTGCAGCTCCTCGGACAGATCGTCAATCACTACCAGGCGCCAGACGACGCGGCGTGCGATTTTGCCGACCTGCTGACCCGCGTCAGCGGCGTCGAGGGCATCGAGCGCATACGTTTCGCCAGTCCTCATCCGCGGCACGTTACCCCCCGCATGATCGACGCGATGCGTGCGCTGCCGAAGGTATGCCGGCACCTGCACCTGCCCGCACAGAGCGGCTCCACGCGCGTGCTTTCGGCGATGCGCCGGCGCCATACGCGGGAACGGTACCTCGCGCTCGTCTCGGAACTGCGCGCGGCCATGCCGGACATCGCGCTCTCGACCGATATGATCGTCGGGTTCCCCGGAGAGACGGAAGCGGATTTCGAAGAGACGCTGTCGCTGGTTTCGGCGGTGCGGTACCACAGCATCTTCTCGTTCAAGTATTCACCACGCCCGAACACCCTCGCGTTGAAGCGGATGCCGGACGAGGTCAGCGAAAAAGAGAAGACACGGCGGATCGTGGCGCTGCAGTCGCTTCAGAAGCGGATCCAGATGGAGATTTTCGAGGCGGCCGTCGGGCGGATCGCGCCGGTGCTGATCGACTCGCGGAGCCGGCGACGCGAGTGGGAGTTGTCCGGCCGAACGCCGGGGAACACTGTCGTGAACCTCGCGGGAGACCCTGCGTGGGTCGGGCGGACGATCCCGGTGACGATCACCGCGGCGAACCCGAACAGTCTGAGAGGGGAAGCCGTACTTGACGGAACTCCGACCCCGGCTTAGCTTGCACTTATAGACGGAACGCGCAGCATGCAAATCGAAATGACCATCAAGGGGCTGATGGTGGATCCCATCACCAACATGCCCATCATCATCCTGCGCGACAAGGACGGCCAGCGCGTTCTGCCGATCTGGGTTGGCGTCTTCGAAGCGAACGCCATTGCTCTTCAGATCGAGAACGTCACGACGCCGCGGCCGATGACGCACGACCTGCTCCGGAACGTCATCCAGGATCTGCGAGCTCAGATCGAGAAAATCGTCGTCTCGGACCTGAAAGAGAACACGTTCTACGCGCTCATCTACCTGCGCGTGAACGGCGACACGCTGGCCATCGATTCCCGGCCCAGCGACGCGATCGCGCTCGCACTGCGGGCCCGCGCGCCCATTTTCGTCGAGGAACGCGTCATCGACCACGCGAAGACCGTGGACTTCGCGCCAGAAAAAGGGGACGCGGAACGGCTCCAGAAGTGGCTCGAGAGCCTCGATCCCGACGACATGGGCAAGTACAAGATGTAACTTTACACTTCTGCATTGTGGAGGCTCGCGGCGCTTGCTATCATCGCGGCGCACCCCACATGATCGTCGCGATCGCCAACCAGAAAGGCGGCGTGGGCAAGACCACGACCGCCATCAACCTGGCCGCAGCGCTCTCGCTCCGCGGCAAACCGACACTCCTCGTCGATCTCGATCCGCAGGCCAACAGCACGATGTCGTATCTCGACGTCACGCAGGTCCAGCGGAGCGTGTACGACGCGATCTCCGATCCGAACACGTCGTTCGATGACGTGATCCTTCCGTCGACGCAGCAGCCGAACCTCTGGGTGGCGCCGTCGCGGATTGCGCTGGCAAAGCTCGAAGCGAAGCTGGTGGGGGAGATCGATGCGCATTTCCGCCTCAAGGACAAGCTGGCGCCGGTCCTCGAGAAGTACCCGAACGTGGTCATCGATTGTCCGCCGACGCTCGGGCTGCTCACCGTCAACGCGCTGGTTGCGGCGACGCACCTGCTGATCCCTATTCAGTCGTCGTATTTCGCCCTCGAGGGCACGGACGACCTGCTCGAAACGATCGAGAAGGTCCGGGCCCGCGCGAATACCACGCTGCGTATTCTTGGCGTCGTCATCACAATGCACGACAAGCGCACGGCGCTTGCGCGCGACATCCGAGCGCAGATCGACAAGGTGTTCGGCAGCAAGGTCTTCAAGACCGTGATCACGAAGAGCGTGAGGCTCGAGGAGAGCCCTGCGTACAAGGAATCCATTTTCACGTTCGCTCCGGAGTCGAGCGGCGCGGCGGAGTATTACCGGCTGTGCGAGGAGGTGATGGACCGTGCCTAAGCGAGGACTTCCAACCACTGTTCGGATGCGGCACGACGAGCATTACGTCGAAGCGCTGACGACGTCCGCCGGGTCCCCGGTGGGTCGCCTCGTCGCGATCGACGACATCGATCCAAATCCCAATCAGCCGCGGCAGGTCATGGGTGACCTCTCGGAGTTGATGGCGTCGATTGCCGAGAAGGGCATCATCGAACCGATCATCGCCCGGCAGCGCGGCGGGCGATTCCAGATCGTGGCTGGCGAGCGGCGCTACCAGGCCGCCGTGCAGGTTGGCCTCCGGGAGATTCCGATTGTCATCAGGGAAGTCGACGACAACGAGATCATCGAGATCGCGCTCATCGAGAATATCCAGCGCAAGGACCTGACACCGTTCGAAGAGGCGGAGGCGCTGCAATCGCTGGCGTCGCGGTGCGGGTACACGCACGAGGATATGGCGCGGCGACTAGGGAAGTCGCGCACCTCGATCACTGAGTCGTTGTCACTCAATCAGATGCCGGACGAGGTCAAAAACCTCTGTCGGCTGGCCGACATTTCCTCTAAGTCACTGCTTCTAGAGGTAGTTAGACAAGGCGACCCTCAGAAAATGGTAGCCTTGATCGAGAAGATCTCGCGTGACGGCGGCGCTACGCGCGAAGCTGTTCGCCGAGAGACCGCCAAGCCGAAGCTTGGCCGCCCGAAGGCCTTCGTCTTCAAATACAAGGCGCCGAGCAAAGCGTTCAATCTCCAGCTGAAGTTCACCAAGTCGAGGGTCGAGCGCGAGGAAGTCATCTCGGCGCTCGAGGCAATCATCCAGGAACTTAGAGAAACGCAATAGGTTCTCGGGTTGTCGGGGCAACAGCCGCCGCGCTCGCCGACGGCGTTCCCATCGGGCGGAGTCTCAGTGCCCGCCCGATCACCTTTTTCCGTAATCGCAGAACTTCGGGGCCTTCGAGCTTTCGGGGCCTTTGCGGCTGACCGTGGGTCGCCTCGGCGCTCAGTGAGTGCCATTCCAACAATGCGCGCCGACGGCGTTCCACGCAGAATCCCGAAGGCCGGACATACGTGCCGACGGCGTTCCACGCAGGTCCCGAAGGCCCGAAGCCCCCGAAGCTGATTCTTGTTTGCCTGGAGAATCACCAGGCGGCCTCTCAGCGCGCGCCCGATCACCTTTTTCCGCAATCAGAACTTCGGGGCCCGAAGGCCGCAGCTGATTCTTGTTGGCCTGGCAAGGCCGATCACCTTTTTCCCGTAATCAGAACTTCGGGGACTTCGAGCTTTCGGGGCCTTTGCGGCGAAGCGTGGGCCGTCTGGCCGCTCAGTGAATGCCGTTCCAACAATGCGCGCCGACGGGGTTCCACGCCAGAATCCGGAAGGCCGGACATACGCGCTGACGGCGTTCCACGCAGGTCCCGAAGGCCCGAAGCCCCCGAAGCTGAGTCTCTTGTTGGCTTGGCCAGGCCGATCACCTTTTCCGTAATCAGAACTACGGGGCCTTCGAGCTTTCGGGGCCTTTGCGGCTGACCGTGGGCCGTCTCGGCGCTCAGTGAATGCCGTTCCAACGATACCGCGCCGGTGGCGTTCCACGCAGAATCCCGAAGGAGCGAAGGCCGCGAAGGTGATTCTTGTTGGATTCCAACCATATGCGACCCCAGAGCCCGCCTTTGGTTAACATAAGATGCATTATCAGAACCTGCCGAAACCGCCCGTAAAACCGGCCTGTGGATAATCCGCGCACCGTTTGCGAGGTCGTCCGCCCCACGTCCGGCGGTTGCCGGGACCGACGGCGGAACGCCTTGAACGTCGCGCCAACCCGGCCCCAGTCGGCCGGTGTTATCCTCGTGCACGATCCGTGAAAATCCTCGACCGATACGTCGTCCGGGAGATCGTGCCGCCGCTCCTGCTGGCGCTGCTGATCTTCACGTTCATCCTGGACATCCCGCCGTTTCTCGATGAACTCACCGCGCTGGTATCGAAAGGCGTGTCGTGGGACGTCGCCGCGCGGATGCTGTGGACCCTGGTCCCGCAAGCTCTCGGACTGACGATCCCGATGTCCCTGCTGGTCGGAATCCTCGTAGGGCTCGGCCGCCTGTCCAACGACCGCGAGGCCGTGGCGCTGCTGGCCTGCGGCGTCAGCCCGTACCGGTTGTTACGGCCGGTATTGCTGCTGGCGCTCCTGACGGCCGTCGCGGATTTCTACGTGATGGTCTGGGCGATTCCGGACGCGAACCAGCGGTTTCGCGAGCTGAGTTACGACGTCATTTCCAAGCGGATGGAGAACGACATCCGCCCGCAGGTGTTCTTCCAGGACTTTCCGAACTGGGTGCTCTACGTCCGCGACGTTCCGCAAGGCGGCGGCTGGAAGGACGTGCTCGTGGCGGACACGCGGTCGCCCGACAAACCCACCATCTACATGGCCGCGGCCGGCCGGCTGCAGCTGGACCGTACGGCGAGGACTGTCGCACTCGAGCTGTACGACGGCACGCAGTACTCCACGTCGAGCACCAATGGTCAACAGACCGATCAGTACCAGTTCGGAAAACTACTGGTCCAACTGGATCCCAACAGCGTCTTCCCCCGGATGGAGATCGCGCGCGGGCTGAACGAGATGTCGATCGCGGACCTGCGGCGCCAGGCTGTCGAACGCGCCAAAACGGGGGCGTCGCCGCACCCGGAGGTCATGGCGATCCAGCAGAAGTTCTCGTTCCCGATCGCGTGCCTGGTTTTCTCCCTCATCGGCCTCGCGCTCGGGCTGACCGTTGCCCGCGAGGGCAAGATGACCGGTTTCGTAGTCGGCCTGGCCGTCATCTTCATCTACTACGCGCTGCTGGCCTTCAGCGAATCGTTGACCAAGGGCCAGCATCTGAACATGTACTTGTCGCGGTGGGTGCCCAACCTGGCGCTCCTGCCCTTTGGCGTCGTCGCGCTGATCTGGCGAGCGCGCTGGGCGGAAGGCCGGCTTCCCTTCCGCTGGGTGGGACGACTCGCCGAACGGGGGGCGACATGGTGGCGGGCCCGCGCGGCGCGTGGAACCGCAGGCGCCGAGCCCGATTCGAGAGTCACTGCGGACCCAGGGTCCACTTCGCCGCGCCGTCGCAGCCGGCCCGTCCTGGTCATCCGCTTCCCCCGGCTCTCGCTGTTCGCGATCAACATCCTCGATCGATACGTCGCCCGGATGTACATGCGGACGGCGGTGCTGGCATTCGTCGGACTGCTCGGCATCTTCTATATCTCCACGTTCATCGATAAGTCCGAGAAGCTGTTCAAGGGACAGGCAACCGGCGCGATGATCGTGCAGCTGCTGGCCTACATGACGCCGCAGTTCGTCTATTACGTGATTCCGCTGGCGACCCTCCTCAGCGTCCTCGTCACGTTCGGCATCCTGAGCCGCACGAGCGAGCTCTCTGTCATGAAAGCCTGTGGCATCAGCCTGTATCGCGTCGCGCTCCCGCTGGTCGTCATGGCGCTGCTCTGGAGCACGGCGCTGTTCGGCCTCGAGCAGCGCGTCATGGCGAGGGCCAATCAGCGGGCCGACGCCCTCGACGCACAGGTGCGCGGCCGTCCCCCGCGGACGATGAATCCGCTGGCGAGACGGTGGCTGGTCGGAGACTTCGGTTTCTACCACTACACGAACTTCGAACCGGACTCGAACACCATCAGCAATCTGACGATCTATAGACCCGCCAAAGACCGATGGGCGCTCGAAAGCGAGACGTACTCGCAGCGCGCAGTGTTCAGGAACGACGCGTGGCTGGCGGAGCGCGGGTGGCGGGAGGTGTTCCTGCCCAAAGTCGAGTGGCAGTCGTTCACGAGCCGCGCGGTCGGTCTCGAATCACCTGACTACTTCGAGACGGCCGAGCCCGTCGCCGACATGATGACCGTCGGCGAGCTGCGGGAGTACATCAAGGAACTCGCATCGAGCGGCGTGAACGTGATTCCGCACATGGTCGATCTCCAGCGGAAGCTCGCCTTTCCGTTCGTCACGCTCGTGATGACGCTGCTCGCAATTCCGTTTGGCGTGACGACCGGGCGCCGGGGAACCCTTTACGGCATCGGCATCGGCATCGTCCTCGCGCTGTCGTATTGGGTGCTCGGGAGTGCGTTCGCCGCGATCGGGAAGGCCGGGCTCCTCGGCCCGGTGCTCGCTGCGTGGGCCCCCAACGTCATCGGCGCCGGTGCCGCCGGCTACCTCCTGCTCACCGCGCGCACCTAGGGCCCGTTTTTCGGGTCCCGTGTCCCGGCCGACCTGTACATTCCATGAGCTTCGGGCCCAGGCCAGACGCACACTAGTGCGCTAGTTGACTAGTGAACCCGATAACTAGTGCGCTACTATACTAGTCATGCTCCTCGACTTGAAACGAGACGATCCGCGCCCGGTGTACCGCCGGATTGCCGATGAGGTGCAGCGGCAGGTCGCGATTGGTGTGCTGAAGCCGGGGGAGGCGCTGCCAGCTTCGAGGCATCTCGCCGCCGAGCTGAAGCTGAATCCCAACACTATCCAGCACGCCTACCGGACTCTGGTGCAGGAGGGGACGATCGAAATGCGCAAAGGCTTGGGGGCGTTCGTCGCCCCCGCCCCGCGGACCTCACGGCAAAGGCCTGAAGTGCTGGCGCGGCAGATCGCGGAGCGAGCCCTGAGGGAAGCCTTCAGCCACGGCGTGCTGGCGAGCGATCTCAAGAAGGCGCTGGACGAGATTTCCTGACGCGTCCTCAGGCGCGCGTGCGCGTGTTGAAGAACGACGAGCTACGCGGCCGGAAACGTAAGACTTCGGACGGTGAACTCCCCCGCTGATCCGGGAACCGCGTTTGTCAGGTCGACGACGAGCAGGACGGCCGTGAGGGACGACGTGGCGGGGGCCGCGCTCCCGCCGTCCATCGAACGCATCGCGGCGAGAGGGATACGATACAGCCTGTCTGAGGGATCCAGATAGACAGACTGTCCCCACCGGCGGCTGTCCGCCGTTCGTACCTGAATGGAAATCCGCATGGGACGGGTGGACGCGAGAGCAGCCTCTATCGCCGTCACTCGCCCGTCGCGGACGTCTGTCTCGACCGCGACGTACGGACTCCGCGTGCGATCGGCGCCCAACCGGTACTCGACAACGAGGCCCCGCGGCCCTGACCGCAGCGTCGCGTCAGACGAGGGCTCCTTCTCGACCCGCCATGGCAGCGGCGGCGCGAGCGCGCCGCTCCACGGAAGCGCAAAGCGCGACGCCTTTGTCGGTTCCGCGACGGGAGACGTGAAGACCTCGTTCGACACCATCCACGGAACGGGCGGCACCCCGGGGTCGCGGGGCAGATGCACTTCTACCCGATACGGGCCGCGCTCTCCCCCGCTCTGCCATTGCAACTCGGGCCCGCTCGTACGCGCGACTTCATGTCCCGCGTGGAACATGACGAGCTGCGCGTCCGGCGGCGCGAGGACCCGCGCGTCCACGCTGGTTCCCGCGCGCCGAAGGTCCAGCAGTCCCGGCGTGGCAATCGCATCGACAACGGTGAAGACGCGGCCCGCGCGAATCGCATCGAGGAGATGCCGGGCGTCGAGTCCGGCGTCGCCCGTCAGGGGACGATCGAGTACCACGCGGTTGCTGAACGTGCCGAAGCTCGCTTCGTAGCTGGGCACGCTGAGTCGAAAGCGACCGGCCGCCGCACCGGATTCCTCCGCGCGCTGCCCGATGCCGCCGTGCGCATCGGCACCAGCGAGCGCCACGATCGGACGGGACGAGGACCACCGGTCCCATCGGGCGAGCGTCGCCGGACGATCGAGCAACTGCGCGAGCGCCTCGCTTGGACGCACGAAATACGCGACGGCCGCGCGAGCCAGGGTCAGGCGGCTCTCATCCCGCCACTCGCTATCGCCGTTCATCCACTCGATCCCATCCACCGGAAGGGCGTCGGAGGTCCAGCGAAGGGCGGCCTTCGGCGAATCCGGATGGGCGGCAATGCCGAAACCTCCAAGCCTCGCCACGTCGTCGACGACCGCGTCCGCGAAGCCGCCGAGCGGATACGGCGCGCGAGGCATGTCGAGTGCTACGTAGTGACCGTCGGTCGTGCTGATCTCGACGGCATCGATGCAGAGCACCCCGCCGATGTAAGCGGGCGCGTCCGGAGAATGCGTACCGTCTCCGTGGTCGGTGAAGATGACGAATCCCAGGCCCGCGCGCGCCGCAGCGGCAGCAATCGCTGTCGTGTCGCCGCTTCCGTCGGACCGATTCGAATGAACGTGATACGCGCCGGCGACCGTGCGCGACGCGAGGTCGCGCCACTCGGCCGGCACGGAGACGCGCTCGGCGCGCGCAGGTACGAGGGAATAAACGGCGCTGGCCAGGACCGCCGCCAGCGCCAGGAGAATTGCAGATTTGAGATTGAAGATTGCAGATTGATTTTTGATTGGCGATTGAATCACTAATTAACCATCAATCAGCAATCTGCAACCATCAATCTGCAATCTGCAATCTGCAATTCACGGCGGCTAGAGACCGGCGTCGGCGCGAAGACCTGCCGCCTTGTCAGACCTTTCCCACGTGAACTCCGGCTCCGTCCGGCCGAAATGACCGAACGCGGCCGTCTTCTTGTAGATCGGCCGACGGAGATCGAGTGACTCGATGATGCCGCGCGGCGTGAGCTTGAAATGCGCGCGGACGAGTTCGCTGATCTTCTCGTCGGCAACCGCTCCGGTCCCGAACGTATCGATCAGGACCGACACCGGCTCGGCGACGCCAATCGCATACGCGAGCTGCACCATGCAGCGCTCGGCGAGTCCGGCGGCTACGACATTCTTGGCGACGTAGCGCGCCATGTAGCACGCCGACCGATCCACCTTCGTCGGATCCTTGCCCGAGAACGCGCCGCCGCCGTGGGGCGCCGCCCCCCCGTACGTGTCGACGATAATTTTTCGTCCGGTCACGCCGGCATCACCGTGCGGGCCGCCGACGACGAAGCGCCCGGTCGGGTTGATCAGCACGCGCGTGTTGCTGTCCATCATGTCGGCCGGAATCACCCGGCTGACGATATTGTCGAGAATGTCCTCACGGAGTGTCTCGTTGCTGACGGTCGAGCTGTGCTGGGTCGACACGACGACCGTGTCCACGCGAACGGGCTTGCCGCGGTCGTACTCGACCGAGACCTGCGACTTGCCGTCCGGCCTCAGGTACTCGAGCACGCCGTCGCGGCGCGCGCAGGACAGCCCCTTCACGAGCTTGTGCGCGAGCATGATCGGCATCGGCATCAGTTCCGGCGTCTCGGTACACGCGTAGCCGAACATCATGCCCTGGTCGCCGGCGCCGCCTGGATCGACGCCCTGCGCGATGTCGGGCGACTGCTCGTGAATGGACGACAGCACGGCGCAGGTTTCCGAATCGAACCCGAACTTCGCGCGCGTGTAGCCGACTTCCTTGATGGTCTCACGGACGATTTTCGGAAAGTCGACGTAGCAATTCGTGGTGATTTCGCCCGCGATGATCGCAAGGCCGGTCGTGACGAGCGTCTCGCACGCCACCCGGCCAACCGGGTCCTGCGCCAGAATGGCATCGAGGATGGAATCGGAAATCTGGTCGGCGATCTTGTCCGGGTGGCCTTCCGTTACGGACTCCGACGTGAAGAGATAACGACCGTTACGGCTCATGTTCGGCGGAAACTCCTTGGCTAAAACCTTCCAACTCTAGCACATGCCTCACTTCCTCGGGTGAAATTTGTCGTACACCGCTCGAAGCCGCGCTTCGAGCACGTGGGTGTAAATCTGGGTCGTCGACAGGTCGGCATGTCCGAGCATCATCTGGATCGCGCGCAGGTCCGCGCCGCGATCCAGCAGGTGCGTGGCAAACGAATGGCGCAGCACGTGCGGACTGATGTCGTGCGTGATCCCTGCCTCGAGGCCGTAGCGCTTCAGGATTTTCCAGAACCCCACGCGCGAGAGCTGGCCTCCCCCGTTCGCGTTGACGAACAGCCAGTTGGACTTGCGCCCCTTGAGCAGCGGGGGGCGGGCGTCTTTCACGTACCGGCCGACCCACTCGGCGGCCACGCTGCCGAACGGGACGATGCGTTGTTTGTCCCCTTTGCCGACGCACGTCAGATAGCCGGCGTCGAGGCTGAGATCCCCAGGCCTCAACGACAGCAATTCGCTGACGCGCAGCCCGGTCGCGTAGAGCACCTCGATGAGGGCCTTGTCGCGAACACCGCGCGGCGTGCTGACGTCGGGCTGTGCCAGCAGGCGTTCCACCTCGTCCATGTCCAGGTACTTCGGGAGCGCCGGCCATGCCCGCGGCGCGCGCAGGTCTTCGGCAGGATCCGCGGTAATGGCTTTCTCGAGCAGCAGAAAGCGGAAGAACCCGCGGACGGATGCGACGGCTCGAGCCGCTGAGCGTGGCGACTGCCCCGCGCTCTGCAGATGCCGCACGAACGCTTCGAGGTCGGCACGCCGCAGTGCCTCGACGGCCTGTGCCTTCTTGTCGGCGAAATCCGCGAGCGCTGCGAGGTCACGTGCGTAGCTTTCGACGGTGTTCGGCGACACGCGCCGCACGTCGCGGAGATAGCTGATGTAGGTGTCGATCGAGATGGCGCAGTGTACTACGCCGCGCGAGTGGCCAGCCGCGAGTTGGGAATTGGCAATTGGGAGTTGGGAGTTGGGAATTAACTTCAAGTCCCCCGTGTTTGACAGCCTCTCCTCCGAGGAGTAACGTCTTCGGCTGGCCTCGCGGGCGGGTGCGCCGTCGGGGCAGTGTTCGCAACCCCCATGGCTACGCAGTCGAAGTGGCAGTCGCTCCCGACGGAGCAGATCAATCTCGCCAGTCTCGCGGTCGACAAGATGCCCGCGCGTGAAATCGTCGACCTGATGGTCAACGAGGATCGCAAGGTCGTCGCGGCCGTGCAGAAGGAGCGCGACAAGATCGCGCACGGCATCGAAATCATCACGCAGGCGCTGCGCAAGGGCGGCCGCGTCATCTTCGTCGGCGCCGGCACGAGCGGACGCCTGGGGGTCGTCGAAGCGGCCGAGATGCCGCCGACGTTCAGCACCCCCGCGCGTCTGGTGCAGGCGCTGATGGCGGGCGGACAGGCCGCCGTGTTCGAAGCACGTGAAGGCGTCGAGGACAACTACGAGGAAGGCGGCCGCAGCATCGGGCGGCTCCGCCTCTCGAGCCGCGACGTCGTCGTCGGTGTCTCGGCGAGCGGCATCACCCCGTTCGTCCGGGGCGCGCTGACGCGCGGGCGGAAGGCTGCTGCGAAAATCATCTTCGTGACCTGCTGGCCTGGATCGGAGCTGCAGAACTTCGTGGACCTGATCATCGCCCCCGCCGTCGGTCCGGAGATCATTGCCGGGTCGACCCGCCTGAAGGCGGGCACCGCGACGAAGATGGTGCTGAACATGCTCACCACCGTCTCGATGATCAAGTGGGGAAAGACGTACGGCAATCTGATGGTCGACGTGAAGACCGGGTCGGAGAAGCTGAAGGACCGCGCACGACGGATCGTCAACGTCGTCACGGGCCTCTCGTACGAGGAAGCCGAGGCGTTGCTGAAGCGCGCGAAGTGGAACGTGAAGGCCGCGATTGTGATGCAGAAGACCGGGCTCACGCTGCCCCAGGCGCTGAAACGCCTCCGCTCGAACGACAACTCGGTCCGGGAAGCGATCGGCGAAGACATCGAGCCGAGGCTGCGTGAAATCCTCGGCGCGCGTTGAGTCGCGGCCCGCACACGCGCACCCCGCTCCAGCAAGCAACAGAAATCAGCTTCGTGGCTTTCGGGCCTTCGGGATCTGCGTGAATCGCTGTCGGCACGCGCATCGTCGCTCCAGCGACGATAGCGCGAGCGCGGTGGACACTGACGATGCGCGAGAGCTGCTGAGAACGGCATTCGGTGTGAGCGCGACATCGGCCCACGGCTGGCCACATAGGCCCCGAAAGCCCGAAAATCCCGAAGCTACTTGCGAAAAGAAGTGGTCCCGGGCCAGAGCCAGTCCGCCCTCTCATGGAGGCTCGCGCGGTAAAACGCCGACGGGTGATTCTCTAAGGCAAGAGGAATCGGCTTCGTGGCCTTCGGGCCTTCGGGATCTGCGCGAAACGCCGTCGGCGTGCGCATCGTTGCTCCGGCGACGATGGCGCTGAGTGTCGGCACGGCCCGCCTAACCATGTAGTCCCCGAACGCCCAATTGGGCCGCCGGCTCGTCCAGCAGGATCTCCACCGCCCCGTGCAACTGTAAGAACGACGCCGGCAGTTTCGTCGTGATCGGGCCGTGGACGAGGCGCTCGACGCACTTCGCCTTCGACTTCCCTGTCGCAATCAGCACGAGCCGCCGTGCGCGCAGGATGCTGCCCATCCCCATCGACAGCGCTTCCTTCGGCACGCGGTCGACGTCTCCGCCAAACAGCGCCGCGTTGCTCCGCCGCGTGGACGCCTTCAGCGCGACACGATGCGTGCGCGACGCCAGATCGCGGCCAGGCTCGTTGAACCCGATATGCCCGTTCGTGCCGATCCCGAGGATCTGAAGGTCAATTCCCCCGGCGCCGGCGATCGCGTCGTCGTAGCGCGCGCACTCGGCGTCGGCATCGGGGGCGCTGCCGTTGAGAAAATTGACCTGCTCTGGTCGTATGCCCGTTCGGCGGAACAGATGTTCCGTCATGAACGTGCGGTAGCTCCCGGGATCCGACGGTGGAAGGCCCCAGAACTCGTCGAGGTTGAAGGTCGTGACGTGGGAGAAATCCGCGCGGCCCCTGGCGTGGAGGGCGCCCAGATCGTGATACAGACGCACGGGCGTGCGCCCGGTCGCCAGCCCAAGCACCTGGCGCGGATGGTCGGCAAGGCTCGACGCGATGCGCTCGGCGAGCGAGCGCGCGAGCACACGCTCATCGCGAAAGACGGTAATGGTGAGATACGGATCGGACATAGACTGGCGTCGCGCAGGCGCTCGCGCCGGCGTTCCTCAGACCGGTCAGGCGGTTTGATATGCGGGGATGCACGCCCCGCCCCTCGCTTCCTGGATCGCGAGACGCACCGCACCGGTTGCGGGCTCGATCGCGAGAAGGTCCGTATGGCTTCCCGGCGCAGCCAGCGTGAACCGCCTCCCGAGCTCCTCGCCGAGCCACGGCACCGACTTGTAGATGCCGCCCGCAAGGACGAACGGAAACGGTGTACCGACGAGCTGCAGCCGCCGTGCGACGGAGAGCGCCAGGGATTCGAGCTCGTCCGCACAGCCGCGCAGGATGCCGATGGCCACCGCATCGCCGGAGCTGAAGGCCGTCTGCACGCACTGCGCGAGCGCCGCAATGGTTGCGGCCCGAAGGGTGCCGGAGTAGACCTCGTGGATCAGGTCCTGCGCCCGTGGCACCTTGAAGTGGTCCAACAGAAGCTCGGTCAATGTCGTCGCCTGCCCGCGGCGATCGGCCTGCCGGAGGACGGCGCGGATCGCCGCGCGGCCGATCCAGTAGCCGCTCCCCTCGTCGCCCAGCACGAACCCCCAACCGCCGGCACGGGCGGCTTCGTTGTTCGCGTTGCGGCCGTATGAAATGGATCCCGTGCCGGCGATGACCACGACTCCAGGCTGATCGGGTGCGCCGGCTTCGAGCGCAACGAGCGCGTCGTTGACGACCAGCACTCGGGCCTTGTAGCCGATGCGTCTCATGATCGCGCGCACGATCCGCGCATCGTCTGGCCGATCCACGCCCGCAATCCCAAGACAGATCGCCGCGGGCGTGACATCGCGGTCGCCGATGGCGTCCTCCATCACGTCGTGGAGCACCTTCTCCACTTCCAGCTCGCCGACGGCCTGGAGGTTCGCGCCGCCGCGGCGAGACTCGGAAAGGATTTCTCCTTCGATCGTGGCCAACTGGCAGACGGTTTTGGTGCCGCCCGCGTCAATACCCAAAACAAACAAGCCGCCTCCCGCCTCGCGCCTCCTGCCTCCCGCCTCGCGCCTCGCGTACACGACGAGCCGGTCGGCGGCGAACCACCGACCGGCGACGAGTCTATCGCGGAATTACCAGTACAGCTTGAGACTGAGCTGGATCTCGCGGGGGTTGCGGGTCGACGTGATGGTGCCGAACGTATCACCAGGCACCACGCACGTCAGCAGGCTCGCACCGCACGCGTTGTCGACGCCCAACCATTGCGTGTGGTTGAAGGCGTTGATGAAATCCGCGCGGAACTGGATGCGCTTCTGCATCGGGTAGAAATTCTTCGACAGTGCGAGGTCCGTCTGATTGCGGCCCGGCAGGCGGAACACCGCACGCTTCGAATTGCCGTAGTTACCGTCGGCTGCAGGGTGGAAGGCTGCCGGGTCGAACCAGTAGGGAAACTGCATGTCTCCCGCCTTTGGATCGCCGACCTGGTCCGCGAAGATACCGCGGCGGTCTCCGTTCGTGCTCTCGGTAATGCGCGAAACCGGAGGCCCGGACTCGAGGACTGTCAGGCCGGAAATCTGCCAGCCGCCAAGTGTGGCCTTCAACGCCGCGTTGCCCGACTCGCGGAAGAACGGCAGCTCGTAAATGTATGTCGCGTTGAAGATGTGCCGGCGATCGGTCCGCGCGTCCGCGTACTCGGCCTTGAGGTCGTTCGGATTCTGCGGCAGATCCACTGAATCGCGGTCGTTCGACGCGGTGGTGCGGTTGCGGCTGAATGTGTAGTTCAGCGTGAACGTCCCCGCGCGGCCGCCCTCGTGACGGAACTGGGTCAGGAGGCCCCAGTAGTTGCTGTATGCGGTCGTCTGGCGCATGTTGATGCCCGCGCCGGTCGTGGACGTCGACACCGCATAGCCAGGGAATGGCGCCGCGAGCGTCGGGCTCCCCAAGGCCACGACGTCGGCCGGATTCGGCCGGTTGATGTCGACCGGTTGGATCAGATGGTCGCCGTGCGACCCGACGTAGCTGACGTCGATGGCGCCGCGCCTGTACAGCTGGCGCTGCAGGCCGATGTTCCACTGCTGCGTCCGCGGCGTGTCGAACGGAACGCTCGTCGCGATCAAGGACTGTAATCCCTGCGTGCCAGGCGCACTGCCAGCGGAAGGGTTCGACAGTGACGGGTCCAGCAATGTAATGGTGTGGGCGTACGGAGGGTTCGTGAACGAGTTCTGCTCGAAGATGCCGATGAGCGGCTCGTCGTAATAGATGCCGTACGCGCTGCGCACGATCATCTTCCCGTCTCCGCGCGGATCCCACGAGATGCCGACGCGCGGCTGGATGTTGTTCTTGTCGGTCGGATAGATCGCGCGGCCCCAGGGCGAGTTGAGGCCCGCGACGATGACGCCGTTCAACGGATCGCCCGTGCCGGGAATGACCAGCGAACACGCCGCATTGGCGCACGTCGGCGCCTTCGACGGATCGTACCGGCTCGGGTCGAATGTCGAGAGCAGATTGTCTTTGTCCTTGACGCCCGGATAGAGCGCGTAGCGCACACCGTAATCCAGGGTCACGTTCGGCCGAATCCGCCACGTGTCCTGCGCGAACATTTCGTAGCGCTTCCAGCGCAGATGCTCCGTCACGTCGATCTGCGATTCGGAGTACGAACACGCGTTGCCGCACAGGCCGTCCCGGTTGCCGGTCAGGAAGTTCTGGAACGCGGTCCGCCCGCCGCCGGCCGCAAACGTGAAGCGGCCCTGCGTTTCGTTGCTCGCGTTCTCGTTCTTCTGTTCGAATGCCCCAAGCAGGCCCACCTTGTAAGCATGATTTCCGTGCTGCAGGGTGAAATTGTCGGTGACGGTGTTGTCCCAGTACGTGATGTTGTATCCCTGCACCGCCCCGATGAGGCTGGGGTTGCCGGAGCCTGAAATGGAAATCGTCGGAATGCGGTCGGCGTTGTTTTCCGGGAACAGCTCGGGGATGTTCAGGCCCACAGCCGAACGCGTATTGACGTTCTGATCCCAGTCCGACGTCACGATCTGGTTCCCGGAGAGCTGGTACTTGAACTCGTTCAGGCTGTTGCCCATCGTGCTCCGGAACTCGGTCGCGAACACGTTGCCCGGGACATTCGTGTTCGTTGCAGCGACGTTCGGCACGACAACGCCAAAGAACAGACCTCCCGGCTCGCGTGTCTGGCTGAGGTCGTGCGTGTACCGCGTGACCAGGTGGTTGCGCGCGGACAGGTCGTAGTCGACCCGGACCACTTCCTGGCGCGTGTTGTTGATATTCGGATTCGAGTTGACGAACTGCGCAGAGCTGCCCACGAACGCATTCGGCGCCGGCCATAGCGACAGCAGCTTCACCGCGTTAGGATCCCGATCCGCTGGCGCCACATAGTTCGGGTTCGTCGGATCGTTCAGCCATGCCGGATTGACCACAACGGCGTTCGACGATGCGGGCGCGCGCGAAATGCGCCGCCACTCCTCCGACCAGAAGAAAAAGGCCTTCTGCCGGCTGGGAAGGATCGGGCCGCCGACCGTGTATCCCGGGTTGTTGTAGCGCAGACGGGGCGGCGCGCCATTCACCTTCGGATCCGAACTCAGATTGCGGAAAAAGGAGTTCGCATTCAGCTTGTCGTTCCTGAGGAAGTCGTACGCGGTCCCGGAGAACTTCTGCGTGCCGCCCTTCGTGACGACGTTCACGACGCCGCCGCCGCTGCGCGGCCATTCCGCCGCGTAGCTGCTCGTGATGATCTTGAATTCCTGAATGGATTCGAGTGTGGGCGTGGACAACAGCGTGATGTTCGATCCCACATCGACGTTCTGCACGCCGTCGACGAGGAAGTTCACCGAGTTGCGGCGGCCGCCGTTCACCGAGATGCTCACCGTACTCGTCAGGCCAACGCCGACCTCGTCGGAAAGATCGTTCGAGACGCCCGGGACGAGCGTCGCGAGCTGGACGAAGTTGCGGTTATTGAGCGGCAGCTCCTGGACCTGCGTCGGTCCCATCAGCGTCTGGACCTGCGGAGTCGGTTGGACGAACTGCTGCGCGGCGGACACGTTCACCGTTTCGGTCGCGCCGGCGACGCCAAGCTTCGCGCTCACGTCGAGCCGATCGTTGACGTGGAGCTGGATGTTGGTGACGGTCCGCGTCTGGAACCCGCTCAGCGTGAACGTCACCTCGTACGCGCCGGGCCGGAGCTGCGGAGCGGTATAGAGGCCGCTTGCGTTCGTCACGAAGTCCTGGGACGTTCCGGTCTGAACGTTCTTGACGCTGACAGTGACCCCCGGCAGGACGGCACCTGTCTGGTCCGTCGCTGTGCCCGTAATAGTGCCTGTTGTCTCCTGCGCGGCCGCCGCGGCCGCCAGGCCAAACACGAGCGTGACCAGGAACATACAGGTCAGCGCCCGCCAGATCCTCAATCGCCTCATCGAATCGCCTCCCAGCGAGAATGCCATGTCGGCGGGAGAGCATATCATTATAATGACCTACACACTATGCCCCTTTCGAAGCGGGACGCGCCGGTCCCCCTCTACCACCAGGTAAAGGTCGCCATCCTCCGTGAAATCGAGGGCGGCCGGTGGTCGCCCGGGGACCAGCTGCCGACGGAAAACGAGTTGATCGAGCAGTTTCGCGTCAGCAAGATCACCGTCCGGCAGGCGCTCGCCGACCTCGCCCAATTGGGCTACATCCGCCGGGAACAGGGACGCGGGACGTTCGTGCAGCGGCCGCCCCTCGAAGAGGGCCCGCGCGAGCTGACCAGCTTTACGGGCGAGATGCGCGGTCACGGCATGTCGGCCTCGTCGCACGTGCTGCAGCAGGACACGCTGAGCGCGCCGTTCGATGTCGCCGACTGTCTCCAGGTTCCCGAAGGCACCCCCGTGCTGCGACTGCGGCGCCTCCGGCTCGCTGAGAATCAGCCGATGGGATTGCAGACCTCGTTTATCCCGCTCCATCTCGCGCCGGGGATCGAGCGACTCAAATTCGAGAACGCATCGCTCTACGAAATCCTCGCCTCACACTACGCGCTGCATCCGTCCACCGCGCGTGAAACGCACCGCGCCATTCTGGTCAGTCGGGAAGACGCGGCGCTGCTCCGCGTGGCCGCCGGGTCGCCGGCGCTCGCGGCGGAGCGTCTGACGCGGCTCGCGGATGGACGTCCGCTCGAGTACGTCCAGTCGATTATGCGAGGGGATCGCTACAAGATCGTGCTCGATCTCTCACGAGCGCGGTAGACGACGGGGGCGATGGACGATGGACGATGGACGATGGACGAGCATCGATTATCGGCCGCCACCGGACACTTTCTTCTGCAGCGCCGCCCGTTCCATGCGATTCAGCGTCTGTGCCTTTGCGAACGCGGCGCGGGCGTCGGACGGGCTGCCGGCTCTCTGCAGCGCGCGCCCGAGCTGAAACCACGCGCTCGCATCCGCCGGCGCAAGGACGACGGCGCGCTGCAAGGCGGTGATCGCCGCAGCCGCATCACCCAGGTCGAGACGGGCGCGCCCGAGATCGCGCCACACGTCAGCCCGCGCCGGCGCCGTCGCGGCCGCCTTCTCGAGTCCGACCGCGGCCGTCGCGGCATCTCCATTTTCGAGCGCGATGAGCGCCAGATAGTAGCTGGCCCAGACATCGTTCGGGTCGAGACCGAGTGCGGCGCGAAGGTCCCCGGCCGCGGCGGTGTACTCGCGCTGCTTGTATTCGATCATGCCAAGGGATCGCCGCGCGCGCCCCGACGCAGGATCGGCGGCAGCGGCGGCGCGATATGCGGTAAACGCGTCGGGCCAGTCCTGCGCGGCATCGGCGATATCACCGGTCAGGAGATGGGTGATCGCTGCACCCGGCGCAGCATCCTCGAGCAGCCGCAACGCCGCTCGGGCACCGTCGATGTCGTGTGTCTGGATGCAAGCGTCGCCGAGCGCCGCCAGCGCGAGCGGTCCCCGGCTGCCATCACGTATCGCCCGTCGCAGCACGGGCAGCGCATCGGCCGCGCGATTCAGGTGCGTCCACGCGATTCCCAGGGCGGCACGCACGTCGGGCGGGACATCCGTGGCCGTCGCGTACGGCGCCAGGGTCTCGGCCGCACCCGACACGTCTCCCGATTTCAACTGCGCGAGCCCGAGATTGTAGCGTGCGCCGACGAGCGTCGGATCGAGCGCAAGCGCCGCGCGCGCCGCGATGATCGCGCCGGCGAAGTCGCCCGCCTGGCTGCGCACCGCCGCGAGGTTCACCTGCAGGGGTGCCCAATCGGGAGCCGCGCGCGCAGCTTCCTCCATCAGGCGCCGCGACTCGTCTGCGCGACCGGCCGCGGCGGCGGCATCGGCTTGCGCCGCAAGCGCAGCGGCTTTCGCGCGATCCGATCGGGGTTGCTGAGAGGCTGCCGACGGATTTGCCGGTACACCGACCGACGCCAACGCGAGCGCGACGAGCAGCGCGCGCGTGAATGGGCCCATGGGACGGATCATATAATGCCGCCCCATGCGCGCCCTCGTGGTCTTCGCGCTGACATGCCTGCTCGCCGCTTACCCGCCTGAGGTCGCTCCACAGCTGCACCTGGTCAACGTCGCGGGAGCGATGGGTCTTTCGGGCTTTCGCGAGATCGGCGGCGGCACCGCAGACAAACGATACATTCCGGAGGTCATGAGCGGCGGCGTCTGCGCCGCCGATTTCGATCAGGACGGCTGGACCGACCTCGTCCTCGTCAACGGTGGCTCTTTCGATTCCGCTGCCCACCGGAGTTCGCCGCCCGCGCACGGTATCTATCGAAACGACCACGGGCAATTCGTCGACGTGACGTCGCGCACCGGAATCCGCAACGCCGGGTGGGGCATGGGATGCGCCACGGCCGATTTCGACGGGGACAACGATATCGACTTGCTGATCACGAATTTCCTGGGACCGATTCAACTCTACCGGAACGACGGCGACTGGCACTTTACGGAGGTCGCGGCCGCAGCCGGTGTCGTCGGCGACGCCGGCGGTTGGTACACCGGCGCGACCTTCGGCGATTACGACAACGACGGACGCCTGGACCTTGCCGTCAGCGGCTACGTGCGCCTGGATCCCGCACGGCTGCCGGATCCCGATCGGACCCCGGAGTGCCGCCATCGCGGCCTCGTCGTCAACTGCGGACCGCGGGGGCTCCGCGGCGAGCGGGATCTGCTTTTTCACAATGAAGGAAACGGCCGGTTCCGGCGCGTCCCCGAGATCGATCCTGATTCGTATTACGGACTCGGCGCCGTGTTCCTGCCGCTCGACGATCAGGGGCCCGTCGCGCTGTACATCGCCAACGACTCCACACCCAATCTGCTCTATCGGTATCAAGCCGGACGCATGGTCGAGGGCGCGATGGACGCGGGGCTTGCCCTGAGCGAGGAAGGGCACGAACAGGCAGGGATGGGCATCGCCTGGGGGGACGCCAACGGTGACGGGCTGCTCGATCTGTACGTGACGAACTTCGTGGACGACTACAACACGCTTTACGAGAACCTGGGAAAGGGGTTGTTCGAGGACGCGACACGCCGCGCGCGCCTGGTGCAGCCGACATGGCTTTACATGGGATGGGGCACGGCCTTCGCTGACTTCGACAACGACGGGCGCGATGAGGTCATCGTCGCCAACGGTCACGTGTATCCGCAGGTCGATTCGTTGCATACCTCGTCGACGTGGCGCATGCCGGTGCAGGTGTTCGTCCCGGCTGCGGCCGGTACGTATCAGGAGCTCCCCCGAAAGGAGGTCGATGGTCCCGATGCCGTGGGGCGTGGGCTCGCGCTCGCCGACTTCTGGAACGATGGCCGCATCGGCGCGGTGATCAACAATCTCGACGGGACGCCCTCGGTATACCGGGCAGATCCACCGGCGGGCCACTGGATCGAACTGGCACTTCAGGGCGTGCGGATTCCTGACGCGACCGGCGCCCTCGTGTCCTGCACGTGGAACGGCGGCCGCGCCCTTCGGGTGGTCGCAAGCGGCGGCAGCTACATGTCGTCCCATGACCGTCGCGTGCACCTGGGCATCGGCGCGGCGGCTGACGCGCAGTGTACGATTCGCTGGCCCGGCGGCCGTCAGCAGGACCTGCCGCGAATGCCAGCCGGACACCTCTACGCGGTAACGGAAGCACACGCCCCGACCCGTGTGCGTTGAAAACCATTCTGCGCGCGCGGCGTTCGCTCATTGACACCACGATCGCGCACCTGCTACAGTCGGCCGGATCCACCGATGCTTTTGCGTCTGCGACGAGCAATCGGCGTGCGCGCCGCCGCCGCGTCGACTCTCATCCTCTTTTCCTCGCTGCACACCTCGGCCTTCGGCACGCAGCCGCCGGATGTCTCGCCAACGCGTCAGTCCCGCAGCAGCACCGAGGTGCGCGCGCTCTGGGTGTTGCGGTCGTCGCTCGCGACACCCGCGGGTATCAGCGCCCTCGTCCGCACGGCGAGCACGCAGGGATTCAACACGCTGCTCGTCCAGGTGCGCGGGCGAGGCGACGCCTATTACACAAGTGCGCTCGAGCCGCGCGCCATCGAACTCGTCAAACAGCCGCCGACCTTCGATCCGCTCGCAACCGTGATCCGCGAGGCGCATGCCTCGGGGTTGCGCGTCCACGCGTGGATCAACACGAACCTGGTTTCGAGCGCGGTCGATCTGCCGCTCGCGCGCACCCACATCATCTATGAGCATCCCGAGTGGCTCATGGTGCCGCGGGAGATCGCACAGGATGTGGCGAAGCTCGACCCGACCAATCCCGCCTACATCGGCAAGATCGCGCGGTGGACCCGCGGGCAGTCGGATCTCGTCGAAGGCCTCTACGCCTCCCCGATCGATCCGGCGGCGACCGCGCACACCCTCGCGGTCGTAACCGACATCGCGAATCGGTACGACCTCGACGGCATCCACCTCGATTACATCCGTTATCCCAACGATCAGTTCGACTACAGCCGGTTCGCGATCGCGGCGTTCCGCGCCTCGATCCGTCCCCGCCTGACGGCCGCGGTCCGCGCAACGGTTGACGCGCAGGATGCGATCGATTTGTTCGCCTATCCTGACCGCTTCCCGGACGACTGGAAGGCATTCCGGCGTCAGCGCCTGACGGCGTTGGTGAACCGCATCAGCCAGTCACTCCGCGCGGCGCATCCTTCCATGATGCTGACGATGGCGGTCAAGCCGGATGCGACGGAAGCCGCCGACGTGCGGCTGCAGGATTGGCGACGCTGGCTGCAGACGGGCCTGATCGATGCCGTCTGCCCGATGGCGTACACGCAGGAAGCCGATAAATTCGTCGACGAAATTACGTCTGCCCGCGAAGCGGCCGGCGGCCGCGCGATCTGGGCGGGCATCGGCGCGTATCGATTGACGCCGGCCCAGACGATCGAAAACATCCGGGCCTCGCGTCGTCTCGGCGTCGCCGGTTTCGTGCTCTTCTCGTACGACAGCCTCACCGGCCCGAAGCCACCCGCGCCGGACTATCTCGCCACCGTCAGCCGCGGCGCGTTCTCGTCGTTGATCGACGATCAACGTGAACCCGTCAAGCGCGACCGGTGAGCGGACGGTGAACCCGAACCAGCACGAGCACCAGAACCCGGCAACTTCGAACCGAACCCCGAACCCCGAACCGCCGAACGCCGAACCGTTCGAGCTCGCCTTCCAACTCGCGATTGAGCGCCACGTGTTTCCTGCCGCCACGGTCGAAGTCGGCCGGGCGGAGGAAGTGCTGTGGCGCGACGCGTTTGGCGCGCTCACGTACGAGCCTGACGCCTCGCCCGCCACGGCAGATACGATCTTCGATCTCGCATCGCTCACGAAGGTCATCGCGACCGCGCCACTCGTGATGCGCGCGATAGAGGGTGGGCGCCTCAAACTGGACGACCGCGTCGCAGACGTCATCGGCTGCTGGCGCGGCGCCGATCGCGAGCACGTCACCATCGCGGATCTGCTCGAGCACGCCTCAGGACTGACGGCGTATCTCCCCTTCTTCCGCGACCACCACGGCCGTGATGAATTCGAGCAGGCCATCTGTGCGCTCCCGCTCGAGTACGCTCCGCGTTCGCAGTCGATTTACAGCGACCTCGGCTTCATGCTCCTGGGGTTCATCATCGAAGATGTCAATCGGCTTCCGCTCGCGCGCCAGTTCGATGAATTCATCCACTCGGTGACGAGAGAGCCGCTGCGGTTCCATTGCGCCGCCGAAGATGCGCGAGACACAGCGCCGACGGAGCTCGATCTCTGGCGGGGGCGCCTGCTGCAGGGAGAGGCGCACGACGAAAACACGGGGGCCCTCGGCGGTGCCGCCGGACACGCAGGCCTGTTCGGTACGGTTGCAGCCGTTGGCGAGTTCGCGCGCGCCGTGTTGCGCGGTCTGCTGGGCGGTGCCTCGTTCGCATCGTCTGAAACGCTGCAGCGATTCGCGAGGAAAAGCACGGTACCTGGCAGCTCGCGCGCGCTCGCGTGGGATACGATGCTGACGACCTCATCCTGCGGCACGCGGATGTCGCCGCGTGCCATCGGCCACACCGGATTCACCGGCACCTCGCTATGGATCGATCCTGCGCGGAACCTCTACGTCGTACTCCTGACGAACCGCGTGCACCCGACGCGCGACAACAATCAGATTCAGGCGTTCAGGCGTCGTCTGCACGACGCGATCGTGGGTCGATGGGCGATGATCGATGGACGATGATCGATGGTCGATGTTCGATGTTCGATGGACGATACACGCAGCGCCGGGTTCGCGTGATCGCCTTGGGTAATTGGCAGTTGGGAGGTTGAGAACGTGACGGCTTACTGCCGACTGACGACTGACGGCTGGTCCCGGATCGCTGACGTCTAAAACTTGTGCGATTACCGTCCGCCGCCACCTCGGCGAATCTGAATCGGGGCTCCCGGCCCGCCGGGACCGTTCGGCCCGAAGCCGCGGCCGCCAAAGCCGCGCCCGTCCGGCGAACCGCGTCCGCCGCGCCCGCGGCCGCCGATGTCCGGACCACCGCGTCGGCCAGGACCGATCGGCTGCCCGCCGGGGCCCACCGGCGACGTCGGCTGCTGGTTCACGTACACAAACGTCCACTCGTTGTAGTGGTTCCGCCCCTGATACAAGCGGATCGATTCGTCCTTGCTCTTGCTGACGACGCCGATGATCGCGCCCATGACCGGCGACTGGTTCCCGCCGAACGCGCTGCCGCCGGTCGGTTGCGAGAGTCCGCCAATGGTGCCGGCGCGTCCGCTGCTGTCTCCCGTCTGGCCGGGCATGGGACTTCCCGCCCCCAGTACCTGGAAGTCGTCATTCGTAATCGGATCCTTGTACTTCTTGCGAAGATAGCGACCGCTGACGAGCGCGTCGACACTCGGCGGGAGCGCCCGCATCCGCATGTAATACAAGCGGATTGCGCGGACGTACTGCTGGCCGCGCCACACCAGCTCCTCCTCTTTCGCGCGTCTGGCATCGTGCTTCCATACGGGGAGGGCCGCCGTCATCAGTACCGCCATGACCGCCATCGCCACGAGCAGCGCCGCCATGGCATACCCGGACTCACGCGTTCGCTCTTGACCCCGTAAACCCATGAAGCTATTATCCTTAGCGCAATTTATGCTAGCACATCTGCGCCGCGCCCTGCCGGTCCTGGCCATCGCGTCCGGTCTGCTGCTTCCCATAGTGGTCTCGAGCTGCGACAAAGTGCCGCTGCTCGCGCCGACTGGAAGCGTCATCAACCTGTTCGCGACGAGCAACACCGTCTCGCTGAATTCGTCCGTCGACATTGTCGCCACTGCGGTCGAGAACGGGACCGACGTCGGCAGCGGCTCGGGAACGACGTCGACTCCCGGCGCAGGAACGCCGGTGCAGAACGGCACGTTGATATCCTTTACGACGACGATCGGCACCCTCCAGCCGTCAGAGGCCCGAACCCATAATGGACAGGTGACGGTGAAGCTCGTCACCACCTCTCAAAGCGGCACGGCAACAATCACGGCGTACTCCGGAGGCGCATCGAAAACCCTGCAGTTGAAGGTGGGCAGCGCCGCGGCCAGCCACATCAGCCTCACCGCGAGCCCGCAGTCGCTCGGGTCCGGCGGCGGAATCGCGACGATTTCCGCGACGGTGACAGACGACGGCGGCGCCCCAATCTCGGGGATCCCCGTCAGCTTCAACACGGATCAGGGCACGCTCTCGAGCGGCACCGTGACCACTGACGGAAACGGTACCGCGTCGACGCAGTTGACGACCACGGCGACGGCGACCGTCACCGCGACCGCGGGTTCCGCCACGGCTGTGACGACCAAAGTCAACGTCGGCGCCCGCATCGTCCCGACACTCGTGGCCAACCCTGCAGCGACGACCGCGGGCTCGCCGGTGACGTTCAACATCACGACCGCGTCCACGGCAAACGTCCGCGACGCGGTGATCGACTTCGGCGACGGCGCGGCTCAGGATCTCGGGAGCATCGGCCCGCAGGCGCAGACGAGCCACACCTACACGCGTTCCGGCCAGTTCACCGCACGCGTCACCGTGCAGGACGCAACCGGCGCGAGCGAGTTCGCCGTCACCACGGTGACCATTGGTTCCTTGTCGGTCACGCTGGCCGCGGCCCCCAACCCGGTGACGGCGGGCAACCCGACCGTTCTGACCGCAACCGTGCCGAGCGGAACGCAGATCGTCAGCTACACGTTCACGTTCGACGACAACACGCCGCCGGTGACAACCGCCGGCAACTCGACGTCGCACACGTTCACGCAGCGCGGCACGCACATCGTCCGCGTCGACGTCACCGCCGTCGGCGGCGCCACAGGCACCAACACGACGCAGGTCGCCGTCCAATAGCGACCTGCGGTGAATTGCAGATTGGGGATTGCAGATTGCAGATTGATTGATCAATGGCTCAATTAATCAGCAATCTGCAATCTGCAATCAGCAATGCTGCGACGCAGCGTCAGGCGCGGAGCAGCTGCTGCACTTCGTCGGGGTGGGCGGCGCGGGTGAGCGCCTCGTGCGCCTCGATCAGGCCGGCTTTCACGAGCTGCGCGAGGGAATCCTCCAGCGTGAACGAGCCCAGCCGCCTGGTCATCGTCATCTCCTGGTGGAAATGCTGGAGCGCATTGCGCCTGACGTGCTGGCGCGCACCGTAGCTCACCATCAACAACTCTGCCGCAGGCACGACGCCGCCGCCAATTCTCGGGACGAGTTGCTGGGTCATGACCGCCGTCAACGCCATCGACAGCTCCTGACGGATCGTCGGCTGCCGCTCCGCAGGGAACGAATCGGCGATTCGCGACACCGTGGACGCGATGTCCGTCGTGTGGACGGTAGACAGCACCAGGTGCCCCGTTTCCGCTGCCGCCAGCGCGATGCGCATCGTCTCGGGATCTCGCATCTCTCCGATCACGATTACGTCCGGCGCCTGGCGCAGTGACGCCCGCAGCGCGGACGTAAAATCGGGCGCGTCGATGCCGACCTCGACCTGCTCGACTATCGAGGTTCGATGCGTGTGCAGGTACTCGATCGGATCTTCGATGGTGACGATGTGCCTCGCATCGCGTCCGTTGATCTCGGCAACGAGTGCCGCAAGCGTGGTCGACTTGCCGGAGCCGGTCGGCCCACCGATCAGCACGAGCCCGTGCGGCAGCCGCGACAGGATTTCGATGGCCGCCGGGAGTCCAAGCTCCGCGAGCCGCGGAACGCGCGTCGGCAGCGCGCGAATCGCAGCCGCCGGACGGCCGCGCTCTCGGTGCAGATTGATGCGAAACCTTCCGAGAGGCGCGATGCTGTAAGACGCGTCGGCGACGCCGCCGCCGTCGTAGGCGTGACGCGCGTGGGGCGGCAGCGCGGGCACGACGATAGCCTCGATGGTCTCGCCGTCCAGGAACTCTTCGGGAAGCGCCCGCACCCGATTCTCGACGCGCAGAGAAGGCGGCGCGTCCGCGACGAGCAGGAGGTCGCTCCCGCCGGCTTCAACAACCAGCTGCAGCCATCTATCGAGGCGCAACGTGTCGGGGGGTGTCACGCGGAGGATCGAAGATTGAAGATTTTGGATTGCTGAGTGATTGCTGATTCCAGATTTGAGATTGATGGTTTGATTCAGCGATTGGCAAATCTACCGATTGAATCTGAGATCTAAAATCTTCAATGAGCGATCACTCGTCAATCAGAAATCATCCATCTGCAATTCCCCCGCGCCGCGCGCGCTACCAGTCCGCGTAGTTCGAACCGTCGAGCGCGGCGCCCGGTGCGCCGCTCTTCACGTCGTAGATGCCGGGCTCCGCGCTGGGGTTGTTGGGGTCGGGTTCGGCGGGGACGGTCTGCCAGGTGTCCTTCGACTTGGTGATGGGATCCTCCGGGACCGCGCGCATGTAGCCGTCGGTGACGAGCGCGTCGAGCGACGCCGGATACTTGCCTTTGTCCGCGTAGTACTGATCGATCGCGTCGCGCATCCGGAACAGGTCGGTCTTGAGGACGCTTTCCTGCGAGCGGACGACGCCATTGCGGTAATTGACGAGCGCCATCGCCGCGAGAATCGAAATCAGCGAGATGACGACGAGCAGCTCCACCAGCGTGAAGCCGCTCGCATTACCAATCCTTGTATTTCGTGCCATCGAGCGCTTTCCCGTCGGACTTCGTGTAGACGTCGAAGACGTTGCCGCCCGACCATGAGGTGGAATCCGGTTTGTCCTGATACGAGCGCAGGCCCCACTCCGTCGAGTGCGTGATCGGATCGACCGGAATGCGCCGCAGGAATTTGAGCTTGCGGCCGCTCTGATCGTTGTTGAGTGTGACGCCGTCGACGAGCGTCTGCAGATCCGGCGGATAGTTCTCCGCGCCGGCCTTCAGCTCGGTCGGCGCGATGACGCCCGCGTCCGCCGCATCCTTGAACTTGTCGATCGCGTTGCGCATGTCGCGCAAATCGCGCCGCAGTTCTTCTTCTCTGATCCGCTGCACGCTCACCTTCGCCAGCGGCATGACGGCCGACGCGAGGATCAGCAGGATCGTCGAGACCACCAGGAGTTCGACGAATGTGAAGCCGCGTTCAGACGGCGCCCCGCGAAGGAACGCCCTGCGGATCGATGTCATCGGACGGTGACTGTCACTGGCGAGAAGTTCAACGGCACCGGCGTGCCTTCCGGCGTATTCGCGACGCCGCTGACGCTGATCTGCGATGTGCCTGGTGCGATGGCGTCGAAGATGATGGCGCCAATCAATCCTCCGCCGGAGGCGCCCGTCTGATCGCCGGTGCGGCTGACCGCGATATCGACACGTCCCGCAGCAGCGTCGACCCGCGGCGCAAAGGCGGCGGCGACGCCGCCCTGCCGCATGAACGTACCTTCCTGGACGGTGCGCACCTTCAGCACGGCCGGGTTGTACGTGATCGACAGCGACAGCACGGACACGCGCGACGCGTTGTTGATCGACACCGGCATCGTGTACGGACCGCCCGCCACGCGGAACTCTGTTCCAGGCGGCGTGACGATGATCTGCACTGGGGTGGCCGGCGTGCCGCCGCCGGTCGGCGCGGCCGGCGCGGCGGTCGGCGGCGCCTCACGCGGCGGGGTCGCAGGCGCGGCTCCCGGCGGCGTGGGCTGGGCCGGTTGTGCCGTCGCCGGGTTCGCCGGCGCGGGCTGCCCTGGCGGCACGGTCGGGATCGCCGGCACCGGCGTGACGGCGCCCGGAACCGGTGACGTCCCCGGCGGCAGCGGCGGATTCATCTGCTGCACGCCCGGGGGCGCGGCCACCTGTCCTCCGGGAACGCCAGGCTGGGGCTGGTTGTATGGAGTGGCTCCGCCGGCTGGATTCGTGGGCTGCGGCACCGCCCCGGCTCCCTCCGGTTGCGGCGAAATCAGGGGCGGCGCGCCCGTGAGCCCGACGTTCTGTGTCGTGCCGATGAAGATCGATCCGAGATCGTCCGGCGTGATCTCCTGCGACCGCACGATGTGGGGCGTGATGAGCATCACGATGTCGGTGTCGTCGTCGCGGTTGTTGTTGTTCGAGAACAGCTGCTTCAGGACCGGCACCTTCGTGAACCCGGGAAGGCCGGTGATGTCGCGCGTCGAATTCTGCTGCATGAGGCCGGCCAGCAGGTTCGATTCCCCTTCCCTCAGGCGCAGATGCGTCGTGACCTTGCGCGACGTGAACGACGGAATGCTCTGTCCGGCCACGCTGACGTTTCCGCCGAGCGCGCTGTTCTCGAGCGACAGGTCGAGCTGGATGTCGCCGTCGTACGTGACGCGCGGCGTGATTTCGAGGTTCACACCAATCGAACGATAGTTGTACGAGCTCGTCGGGATTGTCGCGATGCCGCCGGCGCCGGACGCGCCGAATGCCGTGGTGATGACCGGAATTTCAGAGCCGAGATTCAGGGTGAGCTTATTGCCTTCCGCGCCCCGGAGCTGCGGCTTGGCCAGCGTCTTCGTCCGGCTGTCGTTCTCGAGGAAATTCACGACGGCCGCGGGCACGCCGAGATAGAAGTCGGCGGTGCTGACGCCCCGGCTGATCGTATTCAGATTGAATGGCGGCGGGGTTCCAACGTTGCCGCTCGACGTGTTCGGCGGCGCCACCTCCGGAGAGAACAGCAGGTTCGCGGAATAGCTGCCAAGATCGATCCCGTAATGCCGCATACGAGTGCGATCGACTTCGAGAATCTCGATGTCCAGCAGCACTTCGGCGCGCGGCTTGTCGTTCGCTTTGATCACGCGCTCGACGATGTCCACGACCGGCTGGGTGCCGCGGACGGTGATCGTGTTCGCCGCCTTGTTCGGCATCATCGTCGGCGCATTCGCCGAACCGGGGACGCGCATGATGGTGTTGATGATCGTCGCGAGCTCGGTCGCGTCCGCGTTCGCAATCGGGATGACCTTGATCACCAGCTCGTCGTACTTCTGGTGCATCGGCGTCGTGTCGGGAATCACGAGGATCGTCCGCGGGTTGACGACCTTGTAGAAGTTCCCGGTGCTCGAGAGGATCTGGTTCAGCGCCTGCTCGATCGTGACGCCATCGAGATCGACGGAGTACGGCACGTCGCGGAACGACGCCTCATAGGTGACGTTGATGCCGGTCAGCGACCCGATGGTGTTCAGGATGTCCCTCAGGCTCGCGTTGTTGAAGTGCAGCCGGATCGGTTCGCGCGACGCGGGGTTCAGCAGCGGCGGCGCGTTCATCGCGCGCGCCTGCTGGCGCATCTGCTCGAGCCGCGGGCGCTGCTGCGCCGCTTCGAGGCGCTCCCGGATCGTCCGTTCGATCTCCGCGGTCTTCGCGACGATCAGACGGTTCGTGCTATCCAGTTCTATGGCGCGCCGGTACTCCGCGAGCGCCCCGTCGAGCTGATCCTTGCTTTCGAGGTCGCGGCCTTTCTCGATGTGCACGCGGGCCGCTTCCTCCTGCGCGCGCTGCAGATTGATCTTGTATTCGGCGCTGTCGGGGTTGTCCTGCACGGCCTGGCGGAAGTACGCCACCGCGGCGTCCCAGTCGCCGACGCGGACGGCCTCCTGCCCGCGGCGGAACGCACGTCCCGCCGCACAGCCGCTTACGGCGAGGGCCAGCACCAGGAGCAGAGTCAATCTGCGCACGAGATTGTTCATATAAGTCCCTGACCGGTCAGCGGAATCGTCTGACGGCCGCGTCCGTCGATGTACTCGAGCACCACGGACTCCACACCGATGTGGACGATGCGGTATTGCCCAAGGATGATATCCCCCTCGTGGCCTCGCGGACGCAGTCCGCGGCCATCCGAGAAGAGCGCGACCACTCCGGTGCTCGGGCTATCGAGGCGGCCGATGAACTTCAGCGGGATCGGCGGCGGCCCCTGGGGCACTGCCGATTCGGGCGGCCCTCCCTGGCGCCCGCGTCCGGGCATCGACCCGAACGACGGCGGCGGCGCAACCGGCGCGGGCGGCGGCTTCGGCTGGAAGCGGAATGGATTGCGCGCCATGTCGTCAGGGGCCGGAGGCGGCGTTTTCAACTTCGCGATCTTCACGTCGAGTGCGGCAGGATCGGCGCCGGCGGCGCCCCTCACCGGCGTGTCCGCTACCGGATTAGACGTCGAGCCCGACGCGGTGGCCGACGGCCACTGCCACCACACGATCAACGCGAGCACCGCCGCGCCGAGTGCAATCACGAGCGACGGACGAACGCCCGAACGTCGCTCAGCTGCCATCACTCGATCGGAAGTAGGTCGCCACCTCGATCTGCACCGAGAGGCCGCGCTGCGACTGCTGGTCGCTCGAGAGCGCCACGTTTTCCAGGACGACGAACTCGGGCGCCGTTTCGAGCGAATAAATGAACCCGCGGACGTCGCGATACTCGCCCGACAACGTATAGCTCGTGCTCACCTTCGACAGCGTGCTGTTCTTTTCGTGGGTAATCGCGTTCGCGCCCCGTTCGAGGTGCACGTTCGCGTCGCGCGCGAGCTGCGCGAGACGAAGATACGTGACTCGCTGCGCGGCGCTCGAGCTCGGCGGCAGCACATCGGTGTAGAACCGCCGCAGTGAAATGTCGGCCTGCTGCTTGCCGGTCACGGTCGCGCGCGCGAGTTCGAAATCCTGCCGCGCGCGGCGCAGCACGTCGCGCTGATTCTGCATCTCCTGCTCCGCCGCGGCGACCTGCCGTCCGAGCGGGAACACGACGACCGCGTACGCGACGACGTTCGCGATCACCGCGATCACGAGCGGCAGGATGAGACGCCGTTTCTCCTGGAAGATGCGCTGCGTAATCGTCACGAACGCCCTCCGGCCGGCTCCGGCACGTAGACCGCATTCATGGCCTGGCGGAGCAGCCCGTCGTCCGTCACGGTCTCCTGTGACCACGTCACATCGCGGAAATGGCCCGTCTTCTCGAGACGATCGAAGAAATCGACGATGTCTTCGGTCCGGCGCCCCTGAATCTCCATCGCAACGTTCGTCTTGCCTTCCTTGATGTCCGGGTGGATGGAAATCAGCATCACGTCGGGCGGCAGCGTCGATTCGAGTTCGTTGAAGAGCGCGGTCCAGGAGAAGGTTCGCTGCGCAATGAGCTGGTTGGCTTCCCTGGCTTCGGCGGCAATCAACTTGAGATCCTGCTGATTGAGTCCGCGGCGGACGTTGCCGGCCTGCTGCGCAAGCGACGCCACCTCGTTGCGATCGCGTGTGATGGCGGCGTTGAGCTCCGTCTTGTGGCGCGACAACGTGACGATCCGCTGGATCTGCCAGGCGCTGACCGCGAACACGACGAGCGCGGCGAGGCCGAGCAGCGCATGCACGGCGCGCTCGTTGTAGAACGGACGGGTGGAGAGATTGGTTCGAAGCACTATGCCACGCGCTCCCTGAGCACGATGCCAAGCGCCGGCGCGAGGGCGTCGATCAGCTCCGGCGTGCCTTTCACGCGCTCGCGCAGCGAGGCGAGTTCGCCCAGATCGATCGGGTCCACTCGAACGGCGAGGCGCTCTTCGATGCTCTCGCGGATACCGTCGACTGTCTGCGGCGCCTGGTGCGCCCCCGACAGCATCACTTTCGAGAACTGGGCGCCTTCGAGCCGGTCCTCGTGATACATGGCCGTCTGGTGCACAAGATCCGCGAGGTCACCCGGCGCCTCGAGGGTTCTCGTCCGGATGAAAATCAGGTCCGTCCCTCGTATCACGGCGATGGTCGCGTAATCCTGCGCGACGTGGACGACCAGCCAGTCGCCCTTCAACGCTCCGCCAGCCATCGCGGCGTTGATCAGATTCAGCGTCGCCAGGTCCACCACGCCTGCCTCTGCGCCCGCTTCGTCGCAGACGGCCTCATAGCTCTCGATGATGTCGCGGCGCGCCTGGGTCACGATGTATTCGCGCCCGCCGCCGGGCAGGTCTACGCCCGGAACCCACGAGATGACCGAATCTTCCGGCTTGAAGGGCGCCGCCTTGCGCACCTGCCAGCGAATCAGCTTGTCGAGATCGTTGGACGAGGGCACCTTTTCGAATCGCAGCAGCGACAGCTTGGCCGCCGTGTCCGGAATCACGAGCGCCACGCGGCGAGGGTGCGCCCCGAGCTTGTCGAACGCCGTCTTCAGCGCCCCGACGACCGCGGTGCGGTCGTGAATGTTGGTCGCGTTGACCGCCGGGGTGACGGCGCCGGCCGGGAGCGCCTCGGTCGCGTATCCGGCGACGGCGCTGCCGTCGGGCATCAGCGATACCGCGCTGACGTGGCCCGCAGCAATCTCGACCCCCACGGATGCCGGCGTGCTCGCGAGAAAAGATGGCAGACGGCTCATTCGACGAATGTCACCTTGTTGACCTCGCGCAGCGTGGTCTTCCCCGCCAGGACCTGCTCGACGGCCGACTCGCGCAGCGTGCGCATGCCTTCTTCGCGCGCCGCCTTCTTCACTTCCGAGGTCGGACGGCGCGCCAGGATGATGTCACGGATGTTATCGGTCAGATCCAGCAGCTCGCATATGGCGGTCCGCCCTTTGAATCCGGTGCCGCCACACTCGATGCAGCCGGCCCCCTCGAAAAACCGGCCGCTCTCGGCCAGCGCGGGGTCGATCGCCGATTCGATGAGCTGCGTGCGGGTCACGCGCGCCGGCCGCTTGCAGTGCAGGCAGATGTTGCGAACCAGCCGCTGCGCGAGCACGCAGTTGAGCGCCGACACGAACTGGTACGGCTCGACGCCCATGTTCAGGAAGCGCCCCAGCACGTCGACGACGTTGTTCGCGTGGACGGTGGTGAACACGAGGTGGCCGGTCAATGCCGAGTTGATCGCGATCTGCGCCGTCTCGTTGTCGCGGATTTCGCCGACCATGATCTTGTCGGGGTCGTGCCGCAGGATCGAACGCAGGCCTCTCGCGAACGTCAGCCCTTTCTTCTCGTTGATCGGAATCTGCGTAATGCCTTTGAGCTGGTATTCGACGGGGTCTTCAATCGTGATGATCTTGTCTTCCGACGACTTGATCTCCGACAGCGCCGCGTACAGCGTCGTCGTCTTGCCGGACCCCGTTGGTCCGGTCACCAGCACCATCCCGTACGGCTCGCGGATGTACTTGCGGAAACGCTTCAGCTCGTCCTCCGGGAACCCGAGGATGTCGAGTCGCAGCTCGGTGAACTGCTCGCTGATGGATTCCTTGTCGAGGATTCGGATGACCGCATCCTCGCCGTGAACGCTCGGCATCACGGAGACGCGGAAGTCGATCGTCTTCCCCGGGAACCGCAGCTTGAACCGGCCATCCTGCGGGACGCGCTTCTCGGCGATGTCCAGCTCCGCCATGACTTTCACGCGCGAGATGATCGTGCTGTGGAAGCGCTTGTCGATCGGCCGCATCGCGGGCTGGAGCACGCCGTCGATGCGGTACTTCACGTGAACCGCGTCGTCTCCCGTTTCGATGTGGATGTCGCTCGCGCGCCGCTGGATCGCCGTATAGATGGTGGTGTCGACGAGTCGGATGACGGGACTCTGGTCCGTCGTCAGCTTCTCGACGGTGAGCTGTTCGTCCCCGTGCTCGTCTTCCCGGAGGATCTGGAGCTGGAAGCTTTCGGTCGCTTCCTCGAGGACGCGGGTCGAGCTTTCGCTTTTCTTCAGGATCGATTGAATCGTCGACGGCGCCGCGACCATCACGCGGATCGGCGTCCCGAGCAGCGTGCCGAGCTCGTCGATCATCGGCAGATCCCTCGGATCCGACACGACAATGACGAGCGTCTGGCCGTCGCGGCGGTACGGCACGAAGCCGTAGCGCAGCATCAGCTCCGCGGGGATCGAACGAAACAGTTCGTGATCGATGCTGAAGCGCGCGACATCGACGAACGGGAGCCGGTACCGCTCCGCGAGGCGCCGGGCCTGCGCTTCTTCAGCCGCCTGCTCCGCTGCGGTCGGGATCCGTACGGCATCCGCGTAGAGATCCGAAGATTCCGCCGCGGCTGGTGTTTTGACGTCCATGGTTGCTTACTGCATCAACTCAATGCCGACGACAGATTGAAGAGCGGCAGATACAGCGCCAGCAGCAGTCCAGCGATGATGAGGCCCATCAGCACCAGCAGGATCGGTTCCACGAGCGTGACGAACCGGCTCAGGTTCGTTTCGATCTCCTCGTCGTAGAAATCTGCCAGGCTGTTCAGCATTTCGCCGAGCGCGCCGGTCGACTCTCCCACTTCGACCATCTTGATCGACACATCCGGGAAAGCGCCGCTGTCCTGCATGGCCGCGGCAAGCGCCCGTCCTTCGCGAACCTGCTGGCCCGCGTTGGTCAGCTCACCGGCCATGTATTGATTCGACAGCGAACGCGAGGTCACCTCGAGCGAGTTCACGAGCGGGATGCCGCCGCCGAGGAGCGTTGCAAGGGTGCGGGCAGCCTGCGACGTCGAGAACTTCTGTGCAACGGGGCCGAGGCCGGGGATTCGAAGGATCAGACGATCGAGGCGGCGCTTTTGGCCGGGCTGGTGCACCCACCACCAGACGCCCGCGACGGCCCCCACGATCGTCAGCAGGATTACGAAAAAGTATCGCGTCACCACGTCGGATACCGCCACGATCATGCGGGTCGACCACGGCAGTTCCTTCCCGAACTGGTTGTAGAAGTCGCCGAACTCAGGCACGACACGTACGACGATGATCGTGACGACGATCAGCGAGAGCACCAGCAAAACCGCGGGATAAACGAGCGCGGAGAGCGTCTTCCGGCGCACGCCGCTGACGACTTTCACATACGACACGTAGCGACGCAGCACCTGCTCGAGATTCCCCGACTTCTCCCCTGCGAGCAGCGATGCCGTGTAGACGCCAGGAAACATCGAGCCATGTGCGTCGAATGCTTCCGACAGCGCACTCCCCGCCCGCACGCGCTCGTGCACGTCGTCGAGAATTCCTTTGAAGGTCGGATTGGAGACGCGCCGCCGAAGAATGTCCAGTGACTGCACCAGCGGCATGCCGGCCTTGAGGAGCGTCGCCAGTTCCTGGTTGAACACGAGGAATTCGCGGTTCGAAACGCGCTTGGACTTCGGGAGCGCGAGCCCCGCAAGCGCACTGCCGCCTGACCGCCTCAGAGCGAGGACGTAAAGGCCCTTTTCCTCGAACTCCCGTCGGAGCCGGGCTTCGTTATCGGCGACGTACACGCCCTCGACGACTTCCCCGCCGGGCGTCCCGAGCCTGCATCTGAATTCCATCAGCGGTTTCCGGTTGGAGGCTCAATTTTACACAACTATTTGGATTAGACCGAGTTAGGAGGGCACTGGTCGGGGAAAACCCCGGTTCGGCGGTTCGGAGGTGCGGCGGTGCGGAGGTTCGCCTGGGTTCGAGGTTCGGGTTCGGGTTCGGGGGTTCGGGTTCTGGCCGACTTCGGGCGGGCTGGGCGAGCGCGTCCGGATTCGCCGCCGGCCGCTGACCGCACGCCGCGGCCGCGATCCACTACTTAATCCCGGCGAGCGAAAGAATTCGCGAGACGTAGCTCTGGGTTTCGCGGTATGGGGGAATGCCCTGGAATTTCTGGACGGCTCCTTCGCCTGCGTTGTAGGCGGCGAGCGCCAGGTCGACGGCACCCCAGCGGTCGAGCAGATCCTTGAGGCGCTTGACGCCCGCTTCGATGTTGGTTTTCGGATCGTAAGGATTGCGGACGCGGTATTCCCGGGCGGTGGCGGGCATGATCTGCATCAGCCCCATCGCCCCCTTCGAGGAGCGCGCGCGAGGCTGGTAGTTCGACTCCACCTGAATGAGCGCTCTGACCAGCAGTGGATCCACGCCGTGGGCTTCCGACAGGGCCGAGATGATCTCACCATACGGCGTCGACTGGAGAACCGACGTGTCCCTCGATTCCGTTCCCTCGTCCGCAGCAGGTACGACGGGATCGGGGTGGGGCACCTCGTCGTTCACGATCTTGTCGATGAGCGCCTTGTCGCAGGTGACGTCACCCCCCGCACGGAGAGTCAAGATGACCGCGCTCCCCTGCTCGCGATGCGACTTCACCGAGAGCGTGCGGCCGGACGTCAGGTAGACGATTTCCGCGGACGCTGTCGAGGCAACGCCAACGAACGCGACGGCTACGGCCAGCCGGGCCAGGGGCTTCACCTGCATTGGGACAAGGGATCCTAGCATCCGGCCTGAGCCGGTGTCCAACCTACGGATGAGCTGGCCGCCTACCTGCAGTCGCCAGTCGGCCAGTCAAAATCCACTGGCCCGTGGATTTTGGGAGTTGGGAGTTGGGAATTGGGAATTGGGAGTTATTTCACGTCGACGAACGTGTGGTACACCCTGATCCCCAGCTCCCTCGGATCCCCTCCCCCTGGCTTGAACGTCCGGTCGACAGAGATGGTGAGGGTCACCGTCTCACTGTTCCCCATCGCCGCGGCGCTTATCGGAATCGTTTTTAACGTGGCATTGCGGGCTTCGGCGGCAAATCGGGCGACGGGCTTTCCTTCGACGCTCACCGTGACCTGCTGCGGCGGCGTGAACTGGTCGGAACGCGCATCGTACTCGAGGTAGAAAACGACGTCCTGCTTCGGGTTGCGGAATTCGATGGCCGCTTCCTTCCCGGTCCACTGCCATTCGTTCCCCGGATTCCTGGTGTCGACTTCTGCCGGGTACCAGCCGCCCTCGTTCAGGATCGCGAGGTTCTCGGAGGACGGAAGGACCTGGATTTTAGCGACGACGTATTCATGGCGGCCGGCATCCTGCCCGTTGAGCGTCAGGCGCTGACCAGTGTCGCGGTCGTACAAGCCCAGCCGTGCAGTCGCCTCGCCGATGTACGGATAGTTCGGGATGAAGACGGTCCGCGTGTACTCGATCGTCTGTCCGGGCTGCCACGCGGTCGTCGGCGTTGGCGGCACGTGGTCGTCGGTCCACATCTGCTCGCCTTCCGAGTCGAGCACGTGCATGAACACCCAGTAGCTCTTGTCGAAATGCGCGTTCGGTTCGACTTTGAATTTATACGTGAGGTTGACGACGCTGCCGATCGGCACGCGGTCCTTGCTGAACGTCAGCGATGGCGTGGCGACGGCAGGACCATTGTCCCTGTTGTTCTTTCCGCAGCCCATGGTTCCGACGAGCGCCGCACTCAGAGCCGCGCAGAGGATTCGCCTGACGTCGATACGCATCGACGGAAGTTGTACTGCAGTTGTGGGAGGTACAGCAATATGTTAGCGTTCACCGCGTGGACGCACTCGGGATGGTGGAAACGCGCGGGTTGATCGGCTCCGTCGAAGCGGCGGACGCGATGGTCAAGGCCGCCAACGTCGTGCTGATCGGCAAGGAATACATCGGCGCTGGATACGTGACCGTTCTAGTCCGCGGAGATGTCGGCGCGGTGAAGGCGGCCACCGACGCTGGGGCCGCGGCAGCACGTCGTGTCGGCGAGTTGATTTCCGTGCACGTCATCCCGCGTCCGCACGCGGAGGTGGAAAAAGTCCTCCCGAAGCCTCCGAAAGACACTCCGGGCCGCTGACCACGCGCCGGCCCTGCTGAATGGTGAATGGCCACTGACCGCGATCTCGCGTCGATAGCCGAGGCGCGTGCGCTCGCCCGGCGCGCGAAGGCGGCGGCTCCTGCCCTCGCGGAACTCTCCCAGTCTCAGATTGACGGTATCGTTGACGCCATGGCGGCGGCGGCGACCGAACACGCCGAGCCGCTCGCCCGGCTTGCGCACGAAGAAACAGGGTTCGGGGTCGTCCGCGACAAAGTCCTCAAGAATCTTTTCGCGTCGGAGAAAATCTACAGATTCATCCGCCCCATGAAGACGGTGGGCGTCATCGGCCGGCTCGAGGACCGGAAGGTCATCGAGATTGCCGAGCCATTCGGGGTCGTCGCCGCGATCGTCCCGTCGACGAACCCGACCTCGACGGCGATCTACAAGATTCTGATCTCGATGAAGGCGCGCTGCCCCATCGTGCTCAGCCCGCATCCTGCCGCCGTACGCTGCATCACCCGCGTCGCCGAAGTCATGAACGACGCCGCACGGCGCGCCGGAGCACCGGAGGGCGCAATCAACTGGATGACGACGGTGTCGCTCGAGGGAACACAGGAGCTGATGAAGGCGCGCGAAGTCGCCGTCATCCTGGCCACCGGCGGGATGGGCCTGGTCCGATCGGCGTACAGCGCAGGCAAGCCCGCGTACGGCGTCGGGCCGGGAAACGCGCCGGCCTACATCGAACGATCCGCGGACGTCGCAAAAGCTGCGCGGGACATCGTCACAGGTAAAACATTCGACAACGGGCTGCTCTGCTCGTCGGAGAACTCCGTCGTCGTGGATGCTGCCGTGGCGGAGGACGCCAAACGCGAGTTGGTCGCCAACGGCGCTTACTTCGTCAGACCCGCCGAAGCGGACGCGGTTGCAAAACTGCTCGTCACACCACAGCGACTGCCGAACCCGGCCCTGGTCGGACGACCGGCAACCTACATCGCGCAGCAGGCCGGGATCACCGTCCCAGCGGAGACCCGTGTGCTCATCGCGGAACTGAAGGGTGTCGGCCGCGACTACCCGCTCTCGATCGAGAAGCTCTGCCCCGTTCTATCCTTTTATATAGTGGCGGACTGGCAGCAAGGTTGTGAACGCTGCAAGGAGATCCTCCGTTACGGCGGGATGGGGCACACGATGTCGATCCACTCGCGGAACGACGAAGTGATCCTGCAGTTCGGTCTCGAGAAGCCAGCGTTTCGCATCGTGGTGAACTCGCCCTCGACGCTCGGATCGATCGGCCTCACCACCGGTCTCGATCCGTCGATGACGCTCGGCTGCGGCGGATGGGGCGGGAACATCACGTCGGACAACATCTCGCCGAAGCACCTGCTCAACATCAAGCGGATCGCGTACGAGGTGATGCCGGCGGCCGCCGCAGCGGCTTCGCTCCGGCCCCCGCCGACATCCACCGGGTCTGCCGCCGGATACGCTGCCGCCTCACAGAGCAAAATCGGCGGGGGGCCAGAAATTGCCGGGACCGATCTACCCAAAGCGCCTTCGCGGCCGGTGCCCCCGGCCGGCATTTCTGCCGAAACCCTGGCGCGCCGCATCGACGAGTTCCTGACGTCCAGGGGCTATAAGGCTTCTCCGCCGGCTGCGCCGCAAGCAACGGTTGAGGCCCCGGTGAGCGATCCTGGCACACGGACCGGGTCTGCGTCGTCGGCGGCTACAGAGACTGTCGAAAAACCCGCCGACTTCGTGTGCGAAGACGACGTGCGACAGGCGCTGCGACAAGGCCGCAAAATCGTGATCGGCGAGCGCACGATCGTGACGCCTGCCGCGCGGGATCTCGGGGAGCAGCATCGACTGCTCGTTCAGGCCGGCTGGCGCGCGTGAGCCGATGGCCGTTGGGTGATGCTGTTCGCTGCTGACGGCGCGTACAGCCGCGTTCGTGTCGGGCGCTCGAGGACGAACGACTGTGTTATGCTGGCCACCCCAGCTTTTGTTCCACCCATCGGCACCTCAGGGTGCTGCCGGAGCCGTCGACCTCAACAGGGCAAGAGGTTTGCACGGTGCGGAAGGTCATGCATATGCCGGTTGTCCGCGAGGAAGCGTCCAGCATGATGCGTCGGGTCAAGGCGAGTCGGCTGGCGAGTGCTGTCGTGACGAGCGCTGCCTTTCTGGCAATGGCCGCGTGCGGCTCCAACCCGCGGCCGCAGGTATCCGCGAAGCCGCCGGTTCAGCCCGCAAAACCCCGAACACCCACGCCGCCCGCTGCTGACGCGGCCCTTCCCGTCCTCAAGGATCCCATCGAAGTACTTGTCGATCGATCGCAGCAGCGTTTCGAAGAAGGCGAACGCGAACTGCAGGCCGGGCATCTGGATCGCGCCCGCGCGGCGTTCGACGCGTCGATCGGTGTCCTGCTCGAGTCGCCTTACGGCGCGCGAACCGAACCGCGGCTGCGTGCGCAGTTCGACCGCCTCGTGGACCGCATCAACGCCTACGAAATCACGTCGCTCGCTCAGGGCGATGGGTTCATGGAAAAGCGGTACGAAGCGGCGCCGATCGACAACATCCTCGCGAACTTCACGACGTTTACCGCTCCCCCGCCCGACGAGGCAATGAAGGCCGCCGTGAAGGCGGACCTGGAGAGCAACGGACACGACATTCCAATCCCCGAGCAGCCGAAAGTGCTCGCCTACATCCAGGTGTTTCAGACGCGGCTGCGCGACTACATCCAGGACAGCCTCGAGCGCGGGGCAAAGTATCTCCCGATGATCCAGAACGTCTTCCGCGCGGAAGGGCTCCCGCTGGATCTCGCGTACATTCCCATCATCGAGAGCTCCTTCAAGACCAACGCGCTGTCGAAGGCGAGCGCGAAAGGGCCGTGGCAGTTCATGAAGGCGACGGCGCAGGAGCACGGCCTCAAGACGGACTGGTTCATCGACGAGCGGTCCGATCCCGAGAAAGCGACGGTCGCCGCGGCTTCGTATCTGAAGACGCTGAGCAACATGTTCGATGGCGACTGGAACCTTGTGCTCGCCGCGTACAACGGTGGCCCCGGCCGGGTACAGCGCGCGATGAAAGCGTCCGGACTCGACGACTTCTGGGAACTCTCGAAGAGCTCGAAGTACCTGCCCCGTGAAACGCGCGAGTACGTCCCGCTCATCCTCGCGGCCATGATCGTCGCACGGAACCCTGTCCAGTACGGCTTCGAGGCGGTGAGCGCCGACCCGATTCAGTACGAGAAGGTTGAACTTCCCCGCGCGATTGACCTGCGCCGCGTCGCGGAGTGGACCGGGACGACCGTCGACGAAATCCAGTCCCTCAACCCCGAACTGCGGCGCTGGACGACGCCGGTGAAGTATCCGAACTACGAGGTCAAAGTGCCCGTCGGCACGGGCGACAGGCTCGAAGCGCGGCTGGCCGAAGCCTCCCCGACGGACTTTACGGCGCTGAAGTGGTACACGGTGCGTAAGGGGGAAACGCTGTTGAGCGTGGCGCGCCGGTTCGGGGTGACGCGCAGCGACGTCGCTGAGGCCAACAACCTGTCGACGAAGGCGCGCCTGCACGCCGGCGAGGAGATCATCATCCCGCGCGCACCGGCGACGCTGCTGGCCGCCCGCACCGAGCGGACCGCGCCGACCGCCGTCGCATCGCGCTCGCTCGCGAGCGACGCCGAGCGGCCGACGGCCACGCACGCGTCCAACACGCAACTCACGCCGATCACCTATCGCGTCAAGCGCGGCGACACGCTCTCGTCAATCGCCGACCTTTTCGACACGACGGTGGCGAAGATCAAATCGTGGAACCGGCTGCACTCGAACGCGGTCATGGCCGGGACGCGATTGAAGATCATGCGCGCGCGCTAAGCGTCGCCGAGGCCGATCCGTCTCGCCCCCATCGTCAGTGATGGAGAGCGCCGCCCGCCGCACTCCGCACGCCACGCGCCGCGCGATGGGGCCCCTGCTCGGCTCCCAGTTCGTGCTCGGCGGCCGGAAAGACGTGTCGACGGGAGGCGGCTCCGCGCGAGGCGCGGCCCAGCACCCGTCCGAGGCACCCAGCCTCCAGCACCCCGCGCGACGCGCGGCGCGCGATGGGGCCCAGCTCGGCCAGCTCCGCCTTCGCGCAGGTACAGAATCCGCTGCGCTCCGGCGCGATCTCGCCGAAGCCGCGTCGCGGAGGAGGCGGACCTCAGTTCGTGCACGTTCAGCGAATAGCAGAAAACACATCGGCCAGACGGCGCGTGGATCGCAACTTCCGCGCACAATCCGCAGCGGTCGTGAGCCGTCTCCGTGATTTGCAAACAAAACCGCACGGCGCTGCCTGCGCTGCGGTCTTGCAATACCGCGGGCATGCTCGCCTGCATCCGCTCCGCGGCCGTATACGGCATTGAAGCGTCGACCGTCGCGATCGAAGTCGACGTCTCGTTCGGCCTCCCGGGATTTACCGTGGTCGGACTTCCCGACGCCAGCGTTCGCGAAAGCCGCGATCGGATCAAGAGTGCGATCCGAAACAGCGGCTTCACGTTTCCCCGGCATCGCATCATCGTCAATCTCGCTCCCGCTGATGTTCGCAAAGCGGGATCGTCGTTCGATCTTCCAATTGCGCTGGGCGTGCTCGCGGCATCGGGCGCGATCACCCGACGCGATGTGGACGACGTGCTCGTGCTCGGTGAGCTGTCGCTGGATGGCGCGATTCAGCCGGCGCGTGGAGTGCTCCCAGTTGCGGCCGCGGCGCGATCGCGCAAGTTCAAGGGACTGCTGCTCCCCGAGGGCAACAGCCGTGAGGCAGCGGTCGTGGAGGGATTGGACTTCTATCCAGTGCGGTCGTTGACCGAGGCGGTGGACGCCATTAATCGTCCGAATCCGGTCGTCTTGACCTCCGAGCAGCAGGGGGAATCGACGGAAGCGTTGCACGGCGATTTCGCGGACGTCCGCGGTCAGTTGCTCGCTCGCAGAGCGCTGGAGATCGCCGCCGCGGGCGCCCACAACGTGCTGCTGTCGGGTGCGCCCGGGTCGGGCAAAACGATGATGGCCCGACGGACGGCTGGGATCCTGCCGCCGCTCACATTCGACGAGGCGCTCGAGGTCACGGCCATTCATTCGGTCGCCGGGCTCCTGCCGGACGGGCGGGGCCTTGTGCGTGCGCGGCCGTTCCGGGCGCCGCATCACACCGTGTCCGACATTGCGCTCGTCGGAGGCGGGTCGAATCCGCGTCCGGGAGAAATCAGCCTGGCGCATCAAGGTGTGTTGTTCCTCGACGAAATGCCGGAGTTCAGCCGGCACGTGCTGGAAGTGCTTCGTCAGCCGTTGGAAGACGGCATGGTGCGGATCGCACGCGCGCAGCGCACCTGCGAGTTTCCTGCACGCTTCGTGTTGATTGGCGCGATGAACCCGTGCCCGTGCGGGTACCGTGGCCATGAGCGACGCGTCTGCCGATGTACGCCGCATCAGATTGCAGGATACGAATCGCGCCTTTCGGGACCGCTGCGCGACCGGATCGATCTCACGGTCGGTGTCAGCGCGCTTCCCCCCGCGGAGCTGACCGGCGATGCGGCCGGCGAGTCGACGGCGGCTATCCGCGTGCGCGTGCAAGAAGCGAGGGCACGCCAGCAGGCGCGCCTCTCCGCAACAGGCGTTTCCGTGAACGCGCGCCTGGCGCCACGAATCCTCCGAACCGTCTGTGCGTTGGATGCCGGCGCGTCACGCCTGCTCGCGACGGCTGCCGAGCGATTAGACCTGAGCGCCCGCGGCTACGACCGTATCCTCCGCGTCAGCCGCACAATCGCCGATCTCGCGGGCCAGGAGCGTGTGTCTGCCGATCACGTCGCGGAAGCTCTCCAGTTTCGTTAATGCCCTACGTCCGCGAGCACTGCGGGCGTACCTATCGCTTCGCGCCATCGCATCAGCGCGATGGGGGCCAGGACGGGGTGCCCCTGTTCGCGCGGAGGCGGCTCCCCGTCGACACGTCTTTCCCGCCGGCGAGCACGAAGGGGTCCGCCTCCGCCGCGACGCGGCTTCGGCGAGATCGCGCCGGAGCGCAGTGGATTCTGTGCCTGCGCGAAGGCGGAGCTGTCCGAGCTGGGCCCCATCGCATCAGCGCGATGCGGGCGAGGACGGGGCCCGCCCCGCTTCGCGCGGAGGCGGCTCCTCGTCGACATGTCTTTCCGGCCGCCGAGCACGAAGGGGGGGCCGCCTCCGCCGCGACGCGGCTTCGGCGAGATCGCGCCGGAGCGCAGCGGATTCTGTACCTGCGCGAAGGCGGAGCTGTCCGAGCGGGGTCCCCATCGCATCGCCAGCGATGGGGGCGAGGACGGGGCCGCCCCGCTTCGCGCGGAGGCGGCTCCTCGTCGACATGTCTTTTCGGCCGCCGAGCACGAAGGGGGGGTGTCCGAGCTGGGGCCCCATCGCATTGCCAGCGATCGGGGCGAGGACGGGGGCGCCGACGAGCATCCGAGGCGTGGTGCGAGAAACGCGAGAGTGTCGGGCGCGCTAGCGATTGACAGCCTTCTCCGCCTTATCGGCCATCTTCGCTTTCGCCTGCGCCTGCTGCAGGTGCTGACGATAGAGCGCGTTCTGCGGCGCCATCTGTACGGCGCGCTCGAACGCGGGTAACGCGTGGACGGGCAGATCCTTCTGCAGGTAGATGTACCCCAGCGTGTCCTGCGCCTCGGGACGATCGCGCATTTCCTCGGTCGCCACGGTCGCGTATCGGAGCGCGTCGTCGTACTTACCGTCCTCAGCCAGCATCCAGGCGAGGTTGTTCGCGGCAACGCCCGCTCGGGGATGCTTTGCGAGCACACTCTCGTACGCCGCGCGCGCGCCGGCTCGATCGCCTTTGGATTGGAGGATCATCCCCACCATCGTTGCCGCACCGGCGCTGTCCGGTGCGCGGTCCGCGAGCGCACGATAGCGCGCGAGCGCCGCGTCCACGTTGCCCTGGCGCAGATAGATCTGCCCGAGCATCTCGTAGGCTTCCAGACGGGAGGGATCGCGGCTGACGAGATCGGTAAGGCGGTGTTCGGCGTCCGCAGGCTTGTTCTCGAACAAATCGAGACGGGCAGCGAGCGTGACGACTGTCGCATCGTGCGGGGTTGCCTGGAGCCATCCGTTCACGCGCGCGCGAGCGCTGGCGACGTCCTTCGCGGCGACATCGGCCGTGACGGCCCCGACCCGCGCCTCGTCGTAGGACGGAGCGGCGGCCAGCGCCGTCTTGAAGGCCGCGCGCGCCGGGTCGACCTGCCGCGCCGCGAGATTGACCCACCCAAGTTCCGTCTGCAGCCGGGGATCTTTGGGGGCCGTCCGCAGCCGCGTCTCCAGCTCGCGCTTCGCGCGATCGAGATCACCCTGCGCGCGCAGACTCCGCGCGAGCAGCACGGCAGCCTCGATATCGTTCGGCCGCTGAGAGGCCGCCTGTTCTGCCGCGCTGACCGCGCCGGCGGCGTCCCCCTTTGCGAGTTGGAGCCGGGCGAGTTGCAGACTCGCGGCCGCCGCTCGCGGGTTCAGCTTCAGGGTCTGATTGAACGCCGATTCGGCGCCGTCGATATCGCGTCGTGCCAGCGCCACGAGGCCGACGGTGTAGGCCGCAGCCGTCGACGAGTTGTCGTCCTTTACCCCTTCCTGCGCTTCCTTCCAGGCCTGATCCAGATCCTTGTGCTGCGCGAGCAGGAGACGCGCTTTGAGCACGTGCGGCTCTGAATCTTTTGGATGGTCGTGAATCACAGCGTCGGTAATGTCGAGCGCCTCGTCGCCCTTCCCTTGCGACTGCTTGATCGCCGCAATCCGCAACTGCGCGTCGCGCATGATGCGCTTCTTCCCGGAAATGCCGTTCAGCACGCGCAGCGCATCTTCCGGCCTGTGCATGCCGGTGTAGTAGTCGGCGAGCGCAAGCGCGCCGTCAGGCGACATCGAGGCGAGCGCCTTGAAGTGCGGCTCCGCCTCCGTGGGACGGCGGGTATTCAGATAGAAGAGGGCGAGCGCGCGCCGCGTGAGCGGATTGTTCGCATCGAGCTGCAGCGCCGTGTTCAACTCCCGCTCCGTCCCGGCCGGATCGCTGCTGGCCCAGTCGAAGTTGGCGAGCGCCAGATGCGCCTCCACCGATTTCGGATCGAGGTCGATCGCTTTCTGGAACGACTGCTTCGCGGCGTCCTTTGCGCCCGATCGGAATTGAATCGCGCCCAGCGCCGAATACGCGGGTGCGTTGTCCGGATCGAGCGCGACCGCCTGCTCCATCTGCTTGATCGCGCGGCTCGTATCGTTGAGGCCCGCGAGCGCGTTTCCGAGCAGGATGTGGCCGGTCGCGCTGTTGGGGTCCGATTTGAGCGCCAGCTCGGCGCGCGACCTGGCCTCCTCGAACTGCCCGCCCAGCAGAAGCAGCGTCCCGGCCTCGACCTGCGCGTCGATATTCGACGGATCCAGATCGGCCGCCTGCGCGTATTCGCCGTACGCCTTCACCGGGTCGTTCGACGCCGTGTAGATCTTCGCGAGCTTGTAGTGCAGATCCGCCCGTGTCGGCAGGCCTTTCAGCGCGTTGCGGTACTCGATTGACGCCTCGGTGAGCTTGTGTTGCGCTGCGTAAGCGTCGCCCTGCCGCGCGTGCTTCTCCGCGGTCTGAATCGGATCCTGGCGACACGCGGCAACGAGGAGCGCCGCGCACACGATGAGTGCACGTCGAGTCATGGGAGATAGGCGGTGAGGCGCGGCGCGATGCCGCGGGAGAACTCGGCGGCCGCGCGGTCAGCGATGCCGGGCTGCCGCGGCGGCTGCGGAACGACGATGCGGACGAGCGAGCCGTTCGTGCGGTGCAGCCGCGCGGCATCCAGCATCAGCCAGAACTTGTTCGCGTAGTCGTTCGCGACGATACGGCCGCGGCCCTGATACCAGTAGTAGACGACCTGACGACGAAGCGACTTCTCGATGACGTACCGATTCACCGGAAACGTGCGCCCGCCCGCGGTCAGTTGAATGCGAGACGCTTCGACCGGCTGCCATCCCGATCCGGGCAGGCAGTTCTGCGGCGAATGAATGGTGGTGCCCTGACGCTGGCTCGCGTAATACCCGATGTACAGATTCAGCGGCAGCCCCGCGCGGTCCACGTAGGTGCGGTTGACGTACTCATCGACGCCGAGCACCTGGAGCACGTCGTCGTCCAGCGGCTCCTCGCCTCCCGATCGCCACTCGCCGATCTGGCTTGGGAAGTTCGCGAGAGACTGTCGCGCGACCACCACCTCATGTCCACTCAGCCGAGTGCCGAACAGTCCGACGAAGACGATGAGCGATGCGAGAATCGCGGCGCGGGTGGTCATCGCGCTGGCACCGGCGCGCTGGTCCAGATGCGTGACTTCTGCGAGCCGACGGCGGCCAGCGCCCGCTGCGCGCCGAGCAGCAGCACGAAGGCCACGACGAACATCAACCAGCCGGAGAACGTGTGGAAGAACCCCTCGGCGGCGCGCGCGCCAACATAGCTGGCAAGGAGCCCCGTGCCCGCCACGCGCGCGGCGTTGGCGGCGATCGCCACCGGCACGGTGAGCAGTGCGAGTACGAGACGCGCCCAGCGCCGCGGCTCGCGCATCTTGCCGAGGATCACGCCTAACGTCAGGAGTGAGATCAGCGATCGAATTCCGCTGCACGCCTGCGCCACTTCCAGCGTCGTGGTCGGCAGCACCAGAATGTTGCCTTCCCGGAGCACCGGCACGCCGGCCATCGTGAGGACGTTTTCTCCCGCTCGGGACGCGACCAACTGGAGCGGAAACGCAATCTGATTGAAAAGGACCGCGGGTAGTGGCACCGCGAGCACGAGGAACGCAATCGGAAACGCGAGCAGCCGCAGCCACCGCCAGCCGCAGATGAACAGCACCGAGCCGGCGATGACGCCGATGAGCGACATGCGCGTGAGGAACAAGTCGGCGCCGAACAGTCCCGCGAGCAGCACCACCAGGCTGAGGCCGACGACGGCCAGACCGGTATTCGACGGCGCGAGCGGCGCCCGCTCGAGCGCAGACCGCTGCTGCCAGACGAACCACAAAGCGAACGGCACGATCAGAAAGCCGTGAGAATAGTTCTCGTCGCTCGCCCACTGTCTTACGAGCGACGAGATCGTTGGCGTATAGACGACGGCGATGGACGCGGCGACGAGTCCAATCGCGACCAGTGGCCGTCGGTGTGTCATCGAACGAGGCTGCCCTTCTTCGAACGGAAGCGCGTCAGCCACGCGGCGCCCGTTCCGAGCAGGAGCAGCGATGCGGGCTCCGGCGTTTTCCCGGCGTCCGGCGACCCGCCATCGACGCTGAGACGAACCAGGAATCCGCGTCCCCCCGAGTTGTCGCGAAGGCCGAACATCACCATCGCCGCGCTTCCAGCCGTGAAGTTGCTGAACTGGAGCATGTCGCGCGCGTTGGAGTCTTCGTCGACGAACAGCGCGGCGGTTCCCCCCGTGGTGAAGGTGGCGCTCCGCTCCAGGCCCGCGTTCCACGCGAAGCTCAAACCGTCCGTGTTGTTCGATGTCGAGAATCCCGAGAGCACGTAGTCCGGCTGCGGCTGCGGATCTTCCGCATCGAACCCGTCGGACAACGGATCGAGAATCTCAGCGGTAATCGTCGTCCATGGCTGACTGGCAGGGTCCAGCGCCTTGAACGCAAAGTAGTAATTGCCGTGCGGTGCCAGGCCATCGATCAGGATGAACGCCTGTGAGCCGCCGTTGAAGGTAATGTTGTCGAGATTGATCACCGGTCCGTTGACGCTGAACTGGCTCTGGTCGGCTGATACACCCGACGACGCCGAATAGAGCGCTGCAACCGGATCCGCCCGCGCCTCTGCCGGCGCGAACGCGATGACACACGCCAGCCCGCAGGCCAGAGTGGCTAGCCGCATAGCACCTCCCATCCGTAGCACAGCCCGATCAGGGCACGTATCGCCGCACCATGCCCGCAAGCGCCAGAAGAGTTGCACCGGACAGCAGCAGGAGCATTGGTTCCATGATTACCGTCTTTTCCCGATCGGGTACCGACGATGAGAGAGCCCTTGCTCTCCCCATCGACTTTCGCAGGGTCCCGCGAGCCCGAGTGCAAAAGTTCGTCCGACGCGGCCGTATTCGACTCAGCCCAGCCGTTTTCGCCTGCACCTACTGCGCGCCGCGCGCCGGACCGACACTCGATCGGGAAGCTTGGTAACGACGCGCGCTCCGTGCTAGAGTGCGCTGTTTCCCCGTCAGCTCTTCAGATGAAGCTTCGCGAAAAGCGATACTCGCTCGTCATCACGGACCCTGAGAGCGGCGCCGACTGGCAATTCAGCGTTCGCGTCTGGCCGCTGATCGGCGCAGTCTGCGCCCTGCTCACGCTGCCCATCCTGATCGGGCTCGGGGCCAAATTGAGCGCGCGCACGATGGTCGCCGAACTGCAGGCGTCAAACGCGTCGCTGCAGGTGGAAAACGCGAGCTATCGGGAAGCCACGGGGCAGCTCGCGACGGAGATCGCGTCGCTTCAATCGGCCGTGAATCAGCTCGGCGAACACGCGGCGGTGGACCCGGCGGCGAGCAAGGCGATGGAGAAACTGCCCGCGATAGTCAAGGCGCGGGCGATGGGCGGCGCTCCGGGAACCATCACGCCGAAAATGCTGAGCGGCGGCGCAGGGCCGGATACGGCGCTCGGCGTTCTCAGCGACCTGCTCGGCGCGATCGGCACCCGGCTCGATTCGGTGCGCGACACGGTGGAGCGGCGGCACGCGCTCGCGATGGCCACCCCGTCGATCTGGCCGGTTGCGGGCTGGCTCACGTCGTCATTCGGCTCCCGCACGGATCCGTTCAGCGGAGACACCGATTTTCACCCTGGCCTCGATATCTCCGCCGACTTTGGTCAACCGGTCCTCGCGACGGGAGATGCGGTCGTCGAGAGCGCCGGACCGAACGGGTCATACGGGAACATGGTGGTCCTCGACCATCACTTCGGGATCGTCACCAAATACGGTCACCTCTCGCGGATTGCCGTCGCGGCCGGCCAGGACGTCAGCCGCGGCGAAGTCATCGGATATGTCGGATCCACGGGCCGCTCCACGGGCGCACATCTGCACTACGAGGTGTGGATGAACGGGCGGCTGACGAACCCGATGACGCTGCTCGCCAAATAGTGAGCGTGGTACAATTGCCGGATACCAGCCCGGTAGTTTTTCCATGCTCGAGAAAACGCTCGCCGCTATTTTCGGCACTGAGAACGCGCGAGAACTGAAGCGCCTCAGGCCAGTCGTCGCGGCGATCAACGCGCTCGAATCCTCCACCAGGTCACTGACCGACGAGCAGCTCCGCGAGAAGACCGCGGAGTTCAGGGAACGGCTCGCCAAAGGCGAAAAGCTGGACGACGTCCTGCCGGAGGCCTTTGCCGTCGTCCGCGAAGCCGGACGCCGCACGCTGAACATGCGGCACTTCGACGTCCAGCTCATCGGCGGCATGGAGCTGCACAAGGGGCGGATCGCCGAGATGAAGACCGGCGAAGGCAAGACGCTCGTGGCGACGCTTCCGGCGTATCTCAACGCGCTCGAAGGCAAGGGCGTCCACGTCGTCACGGTCAACGACTACCTCGCCCGCCGCGACTCGGAGTGGATGGGGCGGATCTACCGCTTCCTCGGCATGAGCGTCGGCGTCATTCAGCACGATCTGAACGACGCGGAACGCCAGGTCGCCTACGGGTGCGACATCACCTACGGCACCAACAACGAGTTCGGGTTCGACTACCTCCGCGACAACATGAAGTTCGACCTCGCGCACTACGTGCAGCGCGGCCACAACTTCGCCATCGTCGACGAGGTGGACAGCATCCTGATCGACGAAGCGCGGACGCCGCTCATCATCTCCGGCCCCGCGGAAGAGTCGACGGATCTCTACTACGAAGTCGATCGCCTCATCCCGCGCCTCACGCCCGGCGCGACCGTGCAGGGCGACGTCAAGGCCGAAGAACGCGATGCGCTCGAGCTCACCGGCGATTACATCGTCGACGAGAAGCACAAGACGGTCTCGCTGACCGAAAGCGGCATGGCCAAGGCCGAGAAGATGATGGCGCACCATCTTCAGCCTGGCAGCGACGGGTTGTACGACCCCGTGAACATGCGCGTCCTGCACCACATCAACCAGGCGCTGCGTGCGCACACACTGTTCCACCTCGACGTGGAATACATGGTGAAGGACGGCGAGGTCCTCATCGTCGACGAGTTCACCGGACGTTTGATGCCGGGCCGGCGGTGGAGCGACGGACTGCACCAGGCCGTCGAAGCGAAGGAACACAACACGAATCATCCGGAAGTGAAGATCGAGCGAGAAAACCAGACGCTCGCGACCGTCACGTTCCAGAACTACTTCCGGAAATATTCGAAGCTGTCCGGGATGACCGGCACCGCGGATACCGAGGCGCAGGAATTCGCGGAGATCTACAAGCTCGACGTCATCATCATCCCGACCAACCGCGTGCTTCAGCGTGTCGAAGAGCCCGATACGGTCTACCGGACCGAGAAGGAAAAATTCGACGCCATCGTCACCGACATCATCGAAAAGCAGACGCTCGGCCGCCCCGTACTCGTCGGCACCGTCTCGATCGAGAAGTCGGAGAAGCTGTCGCGGCTGCTGAAGCTGCGCGGCATCAAGCACGTCGTCCTGAACGCGAAGTACCACGCACAGGAAGCCGAGATCGTCGCGCAGGCCGGCCGCAAAGCGACCGTCACGATCGCGACCAACATGGCGGGCCGCGGCACGGACATCCTGCTGGGCGGCAACCCCGAATTCATGGCGCGCCAGCAGACGCTCGCGGACGAAATCGCCGAGAAGCTGCCGAAGGGACAGGAGAAGTTCGTCGACGACGCGGACTTCGTCTACTTCTTTCACCTGGACAACTTCTATCGGGTGCCGCGACAGCAGTACGAGGAAACCTTCGACCGTTACAAGAAACAGACGGACAAGGAGCACGACGAGGTGGTTGCGCTCGGCGGGCTGCACATCATCGCCACAGAGCGTCATGAAGCGCGCCGCATCGACAACCAGCTCCGCGGCCGCGCGGGACGGCAGGGGGACCCCGGATCATCGAGGTTCTATCTTTCGCTCGAAGACGACCTGATGCGGATCTTCGGATCCGACCGCATCTCGGGGCTGATGCAGCGCCTGGGGATGGAGGAAGGCGTCCCCATCGAGCACCGTATGGTCACGAAGGCGATCGAACGGGCCCAGAAGCAGGTCGAGAGCAACAACTTCTCGATCCGCAAGCACCTGCTCGAATACGACGACGTGATGAACAAGCAGCGCGAGAGCGTCTATGGCCTGCGCCGCGAGCTGCTCGAAGGGGCGATCAACATCGACGAGGGGGAACCCGTCGACATCCGCGGCTATCTGCTGGTGCTGGCCGAAGAACTCGCGCAGAGCACCGTCGAACGATACGCGAACGAAGAGGACGACCCGGAGGAGGACTGGGATCTCGACGCCCTGCGCACCGCGGTCGGCGAGATCTTTGCCTTCGCGCCGCAGGAACTCGAATCCCTCGACTTCGCCGACAAGACCACCCGGGAGATTACGGACGCCGTCTGGGGCCTTGCCCTCAACAAGTACGAGACGAAGGAAAAGCTCATCGACGAGCCGGCGATCCTGCACCGCGTCGAACGCGACATCATGCTCCAGATCGTCGACGCGCAGTGGAAGGACCACCTCTATTCGCTCGACCATCTCAAGGAAGGCATCGGCCTGCGCGGCTACGGCCAGCGTGATCCGCTCGTCGAATACAAGAAAGAGAGCTTCGAGCTGTTCACGGCCATGAAGGACCGCATCGAGGAAGAGATCGTGCGGTACTTGTGGCGGCTCATGCCGGTGGTCCCCGAGGAGGGCATGCCGGCGGTGCCGGCGCCGGTGCGTCCCGCGCCACGGAAGCCGTCACCGGTGACGCTGAGCGGCCCGGGCAGCCAGGCCTCTGCGTCGCCATTCGGCGCCATTCGCGGGAGTGGATCAGCAACCGCGGTCGCCGAGCCGCCGAAGCCAGGGCGGACGGGCGGCGACGATACCGTTCGCCAGGTGAAGCGTGACGCGCCGAAAGTCGGCAGGAACGACCCGTGCTGGTGCGGCAGCGGCAAGAAATTCAAGAAATGCCATGGAGCGTGACATCAAGGGCAGCGATCGCTGCCCTTTGTCATATCTGAGGACCTATGGAGACTCGGACCGACGTACTTAACGCCGATCAAATCTCGGTCGGCCTGGCCACGGCGCTCACGTTCGACGACGTGTTGCTCGTGCCGCAGCACTCGACCGTACTTCCCAGCGCCGTCGACGTCACCTCGTTCTTCACGCGCAACATCCGTCTGAACGTGCCGCTCTCGAGCGCGGCGATGGATACCGTCACCGAATCCCGGCTGGCCATCGCCATGGCGCAGCAGGGAGGCATCGGCGTGATCCACAAAAACCTCTCGATCGAGGAGCAGGCCTCGGAAGTGGACCGCGTGAAGCGCTCCGAAAGCGGGATGATCGTGAATCCGATCACCCTCTCCCCGTCCAACCGGATCTTCGAAGCGCTCGATCTGATGAAGAAGTACCGGATTTCTGGCGTTCCGATTACCGCGGACGGCAGCAAGGAAGGGAAACTGGTCGGAATCCTGACGAACCGCGACCTGCGGTTCGAGACCAACGTCGATCGCCCCATTTCCGACATCATGACGCGCGAGCCGTTGTTCACGGTTCCCGTGGGCACGAGTCTCGAACAGGCGCGCGAGTTCCTGCACCGCCACAAAGTCGAGAAGCTGCTCGTCGTCGACGACCGCTTCATGCTGAAGGGGCTCATCACCGTCAAGGATATCCAGAAGGCGATCAAGTATCCGAACGCCTGCAAGGACTCCCTCGGACGGCTGAGGTGCGGCGCCGCGGTGGGCGTCGGGCGCGACGCGATGACGCGAGCCGAGGCGCTCGTCGCGGCCAATGTCGACGCGCTCGTCGTCGATACGGCGCACGGGCACTCGCAAGGCGTCCTCGACATGGTGCGGCGAGTGCGCCGGCAGTTCCCGAACGTCGATCTCGTGGCGGGCAATGTGGCCACCGCCGAGGCCACCGCGGCGCTGATCGATTTGGGCGTCGACGCGGTGAAGGTCGGGATCGGTGCCGGTTCGATCTGCACGACCCGCATCGTCGCGGGCATCGGTGTGCCGATGATCACCGCTGTCGCGGATTGTGCGCGGGCGGCGGCGCGTCAGAAGGTCCCCATCATCGCCGACGGAGGCATTCGCTACTCCGGCGACGTCACGAAGGCGATCGCCGTCGGCGCAAGCTGCGTGATGATCGGGAGTCTGTTCGCCGGGACCGATGAGAGCCCGGGCGAAATGATCCTGTTCCAGGGGCGAAGCTTCAAGGAATACCGCGGCATGGGATCGCTTGGGGCGATGCGCCGCGGGAGCCGCGACCGCTACTTCCAGGACGAGTTCGACCTCGACGCCAATCCCGAGTCAGGCGAAAAGCTGGTGCCGGAAGGCATCGAAGGCCGGGTCGCGCACAAGGGCAGCGTCGCGGCCATGATCCATCAGCTCGTCGGCGGACTTCGCGCGGGGATGGGCTACACGGGATGCCGGGATATCCCGACGCTGCAGCGCGAGGCGAGGATGATCCGCGTCAGCCCCGCGGGTCTGCGCGAAGGTCACGTTCACGACGTCATCATCACAAAAGAAGCCCCGAACTACCGCGTCGAGTAGCACCCTCCAAAGGCATGGCGATTGCGGGACCGCGCACCGGCGCACGCAATCGCGCACGTGATGACACCTGGCTGACCCAGAAGTGCCTCACGGATGACTACGTCTGCGCCGGGAGGTTACATGCCGAGGTCTTCATCGTGGTGTCTCGCGCTTGCGGCAGTCCTGCTGAGCGCGTATCCGTGCCTGGCAGATCCGGTTGTGCTGACCGGTGGAGGCGCGACGCTGTATTGGGACGGGCAGCTGTCCAGCTTCTCCTTTACGGGTCCCGGGACGACGATATCCCAGGATTCACGCAATCCGTGGGGACCGACCGGCTTCACGGTGGGTTCGCCAGTGGAGTTCAGCGGCAGCCTGAACCCTGAGAGTACGCACGGATCGCTGATGACCGTGAACGGGACGAGCTACGACAACGCCGTGCTCGTCGGCACCGCATCGTTCGTGACGAACAGCTACACAGCCGCGGCGGGAGATTCCGGCGCAGGCGACGTCGAGCTGCCGCTGCTGCTCTCGGGACACTTCGAAGGTTTCAATTTCGGAGACGTCGGCGGCACTCCACTCTTCGCATTCGACGTCGCGCTTCAGGGCGTCTTCCGGTCCGATTTCGTCAATGTATCGCCCGACACCTTCCTGAATCGCAACTTCGCCGCGACGGCCGAGTTCACAGGGCCAGCCGGTCCGTCGCAAACGCCCGAGCCGGGGAGCCTTCTCCTGATGGGGACGCCGGTTGCCGCGATTGGGCTGAGAAGGCTGCGCAACCGGCTCCGCCGCTGACACGTTGCGGCGGCTCACCTGTCGGCGTGCAAGACGACGGTTTCAGCGGCCCTCAGCCGCCGGAGCCGTCGCGTATGAAGACTGACCGCTCGTTGTCTCCCGATTCCTCGAGCTTTACCTCGACCGCGTCGTCTGGACGCGATCGCCACCGATCCGCCCACTCGATTGCGACGATGCCTTCGCCGGAGACGAGATCATCCAGTCCGAGATCGTCGATCTCATCCGGTTCGAGACGGTAGAGGTCGACGTGATACAGCGTATGGCCTGCGCCGCCGTACTGCTGGACGATCGTGAACGTCGGACTCGATACGTCGTCCGGATTGGCACCGAGGCCTTTCGCCATCCCCCGCACGAACGCCGTTTTGCCGGCGCCGAGGTCGCCGTAGAGCAGCACCACGTCGCCGGCTTTCAGCGTGCGCGCGAGTTGCTCCCCCGCCGTCGCGGTTTCATCTTCGCTGCGCGTGACGACCGTCGTCATTCGCGTTTGATCCGTTTGCGAGCGGTGAGCTCGAGGACGGCATCGCCGAGGTGCGCCGCGATGTCGGTCGGCAGCAGCGCAAGTTCGCCTTCGTCCGCTTCGGCGAGGTCGCCCGCACTTCCGTGCAGGTACACGGCGAGCTTGCACGCGGCCTCGGCGTCCAGAAGCTGCGCGAACCACGCGGCGATCATGCCCGTCAGGAGATCGCCGGTACCGCCGGTTGCCATGCCGGGATTGCCCGTCACGTTGATGAACGAACGGCCGTCCGGTCCGGCAATGATCGTCCGATGGCCCTTCAGAACGACATGGACTCTGTGCGCCGCGGAGAATTCCCGCGCGTGTTCCAGCCTGTCGCTCTGCACCTGTTCGATCGAAACGCCGAGCAGCCTGGCCATTTCGCCCGGATGTGGCGTGATGATCATGTCCACGCCGTCGCGCCCTTCGAGCCGTTCGGGGTCGTCTGCGAAGGCGTTCAGCGCGTCGGCGTCCAGGACGAGCGGCACGCCGGACTTTTCGACGATCGCCTGCACGAATGCCGACGTCGACGGATCGCGCCCGAGGCCCGGACCGATGGCGATCAGATCCGCCGTTATCGCGAGCGCGCGATCGACCGCTGCGAAATCGATCGCGCCGCTGCCCGTCTCGTCGAGCGGCTCCGTCATGTACTCGGGCATCATCATGGCCAGCGCTGCGACGCAGGAGCGCGGGGTGGCAATCGTCACGAGCCCCGCGCCCGAGCGCAACGCACCCAGTGCGGCGAGATGCGCTGCGCCGGTCTTGCCCAGGGAGCCGGCAATCACCAGCACCCGCCCGAAGTCCCCCTTGTGCGAGTCGGCAGCCCGCGTCGGCACCAGCTCGCGGATGGTCTCGCGCGTCAACAGCTCGACTCGAGGTCCCTCGAGCTCCTCCATCACGCTCGCCGGAATGCCGATATCGGCGATGACGAGATCACCGCCGTACACATCGGCCGGCGGAAGCACGAGCGGCAGCTTCGGCGCGCCGAGCGTGACGGTCATCGACGCCTGGATCGCGTCGCTCTCGATCTCGTGGGTGTCCGCCGACAGGCCGGTGGGCAGATCAATCGCGACAACCGGCGTGCCCAGGCCGTTCACGTCGCCAATGACGGTCTCGAGCAGGCCGGAAACAGGACCGCGAAAGCCGGTACCGACGATCGCGTCGACGATCAGGTCGCACTCGGAGATCTCGGTGAAATGGAGCTCCCACTGCTGCGCGTCGGCCACTTCCACGACCGTCACGCCGATTCGGCCGAGGATCTCCAGGTTCGTCCGCGCATCGCCGCGGACGTCAGCCACGCTGCCGAGCAGAAACACGATCGATTCGATTCCGCGCTGCGCGAGCGTGCGGGCGACGACGAACCCGTCGCCGCCGTTGTTGCCGCGGCCACACAGGACCGCGACCCGGCTGGACGACAGATCCTCGTAGGCGGCTTCCATCGCCGCCACCGCCTGGCGCCCGGCATTCTCCATCAGCACGACGGACGGAATGCCGATTTCGTCGATCGTCTGCCGATCGGCTTCCCGCATCTGCTGAGTGTTGAGTACGCGCATGGATGGCTTGCCGCCTACTATTTCAATAATGCTACGATGCATGCAAATGCGCGGAGCTGTTTACGTCAACGGCCGGATCATGCCGGCTCAGGAGGCGGTCGTCCCCGTCTACGATCACGGGTTCGTCTACGGCGAAGGGGTGTACGAAACCTTGCGGACCTACAACAAGGTCCCCTTCCTGTTCGACCGGCACGTCCGGCGCCTGCGCCAGTCGGCCGGGCACATCGACCTCGACGTGCCGTTCGACGACGCGACGCTGTCCGGGTGGATCGATGACACCGTCGCGGCGGCAGCCAGGGCAGACGGCGCGAACAGTGACGAATGGTATATCCGCATTCTCCTCACGCGGGGCGTCGGCGAATTGTCGTACGACACCAAAGCGACGCCGACGCCGTCGCTCGTGATCATCGTGAAGCCGAACGAAGAGCCGCCGGAGCGTATGGCGCGCGAGGGTATCCGCATTTCGCTGGTCGAGATTCTGCGGAACCATCCGGGGTCGGTCAACCCCGTCATCAAGTCGAACAACCTGTTGAACAACGCGCTCGCGATGCAGGCAGCCTATCGCCGCGGCGCCGAAGAAGCGCTGATGCGCAACTTCCGCGGCGAGCTGTCGGAGTGTTCGCAGTCGAACTTCTTCATGGTTCGCGGCGGCGTCGCGCTGACGCCCAAATCGGCGGCCGGTCTGCTCCAGGGCATCACGCGCGCGTTTCTGTTCGAAGTGGGACAGGAAGCGGGCGTCCCCGTCCGTGAAGAGGTGCTCTATCCCGCAGACCTCGACACCGCCGACGAAGCGTTCATCACGAGCACCACGCGCGAACTCAGCCCGGTGACGCGCATCGACGACCATGTCGTCGGCGACGGCACCCCTGGGCCGATCACGATGAAGCTCTGGAACGGGTACAAGCGAAAGGCGCAGGAGCTGACGCGCGCACACGCGTCGTCGGCAAGCCGGACGTAGCCGTCGAATCGCGTTGGTATTTGCAGGCTGAAGGTACGCTGCAGGCCGCGCGATTCGCATCGCGCGCTACACTGTCGCGCCTTCCTCCACGTACTCTTCCATCGGCGGGCAGGCGCAAATCAAGTTACGATCGCCATAGGGATTGTCGATCCGTGCGACCGCCGGCCAGACCTTGTTGAATCGCACGAACGGCAGCGGATACGCGGCTTCCGCGCGGGGATACGGGTGTGACCAGTCGTCGGACACGACAGCGATCGCGGGATGCGGCGCGTTTTTGAGCACGTTGTCCTTCGCGTCCGCGCGGCCTTCCAGCACTGCGGCGATCTCTCCCCGAATCTTGATCAACGCGTCGCAGAAGCGGTCCAGTTCATCTTTCGCTTCGCTCTCCGTCGGCTCGATCATCATCGTGCCGGGCACCGGGAACGAGACGGTCGGCGCGTGGAAGCCGTAATCCATCAGCCGCTTCGCGACGTCCTGCTCGTCGACTGACGCGCCGCCAGCGTGCTTGAACGGGCGGAGATCGAAGATCAGTTCATGGGCGACGCGGCCGTTGTGGTTCGCGTACAGGACGTCGTAGTGATCCTGCAGGCGCACCTTGACGTAATTCGCGTTCAGAATCGCCACCCGCGTCGCATCCGTCATGCCGTCGGCCCCGAGCAGGCGCATGTAGCCGTACGAAATCAACAGGATGCTCGCGCTCCCCCACGGCGCGGCCGCGATCGCCGGAATCGCCATGTCTCCGCCAACCTTCACGACCGGGTGCCCGGGCAGGTACGCCGCCAGGTGTTTCGCCACCGCAATCGGCCCCATGCCGGGGCCGCCGCCGCCGTGCGGGATCGCGAACGTCTTGTGCAGGTTCAGGTGGCACACGTCCGCGCCAATCGACGCCGGGCTCGTCAGCCCCACCTGCGCGTTCATGTTGGCGCCGTCCATGTACACCTGGCCGCCGTTGCGATGCACGATCGTGCAGATCTCTTTAATGCGCTCCTCGAAGATCCCGTACGTCGACGGATAGGTCACCATGAGCGCCGCGAGACGATCGCGGTGCTGCTCCGCCTTCGCGCGCAGGTCGTCGACCACGATGTAGCCCTGGTCGTCACATGCGACGACCACGACCCGCAGCCCTGCCATCGTGGCGCTGGCAGGGTTGGTGCCGTGCGCGGACGCCGGGATCAGGACAACGTCGCGCGCCTGATCGCCGCGGTCGTGGTGATACGCACGGATCACCATCAGGCCCGCGAACTCCCCCTGCGCGCCCGAATTCGGCTGCAGCGACACCGCCGCGAGCCCCGTGATCTCGCAGAGCATCGACTCCAGCTCGCGGAACACCTCCAGGTACCCTTCCGCGTTCTCGATTGGCGCAAACGGGTGCATCCCGGCGAAGCGTGGCCAGCTCACCGGCATCATCTCGGCGGCCGCGTTCAGCTTCATGGTGCAGGAGCCAAGCGGAATCATGGAGGTGTCGAGGCCGACGTCCTTCCGCTCGAGCGCGCGGATGTAGCGCATCATCTGCGTTTCAGAGTGATGCGTGTTGAAAACCGGATGCGTCAGGTAAGCGCTCGTGCGCGCCAGCGCCGCCGGCGCGTGCAGCGCGAACCGTACATCGTCGCGCGCAATCATCGAAACCGATTTCCCGATGCTGCGCGCGAAGACGCCGGCAATCGCCGTCACGTCCTCAATGGTGGTGGTCTCGTCGAGCGAGATGCCGACGGCGCCGTCCGCGAAGTATCGAAACGCGATCTGCGCCGCCGCCGATTCCGTTCGGAGCGTCTTCAGGTCGGCGCCGGTGATCCGCAGCGTGTCGAAATACGTGGAGTTGGTCTGCTCGAGCCCCAACGCGGTCAGCGCGCTCGCCAGCACGGTCGCGAACGTGTGGATGCGTTCGCCGATTCCGCGCAGGCCGGCGGGGCCGTGGTACACCGCGTACATGGCAGCCATGTTCGCCAGCAGCGCCTGGGCCGTGCAGATGTTCGACGTCGCTTTCTCGCGCCGGATGTGCTGCTCACGGGTCTGCAGCGCCATCCGATAGGCGCGGTGCCCCAGGGCATCCACCGATACTCCGATGATCCGACCGGGCGCCTGACGGACGTACGCTTCGCGCGTCGCGAAAAACGCGGCATGTGGCCCGCCGTAGCCAAGCGGCACGCCGAACCGCTGTGAGTTGCCGACGACGACGTCGGCACCCATTTCCCCGGGGGGCGTAAAGAGCGTGAGCGCCATCAGATCGGTCGCGACCGCGACGAACACACCGGCTGCGTGGGCCTTCTGGATAATCGCGCGGAGATCGTGCAGCTCACCGCGGTCGTCCGGACACTGCAGCAGCAGCCCGAATGCGCGATCCATCGGCATGGACGACGGATCGCCAATCTCGAGGCGGATATTCAGCGGTTCGGCGCGGCCCCGGAGCACCTCGAGCGTCTGCGGGAACGTGTGCTGTGACACGAGGAACACCGACGGCTGCCCCGCCGGCGCCTTCTTCGTGTTGATGCGATGAAACATCGACATCGCCTCGGCGGCGGCCGTGCCTTCGTCCAGCAGCGACGCGGTCGCGACCGGCATCCCGGTCAGATCGCCGACCATGGTCTGGAAATTGAGCAGCGACTCCAGGCGCCCCTGCGCGATTTCGGCCTGATACGGCGTATACGGCGTGTACCAGCCGGGATTTTCGAAGACGTTTCGCTGGATGACGGCAGGCGTGATGCAGTCGTAGTAGCCCATCCCGATGTAGCAACGGGTGAGCTGGTTTTTCGCGGCCACCGAGCGGAGCCGGCGCAAATACGCCGCTTCGGTCTCTGCCGGCGGCAGCTTCAGCGGCGCGGTCAGGCGGATATCACGCGGGATGGTCTGGTCGATCAGATCGTCGATCGTCCTGACGCCGACCGCGTCGAGCATGCGGCTTCGGGCGTCGGCGTCGGGACCGATATGTCGGGATTCGAAAACGTCGTGCATTACTTGGTGAGATCGGAGTACGCGGCGGAGTCGAGCAGGTCGCTCGTGTCCGCGTCGGTCACTTTCATCACAATCATCCAGGAGCCGTGCGGATCGGTATTCACAACCTCCGGCTTCTGCACGAGTGCGTCGTTGACGGCGGTCACCTCGCCAGCGACCGGACTGTACAGCTCGGACACCGCCTTGACGGATTCGATGGTGCCGAAGACCTCACCTTTCCTGAGACTCCGGCCGACGGGCGGCAGTTCCAGGTACACGACATCGCCGAGCTGTTTCTGCGCGTAATCGGTGATGCCAACCCGCGCGTCGCCTGCGCCCAGGCGCACCCACTCGTGGTCCTTCGTGTACTTCAGATCGGTCGGATACATTCGATTCTCCCGGCGCCCCACGCGGGGCGCGCTCCACGACAGCCGGCCGGCCGACGGCCGCTACTTCGCGCGCTTGTAAAACGGCATCGGGACGATGACGGCCTTCGCGCGGCGGCCGCGAACGTCGATCTCCAGGTCCGTCCCCGGTTCGGTCCTGTTCGACGGCACGTATGCCATCCCGATCGCCTTCTTCAAATAGGGCGTCTGCGTACCGCTGGTCACCACGCCTGCGCGGGCGCCGTCGATGTACACGTCATAGCCGTGGCGCCCGATTGCGCGGTCGACCATCTCGAAGCCAATCAGCTTCTTCGCCGTACCTTCCGCCTTCTGCCGCCGCAGCACCTGTGCGCCGATGAACGCGTCCTTCTTCCAGCCCACGATCCAGCCAAGATCCGCGTCGAGCACCGTCGACTGCTCGTCCATGTCGTTGCCGTACAACCGCATCGACGCTTCGAGGCGCAGCGTATCGCGTGCGCCCAGTCCGGCGGGGACGAGCCCGGCGGGCTTTCCCGCCGCGAGCATCGCGTCCCACACGCGTTCGGCCGCCGCCGGCGCGACGAACACTTCGTACCCGTCCTCGCCGGTATAACCGGTGCGCGAGATCGTCACCCGGACGGACGCGACTTCCCCGTTCGCGAACCAGTAGTACTTGATGCCGGCGAGATCGATTCCGGTCAGGGTCTGCAGGATCTCGCGCGCGGCAGGTCCCTGGATCGCAATCAGCGCGTACCGTGAACTCGTGTTGACCGCGGCTGCGTCGACGCCCTGGACGTGGTCCGTGATCCAGCGGAAGTCCTTCACGATGTTCGACGCGTTGACGACGAGCATGAAGTGGTCATCCGCGAGCCGGTAGGTGAGCACGTCGTCCACGAACGTGCCGTCGGGCGTGGTCAGGGCCGAGTATTGGGCCTGATTCACCGCGAGCCGCGACGCGTCGTTGCTCGTGATGTGCTGGACCGCTTTGAGCGCGTCGGGCCCGGCGATTTCAATCTGGCCCATGTGGCTGACGTCGAACAGGCCCGCGCGCGTGCGCACGGCCATGTGCTCGTCCGCGATGCCCGTGTACTCGACGGGCATGTCCCACCCGCCGAATTCGACCATGCGCGCGCCCAGCGCGCGGTGGCGCGCATACAGCGGCGTTTTCTTGAGCGTGCCCGAGGGCTGATTCATCCTGGACGCGAGATACCGTGATTGGAGAGCCGCGCGGCTGGCGCGGAACCCACTAACGGTACTATTGCGCCCGTTCGGGGTCAAGATTTCGACACTTCCGGCGCCGCCTCCTCACGAGAGCACGTCATGCGCGGCGCGGCATCGACTCCAGCCGAACCTTCCTCGGCAATCCCATCCAAATCGTAACGCGAGGGTCAAAAGCGTCATCGGCCGCGACCGTTGCACACCCGGCGCACACGCGAATTCTGCAGTTTGCCTGAAAAGTCTGCGGGTTTTGGGGCGAGCGCGTTGCGGCACCGCGGTTGCCACTTTCCGGGCCGTGGCCGGTTAGGCCGCACTCTGAGTTATCCGACCAAGTCCAGGGACCCTTCGTATGAAGCCGATCGTTCCGCTTCTGGTGGCGGCGTGCGCCGTAGTGGCCGCGCAATCCGTGTCCGCGCAGACGTCTGCCACCTGGCAGTCACCCGTCAACGTCACGGCATCACCAGGCGCGCTGCAGAAAAGCGGCGGCTGTGACGGCTGTCCCGATTCCGGCGCACACAGCTCGCAGCAGTTGAGCGGCGACGGCTACATCGACTTCATTCCCGGAATGGACCAACGCCTCTACGCCGGCCTCACGACAGACCTCTCTTCCTCCACGGCGTCGACGACCATGAACTTCGCCTTCAGTTTCTGGCCGGGCGGCGCATGGGAAATCCGCGAACTCGGCGTGTACAAAGGGGAAGGCACCTTCGCCGCCGGCGATCACTTCAGCGTCTCTATCGAAAACGGGGTGGTCGTCTACCGCCACAACGGCGTGGCGGTCTCTCGGAGCGCTACGGCACCGGCGTTCCCGCTGGTTCTGGACACGACGTTCTACTCGGCCGGCAGTTCACTCTCGGGCGCAACGATCGGCGCAGGCGCACCGCCAAACGCAACGACCGCGCCTCCGCCCGCCACAACGACGACTACCATTACCACCACCCAGACCACGACAACCAATCCTGACGGACTCCCGACCCGGACGGCAGTAGGCCCGTACTATGCGGTCGTCGATCGTTACACGTACCCGAAGCCGGCTCTCCCGGCCCCCGGGCCCGCCGGCACGACTTTCCAGGATCCGATTTTCGGTTCCTCGATCACCCGCATCACCGACGGCAACGTGCGACCCGGGTACCTGAATCGCTCCTTCCGCACGCCGTCAGGCACACACCAGCTCGCCTGGAGTGCCAACGGCACCAGGTTCTATGTCGTCAGCACCGACGGGACGATTATCCCGTTCACGTTCGACGCGGCCACGCACAGCGCAAAACGGATCCAGCCGACCACCAGCGGCGAAGGCGGCCTCGTGCTGCGGTTCTACCTGGAACCGCAGTTCTCCTTCGTCAACGACTCGGTCATTTACGGCAGCTCGTCGCTGTCCGGGTCGACGCTGCGCACGGTCGACAAGTACGACTTCTCAACCGGGCAGTACTCCACGATCTTCAACCTCGACGCGGTTCAGCCCGGCCTGTCGGGTACATTCATCGGCGGTCTCGGATCGAGCGCCGGTCCCAACGAACGCGTCCTCGCCTTCTTCGGCGGTACCTCCCAGGACAAACATCACTTGGCCGTCGTCTTCGACGTGGCTAACCCGGCGTCTTATCAGATTGTCGACACGCTCACCTCGACGCTGAACGGAGCCCCCGCACCGATCACGCTGAACTTCTCGCTGCACCACGCGAGCATCGACCGCAGCGGCCGGTACGTCATCCTCTACCCCACCGGTCCGGACATGCAGGCGCCGCGCTACGCGGCGCAGATGTACGTGTGGGACACCGTCACGGGCACTATGACCGCTCTCGGCGCCTCTGCTCACCCGTACGGGCACGACGCGTACGGCTACGGCGTCGCGATCAACCAGGACTGCTGCACGTCCACCACCTGGGACGCGGCACAGTGGCAACTCCGCAACTTCTCGACGCCCACACTGTCACACGACCTCATCGCAACGGTGCTCTCCCCCAAAGAGACCTCGCTTGCCGATCACCCGTCGTGGAACAACGCGCGCAGTGATCGCCTGGTTCCTTACGTCAGTGGTCTCTATCGCTACGGCACGAACACCTCTCCCTGGCGCGCATGGGACGATGAGCTGGTGGCGATACAGACGGATGGCGCACAGGGAACCGACGCGACCGTGTGGCGATTCGCCCAACACCGTTCCGACGTTCGCAACGACCTCGACGCCACGACGACCTATTTCTGGTACGAGCCGCGGCCGAACATCTCCCCCGACGGACACTGGGTCCTGTTCACCTCCAACTGGGAGAAGACCCTCGGCACCGATCCCGGCGGCGACGCCGGAGGCAGCTTCCGCCAGGACGTATTCCTGCTCGAGCTGACGCCCTCCACCAGCGCAACGACAACGACAACGACGACGACACCTCCTCCGCCGCCGCCGGCACCGACCGTCGCTCCCGTCGCGATCGCGACGAGCAGCGTCCCCGGAGCGCAAATGACGGTGCCGTACTCCGCCGCGGTGACCGCGACCGGAGGCAGCGGGTCGTACCTGTGGACGATCACCCAGGGGACCCTGCCGCCCGGACTCTCACTCAGTCGAACGCTGGGCGTCATCTCCGGAACGCCCACAACGGCCGGCAGCTTTCCGTTCACGGTGGCGGCGTCCGACGCCGCCAACAACGCGAATTCCGCCACGAGCTCATACACGCTCGCGGTTTCCGGTGCGCCGCTCCAGATCACGACGCTGCTGGCGCCAACCGCGCGCGAGACGGTCGCATACTCCGCCGCGCTCGCGGCGAGCGGCGGAAGCGGTTCATACAACTGGTCGCTCTCCTCCGGGACATTGCCGCCCGGCCTGACGCTCTCCCCCCAGGGCTCGCTCAGCGGAGTCCCCACAACGCCAGGAACGTACGCCTTCATCATCCGGATAGCGGATGCGCAGAACGGCGCGCTCAGCGCGTCGATGAGCTACTCCATCCCGGTCCAGGCCGCGATCAGGATCCTGGCGCCGCCATCCACCCTGACACCGCTCCGCAATGCACCGTTCGCCTACGCGTTCACGGCCGCGAACATCATCGACAAGGCGACCTGGACGATGAGCGGGAACCTGCCGCAGGGCCTCACGTTCAACAGCGCCAGCGGGATCCTGTCGGGCACTCCGAAGACCGGCGGATCGACGACGGTGCGGATTACGGTGAGCGACGTTAATACTGCCTGCACGATCTCGGTGGCGCTGAAGATCGCGCAGAAGTAGTCACGGCCGGCGCGCGAGGCACGGCAGATTGCTTCTGCTGCCTCGCGCGACCAGATCCGCAATCCGGTCGACCCCAACACGGCCGTCCCCCTGTTCCGGGACGACGCGGCATCTCCCCTGCTCCAACACCACAAACCTCCCCGCCACATCGTCCAGATCGTGGAGGCGGTGAGATGAAATGAGGATCGCGGTGCCCGCCGCTCCCCAGTCACGGATGCGTTCGGTGAGGCGGCGAGCGGCGGGCGGATCGAGGCCGTCCCAGGGTTCGTCGAGCAGCAGGACGTCAGGGGGCGGCCCCTGTAGCGCAATGCGCAGCCCGAGAATCTGCCGAGTGCCGCGCGAGAGAACGCCGATGCGGCGCCTTTCGTCGGAGGGGACATCGAACAACGCCGCCCATCGCCTGGCGCGGATCTGTGGCGGCAACGTGGCCTCCCCCGCGAAATAGCGGATGCGCACCAGTGAAGAGTCCCATCGGACCACACCCTGGTCGGGACGGATCAATCCCGCGGAGATGCGCAAGAGCGTGGTCTTTCCCGCGCCGTTCGCGCCCACGAGCCCGACGATTTCGCCTCGCCGCACCTGCAGCCACGCCTGGTTCAGGACGCGATGTGCACCAAAAGCCTTCGAAACGGCAGAGAGTTCCAGCACGTGCATCACCCCCGGTCTGCGAGCAGCACGTTCAGCCGGCTGGTCGCGCTCACCACAAGCCACACCGCCAGACACGAGAGCGCCGCTGCTCCGGCGAGTACCGGCGGCGGCACCGCGGGCTGATCGCCGATCAACACGAACGGACACACCAGCAACACGAGAATGTCCCACGCCCACGCGCCGAAGGCGGGACTGATCGTCATCGACAACGCCCGCAGGTTGTGTTGCAGCAGGACCGCCACGAGCAGCGCCAGCCAGAGGACACCAGCCGAACTACGCGGGAGCCGGAAACCCGCGATCCACGCAATGTTCGACACGATCGCGAGCGCGACGAACCGGCGTCCGCACACCGCCGAGACGGCGTGTGCGCCGCCAAGCGCCAGCGCGGTGACCGCGACTATGATCCAGCCCGCCACTCCAGGCGCAACGGAAACCGCCCAATGCGCGAGAGCCGCCGACCGGCGCGGCCGACCGGCGACGAGCACCGCGTCGAAGTGGCCCGCAGACGCACGCGAGACAAACCCGGTCGACGCCAGGAACATCTGGAGAACGAGCAGAAGCCCCAGCGCGCTGTCCAGCTCCGAGGGATTGTAACGAAGGGTCCAGAGACCAAGCACGACACAGCTCGCCGTCAGGAGCACCGCATGGCCGGGGTGCAGCTCGGAGACGAGAAAGAACTTCAACAGCCATCTCACAAGCGCACCTCCGCCACATATCCGCTGCCGAGCAGGAGCACGATGTGGTGCGTGTCGACGGCGAGGAGCAGACGCGCAGGCTCCGTCAGCTCGTATCGTTCGAGTGCCGCGCCCGCTGGAGAGAAATGCGCGAGCAGCCAACCGCCCGGCGGTTCGGGTGCTCCCGTAACCGGAGTCCCCGCGCTGATGATCCACACACTCCCGCCGCGATCGACGAAGGCATCACGAACCGGCCGCGCGGGGTTGTCACTCGTCAACAACACCTCCGGCGCGACATGCGGAATGCCAGGCAACTCGACCCTGCGCGTGCGTCCGGCTGGATCGATGAGGGCCACAGCCGGATCGTCAGGAAACCAGCACGCGCGCTCCTCGGCGCGCGTGGGACCGCACGTCACCAGATTCAGCGCCGCAATGGATGTCCGCGCCAGCTTGAACGGCCGCGTCTTCAGCGTGCTCCAGGCCTCGCGTCTGAAATCGCCCGGCTTTCCTGCGATCAGCGCCTGATCCGGCGCGGTGAACTCGGCCCGTTGAAACACCAGCCGATCACCTGCACTGAAAAGCGACGCATGGGCGCCATCGAGCGTGTACTCCCGAACGGTGTCGCCCGTCCGCGAAATCTCACGCAGCGTTTTCCAGTCCCGGATGGTCCACAACGTCCCGTCAGCCAATTGCGCCAGGCCCCAGCAGCTCGACGCATCGGCGAGCGCCAACGGATTACGGGTTGAGGTGCGGTGCTGCAGGTCGATCGAGACGAGCGCGCGCTCCGCGACGAGCAGCAGCACCGGCCCGTCGTCCGCCGCATCGACACGGCCGGCGAGGATCTCGTTCCCCACCACCGGGCCGAACAGCCGGTCAGGCGCCACCCGTGTGGCGACGTGCCGGCACGACACGAGGCCCAACACCGCGGAAAGCAACAGGCCTGCACGCATCAATCCTCCTCAGCGACGCACGGCCGCGCCAGCAGCCGTGCGTCAATGTGTTCAACCCACGAGCACGCGACGCACGCACCCGGCGTACTGCAGTTCGCAGTCGAGCCCGTCCGCCCACCGGTACCAGAAGTTGTCGTCGTTCGCCGCTCGCGTGTAGCAATCGAGCAGATCGCGCGTGCAGGTCTGCGCGAGCGCGGGGCGGGGAGCGCTCACGAACCCCGCAATCACGGCCACCATCACCACTGCCTTTTTCACCATGTGACTCCTCCAGACTGCGATCCCCTCGCGAGGATCGGTGCGCCTGGCGCGCGCCCCTGCGGAGAATCCGTCCCGCCCGCGCCAGCCGTAACCGCCGGTGGCGAACCGGCTTCCTCCGGCGGACGCCGGAGATACGCATTGAGCGTGTGATACGAAATCTGCAGCTCGCGACAGGCGCGGCGCTTGTTGTTGCCGCACCGATGCACCACGAGCCGCACGTAACGGCCGGCCCACTGCCGCAACGTGTGCCGACGCTGGAACGACGGCATCAGGTTCTCCGCGTACTCGTCGACCAGCGCCGGCGGCAGGTCGTCGAGCTGCAAGTGATCCGAGTCCGCAAGCGCGACGCCGCGCTCGATGACCCGCTGCAACTCGCGGACGTTCCCCGGCCACGCATACGCGAGCAGCGCATCGGCGGCGGCCTGCGACAGCCGCAGCCGCCGGAACGACCGGTGCCGTTCGAGGAAGTACTCGGTCAGCTCGAGGATGTCCGCCGGACGCTCCCGCAGCGGCGGCACGGAGATCTCGACACCGTGCAGCCGATAGAACAGATCCAGCCGGAATCGCCCGCGCGCGACGAGATCCGAAAGCTTCTGATTGGTCGCCGCGATGATACGGACGTCGACCGGCCGCGTACCCGCGGCGCCGACGCGCTCGATCGACATCTCCTGGATCGCGCGCAGCAGCTTCGCCTGCGCAGCCGGCGACAAATCCGCCACTTCGTCCAGGAACAGCGTCCCTTCGTGGGCATGCTCGAACTTCCCGCGCCGCCCACGCACACCGGTCGCAATGCGTTCCTCAATTCCGAACAGTTCGGCCTCGAGCAGCGTCTCGACAATCGCCGCGCAGTTGACCGCGACGAACGGACCGTTCCGCCGCGGACTCAGGTCGTGAATCTGCCGGGCAACGAGCTCCTTCCCGCTGCCGCTCTCGCCCTCGATCAGCACGGTAAAACTCGTCGCCGCGACCCGATCGATCCGCTCCCGCACCGCACGGATCGCCGCACTGGAGCCGATGATCGGTGCCGCGCCATCGAAACGGCTTCGCACCGCTGCCAACGTCCCCGCCCGGTACGCCCGCTCCAGCAGCAACACCAACGCCGCCACACACCGCGCATCGTCCAGGAGCTGGGCATCCCAGGGATCGAGGCTCCCACCCGGCCGGTCCAGCGTCAGATCGAGCGCGCCCAGCACTACCGCACCCGCGACGACGTCGACGCTCATCGACGGAACAGTCGACGCGGGCGGCAACGGCCCATCCCGCAGATGGACGTCCTTGACGTCGAGCAGCGCCCGAAGCTCGTCCTCGAACTTCCGGCGTAACTGCCGCATGTCCCGCATCGCCGGCAGAGCGCCCGAGATCTCGCGCAACACCGTTCCGATCGTCCGACGACGATCCGCCACCCGACATCGTCCGCGCATCAGCCCTCCTCTGTTGCGTGTGGCGGCGGCATGAGTCAAAGAAGGTGCCATCGGCCGAAGCGCGGATTTTGGCGTCATTTCGACGCCTCAGTCAGGTGCGAAGGGGCCACCCCCGGCGCCGCGTGTAGGTCGGACCCGTCACTGACGCTGTTAGTGCCCGATTGCGTGTGCACGGAATACCCGACTGGGGCAGTCTCTTCCCGCGGGAGATCGGTGTCCTGGTCGAAGCGGAGAGCCGTTTCGTAAGTCACGCCTTCGAGGGCGGCGATTGCTCTGACGCTGCATCTGAGGACCAGCGCGCGCACAAGGACGCGAAGGCTGTCCACCGAGAGCTGGAGATCGATCCGGCTTCCGGGCGGCATTGGGCGTCGGACGGCAATCGAGGCGCCGCGGCGGCTGAAGTTCAAGAGCGTGCCCTCTCCTCCCGCGCGCACGCGGACGCGGACGTGATTGACCATGGCGCCTGAGACGCGGCAGTGTTGTCGTCGTTCGGTCATTGTGCGATCCAGCGGTTCGTGGTGCGGTCGAATTTCAGGACGCGTGCGCGTCCTGTTGCGCCGAGCACGCGCACGGCGTACTGCGCGCCGTGCGGTGACGTGAGATAGAGCGTTCCGGGCGTCGCCGAGCCGTTCGGGCTCATCGACAGAATTCGTGCGCTGCCGATGCGGATGCCATCCGGCGATGTCACCGGCTGGTTGTCAGCGTCGGGGACGCCGGGGCCGATCGCGAATCGGACGCCCGGGAAGTTCCAGGCGATCGTCTCGGGACCTGATAACCGGGGATCCGCGCCGGCCGTGATGTCGGCCGTGCGGATCCCGTTGGCGTTGCCGTCCAGATACGTCGTGTAGGTGTAATCGCTGTCGGTGGCCTCGAACCGAAGCCCGACGAATGCTGAGCGCTTCACCGCTTCGGCGCGAAGCCGTGCGATCTGTTGCGCGACGTGTCGTGCGGCGGACCGGGCTCGAAAGTCGTCCACCGTCGAGGTCGACACGGGAATCGCGATCGCCGCGAGCGTCCCCGTCAGAGCGACGACGAATAGCAGTTCGATCAGGGACATTCCGCGATCTGGCACGGCGCTGCCTTACTTACCGGCCGAGGGCTCCGCCTTCTGGGCGCCGACAGTGATGTACGGCTTCAGCTTCAGGAAGTTCTTCTCGCCGATCCCTTTGACGTTCATCAGGTCTTCGATCTTCTTGAAGCTGCCGTTCTTTTGACGGAACTCCAGAATGCGCTGCGCGGCTTTCGCGCCGATGCCCGGCAGCGATTCGAGCTGCGCCTGGGTCGCACTATTCAGGTTGATCGGAGACGACGGAGCCGGTGTTTTGGCAGAGCGGGCCGTCGACTTTGCCGGCGTCCCCTGCTGGGCGGCCGCGGTGTTGGGCAAGGCAGCGAGGGCGAGCAAAGCGAGTGAGAGCAACAGCGTGCGCATGAATCCTCCAATGCAGACAGGTGTGGTTGATGAGTGGCCCCGCCCGCGTGCATCCTGCACAAAGCGAGAGGTCGGGCACCTTGTGAAAGTGAGTGGCGGAGCCGACGGCCCTCAGGGCAAAGCTGCCGCCATCACGACGCGTGCGAGGTGGGGACTGCGTAAGACGTTGGGAGCAAGCGACTTCGACGGTCCGTCGCCCTCACCCGCACTCTCGTGCACCTTTCCGAGACGATGGAGCGAGCAACTGCGGTTGCGTGCACTCGACGTCCGGGCGCAGGCGATGTGAGACAATAGCTGTTCACCCGATGGCCAATACCTCAGGCGGCGCGTCCAGCGGTCTGTCCGTGCTCGTCGTCGACGACAACCGTGATTCGGCGGAGATGCTCCAGGTGCTGCTCAGCATGCTTGGGCACAGCGTCGCCGTGGCGCACACCGGCCGCAGTGCGATCGATACGGTCGTCGAGACGAATCCGCATGTCGTGCTGCTCGATATCGGCTTGCCCGATATGAGCGGCTATGAGGTGGCGCGCGAGATCCGCTCATCGAATGCGGCGCCGGTGCGGCTGATTGCCTTGACGGGTTGGGGGCAGGAAGAAGTGGCGCGGCAGGCGGCGGACGCCGGGTTCGATCAGCACCTTACGAAACCGGCCGATCCGGCAGTACTCGAGCGGATTCTCAGCGAGATCGCATCTTCAGTGGTGCGATAGACAACTACACAACTGCACAACTGCCAACGACCCAAGGCGTTCGAGCATTTACGCCTTGGGTGTTTGTGTAGTTGTGTTTGTGCACTCAGCGCGTGAGCGCTGCAATCTGCCGCGTGAGCGCTTCGTACCGCGCGAGCGCTTCTTCGACAGTCTTGACCGCCTGCGCGGAAATTGGTCCGGCGCCTTCCTGCGTCAGTCTGTAGACGCCCTGTAATTCGGCGCTGACCGATGCGAGCGTCGGCTGGGCGGTGCGAGCGGCACCTCGCCCGCGGCCGCGTCCCTCTCCGCCGGATCCCGCAAGGGCTGCCAGTTGGTCGGCCCGCTGTGAGTCGCCCCCGGATCGAGCCCGCTGCTCCGCTGCTGCAATCTGTCCCTTCGCGTGTTCGAGATCCGCGGACGCGTCGTAAACGCGCTTCGCCAACGCGAACTGATGCGCAATCGTCGCCGCGGTTGATTTGACCCGCGGGTCCATCTTCACCGTCAGCGGCTGCGCCAACGCCTGGCCGTTCACGGTGAGCTTCACTGTGTACGTCCCCGGAACAACCCAGGGCCCGCGGGGTTCCGCGGGCGTGTTGTGCGGCGTCGCCGAGATTGGGTACGACGGCAGCGCGCCGGGCAGCATCGGATAATGGAGGTCCCACACGAATCGATGCAGGCCCGCGTCCGCCGCGAGGATCTGCGTCGGCCGGATCCAGTACCGCGGCGTGTTCCCGATGTCGCGAATCTCCGGGGCTTTCTCGTCGCTGCTGAAGCGCCGGATCGTCTTCCCTGCGGGGTCGAGCACCTCCAGGGTGACGACGCCGTCGGCGGGCTGCGGCAGGTAGTAGTTGATGATGGCGCCGTCCGGCGGATTCTGCCCTGCCGGTTCGTCGACCGGCAGCGGCGTATCGGTGTACTTGCTCCAGTCGAAGCGGATGGCGGTCTGCGGCTTGAACAGGTGCGCCGTCGCCGGCTGCGCGCCGGCGGCCGCAAGCTGCCGCAGCGGGGTCACGTCGTCGAGGATCCAGAACCCCCGGCCGTGCGTGCCCGCAATCAGATCGTCATCTTTGATCATGACATCCCGAATCGACGTCGCCGGCATGTTGACCCGCAGCGACTGCCAGTGGTCACCGTCGTCCAAAGATACGTACGTCTCCGTCTCGGTTCCCGCGAACAGCAGCCCTTTTTGCTTCGGATCCTCCTTGACCGAATTGACGACGGTGCCGTCGGCGATGCCGGTGACGATCTCCGTCCACGTCTTCCCGCCGTCGCGCGTGCGGTAGATATGCGGATGCAGTTCGTCGAGGCGGAAGGTGTTAATCGCCGCATAGGCGCCGAGCGGGTTCGTATGGGAGGCGTCCATCATCGACACCTTCGCCCAGGCCTTCAGTTGCGGCGGCGTCACGTCCGTCCAGTTCTTGCCGCCATCGGCTGTCGTCTGGATCAGGCCGTCGTCAGTCCCTGCCCAAATGCGGTTGGGATCCGTGTATCCCGGCGCAATGGTATAGATAACGCCCTTCTGCGAGACGCGCGCCGCGGGCGAGTCCTTGAAGATGCCGACGTTGGGCGGAACTTCCCATGTGTTCCGCGTGAGATCCGGACTGATTACCGTCCAGCCCTGCAGGCCACCCGTCGTGGTCTTCCAGAGCTGATTCGAGGCGAAGTAGAGGATGTGCGGATCGATCGGCGAGAACACCAGCGGCTGCGTCCGAACGGTTCGATACTCGCCGCTCTGGCCGCCCATACCTGGCCGTGGCGAGACATCGATGACGTTGCCGGTCCTGCGATCGTACCGCGTCACCTTGCCGCCGTAGACGATGTCGGGGTTCAGCGGATCGGGTGCGACGTAGCCGTATTCCTCGACGCCGACAGGATGCCAGTCGCGGAACGTGATTCGGCCGTCGTCGCTGCGGCTCGCGACGCACGCGGACCCGCTCTCCTGCTGGCCGCCGCAGACGCGATACGGGAACGCGTTGTCGGCGCTCACGTGATAGAACTGCGCCGTCGGCTGGTTGTACCACGTGCTCCAGGTGTTTCCGCCGTTCACGGTCACGACGGCCCCCTGGTCGGATCCGATGATCAGGATGTTCGTGTCGTCGGGATTGATCCAGATGCGGTGGTAGTCGTCGCCGCCGGGCGCACCGCGCAGTGAACTGAACGTCCTGCCTCCATCCACCGACTTCCACGCGACGATGCTGGCGGTGTAGACGATGTCCGGGTTCTTCGGATCGACTTTGACTTCCGCGAAATCATCTCCACGCGTCACCACGAGATCGTTGTCCGTTGCCTTGCGCCAGCTCTGGCCGGCGTCGTCGGAACGATAGAGTCCGCCGTTCTGGCGCGCCTCGACGGCGGCGTACATCCGCCGCGGATCGCTTGGCGCAATCGTGATCCCGATCCGGCCGAGCCCCTGCTCGAACGTGGGCAGTCCGTTCGTCAAGGGATGCCACGTGTCGCCGCTGTCGTTCGATTCGAAGAGACCGCTGTTGGGCCCGGTGAACACGCCGTTTTCCCACGGGCCCTGTCGTGCCTCCCAGAGCACTGCGTAGATGTGATTCGCGTTCGACGGATCTATGGCCAGGTCGACGGCCCCTGTGTTCTCGTCCTTGTACAGAACCTTCTTGAAGGACTGGCCGCCGTCCATGGATCGGAAGACTCCCCGCTCCTCGTTCGGTCCGTACGGATGTCCCAGCACGGCGACGAACAGGCGATCCGCGTTGCGCGGGTCGACCACGATTTGCGGGATCTGCTGCCCGTCGCGAAGTCCCAGGTGCGTCCAGGACTTGCCCGCATCGGTCGATTTGTAAATGCCGTCGCCCGTCGAGAGATCCGGCCGCTGCAACCCTTCGCCGCTTCCGACGTAAATGACGTTGGGATCCGACGGCGCCACGGCAATTGCGCCGACGGACCCGGTCGGCGCGTCGTCGAAGATCGGTTGCCACGTGGTGCCGTAGTCCGTCGATCTCCACACGCCGCCGTTGACGGCGCCGATGTAAAACACGTTCGGCTGGCCCGGCACACCTGTCGCAGATTTCGTGCGGCCTCCGCGGAACGGACCGATCTGGCGCCAGTGGAGTTCGGCGAACAACCCCTTGCTCGAGGTGTCGCGGAGCGGCGCGGCGCCAGGGGATTGCTGCCCGACCGCCGCCAGGCCGGCGGCGCAGGCACAGCCGAGCAGAGTGACGAAGACTCGATGTTGAAGTGATTGGTCGCGCATGGCTGATCCGCCACAAGATATCAGGGTTCAGCCGCGCGCGATTCGGGTTAACGTATCCCCATAGGAGACAGCATGAGCGGAGTTCGTGTTCTCGCAGGCACGCGCAAGGGCGCCTTCATTCTGACGTCCGACGGCGCACGCAAGCAGTGGGACGTCAAAGGCCCGTATTTCGGCGGCTGGGAGATGTACCACATCAAGGGTTCTCCGGTCGATTCGAACCGCATCTACGCCTCGCAGTCGAGCGGCTGGTTCGGCCAGACCATGCAGCGCTCCGACGATGGCGGGAAGACGTGGGTGCCGATCGGCAACAAGTTCGTCTACGACGGTGTGCCCGGCACCCATCAGTGGTACGACGGAACGCCGCATCCCTGGGAGTTCAAGCGCGTCTGGCATCTCGAGCCATCGCTGACGGATCCCGATCTCGTCTACGCCGGTGTCGAAGACGCCGCAATTTTCAGGAGTACCGACGGCGGGATGACGTGGGCGGAGATGCCGGGATTGCGCGGCCACGGGTCCGGCCCTCGATGGCAGCCCGGCGCGGGTGGTCTCTGCCTGCACACCATCCTGCTCGACCCGCAGAAGGCTCAGCGGATGTTCATCGCCATCTCTGCGGCCGGCGCGTTTCGGACGGATGACGGCGGCGACACGTGGACGGCAATCAACCAGGGGCTCCGGTCGCAGTACATTCCGGACCCCAACGCGGAGGTCGGCCACTGCGTGCACCGCCTCGCGCTGCATCGCTCGCGTCCCGACACGCTCTTCATGCAGAAACACTGGGACGTGATGCGCACCGACAACGCCGGCGATCGGTGGACCGAAGTCAGCGGCAATCTGCCGACCGACTTCGGGTTCGTCATCGACGTGCACGCGCACGAACCTGAAACGATTTACGTCGTCCCGATCAAGAGCGATTCCGAGCACTATCCACTCGACGGCGCGCTTCGGGTTTATCGCAGCCGCACGGGCGGGAACGAATGGGAGCCGTTGACCAGGGGACTGCCCCAGGAGAACTGTTTCGTAAACGTGCTCCGCGACTCGATGTCGATCGATCAGCTCGACCCCTGCGGGATCTATTTCGGGACGACGGGTGGACAGGTATACGCGTCCGATAACGGCGGTGATTCCTGGACGGCGATCGTTCACGATCTCCCGCCGGTGCTGTCGGTCGAGGTGCAGACGCTGTCATGATTCGCGTGGTGCTGCCGCCGCACCTGAAAGTGCTTGCGCACGTTCAGGACGAAGTGCTGCTCCACGTCGAGGATCCGCCGACGATTGGGTCGATCCTCGACGCCGTCGAGAGCCAGTATCCGATGCTGGCCGGTACCATCCGCGATCACGTCACGCACAAGCGGCGCCCGTTCGTGCGGTTTTTCGCGTGCGAGGAAGACCTGTCGCACGTGTCTTCGGACACGGTCGTTCCGGCTGCGGTCATCGCCGGCAAGGAACCGTTCCTGATCGTTGGCGCGCTTGCCGGTGGGTAAACGCGCGCGCGTCGCGCTGGCCACGGCGATCTTTCTCGTCATCTGGGGGCTCACGACACACGGAAAGCACTCCGTGAGCGGCGACGAGCCCCATTACCTGATGGTCGCGCAGAGTCTGCTGTCTGACGGCGACCTCGATCTCCGGAACAACTACCGGGACGACCAGGGCCGGCTGTTCGGAGCGGCCGGACTCCAGCCGGAACTGCACGCGAGGCCGGCCCTCGACGGACGTCTCCTCCCTGTTCACGACATCGGACTGCCAATCCTGTTGCTGCCCGCGTACGCGGCTGCGCGTGGCCTGGCGAGCGTCGCACCGCCGGCAACGCTCGCGCGCTTCCGAATGACCCCGGGGCTGTTCGCCTATTCGCTCGTGTCGCTCGTGATCGCGGCGTTGTTCACCCTTTCCGCCGTCGTCACCGCCACGGCGCTTGGACAGCAGGGCGTCTCGAACCGGGCCTCGATGGTGGCCGTTCTCGCCGTGTGGCTCACCGCACCGCTCCTCTCGAACTCGTTTCTCGTGTTCCCGGAGGCGGTCGCGCTGGCGGTGACGGCGTGGACCGTTTACGCCTGCGGCGGTGTCCGGAATTCGCGCTGGCGGGGATCCGACTGGCTCCTTGTCGCCGCGTTGGGCGCGCTCCCGTGGGTGCATCGGAAATACGCGCTGTATGCCTGCGCGTTGCTCGCCGTCATGGTGTGGAAACGTCGGGGCAATCCGAAGCAGCGTTCACGGCTCGCGGGCGTCGTCGCGTTGTACGCGATCCCGCAAGCCGCTCTGGCCTGGTGGACATACCGGCACTGGGGCAATCTGGCCGGACCGATCGCGCTGGATCGATTGCCGTTTTCACGGGACGCGGTGGCGCACGGCCTGCTCGGGACCTTCTTCGATCGTGAGAATGGTCTGCTCTGGTGGGCGCCGGCGTACGCGGTGCTCCCGGCAGTGTGGTGGGTCAGAGGAAAAGAGGGCCTGCCGTGGCTCGCGCCGGTGATCGCGCTCATCGTTCCAGGCGCAGCGCACGATCAATGGTGGGGCGGCTTCTCGCCCGCGGCGCGGTTTCTCGTTCCGCTCGCGCCTGTCGTGTGCGTCGTGAGCGTCCCGGCGCTCGTTCGCCGCCGCTGGGTTCGCGCCACAGCGGTCGGGCTGCTGGTGCCACAACTCCTCATCGCCGCTTACGGGTGGCAGCGCCCACGGCTCTTGTGGCCCGTGGGCGACGGCCACAACCGCATCCTCGAGAGGCTGGCGCCGTGGCTGAACGCCTGGACGCCGTCGCTCCGAACGATGACTGAGCACGCCTGGAGTCGCGCGTTCGAGCTGCTGGCCGGCGTCGTCGTTCTGAATCTGCTGCTCGTCCTCGCCGCTCAGCGCGATCTCGCCCCGCCGGCAGAGGCGCCCGTCTCTCCAACCAATCGACGATAGAAACTCCAGAGCAGGTTCGTGTGCGTGTACTGCGCCGATTCCGGCAGATTCGTCGGCGTAATCGACGCGCCTGTGCGCGAAACCGCCCAACTCTGGACGATGATCTGGTCCGGAAGATCCGCGGACGTCGGGAACGCCTCGGCGATTGCGTTCACGAGACGTCCGGCGTCGAGCGCATACAGCGCGTCGGCGTCTCCGTTGTTGCCCCAGACGATGACGCCGAACTTCAGGCCGGCAGCGGCGCAGGCCGTTCTCAGCCGGCGCATGTCGGCGGTCACGTCGACGTGGACCTGCCGCACTGCGTTCAGGTCGATGTCGAGGTGCAGGAACACGGGCGCGGCATTCCGCGTGCGCAGGAGATCGAGCATCGTCTCGATCTCGCTCTCGCTCGAGACCGGATACGCCTCGATCAACCCGATCTGCACCGAGGGGCGCGCCGCACGCACGCCGCTCATATACACCGCCACGCGATCTGCCGTCGGCTCGAGCGCGGGCCCCCCGCAGGCCGGCGCGCGTCCTGATGCGAACGGCTCGTCCATCGCGAGATAGCTCACGATCCCGCCGGCGCGCTCGACCGCGCCGATAGAGGCCAGCGTATCAGCAATGGACGTGTTCATCCCGCTGGCGTCGGCCGTGCAGTAGTACTCCTTCACGGCCGGTTCTTCGATCGCGATCTTCTTGCCCCAGCGGACGAGCGTGCGGAAGGCGCCGGCATTTGCAAGCGCGGTGTAGCTGTTGGGGCCGACGACGGCCGGGGCCGGCGTCTGCGTGTGCTGCTGATAGAACTTGAATACGGAGAAGAGCTGGCGCGCGTGCGGCCACTCTTCTGGGCGCTGGAACAGGTCGACGTAGTCGATGCTGCCCGGACTCGGGGTGAACCACACGCGATCGGGCGTGAAGGCCGCGCGCACGTTTCCCCCCCCGGCCGACAGCAGCATGAGCAGGAGCACCGCCGCGAGCAGCGAGCCCTGAGTCCAACGGTGCGAGTGTTCGGCCACCGGATCAGACGCCAGACGACGAGGCAACGATTCTCCCGGTAGAACGCTCCACGAGCAGCATCCGCGATCGACCCGCCGGTATAGACACCGCAATCCGACGACCGTCTACGAGGACTGTCCGCACCGCCTCGGCGGCCGTTTCGTTGACGCACACGATCAGCGCCGCGCGGGGCGCGCGCAGTACGCGCGTGGCGATGGGTACTTCGGACTCGGTGATCTGAACGCCTGCCGCGGCCAGCGCGTCGCGAAGAAGCCCCACGAGCGGCTCGGCCTCGCCCGCGAACCCGAGCGGCAGCGGTTCGCGCCAGATGTGCGCGATTGCCCAGGATGATTCCTCCTGCATCGCTCGGCGCAGCCACGCGCTCTGCCCTTGATCGTACGTCGCCCAGCCGCCGCCCCATCGCGTCCGCTCGTGCTGGACGACTGCTCGCGACGCACCCCCCGCGCCGAGTGCGGCCAAGGCGGGAGTGACGCGGCCGTACGGGTCGCCTTCGAGGTTGCCGGTAATCACGACGAGACTGCCCGCCTGCGCTGCCGCGACCAGCGCGTGTGCGGCGGCGTCTGGCAGGATCTCCGGATCCGGTACAACGATCAGTCGCGCGCCCGCGAGCCGCTCCGCACTCAACCGCTCGTCAGAGAGCGCCGTCGGGACGACGCCAAAGTGCTCGGCCAGCACGTGCACGACGCGTTTGGTCGCCGCGAGTCCGCCTGGCCTGCCGGAGAACAGCCGCGCGTGCGGAATCACGATCAGGACGGGATCGGGTTCGAAGTCATCGAGCCAGCTCGCCGCGGTCGCAAAAAACGTCGATGCGGTCGTGAGCGCGCGCAGTTCGGGCTTGTATGTCCCGTCGGGCCGAACGATCCCGATCACCGACTCGTTGTCGATCGGTTGATACGGATTGATGTTCCACGCCCACTGCACGGCGCCGGCGCCGCGCGAGGCAAACGCGTACGCGACTTTTCGTTCGAGCAGGCGCGCCGCGTCTTCAGGGCTGCGCCACGGGTGACCGTCGACGTCTTCCAGGCGCATCAAGCCGGTCTCCTGGTGCAGATTCGCCTTTTCGGGCACTTTCGTGAGAACGCCGTCCCAGAGGAGATCGTCGTTGTTCCACCACGTGTGCACGGCGGTGTAATCGAGCGACGTCGCGTGAAGCTGCTGGGCGGGTCGAAGTTCGGTGCCGCCTTCGTCCTGTCCGAGCGTGACGAGCGTGTCGGGGCCCGCCGCCGTCTTCAGCACGTCGCGCAGCGCCGCCGCCCATTTCGCAATCACCTCCTGCGAGAACAGCGCAAAGTCGTAGGCCTTGCGCGGCATGCGCTCCTCCCGAATCATCGACCAGCTCAGATCCTGCAGTGTCGGGATCCGCCCGACGTCGTCGGCGGCGACCCGCCAGAGTCCCCGCAGCGCATCGGCGTCGTCGCCGTGGCGCGCCGAGACGAATGCGTGCCACGCCTGCGCTTCCTGCGGATCGCCGACCGGCTGATTGGTCCAGAGTGCCGCCGCCGGCGAGTACGACGGCTCGTTGATCAAGTCCCACGATATCCAGGGCACGTCCTTGAACCGGGTCGCGAACAGCGTGACGAACGCGCGCTGTCCCTCGAGAGAGCGCGGATCCAGGAAGGGATTCGTGCCGCCGAAGTACGGCGGTTGGAATGCAAAGAACGTGAAACAGACGTGTATGCGGTGCCGCGCGGCGGTCTGCACGTATGCCTCGAGTGCGCTGAGAACGCCTTCGTCGATCGCACCGGGATCGAGCATCACACGCGACCAGCCCGTCCAGATCCCGGTACGCACGAAATTGATGCCGCGGCGCTGCATCGCCGCGAAGTCCTCGTCCCACACGTGCGGGTTGGGCTCGAGCAGGAACTTGCGGTCCACGTCCGAGGCCATGTACGTGGTTCCGACGATTGGCAGCACGTGCCCGTCGGCGCGAAGCCAGTCGCGCGAGACGGTCAGCCTCGGGCCGCGCGATAACAGCGCGTCATCACGCACCCAAAATCCGGTCGTTGTCCCGGACGGTCGGGATGGAAGGCCTGGAATCGAAACAGTGACGTGATACAGGCCCGGCGCCAGCGTGAGACCTGGTGCGACCGGCGCAATGGCCGTCCGAAGCTGCGGTGGTCCCGCGAGCGGCACGTCTCCCTGCCAGCGATCGAGACCGCCATCGTCTTTCACGACGATGTGAGCTGCGAGTGCCGCGGTTTCGCCGGCACGCGGCCGTGGCCGTTGAACGACGATACGAAGTTGCGCTGCCTCCCCGGCCGCAATCGAGGCGCGCACCGGACGCGCGTCGACGTCGACCGCACCTTCAAGGGCGCGGAGCGCCGCATCGCGGATGAACGCCGCATCGAGCACCGCATCGGACGGCGCGAGCATCCATCGGCCGCCAGCGCCCGAGCCACGGACGCGATCGATCATCAGCAGCGGACACGCTCGTGGTGTGCCGTCCTTGTCGGTCACATGGATCAGCGGACGCACGATACCGTCGCGCCGCCCCTCGGAACCACCTTCGTCCGGAAAATCCTTCACGGACGCGAGACGGATCGTCAAGGCAAAGCTATGACCGGGTAGCGCCGGCAACCGCGTCCAGCCAGAATCCGTAACGGTTGTGATACGCGCAGGGCCGTCGAATCCAGCCGTGTCGATGGCGTCCGCCGGGCCGATCAGGAGCTGATGCGCGAAGGTCGGCTGCCGGGTGTCCACCACGTAAGTCGCTTGCGCGCGAGACGACCGGACCGGCACTTCGAATGGGGCGCCGCCGAGCACGAGCAGACCACCGCCGGCGTCGATGAAACCTCGAATCGCGGTCCACGCTTCGACAGGAAACGCGCTGCCGTAAGGCAGCACGAGGACGTCCGCGGCGTCGGGCGTCAGACCATCGGCGAGCGATTTCGGTGAATCGAAGGTGACGAGCGGAAGATCCGTGAACGCGGCGTCAAGCGTAGCTGCTGCAATGACCGGCGCGTCGACCGTTGGAAAGTTCGGTGCGGCGAAGAGCGCGAGACGGCCTGTCGTGATCGCGGCCTTCGAACTGGCGGCCGCCGCGAGCGATGCGGATCGGGCTCCCGGCAGGACCATGATGACGATTGCGGCGGCGACCGCGAGGAGCGGGGCCTGACCCCAATGGCGCGAGTGTTGTGCCACTGGAATCAGCCACCTCAGGCCATCGCGGTCGCGGTGCGATACCAGTCCACGGTGCGCTGGAGGCCCACCTCGAACGAAACAGTCGGCTCGTACCCGAGCAGCCGCTTCGCCTTGGCGATGTCGGCCTGCGAGTCGCGCACGTCGCCCGCCCGCGGCTCCGCATACTTCGGCTCAACCGACGACCCGATCATCCGCCGCATCGTCCGGAACAATTCATTGAGGGAAATCCGTCCGCCGGTCGCGACGTTGATGACTTCGCCGCTGGCCCCCGGCGCCTCGCACGCCCGGAGCACGCCGTCGACGACGTTCGATACGTAGGTGAAATCGCGCGTCTGCTCACCGTCGCCGAAAATCATCGGCGATCGGTTGTCGAGGAGCGCGGTGGCAAACACCGAGATGACGCCTGAGTACGGCGACGACGGGTCCTGTCGCGGGCCGAAGACGTTGAAGTAGCGAATCGTGACCGTTTCGAGCCCGTAGAGGCTCGTGAACATCTTCAGGTATTCCTCGCCGATCACCTTCTGCAGCGCGTACGGCGAGAGCGGGCGCGTCGGCATCTCCTCGTGCTTCGGCAAGGTTGCCGTGTTGCCGTATGCAGACGACGACCCGGCGAACACCACACGTTTGACGCCCGCCTCACGCGCGGCCACCAGCACGTTCAACGTGCCGTCGACGTTCGCCCGGTTCGACGTGATGGGGTCCTTCACGGACCGGGGCACCGACGGAATCGCCGCCTGATGCAGAACGTAATCGCAGCCGTCCGTCGCACGCTGCGCGACAGACAGGTCGGCCAGATCGCCTTCGAGAAAGTCGATGCCTTTCAGCTGATCGAGATTGCTGCGCCGGCCGGTGGCCAGGTTATCGACAACGCGAACCGAATCACCGCGCCGAAGCAGTTCTTCCGCAAGATGAGATCCGATGAAGCCGGCGCCGCCGGTCACGAGGTAATGAGCCATGCACCTGCTGATTCAAGCAATATCCGTGCGCGCCGCACGGCAGGAGCATGATCCCACAAAACCGTGATCGTGCAACTTTCAGTTGCGCGTTACGTGGCTCGCGCCAGGCGACGGACGGTGCGCGCGACGCGCCGGGCACGCCGCAGGCCAAGCGAGGAATACACCGGCAACTGGACCACGTGAGCCGCCTGTTCCGCTTTTGGGGTGGGCGGATGGGGGCGGTCGCCAAACAGCGGAAGCGTCGCACAGACATCCACGTGCATCGTCTCGAGGTCCATCCCGCGAACGAGCGCTTTTCGGACCATAGCGTCCCGGTCCGGCGTGTACACGCAGTACTGGTAGTACACGTGCTCGCACCCCTCGGGCACGAACGGCGTCTGCATGCCCGGGATACCGGAGAGTTGCTCGTTCATCAGCTGCGCGTGGGCGCGCGTCTGCGCCGTCCACTCGTCCAGGAGCGGCAGCGATGCGAGCCCGATGGCGGCCTGGACGTTCGTATACCGCTCGCGGTATTCCGGAGGCATGGGGTCCAGCGGCCGCACCTTTTCCCATAAATAGACGTCCGGACGCTTTCGCCAGAGCATGGCGACGACCAGCGCGGGGTAGGCGGTCGCCGTAAAGACCGCCGGACGGCTGAACAATCGCTGCGCGGCGCCGACCTTCAGCCGGTTGTCGATGCGCTGCTGGCCGGGCCACGGCTCGGCCTCCGCCTGCCTCCGAACGCATTGGAGAACGCCGGGGTCGCGTGCCACCGCGAGCCCGCCACCATACGTGTTGAGCGGTTTCAGCGTCTGAAAACTGAAGAAGGCCCCGTCGCCGAACGTGCCGACCTGCCGTCCCCGAAACCGGGCGCCGAGCGCGTGCGCGCAGTCCTCGATCACCTTGAGGCTGTGCCGCTCCGCGATCGACATGATGGCGTCCATGTCGCACGGCAGCCCGTAAAGATGCGTCGGCACGATCGCGACCGTGCGCTCCGTGACGGCGGTCTCGATGGCACCAGGGTCGATATTGAACGTGCGCGGATCGACATCGACGAAAACGGGCGTCAGGCCGGCGACGCGCGTGATCTCCGGAATCACCCAGAACGTCAGAGACGGAAGAATGACCTCCCCGCCGGCAGGCAGCGCCAGCGCCTTCACCAGGTAGTAGTACGCAATCCGGCCGTACGACGTTGCAACCGCATCGTCCACCCCGATGCGCTCTGCGATCGCGCGCTCGAACGGGCGGATGGCCGGTCCCTGAATGAGCTCGCCGCGTTCGCGGCACCTCGCGACGATCTTCCGCGTGTCCGTCAGGACACGCGGGCCGTAGCGACAAATTGCCGTCAGCACGTCACCGCGCGAGCCATCATCGCGACCTCCTGCCTCGCGTGTCGCTTCGACACACGGGCGTCCATGCGGCGGGCGACGCTGCGCACGGGGGTCGCGTTGATGCGGAACCAATCCGCCAGCCATGACGGACGCATATAGAACCGGGTGTAGGCCGCTCCGAGCAGGAAGCGCAGATCGGCCGGTGCGAGGCGCGGATGATCGAACGTCGGCGTGAAGCCGTCGAATCGCTCCCAGTCGCGTTCGTAGACCCGGGGCGCCATCTGCTTCCAGAGCGGCGTCGCCGGGTAGGGCGTCAGCAGCTTGAACTGCGCCGCGCTGGATCCGAGATCGATCGCGTAGTCGATGGTCGCGGCGATCGATTGCCAGTCATCCTGCAGGAAGCCGAAGACGTAGAACGCTGCCGTCGCGATGCCGATGCGGCGGCAATGCGCGATGATCGCGCGCTGGTGCGCTTCGGGAATGGGCCGTCGCCCGACCTTGCGCAGGACGTCGGGAGAGACGGATTCCACTCCAAAGCTGATCGCGCGGAGGCCGGCCGCATGCAGTTCGTCCAGGAGACCGGCATCCAATCGATCGAGACGCGTCTCGCACTCGAACCGCAGGTCGAGCCCTTTCGCACGGATGGCGCGTGCGAGCGCAATCACCCGATCGCGATCCTGGGTAAAGAGCGGATCGCGAAAAATGACATACGGATGATCGAACCGATCGCTGAGATACGTCAGCTCCTCGACGATGCTGTCGACCGCGCGCATGCGGTGACCCGCAAGAATACGATGCGGGCAGTAGGTGCAGAACTCCGGACAGCCGCGGCTGGCGAGGAGCGGAACGCCGCCGCCGTACGGCCGCCCGGCGAACGGCACGGTCCACCGGCCGGCGCGCAACAGCCCCGGAACGTCCCACTGCGGAAACGGCAGCGCGTCCAGATCTTCGATTGGCTCACTCTGGCAGTCGCCCTCGAGTGTGTGCCCGCGCGCGAGGCGTGCGATGGCCGCCTCCGGTTCACCGATGACGATGAAGTCCGCGTGATCGCGGAACAACTCCGGCAGCTTCGACGCGGTCAGCCCCACGAAGCCGACGTGAATGCCGCGGGCGCGAGCCTCGTCCGCCCACGCCGTCTCGTGCTTGTGATCGACGAGCGAACTGAGCACGATCGCGACGTCGGCGTCGTCGAGCCTGCCGCGCGACCAGACCACCTCGTGCCCCTCCTTCGCGAGAATCGCCGCGAGATACGCCAGATGCACGCTGGGTGTGTCGTGCATCCGCCGTTTCATCATGGCGATCACGCGCGTCACGCGCGAAAACGGCTCGAGACGCGAGCCATACCCGCCGACAACCGTATCTTTCGAGACGACGCCATGTGTCGCCGGCAGATCGACCAATGCCACACGCATTACGGACTCCTGAGACGGGAACCGACACCCGCAGAAAAATTCCGGGACGCGGCGGGGGGACCGCGCGGGGGACGCGTTCAGGCGCGGACAGGAGGGGCGCGGCCGGCGTGCGGTCGAACAGCCGGCGCGTGGACGATCGTGTGATGCGGCGTGGCCGACGAAATCGCCGGCGCAACGCGCGTGGTCAGCATCGATTGGGCCGCGGCGAGCTGCTGACGCTGCTCGCCGAGACCCGAGGTCTGCCCGGCATTGCGGAAAGTCGCCAGCCCCGGCCCAAAGCGGCGGGAGAGCTTGCCTCTGGAAGGCGGCGCCGCGAGTGCATACCGCCCAGCCCCGAGATTGCGCCACACCACGAGACCGTTGCCGCCGCTGCCGATGATATCGAGGTCGCCATCGGCGTCGATGTCACGAACCGCGGCTGTTGCAATCGCCTCGGGTGAGAGGATGACGGTCCGAAGAGAACCGCGGCCGCCGACGTGAATCGACGTGCCTCCGCCGGGGAGCGGAACGAGGCGGACGTGATGCTGCCAGATCCCGGCGTGGTGGCGCACGGCCGCGGAAGCCGACGTGACCGCGGCAAGGATCGCCACGATCGCAGCGAGGAGCGCTCGAACCGGCGTGCGCATCAGGTCCGAAGATAGCCCGAGCGCGGCACGCGGGTCAAAGGGACCAGTTCTGTCGAACGCGGGCGGCGCCTGGACGGAGCGGCGACGGGGCCCCCGCTCGGACAGCTCCGCCTTCGCGCAGCTCGGCGAGACCTCGCCGGAGCCGCTACGCGGCGTCGGCGGGCCACCTTCGTGCTCAGCGGCCCGAAAGACATGTCGACGAGGAGCCGCTTCCGCGCGAAGCTGGGCGCCCCGTCCTCGCCCCCATCGCCCTGATGCGCGGCGCGGGCGCCGCCTGCACGGAGCGGCAAGGGCGTCGCATTGGGCGCTCAGCATCAGAAGTTTCGAAAAAGCGTCGCAGCACGCCGTAAGCCGAATTCTGTCCGCCTTCGCGCCCTGACGGGCGCTCCGGCGTGACGATCATTCCTCTAGCCCCGCCATTGCTGGCGGGATCAAGCAGCCTACCCGGAGACCTTGAACGGGCCGTTCTCGAGCGTCCCCCTATTTGGCTTTGCTCCGTGCGGGGTTTTGCCTGCCGTCCCTGTTACCAGGCACGCGGTGCGCTCTTACCGCACCTTTTCACCCTTACCCGCGTTCGCCCCAGGCTCGAGAGCCGAGAGCACACACGGGCGGTATGTTTTCTGTGCCACTTTCCTTCGAGTTGCCCCGACCGGGCGTTACCCGGCGCACTGCCCTGCGGAGTTCGGACTTTCCTCCCGCCTTCGCGCGTCGCGCGAACGCGGACGATCGTCTGTCGTACTGCGACGCTCCCATTTTCGCACGTCCAGGCGCACGGAGCCCCCGCACCGAGCACCGCACCGGGCACCGAGCACGAAGCACCGAGCACCGCGCGGCGAAGCCGCGCCGCGCCGAGCCGGGCCGCGCCCTATCCGTCGTTCTCCTGGCTGATCGCGTACTGTTCGAGTTTTTTGTACAGATTGCTTCGGGGGGTGCCGATCACTTCCGCGGTCTTCGAGATATTCCACGCGTTTTCGCGCAGTTTCTGGACGAGGAACTCGCGTTCGGCGGATTCCTTGAATTCCCGCAGCGTTCCGGGCCGTTCGCGGTCGGCGTCCCCGCCGCCTGCAGCCGGCCCCGTCCTCGGTGCCTCCGTGCGGACGAACTCGCGCAGATCGTCGACGTCGATTGCGTCTCCCGGGGTCATGATGAGCAGGCGCTCGACCGTGTTCTTCAGCTCGCGCACGTTGCCTTTCCAGCGCGCTTTCTGCAGATACTCGAGCGCGGCCGCAGTGAATCGCTGCGGCCGTCGATTGTTTTCCCGGCTGAATACGTCGACGAAATGGCGCACGAGCGATGGGATGTCGTCGCGGCGATCACGCAGCGGCGGGACGCGAATCGGGATGACGCTGAGTCGGAAGTACAGATCCTCCCGGAAGTTGCCCTTTTCGATCTCCGCCTCGAGGTCCTTGTTGGTGGCAGCGATCACGCGGACGTCGACCTTGATCGTCCTGGCAGACCCGAGGCGCTCGACTTCCCCTTCCTGCAGGACGCGAAGGACCTTGGCCTGCGTCTTGGCGCTCATATCGCCGACTTCATCGAGGAATATCGTCCCGCGGTCGGCCTGTTCGAACTTGCCGATCTGCTTCTCCGTCGCGCCGGTGAAGGAGCCTTTTTCGTGGCCGAAGAGTTCCGATTCGATCAGCTCCTCGGGGATTGCCGCACAGTTCACCTGTACGAACCGCTCACGGCTTCGCAGACTGTTGCGGTGAATCGCGCGCGCGACGAGTTCCTTGCCGACCCCGCTTTCCCCGAGCAGCAGCACCGTCGCATTGGTCGGCGCCGCACGCTTGATCGCATCCCAGATCTGCCGGAGGGCCGGACTCTCGCCGACCATCTGGTGCCGCGCTTCGACGGCCCGCTTCAGCGACCGGTTCTCGTCGGCGAGTCGCGACTGATCGAGGACGTTGCGGATGGTGACGAGGACGCGCTCGCTCGAGAGCGGCTTTTCGATGAAGTCGAACGCGCCCAGCTTCGTCGCCTCGACGGCCGTGCTCACGGTGGCGTGGCCGCTGATGATCACGATCGGCAGCGCGTCGTTCACCTCGCGCATCTTCTGGAGCACTTCGAGGCCGTCCATCCCGGGCATCTTGATGTCGAGGAACACGAGGTCCGGCGGCTCCCGCTGCACCAGCGCGAGCGCCTCGGGGCCGCTCGACGCCTCCTGCACGTCGTGCCCCTCGTACTCGAGAATCATCCGCACCGACCGCCTGATCTCTGCCTCGTCGTCGACGACGAGAATCCGTGCTTTCATCGTGAGTCGTCCACCGTTGCGATGACGAACGTGCGTTGCGCCTGCGTGGGATCGTACCCGTAAAACGCGAGCGTCTGTCCGGGACGTGCGGCGCCGAGCATGCGCTCGAACTCGGCGGTCGACCGCACCGGCTGCCGGTTGATGTCCATCACGATGAAGCCGCGACGCATCGCCGGAACGAACGACGCGCCGGCGGGATCGACTTTGGTCACGATCACGCCCTGCACCGAGTCGGGAATCTCGAGCCTTCTCGCGAAGCCGGCATCGAGGTCCCGCACCGTCAGCCCGAGCAGCGGCCCGTTGGGGACGACCACCGGCACGGCACCCCGGCCGGCGAGGCCGGTCGTACGATCGGCGTTGTCCCCCTCGCGCGGTGGACGTTCCGTCAGCCGCACGGGCGTCGGCAGGTGGCGGCCGTCGCGGAGCACGTCGAGTCGCGCCATGGACCCCGGCTGACGCGCGGAGATGTCGCGAATCAGCTCCTCGTTCGTCCAGACATCGTGCCCGTCGACCGACAGGATGATGTCGTAGGGCCTCAACCCGGCGCGTTCGGCCGGCGAACTCGCGGTGACGTCCTGGACCAGTGCGCCGCGGCTCACCGGAAGATGCAGCGATCGCTGGAGATCGGGCGTGACGTCGGTCAGCGCGACCCCGATGAAGCCGCGCGACACCTTGCCGCGCGCTTTGAGTTGCGGCAGGATCGCCATCGCCTGATTGATCGGCACCGCGAACCCGATGTTGCTCGCGCGCGAGCTGATAGCGGAGTTGATGCCGATCACCTGCCCCTGCGCGTTGATCAGCGGCCCTCCGCTGTTGCCGAAATTGATCGCGGCGTCGGTCTGGATGTAGTCGTCCAGGCTCGCATCGAACAGCTTCCGCCCGATGAAACTGACGACGCCGACCGTCACCGAGTGGACGTAGCCGAGCGGGTTGCCGATCGCGCAGACCCACTCGCCGACGCGCAAATTGTCCGAATCTCCAATGGCGGCCTGCGGCAGATTCGAGACGCCGGTGACGTGCAGCAGCGCGACGTCGATCGCCGGATCCGATCCCACGACGTCTGCACGCAGCGTACGCCCGTCCGCAAATGTGACGGAGATACGGTCGGCATCCTGGATGACGTGGTAGTTCGTCAGGATGAATCCCTGCGCATCGATGACGAAACCGCTGCCGGACCCCTGGTGCGGAACATCGAAATCGCGCGGCTCGTCGGCGGGCTCATCGGCCCGGCGATGGCCGGCACGGGATGCGGCGTCGATGTTGACGACCGCGGGGTTGATCCGCTCGGCCACATCGGCGAAGTTGACGGAAGTGCCGGCGGCCGCGCCGGTCGCGGCAGTAGACGCGGGACGGAGGCGCTGCGCTGGCGCAGCCGCGGGAATCCCGCCCGCCGTAGCGCCCGCTCCGCCGCCGGCGATGATGGCGCCGACGAAGAACGAGACGGCAGACGACAACGTGACCGTCACGAAGGTGAATCGGCGCATATTCTGAATTCCGACTTCTGAATTCCGACTTCTAAAGTATAAGCGCCTTGAACTCATCCTCAGTGAGCGTCTGCACGCCAAGGGTGCGCGCTTTCTCGAGCTTGGATCCGGCATCTGCGCCGACGACGAGGTAGCTCGTTTTCTTGCTCACCGAGTTCGAAACCTTTCCGCCGCGCTGCTCGATCGCCTCGGCGGCCTGTTCACGCGTCAGCGTGCCGAGCGTCCCGGTCAACACGAATGTCTTGCCCACGAGCGCGCCAGCCGCTCCGGTTCCGGGCTCCGGCTGCTGGCTCGCCATGTTCACGCCGGCTTCGGCCAGCCGTCTTACGAGCCGTTGATTGTGCGGCTCGTCGGCAAAGGCGCGCACCGACGCGGCCACGACCGGTCCGACGTCAGGGACGGCGGTCAAACGCTCCGCCGGCGCGTTCATGATGACGTCGAGGGTGCGCAGATGGCGTGCAATCGTCGCGGCGGCTTTTTCGCCCACGTGCCGGATGCCGAGCGCATACACCAGACGCGACAGATCGTTGGTCCGGCTGCGTTCGATTTGCTCGAAGACGTTGCGCCCGACCTTTCCCAGTTTTCGCGGGACCGCCCGCTCGGACCGGGGATCGCGCGGCGAGACGACGAGCGATTCGAGCTGCTCCGGTGTGAGGTGATAGAGGTCCGCGAAGTCGCGCACCAGTCCCTGGTCGATGAGCTGGTCCACCAGCGACTCCCCGAGCCCTTCGATGTTCATCGCGCTCCTCGAGGCGAAGTGCTCGAGGCTCCTGCGCAGCCGCGCCGGGCAGGACGTGTTCTCGCACCGCCAGACGACTTCCTCTTCGTCGCGCGCCAGCGCGCTGCCGCACGCTGCGCACGTCGCAGGCATCACCCACGGCGTGGAGTCCGAGGGGCGAAGGCTCAGCACCGGCGCGACGACCCGCGGAATCACGTCGCCGGCTTTTTCGATCACGACCGTGTCGCCTTCGCGCAGGTCCTTGCGTGCGATGTCTTCCGCGTTGTGGAGGGTGGCCATGGAGATCGTGGAGCCCGCGACGAAGACCGGCTCGAGCACCGCGTACGGCGTGTTCGCGCCTGTACGCCCCACGTTCACCGCGATCTGCAGGAGCTTCGTGTGCGCCTGCTGGGCGGGGAATTTGAACGCCGTCGCCCAGCGGGGGAACTTTGCCGTCGCGCCGAGCCGCTCGCGCACCGCGAGATCGTCGACTTTCACGACGACGCCGTCGGTGTCGAACGGCAGTTGCTTGCGCGCGTCCGCCCACTCATTGACGAACGCGAGGACGGCATCGATGCCGTCGCACGCGCACCAGTGCGATTCCACCGGCAGCCCCCACGCCGTCAATTGCCGGAGCGTGTCGCTGTGCCGCGCCAGAGCCGGGACGCCCGCCGCTTCCGGCGATGGGTACGAGTGTCCCCGTACGGGAGGCGCGGCCGGCAACACGACCTGGTACGTGAACGCGGACAGACGCCGTTTGGCGACCAGACCCGGATCCAGATTGCGCATGGCGCCGGCGGCGGCATTGCGCGGATTCGCGAAGAGCGCCTCCCCCGCCGCCTCCCGCTCTTTGTTAATCCGGTCGAACTGCGTCCGGGGGAAGTACACCTCCCCGCGGATTTCCATGTGCGGCGGCGCCGCACCGCGAAGCGCCAGCGGAATCGCGCGAATCGTGCGGACGTTCGCCGTGACATCCTCGCCGCGGACGCCGTCACCGCGCGTGGCACCACGCACGAGGCGTCCGTGCACATACGTGAGCGCGATGCTCAGGCCGTCGATCTTGAGCTCCGCAACATACGCCATGGCCGCATCGCCCGCCCCGACTCCGCGGCGGACCCGCTCGTCGAACGCGCGCAGCTCCTCCTCGTTATACGCGTTGTCGAGGCTGAGCATCGGCACGAGATGCTCGACGGTCGGAAACCCTTCGGTTGGCCGTCCCGCGACCCGCTGGGTCGGCGAATCCGGTGTGACGAGATCCGGGTGCTCCGCCTCGAGCCGTTCGAGTTCGTGGAGCAGACGGTCGAACTCCTCGTCCGAAACTTCCGGAGCGTTGTGAATGTAGTAGCGCTCTTCGTGGTGGCGGATCTGGGCGCGGAGTTCCTCCAGGCGCTGGACCGGATCCATCAGAACGCGGCGGGTTTCGCCCCGCCGCCCTCCTTTACACGCTGGCGAGCGGAGCCTTCGCCCGACGTTGCAACTCGATCCAGGCACCGAACCACCGCGCCGGACGCCTCCTAGCGATCCCTCGCGAGGACGTAGTCCGTCAGCGCGATCAGCGCATCGCGCTCGCGGCTCGGCGCGAACACGGACAGGGAGGCCTTGGCGCGGTCGCCGTATTCGACAGCGCGCGCGTAAGCAGATTGCGGCGCGCGACAGTCGCGAAGCAGACGCAGGATGTCGCGCCATTGATCGGTCGTCACCGCACGTTCCTGGACGACGTCGCGGATCAGTCGTTCGGCGTCCGCGCCGCCGCGGTCGCGCAGGAAGATAATCGGCAGCGTCACCTTGCCTTCGCGGAGATCGCCGCCAATCGGCTTTCCAAGCGCGGTCTGGTCGGCGGTGTAGTCGAGCAGGTCGTCGACGAGCTGGAACGCGATCCCGAGATTGAACCCGAATTCCCGCAGCGCCTGCTCGTGCTCCGGCGACATGTTGCCGAGAATCCCGCCAATCTGCGCACACCCCCCGAACAGGTAGGCGGTCTTGCGCCGGATGATCTCGAAGTGTTCCTCTTCCGTGATATCGGCGTCGCCCGTCTTGGTGAGCTGATACAACTCGCCTTCGATCATCCGAAGCGTCACGTCACAGAGCAGGCGGACGAGGTCGAGGGAGTCGTAGGTGAGCGCCATCCCCATCGACTTGATGTAGAGATAGTCGCCGAGCAGCACCGTGATGTCGTTGCCCCAGCGCGAGTGCACCGCCATCCGCCCGCGCCTGAGATCGGCGCCGTCGATGATGTCGTCGTGCACGAGCGTGGCCGTGTGAATGAACTCGACGACCGAAGCGTAAAGAACGGCCTTGTCTCCCGTGTAGCCGCCGAGGCGAGCTGCCATCAGCAGCACCGCGGGCCGGACGCGCTTCCCTCCGCTTTTCTGGATGTAGCGCCCCATCTCGGGAATGAGGGCGACCCGGGACTGGATGTGGCGGACGAATTCCTGTTCGACGCGCTCGAGATCGTCGCGGATCGGCTCGAAAATCTGCGCCAGGTCCACGGTCACGGGAGAATTCTGGGCGGTATCGCTCAATGGGTTGCGCGCTCGTCGCTTAACAGTATCGGAGGGGACCAGACGGTGTCAACGCGCTAAGCCGTTCTAGCGGCGTGATTTGGGCCGAACAGCCGAGTAAAGTTTCGTGTGACCGCCGCCGTCAGCGACGCGGCGTCCGCGCCGCGCGTCCCGGCAAGCACCTCCAGCACCCGCCCGACGAATGCCGGCTCGTTGCGCTTGCCGCGATGCGGCACCGGCGCGAGATACGGCGAGTCCGTTTCGATGAGCAGCCGGTCCTCGGGCACGATGCGGGCTGCCTCTCGCAGTTCTGCGGCCTTGGGAAACGTCAGGATGCCGGCGAACGAGATGTGGAAGTCGACGTCGAGCGCCCGGCGCGCCATCCCGACGTCTCCGGTAAAACAATGAAAGACACCACGGAGACCGGTCCCGCCTGCCTCTCGAAGAATGGCGAAGGTGTCGTCGGTGGCCTCGCGCGTGTGGATGATCACGGGCAGGCCGAGTTCGACGGCGAGCGCCACCTGCGCCGCGAACACCTCATGCTGCGCATGACGCGGCGCGAAGTCGTAGTGGTAGTCCAGACCGATCTCGCCGACGGCGCAGGTGTTGAACCGGTCCGCGTCCGCCCGAGTGGTCTTCGCCGCATCGAGCGGACGGCCGGCGAACGTCCCGGCACTGTGGGGATGCACACCCGCCGCGAATCTTACGGCGGGCCATCCGTCACGGACCCGCATCGCCCGCCCGCTCTCCGCATCGTCGCCGGCGGCGAGAATGCAGAGGGCGTCATCAACGCCGGCCCCCTGCGCACGGACGATGACGGCCGCGAGATCGCCTTCGAACGCCTCGTCCGCCAGGTGGCAGTGAGAGTCGATCATTTACCCCGGGGGCTTCGCCCCGCGGACCCCCTGCACGCGCTCTCGCGCGCCGCTTCGCCGGCGCGCTCCGATCGCGTGGCTCGCTCGCTGCGCTCGCTCGCAATCATCGAATGCGAGATCCCGGCGGGACGTCGCCGTCGAAGCTGACGAGCGTCGGCTTGCCCCCTTCGGGGCTCGCCGCGAGGATCATTCCGTTCGATTCGATCCCCATCAGCTTGGCAGGTTTGAGGTTGAACACGATGCCGACCGTCCTGCCGACGAGCTGCTCCGGTTCGTAGGCCTCGGCGATGCCCGCAACCAGCGTTCGCTGTTCGGTGCCGACGTCGATCGACAGCTTCATCAGCTTGCGAGAATTCGGCACCTTCTCCGCCGCAAGCACCTTGGCAACCCGCAGATCGACTTTCATGAAGTCGTCGATCGTGATTCTGTCGGCGGTCGGGGTCGGCGCAGCGGGTGCAGGGGGCGTCGTCTGGGTCGAGGGTGTCGGAGTGCCGCCCTGCGGCGGGTTCGAATTCGATTCGTTCGCGGACAGGTTCGCTGGTTTTTCGCTCACTGTGTTCCTCTCGATGCGCGGCCACAGGGCCGGGCCCTTTTGAATGCGTCGCTCGCCTTCGTTCCGCCACGCGGCATCCGACAGCCGCACCGGTTCGGCCGCACCCACGCGACGACGAATCTCGCCGGCCGATGTCGGTATGAATGGCTGCAGCAGGATACCGGCTACCCGAACCGCTTCGGCGAGGTCGTACAACACCTGGCTGAGGCGCGCCGCCTTCGCGTCATCGCGCGCGAGCGCCCACGGCTCCGTTTCGGCGATGTACTCGTTGGCGGCATCGACGATGCTGAACGCAGCGGCCGCGCCGCGTTCGAGTGCGAACGAGTCCATTCCGAGGCGGTATTCCGTCAGCGCTGCTGCGGCCACGGACGCCAGCCGCCCGGGGCCTTCGGCTGGCAGCAGCACGTTCCCGCGATATTTCTCCGCCATCGCCGAGATGCGGCTCACGAGATTGCCCAGGTTGTTCGCAAGGTCGACGTTGTACCGCTCCTGAAAGCGCGCCCAGGAAAAGTCGGGATCACCGCCGTAGGTGACCTCTTTCACGAGGTAAAGGCGCAAGGGATCGACGCCGAGCCGCTGCGCCGCGTCAACGGGATCGACGACGTTGCCAAGCGACTTGCTCATGCGCTGGCCGTCCACGGTGATGAAGCCATGGCCGAACACCTGCTTGGGCAGCGCAATGCCGGCGCTCATCAGCATTGCCGGCCAGATCACCGTGTGGAACCGTGTGATGTCCTTCCCGATGATGTGCAGGTTCGCCGGCCACCACGTCTCGAAAAGCGCCGCGTCTGCTCCGAATCCCACGGCGGACGCGTAGTTGATCAGGGCGTCGAACCAGACGTAGACAACGCTGTTCGGATCCTGAGGGAGCGGGATGCCCCACGCCTGCCCGGCGCGGCTGATCGAAATGTCGTCGAGGCCGGCTTCGAGCAGCCGCACGATCTCGTTGCGACGGATCTCCGGCTCCAGGAACTCGGGGTGTTCGCGGAAATGCTCCAGAAGCCGGTCTCTGTAGGCCGAGAGGCGGAAAAAGTGGTTCTTCTCCTTGATCCACTCGACGGTGCTGTGAAGCGGGCATCTGCCGTCGACGAGATCCTTCTCCTGCTTGAACGCCTCGCACCCGTTGCAGTACCAGCCTTCGTAAAAGCCCTCGTACACGTCGCCCCGGGCCGTGATGCGGCGCACGAGCTCCCGTACCGCCTCGCGATGTCGAGGCTCGGTGGTCCTGATGAAATCGTCGTACGAGATGTCGAGCAGGTCCCAGACGGATCGAAACTCCTGCTCCATCTGGTTGCAGTACGCCTGGGGATCCATTGCCAGCTCGCGCGCACGGCGATACACGTTCTGCGAGTGCTCGTCGTTGCCCATGACGAAGTGCGTCTCGACGCCCTTCAGCCGCTGATAGCGCGCAATCGCGTCCGCCGTGATTTTCTCGTAGGCGGTCCCGAGGTGCGGCCGGCTGTTCACGTAGTCGATCGCCGTCGTCAGATAGAAGCGAACCATGCTGAACGATTCTAACTACACAACTACGCAACTCCCAATTCCACCAGGCCCGCGGTTGGCAATTGTCGCTCGAGTAGTTGGTGGGCTTGTGCAGTTGGTACTTGCGGCGTTGCGTAGTTATTCGCGCCGCGCAGCGAAGCCGGCGGCGATGGCTGCTGCCTGCACATCTTTCAAAGAGACGGCGTTTCTGTCCGCGGCGGCGACACAATCGTCGAATTCGGGCGCTGCATTCAGCACGCGCCCGTCGCGGCGGGCGACCTTCACGCGGATGGCGCCATACGGCGTCTCGACGGTTTCGACCGTCCGTTCGAGGCACGTGCGCGCCATCTCCTCGTAGCGGACGCCGATGCTCGTCGAATCGCGGAAGAGAATGTCGGTCAGCGTCTCCCGCCGCTCCGGAGCGGCGATCACGGTGATCAGCGTGCCGGGACGGTTTTTCTTCATCTGCGCGGGCGTGTAGAAGACATCGTGCGCGCCGGCGGCGAGCAGCGCGTTCATCAGCGGACCGAACAACTGCGGGTTCATGTCGTCGATCTCGCATTCGAGCTTCACGATCCGCTCACCGGGCGACGCCTCCGCGCGGCCGCCCTTGAATACCCGCAGCACGTTGGGAGTGCCCTTCGGGTCGCGATCGCCGGCGCCATAGCCAATCCGTTCGATCGCCATCGCCGGCAACGCCCCCCACTCCCGGGCGTACCCGGTGAGCAGCAGGGCGCCGGTCGGCGTCACCATCTCCGTGTTGCCGCGGCCGTAGATCGGGACACCGGAGAGCAGGCGCGCGGTCGCAGGGGCGGGGACCGGGAAGGTCCCATGTGCGCACTCGACGGTGCCGCCGCCAACGTTCAGAGCCGAGACGACGACATCAGCGGTGCCGAACCAGTCGAACGCGTAGACCGCGCCCACGATGTCGATGATCGAATCGAGCGCGCCCACCTCATGGAGGTGCACCTTTTCGATCGGCGTGCCGTGAATCGCCGCCTCCGCCTCCGCAAGCCGCTCGAAGAGATGGACGGCGCGATCGCGATTCTCCGGCGAGAGGGCGGATCGGCGGATCGCGGCGACGATGGCCTTCAAGTGGTAGTGGGCGTGCGCGGGCCGCGTCGTGTCGGTGGACACGTCGGCGGCCTTCTCGGAGACGCGGAACCTGGTTGCTGTCACCCCCGCGCGTTTCACGGTTTCGGCTGCGACATCGCCGTATTCGATCGCGAGGCTGCCGAGCGCCGACTTCAGGCCGTCGAGCGGCAGACCGAGATCGAGGAAGGCGCCGAGAATCATGTCGCCGGAGGCGCCCGAGAAACAATCGAAATAGAGCATCAGAAGTCTTTCTGTTCGCGCATGCTGTGATAGCGGCTCTCGGCGACGATCACGTGATCGAGCACCTGAATGCCCATCAGGTCTCCCGCCCGCACGAGCCGCTGCGTCAGCACCACGTCGTCCGTGCTCGGTGTGGGATCGCCGGAGGGATGATTGTGGAAGAGCACAATCGCCGCCGCTCCAACCGTCGCGGCCGCGCGGAATACCTCGCGCGGGTGGACGACGCTGGTGTCCACCGAGCCGACAGAGACCACCGACGTCCGCATCACGCGATGCTTGGTATCGAGCAACAACACGCCAAAGTGCTCGACCGGCTGGCTGCCGAACTGCGGGATGAGGAGCTCGGCGGCGTTGCGCGGGTGCAGAATCTGCGGCCGCTCACGCCGGCTGCGAACGAGCGTTCTCCGGCCGGCTTCCACCGCGGCAAGCAGCTGCGCCGCACGTGCGTCGCCGATGCCGGGGATGCGCCGGAGTTCGTCCATGGACGCGCGCGCGAGGCCGTGCAGTCCTCCCACCACCGCGAGCACGGCGTTCGCGAGTTCGAGCGCGCCGCTCCTGGCCGGGCCCTGCCCGAGCACGAGCGCGAGCAGTTCATTGTCGCCGAGGCCTCCCGCACCGACGCGCTGCAGCTTCTCGCGCGGCCGATCGTGCGGCTCGATGCTCTTCATGCTACATCAATCGTTGCTATACTTTTCGCGTGCGTCGGTTGATCGCTCTCTGTGTCGCGCTCGTGTGCCTGACCGCATGTTCCGAGCCGCCGCAGAAGGAACTCGATCAGGCGCAGGGCGCGGTCGACACGGCGCGCGCAGCCGGCGCCGACCAGTACGCGCCCGACGACTACGGTGCCGCGACTGCCTCGTTGCAGAAAGCGCACGAAGCCGTCGATCAGCGCGACTACCGCCAGGCGCTGAGTTACGCGCTCGATGCCCGCGAGCGCGCGAAGGCGGCCGCAAGCGCCGCTGCCGATGGACAAGCCAAGGCCCGCAGCGATGCCGAAGCGCGCATCACGGCTCTCCTCGCGCGCACCCAGCAGCTCGACACGCGTCTCAGCGCCGCGGAAGCCGCGCACGTCCCCGCGCGGGAACTCCACGGCGCACATGCCACGCTCGACGACACGCGCGCGCGTCTGCAAAAAGCAGGCACAGCCGTCACCGCGAAAAACTACAAGGAAGCGGTCACCGCGCTGGACGGAGTACGCGAAAATCTCGACAAAGCCATCGCGGCGGTTGATGCAGTGATGCAGCACCCGCCGAAGCCGAAACGGCGACGTTAGTCGGCTTCGCGCGGGGTGCTTGGGGCTGGGTACCTCGGATGGGTGCTGGGTCAGTACGGCCAGCTGCAATCGAACAACACTTCAGCCGAGCCGGTGAGGTAAAGCCCATCGTCTCGCCACTCGACGCGCTGGGTGCCGCCGGGGGAGACGACCTGCACATCGCGTACGGCGCCCCCGTACGCGATCGCGGCCACGGCCGCCGCGCATGCGCCGGTGCCGGACGCCTCGGTCGGACCCACGCCGCGTTCCCAGATGAGAATCCGCACCCGGTCCGCCGCTTCAACGGCGGCCAACTCCACGTTCGTGCCTGCCGGAAAGGACGGGTGCACCGCCAGCCGCCCGGCGACGTTGTGGAGCCGCTCGTTCGAGAGATCGCCGAGCACCACGCACTGCGGGTTGCCCACGCGCATCGTTATGGCCTCGACGCGTTCGCTCTCCAGCGCAATCACACGTCGCGCGACATCTTCCGGCTGGCCCATTGCGGCGCGAAACGTGAGGCGTCTCCCGTGGACGTCGAGCAACTCCAGCACCTTCGCGCCCGCGTCCGTTTCGATGATGACGATGGCGCCGACCGGCAGCTCGCGTTCGCCTGCGACGAGCGCCGCCAGGCAGCGGACGCCGTTGCCGGACACCTCCGAGTAGCTGCCGTCGGCGTTCAGCAGATCCATCACGGCGCCCGACTCCGTCGGCCGGTGGACGATGACGCCGTCGGCGCCAATGCCTCGATGGCGTTCGCACAGGTCACGCGTGAGCGCCGCGCGGTCCACGTCCCGCGGCAGGTCGCCCGCGTTGACGAGCAGGAAATCGTTTCCGTAGGCGTGCGCCTTGACGATCCTCATCTGCGGCAGAACGCCAGAAGATGCCACCCGAAGCGGCGGACCCAGGGTCGCGGCAGCGCGTTGAACGTTCCGACGAAGCACGTGTTGAACAGGGTCCCCTTCCAGCCGCCGTGCAGGCGTGATTTCACCGGGAACCGCTCTTCGACGATCCGCACGTCGCTGAAACCCTCGAGCAGCGCCCGGAATTCCGAAAGGCTGTACTTCTTCAGCACCGGTGCGTCTTCGTGCTCGAGCCCCACCTTCATCAGCTTCGACAGCGCGTTGAGCCACGAGATGCGGTTGTAGACCTGAAACACGGCCGTCCCGCCGGGCTTCAACACCCGCCGGCACTGCGCGACCAGCGCCCTGTCGTCTGTCGTGTATTGCACGACCCCGTGCGCGTAGACGAGATCGAATGTCTCGTCTGCAAACGGCAGGCGCTCCCCGTCGGCTTCGCGAAGGTCCGCGGCGAGCCCCTGCTGCGCGAAATTTGCCTTTGCGAGCGCGATGGCAGACGAGGAGAGATCGACCCCGCTGACGATCGCCCCGCCGCGCGCGAAGCGCATCAGATCCGTCCCCGCCCCGCAGCCCACGTCGAGGACCCGTCGTCCGCGATAGGCGTCGAAGTCAATCAGCCTCGGAAGATGGTGCAGTTTCTCGAAGTGATACTGGTCCAGGTCCTGAAAGAACCGGGGCGTCCCGGGATCGGCGGTCGAGACGTCCAGATCGTGAATATGGGCGTCCCAGTAGCGGCGCACCGCGGCGTTGTCACTCACGCAAAGATCTTAAGCAAAGATCTTAAGCAAAGATCCAAAGATCAAGAGCCAAAGACGTGATCTTTGCATCTTTGCGATCTTTGCCATCTTTGCCATCTTTGCCAGCTTTGCATCTTTGCGATCTTTGCGCGATGCTTGTGATCTTTGCATGCGGTTTCGCGACGTCGCGGCGCTCTCCGACCGCGAGCACGACATCCTCGTCGTCGGCGGCGGCATTTACGGCCTCGCGATCGCGCACGACGCGGCGAGCCGCGGCTTGAGCGTCGCGCTCGTCGAGCGCGGGGACTTCGCGTCCGCCGCATCCTTCAACCATCAGAAGACCGCGCACGGCGGCCTGCGCACGCTGCAGACGGGCCGCCTCGACAAGTCGCGCGAATCGATTCGTGAGCGGCGCGCGCTGGCGCGGATGGCGCCACGCCTGCTCCGTCCGCTGCCGTTCATCGTCGGCACGTACCGATCGGCGACGAAGAATCGCCTGGCGCTTCGCGCCGCGTTCAGAATCGACGCGTGGCTCGGCCGCGATCGCAACGAGGGCGTCGAGCCGGAACTCCATCTGCCGCCCGCGCGGCTCGTGTCGAAAGCGGCGACGCTGAAGCTGTTCCCCGGCGTCCGGCAGGACGGCCTGACCGGGGGCGCGATGTGGTACGACTACCAGATCGTCGAGACCGACCGGCTTGCGATTGCCGTTGCGGCCGCGGCGGACGCACACGGCGCGCGTCTGGCCAACTACGTTGAAGCCGTCGAACCGATCCGCGCTGCGGGCGCGATCCGCGGGATGCGCGTGCGCGACGTCCTCACCGGCGACACACACGACGTGGCGGCGCGGCTGACGATCAACGCCGCTGGCGCACACGCGGGTGCGATGATGCGGCAGCTCGGCGTGTCGCACGAACTGCTGCTGGTCCAGGCGATGAACCTCGTCACGTCGCTGCCGGCCAGCGACATCGCGATGGCCGCCGCGGGCCGCGACGGCCGCATGCTGACGCTCACACCGTGGCACGGGCGCGCCCTGGTCGGCACAGCCCAATCGCCCACGTTCCGGCAGCCGGGCGACTGCCCGCCAACCGCCGACGAGGTCGATGCGTTCATTCGCGACGTCAACGAGGTCTTTCCAAAGCTCGGTTTACAGCGAGAGCACGTCACGCTCGTCCATTGCGGTGTCGTTCCGGCGCAGCGCGGGCCGGGAGGGCGGCCGGATCTTCTGGCCGCACCATTGATCCTCGACCATGCGACGAGCGGCGCGCCCGGCTCGATGACCGTCGTCGGCGTGAAGTACACGACGGCACGGGGCGTGGCCGCCAAAGCGGTCAGCGCCGCGGCGCGACGGCTTGGTCGTTCGATTCCTCCGTCGCGCACCGGCGACGCCCCGCTGCCGGGCGCCGGCATCGCCGATCACGAAGCGCTGGCGATTGAAACCGCGCGGGCCGTCGGCCTCGAGCTCGCGCCGCCGATGCTCCGCCACCTGACCGCCATCTACGGCGATCGCTGCGCGGCTATCATCCGGCTTATGGCCGAGCGCACCGAGTGGCGAATGCCCCTCGTGCCGGGACACCTCACGGTGGGCGCCGAGGCGATTTACGCGATCAGGGAGGAGATGGCCTGCACGGTCGCTGACATCGTCATCCGACGCACAGAGCTCGGCGCCGAAGGAAAGCCGCCGGACGCCATTACCACACGGCTTGCTGGTGTCGCGGCGGAGGAACTGAAATGGGACGCGATGCGGGTAGAACGCGAAATACAGAACGTAAACGCGTTCTACGCCGTGTAGCCCGCTCACGTGCATCGGGCGGATCAGGCGCCCCGTGAAGGGCGCCCGGCCTTACTTCTTCCCGGGCAGATCGTCCGTGATCGGGGGGATCTTCCCTGCCATCTGCTGGTTGAAGGCGGGGAGTTCCGTCCTGAGCAGCCTCAGGTATCCGCCTTCCGCTTTTTCGACGTCGCCCTGGATCACCGAGAACACCTTCATCTGCGTGTCGGTCGGCTTGTAATCGATCGAGCCGGCCTCGTCGCTCGCGCCCTGGCCGACGCCGCCGCTCAGCCAGATCAGGTTCATGTACGCCTTGTAGGCTTCAGGGAAGTACTTGTCGTCGCTCAGCATCTCTGAGCGCGAGACGAGCTGCAGCTCGACGTCGAGGATCTTCTTGTTCATCTCGTCCAGCGACTTGATGACGTCCGGCTTGCCCTGGTTCGCCTTCTTCTGGTCCTCGATCTGTTTCCGCCAGATCTCCATCTGGTTGACCATCTTCGAGGTCTGCGTGATCGCGTCACGAATCTGAATCTGCGTGGCCGTCGAGAGCTGCAGATCCGCATCGGACGTTTCGACCGCCGGGTCCTTGATGACCTGCAACGGCTTCGTTAACTGCTTCCCGTCGACGGTCACGCGCACCTGATACTTGCCGGGCGCGGCCATCGGAATCCCCGTCTGCGGCGTGATGCCCCAGTGCGTGATGCGGCGGACGTCCGTGTTCCGGAACCGGGGCTCGTCCCAGATGTGCGGGTTCTCGGGCGGGGTCGTCCGGAGCGCGACGAGCGTCGGCGGATCGAGACGCAGATCCCAGTCGAAGCCGTTCATCCCCTGGTGGCCGACGACCTGCATGTTCCGCAACTCCTTGCCCGCTGCGTCGAGGATCTCCACTTTGATCGGAGCCGACGGCGCGCTGGGAAGCGCGAGCGTGAAGTGGGGACGTCCGTACTGCTGGAACGCGTCGCGCGCCTGCCGGATGATCGGCGCCGGCTCGTACAGCGTCGGCGCGGTCACCGTTGGCGTGGACGCGCTGCCCGTCTGCTCCAGCACGGTGATGTTCGGCATGATGTAGAGCCCGCGCCCGTAGGTGGACACGGCGACGTCGTGGAACCGCGGCTCGACCGTGATCCAGCTCACGGGCGCTGGCGGCAGCCCGTCCTTGAACTGCGTCCACGTCGCGCCGTCGTCCATCGAATAGTAGAAGCCGTGGCCGCTGCCTGCGAACAGCATTCCCTGTTTGTTCGGGTTTCCGGAGAACGACAGGATGTAATCCAGCGGATGGCCCGACGGGATGTTGCCGGTGACGTTCTTCCACGTGACGCCGTAATCGGACGTCTTGAACAGGTACGGCTTGCGGTCGTCCATCAGGTGGAAGTCCACCGACACGTAGGCCGTGCCAGGGTCGAACGTTGAGGGCCAGATCTGCGTGAACGTCCCCCACGGCGGCAGGCCCTTGAAGTTCTTGCTGACGTCGTTCCAGTGGAGACCGTTGTCGCGCGTGTACCAGAGCTTGCCGTCGTTGGTGCCCGCCCAGATCAGCCCCTGCTTAATCTTCGAGTACTCGATGTCCCAGACGACCTCGCCGTTGTACTGTCCGAGGTTGTCGCCGACGAGGCCGCCGTTCGACATGACGCGTCCCGGTTCTTTCGTGGACAGATCCGGGCTGAACTCCGTCCACGACTGCCCGCCGTTGTTCGTCTTCAGAATCACCTGGCAGCCGTACAAAACATTCTTCGTGTCGAACGGATCGATCGCCATCGGCGCCGTCCAGTGACAGCGGTACTTGGCTTCGTTGGGAGGCGAGTCGAGTGAAATCATCCACGGCTCGATCGATCGCGCCGTGCCGGTCTTGGCGTCCCACCGCGTAACCTTGTTGCCGTAGCAGGATGCGTAGACGATCTCGGCGTTGCTCGGATCAGGAATCGTGAAGCCCGACTCGCAGCCGCCAATGCCCGGCTGCCACTGGAGCTGCGGACCGCGCCCGCGGCCGAAACCACCGCCGCCGAATCCGCGGCCGCGCCCGACGGCCGGCGGTTGCGGCATGGTGCTCCCCTCGGGCAGCACCCCGCGGCCGGTCTGCTCGGACACAGTCGACGGGCCGCGCATCGTGCCATCGTCCTGGCGGTTGCTGTAAATCCAGTACGGGACGCGATTGTCGACGTGGACGTGATACATCTGGCCGTTCGGCAGATTCACGTTCAGCGGGCCGTTCTTCGTGTTGATTGCCGCCCCGCCGTCGTCGGTCAGGACGTAACGGGTCGGGTCCTTCGGATCGATCCAGATGTCGTGACAATCGCCGCAGCTCGCCTGCCCCTGCGTGTACGCGAACGGCGCGCCGCCGTTGCCGCTGAAGGTCTTGCCGCCGTCCTGTGACCGGTGAAAGCTGCTGCTCGAGATGAAGACGTCATCGGCGTTCTGCGGATTGACGCCAAGGCGGATGTAGTAGCCCGCACGTCCGATGAGCGATCGGTCCCAGCTCACCGTGTTCCACGTCGTCCCGCCATCGTCCGATCGCCAGAGCGATCCCTGATCGGCCGTCTGAATCAGCGCGTACATCCGTTTGCCGTTTGACGGCGCAATCGCGACGTCGATCTTGCCAACCGGCGGCTTCGGCATGCCGCTGGTGATCTTCGTCCACTTCGCGCCGCCGTCATGGGTGATGTACACGCCGCTGCCGGGACCACCGCTGTTCTCGACCCAGGTGTGCACTTCGACCTGCCACGTGCCCGCGAGGAGCGTGTTGGGGTCGTTCACGTCCATCGCGAGGCCGGAGCAGCCGGTGTGTTCGTCGACGAACAGCACCTTCTGCCACGTCTCGCCGCCGTCGGTCGTCTTGAAGACCCCGTGTTCCTGCTCAGGGCCGGTGAGGCGCCCTTCCGCGCAGACATACACGATGTTCGGGTCCGTCGGGTGAACCAGAACACGGGCGATGCGGCCCGTGTCGACGAGCCCCATGTGTTTCCAGGTCTTGCCGGCGTCTTTCGAAACATAGACGCCATCGCCCCAGACGTCGCTGTAGCGGATCACCCACGGCTCGCCGGTTCCGACCCAGACGATGTTCGGGTCGGACGGGGCGAGGGCGATGCTGCCGATCGCGGCGACCGACTGGTCGTCGAAGATGGGGACGAAGGTCTGGGCGCCATCGGTCGATTTCCACAGACCGCCTGACGCCGACCCGAGATAGTACGTATTGGGATCGCCCGGTACACCCGCCGCCGACGCGATGCGACCCGCGGGCGCGGGACCCATGTAACGGAACTTCAGCGGTTCCGGAGTTGTCGTCGGTTGCGGACCGGTCGGTTGCCCACCACGCTGCGCGGAGACGACGGCCGCCGATAGAGCTGCCGCCGACGCGAGCGCAAACACTATGCGCCAGGACTTCGATTGTTTCATGGCGCCGAAATATATCACTGCGCGCGCTCACGCGCGCGCAGTGCTCGGTGCTCCGTG
>DATJFQ010000042.1:0-217233 GCA_035495555.1 Vicinamibacterales bacterium
GCGCTGCGGCGACAATGCGCGAGCGCCAGAAATCGGGAGACGGTTCTTCGTGGGGTCCCGCGATCATGCGGATCACGATCTGCGATCGATCGCTGAAGAACGCGTACCCGAGGGGACGGCCGCGCGGACCGTCGACGCGCACGATATCGCCTGCGGAGACGGCCTCCGCGCCGACGACGTCGCTGCGGTACACCCATGGATGCCCCGCCTGCACGCGCTGCTCGCCTTTCCGGCTGATCGTGACGGCTGGCATATGCGGCAGCTTATAATTCCACATCTATGCGGATCGCGATCGGCGGGGATCATGCAGGCTTCGACCTGAAGCAGCACCTGATCGACACGCTGAAGGGGCTCGGGCACGACGTCGACGACCGCGGCACCCACGGCACGACGCCGGTCGATTACCCGCCGATCTGCGCGGAAGTGGCCCGCCTCGTCGCGACCGGCCGCGCCGACCGCGGCATCGTCATCGGGGGCAGCGGACAAGGCGAGCAGATCGCGGCGAACAAGGTCAACGGTGTTCGCGCCGCGCTGTGCAACGATTTGTATACCGCGCGGATGTCGCGCGCGCACAACGACGCGAACGTGATGGCGATCGGCGGCCGGATTGTCGCCGGCGGCCTCGCCGACGAGATTCTCGCGCTCTGGCTGGCGACGCCGTTCGACGGCGGACGCCACCAGCGGCGGATCGACCAGATCACAGCCATCGAGCAGGACCAATGACAAACCCGCGCTGGAGAACGCTCGCCGATACCGACCCGGAGATCGCACAAGCGATCGCCGGCGAACGCCATCGGCAGAACACGGGACTCGAGTTGATCGCGTCCGAGAACTTCGTCAGCCGCGCCGTGCTCGAGGCGATGGGCTCGGTGATGACGAACAAGTACGCCGAAGGGTATCCGGGCAAACGGTATTACGGCGGCTGCGAATTCGTCGACGTCGCAGAATCGCTCGCCATCGCGCGCGCGAACGAATTGTTCGGATCCGAGCACGCGAACGTGCAGCCGCACTCGGGCGCGCAGGCCAACATGGCTGTGTACTTCACGCTGTTGAAGCCGGGCGATACGGTGCTCGGAATGAACCTCGCGCACGGCGGGCATCTCACGCACGGCCACCCGCTGAATTTCTCGGGCAAGCTGTACACGATCGTGCCTTACGGCGTGCGTGAAGACGATCAGCGGATCGACTACGAGGAACTCGAGCGGCTCGCGCACGAGCACAAGCCGAAGATGATCATGGTCGGCGCGAGCGCCTACCCGCGCATCATCGATTTCGAGCGCATCGGGAAGGTGGGCCGCGACATCGGCGCCCCGGTCGTCACCGACATGGCTCACATTGCGGGACTCGTGGCGGCCAACGTGCACCCGAGCCCGGTCCCCTATTCGGACTTCGTCACGACGACGACGCACAAGACGCTCCGCGGACCGCGCGGCGGCATGGTGCTGTCGAGGGCAAAGTACGCCAAAGATCTCGACCGCACGGCGTTTCCCGGCATCCAGGGCGGCCCGCTGATGCACGTCATCGCGGCAAAGGCCGTCTGCCTCAAGGAGGCGATGGAGCCGTCGTTTATCGACTATCAGAAGCAGATCGTCGCCAACGCGAAACGGCTCGCGTCCGCGCTGTCGACCGCCGGCTTCCGCCTCGTCAGCGGCGGCACCGACAATCACCTGATGCTGGTCGACGTGTTCTCACGCGGCATCACCGGGAAAGCGGCGGAAGCTGCGCTCGGCAAAGCAGGCATCACGGTCAACAAGAACGCCATCCCGTTCGACAAGAACCCTCCGATGGTGGCGAGCGGCATCCGCGTCGGCACACCTGCCGTGACGAGCCGGGGGATGCGCGAGGCCGAGATGGACGTCATCGCTGAGTTCATCACGCGGGCGCTCGCGTCGCGCGACGACGACTCCCTGCTGGCGCGCGTGAAGGTGGAAGTGGAAACCCTGTGCCGCAAGTTCCCGCTGTATCCGGAGGACTGACGTCCACACGCCTGCTGCAGGACGCCGTCGACCGCGTCCTCGCCCCGGGCGGTACGCTCTCGCAGGCGCTGGACGGCTTCGAAGCGCGTCCCGCGCAGCGCCAGATGGCGGCGGCGGTCGCCGAAACGATCAGCGATGGCGGCGTCCTGCTCGCCGAGGCCGGTACCGGCACGGGGAAGACGCTCGCCTATCTCATTCCCGCAATCCTCAGCCGGCAGCGCGTGCTGGTCTCGACCGGGACCAAGAATCTTCAGGAGCAGATCTTCTTCAAGGACCTGCCCGTCCTGCAGCAGACGCTCGACGTGAAGTTCAGCGCCACGTACATGAAGGGGCGCAACAACTATCTCTGCCTGCATCGCTTCGACACGATGCGCGAAGGCCATGCCTTTCGTACGATCGACGAGAAATTCGCGCTCGACACGATCGACGAGTGGTCGAAGACAACGACAACCGGGGACCGTGCCGAGATGGACGACCTCCCGGAGGACCTTCCGTTCTGGTCCGACATCGCCGCCACGGCGGAGAACTGTGTCGGCAAGGACTGCCCCCGCTTCGATGACTGCTTCGTCACGAAGATGCGGCAGCGCGCGGCCGAATCCGACGTCGTCATCGTCAACCACCATCTGCTCTGCGCCGATGCCGCCGTCCGGCAGAACGCCAACGGCGAGGTGATCCCGGCGTGCCGGTACGCGATCGTGGACGAGGCGCACCAGCTCGAAGACGTCGCCACGCAGTACTTCGGAATCGCGTTGAGCACGTATCGTGTCGATGATTTCATCGGCGACGCCGACCGGGCGCTCGGCGCAAAGCAGATTCCGGATCCTGAGAAGGCGGATGCCCTCCGTGTGGATGTCGAACGCGTCCGCCATGCGGCCAGGGCGTTCTTCGCGACGCTGCAGATGGTGCGGTTCGAAGTCGGTCCCGGCCCGGCCGCCGACAATCGCGTCCGCGTGCGCCGGCGCGACCTGCAGGCCGCCGACGAAGACGCGGCCGCCCTCGATACCGCGCTCGTGGGTCTCGAGGCAACCATCGCGCTGACGAAGGACATTCCGGAAGACGTGCTGGCGCTCGCGCGGCGCGCGCTGGAGCTGCGGAAGGATCTCGCGTTCCTGATTGCCGCCGGCGATGACGCGTACGTCTACTTCCTCGAAACCCGCGGACGAGGGGTGTACCTGCGTGCCTCGCCCATCGACGTGTCGGACATCATCCGTGAGCTGCTGATCGATCGCATGCACGCGACGGTCCTCACATCCGCCACGTTGAGCGTCGACGGCTCGTTCGATTACGTGCGCAGCCGCCTTGGAATCGGCCGCGCCTCGGAAATCCGGCTGCCCTCGGAATTCGATTTTTCGACGCAGACCATACTGTATCTGCCGAAGCGGATGCCGGATCCCCGCTCTCCCTCGTTTACGCAATCGGCCGCGGCGGAAGTCGTCGAGATTTTGAAGCGCACGCGCGGCCGCGCGTTCGTGCTGTTCACGAGCTACGCAAACCTCCGGCAGGTGCACCAGCTTGCATCGATGCAGCTCGAATATCCGATGCTCGTGCAGGGTACCGCTCCGCGATCCGCGCTAATCCGCGACTTCAAGGCGACCCCGCACGCAGTGCTGTTCGCAACCTCCAGCTTCTGGCAGGGCGTCGACGTCGTCGGCGAGGCCCTGAGCTGCGTGATCATCGACAAGCTGCCGTTTGCGTCGCCCGGGGACCCGATCACGGCCGCCCGGATCGATGCGATCAATGCGGCCGGCGGCAACGCGTTTGGCGACTATCAGATTCCGCTGGCGATTCTGGCGCTCCTGCAAGGCCTCGGCCGCCTGATCCGTCACCGGCAGGACCGCGGCGTGCTCGCGGTGCTCGATCCGCGGCTGCGGACGATGGGCTACGGACGGCGGTTCCTGCAGTCTCTGCCGCCCGCGCCGATAACACACGATGTGAACGCGCTCGACCGGTTTTTCGCAGATGCCTGAGGTCAGGCCGATTCTGAAGTGGGCTGGCGGAAAGCGGCAGCTCCTCCCACGGCTCCGTGACTATTACCCGAGGGCCTTCTCGCGGTATCTGGAGCCGTTTCTCGGGAGCGGCGCCGTCTTCCTGGATCTGCACAATGCCGGCGCGCTCGACGGGCGCGAGGTGCACCTCTCCGACATCAACGCGGACGTCATCGGCTGCTATCGCGCCGTTCGCGACGACGTCGACCGCCTGATCGCCGAGCTCGACCGGCTCGCGGCGCAGTACAAGAAGGACCCGGACCGCGCGTACTACGCCGTCCGCGACGGCAGGTTCAATCCTGCGCGACGGCGCGTGCACGCGGCTGCGGACCCTGTCTCGGCATATTCGCCTGCGCTCGCGGCAATGCTGATTTTCCTCAACCGGACAGGTTTCAACGGGCTCTTCAGGGTCAATGCGCGGGGCGACTATAACGTGCCGGTGGGACGCCAGACCCGTCCGCGCATTTGCGACGAGGGGAACCTGCACGCGTGGAGCGGGCTGCTGGGTCGACCAGGTGTGTCGCTGCACGCGTGCCCGTTCGATGTCGCGCTCGACGGAGCGCGCGATGGGGACTTCATCTATCTCGATCCTCCATATGCGCCGCTGAGCGTCACTTCCAGGTTCACGTCGTATACGGCCGCGGGATTCGGTCCGGATGCCCAGTCGGCCCTGCAACGCTTCGTTATCGAGGTTGCCGCTCGCGGCGCGCAGGTCCTCCTGAGCAATTCGTTTGCCCCCGAAATCCGCCAGCTGTACGCGCGGAGCGTGTCGGCCCGAGGCGCTGGGCTTCGAGCGACCACCGTCCGTGCCAGGCGCGCGATCAACGCGCGCGCCTCCGGGCGCGGCGAGATCCGCGAGTACCTCATTACGAACCTGAGCCGCCGCGCGTAACGCGTTCGGTGTAAACTGCTCTCGGCATTTTTTCACCTGATAACTGGAGGAGATGATGGGCGTCCAGCTACGCCGCGCTGTCATGACTGCGGTTCTGGGCATGGCCGTGGCATTCGTCGCAGCTCCCGCCGCCGCGCAGAGCGGCTCCATTCGGGGCAAGGTCGTCGACGCTCAGGGCAATCCCGTCGACGGCGCCAAGGTCAGCATTCAGAACATCGAGGTGTCGGGGCGCTCCCTCGACACGAAGACCAACAAGAAGGGTGAGTACATGCAGGTCGGGCTGCAGCCCGGCCGCTACAAGATCACCGCCACCAAGGGTGATCTCACCACGACCAAAGAAACCCAGATCCACCTGGAGATGGGTGTGCTGGACCTCACGCTGGCGCCGAGCGCCGGGGGCGCCGGGGCTCCGATTTCCAAGGAAGAAGCCGCGAAACAGAAGGCCAAAGTCGACGCGATGAACGCGGCGTTCAAGGACGGCGTCGATCTCGTCAATCAGGGCAAAGACAACGAAGCGATCGCGAAGTTTCAGGAAGTGCTCGCGTCGGCGCCGAACTGCGCCGAGTGCTACTCCAACATCGGCACGATCCAGGTGCGGGAGAAGAAGTACGACGAGGCCGAGCAGTCGTACAAGAAGGCCCTCGAGTTGAAGCCCGATTTCGCCGATCCTTACGCTGGTCTGGCCACGATCTATAACGCGCAGAAGAAGCCCGAACAGGCGATGGAAGCCAGCAAGAAAGCCGCGGAGCTGAGCAACGCGGCGGCATCCGGGACTCCTGGCGCGAGCGGCGGCAGTGCGTCAGCGGTGTTCAACCAGGGTGTCATTCTCTGGAACGCCGGCAAGATCCCCGAAGCGCAGACGCAGTTCGAACAGGCCGTCAAGCTCGATCCCACCCTGGCCGAAGCGCACTACTGGCTCGGCATGGCGCTGGTGAACGCAGGCAAAACGGCAGATGCCAAGACGCACTTCGAAGAGTATTTGAAGCTGGCGCCGACCGGGCAGTACGCCGAAACGGCGAAGAACATCCTCGCGTCGATCAAGTAGCGCGGGTGGAGCACGTCCACTCGAACCTTGCGGCCGTCCGTGAACGACTCGCGGCGGCCGCCCGCGCCAGCGGGCGCGACCCCGGGGACATCCGGTTGATTGCGGTGTCGAAGACATTTCCAGCCGAGGCCGTTCGCGCCGCGTACGACGCCGGCCAGCGCGACTTCGGCGAGAACAAGGTCCAGGAAGCGCTGCAGAAGCAGGAACAGACGCCCGGCCTCGACGCGAGATGGCATCTCATCGGACACCTGCAATCGAACAAAGCCAGACGGGCCGCCACGGCGTTCGCCGCCATTCATTCGATCGACTCGCTGGACCTGCTCGAGAAGGTCGACGCCGCCGCCGGGGAGAGCGGCGCGACACCGGACGTCTTCGTCCAGGTCGATCTCGCGGGCGAAGCGACCAAGTTCGGGGCGCCCGAGGCGCAGGTCGACGCGATTGTGCGCGGCGCGTCGCGATGCCGCGCGGCGCGGCTCGTGGGCCTGATGCTGCTGCCGCCCTGGTCGGACGACCCGGAAGCCGCACGGCCGTATTTCCGGCGGCTGCGCGAGCTCCGCGACCGTCTTGCGGGCCAGAGCGCGGAGGGGTCGCAGCTGCGGCGGCTTTCGATGGGCATGAGCCATGACTTCGAGGTCGCCATCCAGGAGGGGGCGACCGACGTCCGTGTAGGTACCGCAATTTTTGGCACGCGCGATCGCGCGAAGTAACCCCCCACAAGAGAGGCACGCATGAGCGAACGTCCAGAGCAGCCGCCGACCGTCGAGAACCTCCCCGCTCCGCAGCCGGCCGAGCGCAAGATGCGCGTCAGCCCGCTCGACATACGCCAGCAACGCTTCCGCACGTCCATGCGCGGGTACGACCGCGCGGAGGTCGCGTCCTTTCTCATGGAGGCGTCGGACGACTATGAGCACACGCTGCGGGAAAACGATCGGCTGCGCACCGAAGTCGTCCGTCTCGAGTCCTTCCTGCAGGAGCATCGCGATCGGGAAACGAACCTGCGCAACACGCTTCTCACCGCCCAGCGGCTGGCCGACGAAGTGAAAGACGCCGCGCAGGCCGAGGCGAAGATCATCGTTCGCGAAGCGCAGGGGCGCGCCGACCTGCTGCTGCAAAAGGCCCAGGGTCGCCTCGAAGAAATCGAGCGCGACATCAACGAGCTGAAGCTCCGTCGTCGTGACGCGGAGGGGCAGCTCGAAGGCGCGATCCAGGCGCTCTACCGCGCGCTCGAGTTCATCCGGGATCAGGACCAGACCCGCGCGGACGACAACCTGCTCCTGCATCGCCCTCGGCAGATCGAGGCGCCGCCGGCGCCGCGAGCAACCGACGTCAGGCTGGATGAGCGGAAGGCCAGTCTCTGAGGCCGTCCTCGACGTCCGCGTGATCCCGCGATCGCCGCGCACGCGAGTCGACGGACGGCGCGGCGGCGCGGTCCTGATTCGCCTGGCGGCGCCGCCCGTCGATGGGGCCGCCAACGATGCGCTGCTGCGCTATCTCGCCGAGGCGCTCGGTGTGCCTCGCCGGTCGGTGCGTCTCCTTGCGGGTGAGACGTCGCGGGACAAGAAGGTCGCGATCTCCGGGCTCGACGTGTCGGCGGTCCTGGCCGCGCTCGGCGTCTGAACATCCGAGCGCCCCCCGCGCGACGCGAAAAAAGGGGACAACCGCCATTTTTTTGCAAAAATGGGGACAGCCGTCCTGAATTGAGACGGCTGTCCCCTTTTTTTGCGAATAATGGCGGTTGTCCCCTTTTCATGCTGACGGTCGTTCGGCACTGTCGGCAGATCCTCACCTGCGCCGGCCCCGCGCCCCGGCGCGGACCGGCGCAACGCGACGTCGCGGTCGTCGCTGACGGCGCGGTGGCGTGGGACGGCGACACGATCCGCTACGCCGGCCCGGACGCGCAGCTTCCACCCGAATACAGCGGCGTGCCCTCGATCGAGGGGTCCCGCTGGTCCATCGTCCCCGGCTTCGTCGACGCGCACACGCACGCCATTTTCGCCGGCGATCGACGTGAGGAGCTGCGGCGCCGCCTGGCCGGCGCCACCTACGCCGAGATCGCGGCGGCCGGCGGCGGCATCGCCTCGACCGTGCGCGCCACCCGCGACGCGAGCGAGGCGGATCTCGTCGCCGCCACGCGGCCGCGCCTCGACGAGATGCTGGCGTGCGGCACCACGACGGCTGAAATCAAGAGCGGATATGGCCTGACGGTCGAATCCGAGCTGAAGATCCTGCGGTCGATCCGCACGCTCGACGCGGAGCACGCCATCGATCTCGTACCGACCTTCATGGGTGCGCACGAAATTCCCCTCGAGTACCGCCACGCGAGAGAGCGCTACGTCGCGTGCGTCATCGATGAAATGATCCCGGCCGTTGCCGGCGAAGGACTCGCGGAATGGTGCGACGTGTTCTGCGAGACCGGCGTCTTCACGCCTCAGGAATCGCGACAGATTCTCCAGGCAGGCGTCCGCGCCGGACTGAAGCCGCGCATCCATGCGGACGAACTTGGCGCGAGCGGCGGGTCGCTCGTCGCCGCGGCCGTCGGGGCGCGTTCCGCGGATCATCTGATCTTCATTCCCGCCGACGGTATCGCCGCCCTGCGCGATGCGGGCGTCGTCGCCACGCTCCTTCCCAACGCGGCGTTCTATCTGAAGCTGGGGCGGTTCGCGCCGGCCCGGGCGCTGATCGATGCCGGAGTGCCCGTCGCGCTCGCGACGGACGTGAACCCCGGAGGCGGATTCTCGCCATCGATGCCGTTCGCGATGACACTGGCATGCTTCGGCATGGGGCTGACGTTCGAAGAAGCATTGATTGCCGCGACGATCAACGCTGCCCATAGTGTGGACCGCGCGCAGACGGCCGGCAGTCTGGAGCCTGGCAAACGGATGGACGCGGTGCTCGTCGACGGGGATCCGATCGAGCTGATTCGCGCCGGCGCGCAGTCGATCGCGGGTGTGATCAAGAACGGCCGGACGGTATCGGGTAATCTGACGTGGTGAAACTCGTCGATCACTCCGTCACGGATCTGCTCGCAGCGTTTCGCTCGTCGTCGCCGACGCCGGGCGGCGGCTCCGCTTCCGCGCTGGCCGGCGCCGTCGGCGCTTCGCTGCTCGCGATGGTCGCGGGGCTTCCGAAATCGAAGGCCGACACAGACGGTGACCGCGGCAGGCTCTCCGCCGCTGCCGCCCGCTGCGCTGTTCTCGCAGATGTTCTCGCCTCACTCATCGATCGCGACAGCGAGGCGTACGATCGCGTCGTTTCCGCATACAGGAAGCCGAAAGCGACGGACGAGGAGAAGACCGCAAGGAGCTCGGCCATCCAGGAGGCGCTGCACAGCGCAATCGACGCGCCGCTGTCGGTGATGCGCGCATGCGCGGACGCGCTGGAACAGGCAGTCACGATCGGGGAACTGGGCAATCCTTCTGCATCCAGCGACGTGCAGGTCGCGCTCGAACTCCTCGGCGCTGGCCTGCGCGGCGCTCGGCAGAACGTCGAGATCAATCTCGGCTCGGTGAAAGATGCCGCGTATGCGGACGCGGTGCGGGGGGAGGCGACGCGCTGCGCGCTGACAGCGGCCAACCACAGCGGCGCCGCTCGAAGCGCGCTCGGCTCGCGGATCTAGAGACGAGCGCTGTCAAAGAGCGTGGAGAGGGCCTCACAGCCGCCGGTCACGACCCGACCAGCGGGAGCCGGCTTACTTCACAGTGAAGTCGAGCGACCGTGTATAGCCGGGCAGGACTGTAACGGCCTGCGTATAGTGCGCTTCGATCGTCACCTCGCCGGCTCGGCGCGTAATCGCAATGGCGTCCGGCTGGAGCGGCACCTGGTTCTGCGACGCGAGGTCCATCACTTTCGACTTCAGGTCGTCATCGGTCTTGTCATTGCCGAACAACGCCACGTTGCGGACGTCGTCCTGGAATTTCCGGTACTGGGACCAGACAACGCCGACGTGCCAGCCGGCGTAGACGAGCGCGAGCACGATGACGAGCGCTAGAAGACGTCGAATCATCCGTGCCCCCCTCAGCGAATCTGATGGAACAGCCGTTCCCACCGCGTGCGGGTGAAGAAGTGTACGAACACGGACCCGAGCCGCTTCGCCGAGGCGACGTAGCCCTCGTCGAGGTAGTCCTCGCGGCCCGACTCATACGACCAATAGATGATGAGCGCCTTCCCCTTGACATTGTTTTTGGGCAGAAATCCCCAGTAGCGGCTGTCCTCGGAGTTGTCGCGGTTGTCGCCCATCACGAAGTACTGTTCCGGCGGCACGGTCACGGGCCCGTAGTTCTCGCGGACGTCGGACGATGTGATCTCCTGAAACGCGGTCGACGGCGGTGTCAGGAAATGCACGTAGGGCTCGTCGATCGGCTTGCCGTCGATGTAGACCTTCTTGTTCCTGAGTTCGACCGTCTCGCCCGGGAGACCGATGACGCGTTTGATGAGGTCGCGATCCGGCTGGTCGGGGTACTTGAACACGATGATGTCGCCGCGGCGAATCGGCCGCACCGGCAGCAGCGCCTTGCCGACCGCGAGCGGCGTCGGCCCGAAGATGAACTTGTTGACGAGGAGGTGATCCCCGATCAGGAGGTTGTATTCCATCGAGCCGGTCGGGATCTTGAACGCCTGGACGACCCAGGTGCGCACGAACAGCGCGAGGATCACGGCAATGACGATGGACTCGAAGTATTCGCGGAGAACGGATTTCTTGAATGTTGCTGCCATGCGGTCCTGAGGCCTGCGCTACTCCTGACCCACTTTCAGCACCGCCAGGAAGGCTTCCTGCGGGATCTCGACCCGGCCCACCCGCTTCATGCGCTTCTTGCCTTCCTTCTGCTTTTCGAGCAGCTTGCGCTTGCGCGTGATGTCGCCGCCGTAGCACTTCGCCAGGACGTTCTTGCGAAGCGCCTTCACCGTTTCACGCGCGATGATCCGGCTGCCGACGGCCGCCTGGATGGCAACCTCGAACATCTGCCGCGGGATCAGCTCGCGCATCTTCGACGCCAGCGCGCGCCCCCGCGCATAGGCGCTGTCGCGGTGCACGATGATCGAGAGCGCGTCGACCGGCTCCTCGTTGACGAGAATATCGAGCTTCACCAGCGGCGACTCCCAGTAGCCGGTGACATGATAATCGAGAGACGCGTACCCACGGGAGATCGTCTTCAGGCGGTCGTAGAAATCGAGCACGACCTCGTTGAACGGCAATTCGTAGGTGACGAGCACGCGGTCCGACGACAGGTATTCCAGCCCCTTCTGGATGCCGCGTTTTTCCTGACAGAGCTCCAGGATCCCGCCGACGTGCGTCGACGGCGTGAGGATCATCGCCGTGATCACCGGCTCCTCGATCTTCTCGATCCGCCCCGGATCCGGGAGCTTCGCCGGGCTGTCGATCTCGTGCACCTCACCGTCGGTCGTCGTCACGCGGTACAGAACGCCGGGCGCCGTCGTCACGAGGTCGACGTTGAACTCGCGTTCGAGGCGCTCCTGGATGATCTCCATGTGGAGAAGCCCGAGGAAGCCGCAGCGGAACCCGAAGCCGAGCGCAGCCGACGTTTCCGGTTCGAAGTGGAAGGACGCGTCGTTCAGCCGCAGCTTCTCGAGCGCATCGCGCAGTTCCGGGTATTCGCTGCCTTCCACGGGATAGAGACCCGCGAACACCATCGACTTCATTTCCTTGAAGCCGGGGAACGGCTCGCTGGTCGGATTGTCGGCTTCGGTGATCGTGTCGCCGATCTTTGCGTCGGCAACGGTCTTGATGCCGGCGAAGACGAAGCCGACTTCGCCGACGCCCAGCGCGTCGATCGGCAGCGGCTTCGGGGAGAACACGCCGACCTGGTCGACCTGATACTCCTGACCGTTCGCCATGAGCCGAATCTTCTGTCCAGGCCGCATGACGCCGTCGATGATGCGCGTGAGGATGATCACGCCGCGGTACGGGTCATACCAGGAGTCGAAGATCAACGCCTTCAGCGGCGCTTCCGGATTGCCCTTCGGCGGCGGCAGGCGGTGGACGATGGCCTCGAGGATCTCCTTGACGCCAACCCCCTCTTTCGCGCTCGCGAGGATGGCGCCGCTGGCATCCAGCCCGACGATGTCCTCGATCTGCCGCTTGGCTTCGTCCGGCTGCGCGCCCGGGAGATCGATCTTGTTGATGACGGGGATGATCTCGAGGTCGTTCTCGACGGCGAGGTACGCGTTGGCAAGCGTCTGCGCCTCGACGCCCTGGGACGCGTCGACGAGGAGCAGCGCGCCTTCGCACGCCGCGAGCGATCGCGTCACCTCGTACGAGAAGTCGACGTGGCCCGGCGTGTCGATGAGATTGAGTATGTAAGTGTGGCCGTCGTCCGCCGCGTACGTGAGGCGGACCGCGTGTGCCTTGATGGTGATCCCGCGTTCCCGCTCGAGGTCCATGGTGTCGAGGACCTGTGCTTCCATTTCCCGCGGCTGCAGTGCACCGGTGAGCTCGAGGAATCGATCCGCGAGGGTGCTCTTGCCGTGATCAATGTGGGCGATGACCGAGAAGTTGCGGATGAAGCGCTGGTCCATGCGGTGGAGAAACAGCAAATTATAGCATCCGCGTGAGTTAGCGTTGTCCCGCTTATTTCGACGGACTCCCCTGCGCCGCGCGCGCCTGCGCCACCATGTCCTTGACCTCTTTCATCAGCGTCGGCACGTGGTACGGAATGCCGTCCTTGATCGTCCACTCGATGCCGCCGCCGTGAATCATGCCGGCGCGCGGGTCGCCTGGCATGATGTCCCCCGAGTAGTTGTCGACGACTTTCCCGTCGATGGTCATCAAGTCGGTGCCGTACGGGTTCAGCAGATGCAGGTCGGCGAGCGGGTTGCCATTGACGACGAGGAGATCGGCGACGAAGCCAGCCCGGATCCGTCCGAGCTTGTTGTCCAGGCCGAGCACCTGCGCGCCGTTGACGGTCGCGTGTCGAATCACCTCGAGCGGTGCGAACCCCGCTTCCTGCTGCAGTTCGAGCTCTCGAACGGTGCCAAAGCCGTACACGGATCCATAGAGGAACCCGGCGTCGTCACCCACCGTGATCACTCCGCCCCGGCGGCCGAAGTCGAGCAGCGTGGCCATCCAGACCTGGTAGTCCTTCCGCCAGCGTGCTTCCTGTGTCGCCGTCCATCCCATGTAGAACGTGGCGTGCCGCGTCGTGCTCGGCTTCATGTACGCCTCGAGCGACGGGTGGAGGTAGTCCTTGTACCAAGGGAGGTTCTCAGCGCGAATCAGGTCGCGCGTCGCTTCGTACGTCGACAGGGTCGGGCTCCACGCGACGTGCTTTGCCACCATGTCGTCGAGCAACTGCGACAGCTTTTCCGGGTTGAGATTGGCCTGCGTATACAGCTCGCCGGCGCGCCCGAACCGATGAATCTCGTTGTTCAGATTCATCTCCGGCGGGAAGTCCTGGACCCCGTCGAGGGCCGCGTCGGGGATGCCGTAGAAATGCTCGATGCAGTTGATGCCATCGTCTACGAAGTCCCGAGCGGTCGCTTCGCCGACGGCGATGTGCACGGTCGTCGGCAGGCCCACTTTCTTCGCCTCATCGATTGTTGCGGCCGCCTGATCGCGATCCATCGGTCCGATCAGCTTCAGTCCGTCCGCCCCGCGCTGCTTCGCCGAGCGCACCAGCGCGCGAATTTCATCCGTCGTACCGCTGTATGCCTGGTCTTTCTGCAGCAGGTCGCGCAGCATCGGGTACAGCAGAATGCGAGGCGCCACGATCGTGTGCGCCGCGCTCTCGGCTTTCCACTGTTTGGCTTTTTCGAAATCACCACCGACCTCACGCGCGGTGGTCACGCCCGACGCGAGATAGAGATTGCGCTCGTACTGAATCGGAATCGGACCGACGCGTTCGTCGTGCCAGTGCATGTGCGTGTTCACGATGCCAGGCATGACCCACTTGCCGCGCGCGTCGATGACGGCGTCAGCCTGCGGCCACTGCTGGTTCGATGTGCCGATCCGCGCGATGAGACCGTTTTCGATCAGGATGTCTGACGGCCCGGACGCAGGGATCCCTGTCCCCGGGATGATCATCGCTCCTGTGATCAGGAGGCGATTGACGGCGCGATTGTGGACGGCGGTCGTGCCGCTCCGGGTGGGGGCCTGGCCGTGCAGCGGTGCGTCCAGTGAGGCGGACACCGCTGTCCCGAGCAGGACGGCGACCACGACGCGGAATGCAGTGAGCTTCATTTGCCGCGCATTCTACACTCTCGGGTCGGCCGCGCCGGCGATGGGCGTCGGCTATTCCATCCGGAGCGCCTCGATCGGCTCGATGCGAGTTGCGGCGCGCGCAGGCCACGCGGCGGCGACGAACACGACGCACGACAGCATCAAGGCGCCGGCCGCATAGATGACGGGCGAACGCGCCGTAATGCCCCACAACTGCGCCTCGAGGAGGCGCGATCCGAACGTCGCGAGCAGCAGCCCCGTCAGAGTGCCCATCACGGCGACGGTTCCCGCGGAACGCAGGACGAGCCCATAGATCTGCCGTCGTGTCGCACCGATCGCCATCCGAATGCCGAACTCACGTGTGCGTTCGATGACCGCCTGCGACAGCAGGCCGAACAGACCGACCGACGCCAACGCAAGCCCCAGCGCGCCGAAGATGGACAGCACCCAGGCGAACACGCGCCGGGTGCTGAGTCGCCGTTCGATCGTGAGCGCCGCCAGCGGCTGATTCAACGATACGGGCGTCGCGGGATCGATTCGCGCGGCGAGAGCGCCGACGGTTTTAGACACGGCCCGCGCCGTCAGCCGGGATCTGATGAGCACCACCGGGCGTGTAGCGAAGGGGGACGCTGCGAACGGCTCGTACAGCGCCAGCTCGGGTTCTCCCTTCAACAGGTCCGCCACAACGTCACCGACGACGCCAACGACGGTGCGCGGTTGCTCTGGCGGCCTTCGTGTCTCTTTGAGCGCGAGCGACCGTCCAATCGGGTCGGAGGCTCCGAACAGCCGTCTTGCGAGCGATTCGCCGATGATCACGGACCGGCTGCTCGCCGCGCCGCCGTCCAGCGCTTCCTCACGCGTGAACGACCGTCCGTGCAAGAGGGGGATCCCAACGACGTTGAAGTAGTCGCCACTCACGAAGTTGGTCGACAGGTCAATCGTTGTCGATGTTCCGGGAATCTGGAGCGGCTGGATGAATGCTGCCCCCAGGGGCCAGCTGTAGCTCACACTGACGGCGCTCAGGGCAGGATTCGACGAAAGCCCCGTTTCGAGGTCGCGCACGTACTGCAGGGCACGTCGCGGTGTGTAGCCCTGGCTCGACAGATCGATCGAATAAACGGTGACGCCGCCGGCTGCGAAGCCCGGATGCACTCCGCGCAATCCGCGGAGCGTGGTGACCATCAGCAGCGCACCAACGACGAGCGCGAGCGAGAGCGCAAGCTGCGCAGCCGCGAAACCCGAACGCACCCACCGCCCGCGGGGCGTTCCGTGTCCTCCTGCCTGGGCAAGGCCCAGCGCCACCGAGCGGCTCGTGCTGATCCAGCCCGAGAGCCATCCCCCGAAAACACCGCACGCGACGGACAGGAGGAGGGTGGCCGAAAGGACGCGCCAGTCCAGCGGCAGCTTCAGGCCCAGATTCGATGCGGCAACCGACGGCAGGACGAGCGCCACAACGAATCGGTTCAGCATCTCGGCGGCGCCCAGGCCGGCGGCGGCACCAGCCAGCGTCAGAAGGCAGCTCTCGACGACGTGCAGCCGCAGCAGACCAGCGCGACCGGCGCCAAGCGCCATCCGTACCGCGTGCTCGCGGTCGCGGCGGACGCCGCGAAAGATCAACAGGTTGGCGAGGTTGACGCATCCGAGCCCCACGAGCACGGCCGCGATGAACAGCAACCGCTGAATCATCGAGGCGTACTCCCTCCGCTGAAGGGGATGTGCCCCGAGGCCCGCAAACACACGGGCGCGTGCGGTCCTGAGAAAGCCGTTCTCCTCCGGGTATCGTTCGAGAAGCCCTTGTGCGCGCGAGTTCAGTTCCGCCTCGGCCTGTGCGAAGCTTGCGCCAGGGCGCAGCCGAATGACGAACGAATAGAAGGTGCCGTGGCTTCGGCCAACAGCCGGTGCCGACCGAAAATGGTGGACCTGGCGGTACGCGGCGCCCGGATACCAGACGTCCACGTCGCTGAACGGCTCGATGCCGCGGAACCCGGCGGGCGCGACGCCGATAATGGCGAACCGTTCTCCGTTCAGCAGAATGGTCTTGCCGAGGGCGCCCTCGGGACTGCCGAACGCACGGCGTGCGAGCCGGTCGCTGACGAGAGCCACTTGCGCACCCGACGGGAGCTTGTCCTCCGGGGGGGTGAAGAATCGCCCGGCAGACGGGCGAATCCCGAGCGTGTCGAACAGACTTGCGTCAGCGTGTGAAACTCCGACTCGCTCAGCCGGCCGCCCTTCGACGGTAACGGCGTCCTGCGTTTCCTGCACGCCGGCCATCGCAGCGATCGTCCTGGACGACCCGACCATGTCGGCGATGTTGAGTGGCGACACGCTCCACGGGCTGACGCGCCCGGGGCCCCACTCGCCGAACCACACCACTCCAAGGCGGCTCGTGTCGGGCACCGCGGGGACGGGACGCCAGAGCAGCCACTCGCCCACGTTCAGCATCGACGTCGTCGGACCGATGGTGAGCGCGACAGTGATGATGGCGGTCGCCGCGAATACAGGCGTCGCTCGAAGCGCCCGAACGGAGTAGCGAAAGTCCGACCACATCCGTCCACCATCCTTTCACCCGGCTCGCCATCTTGACGAACCCTAGAACCCTAGAACCCTCTAGCCTCTCTCGTGATCCAACAGCCACTGCTTCCGCCACTTCCCGCCACCGTACCCACAGAGCGATCCATCCGCGCGAATGACTCGATGGCAGGGGACGATGATGGCGACCTGATTCTGGCCGTTCACACGCCCAATCGCACGGACCGCGGCCGGTGAGCCCACACGGCGCGCGATATCCGAATAGCTGCGCGTTTCCCCGTGCGGAATCTCGCAGAGTGCCCGCCACACTTTCAATTGGAATTCCGAGCCACGCTGATGGACCGGGATGTCGAACTCGCGACGCGTACCGGCGAAGTACTCGGCCAGCTGCTCTCGGGTCTGCCGCAGCACCACGTTCTCTCCCGGCACGACGGCGCCGAGCGTGCCGCGCAGGCGTCGCAGCTCGGTCTCGAGGGCGCGGCGATCGACGAACTCGAGCAGTTCCAGCGCGGCGTCGCTGGCGATCGCCAGCATGGGCCCGAGCGGTGTTTCAACCCAGCCGGCCTGCAGCAGCGCCGTCTCGCGCGCGTGACCCGGCGTCGCCCCGAACACGCGGCTGAACGCTTCTCGAAACCCGCTGTCGGATTCAAAGCCTGCGTCCATGCCGGCCTCGAGCGTCTGGGCGCCGTCATGTAAGGCTTTCATCGCCATCCCGAGTCGGCATGCGCGCTGATACGCCTGGAAGGTCATGCCGAATCGCTTCTTGAACGTCCGCCTCACGACGACCGGGTCGAGCCCCCGAACGCGCAGATCGTGGTCCCGCAGCCTCGCATCGCGGCGCGCGGCGAGCTCCGCCTGCAGCGGCGCCAACCAGTTCGGATCGGCCGGCGTAGCCGCCGTTGGATCGCAGAGCTGGCATGGGCGGTAGCCGCGATGCAGCGCCTCCTGGATCGACGCCGCAAACTCGACGTTTTCCGGTTTCGGTTTTCGCGCATGGCAGGTCGGGCGGCAGAAGATACCCGTCGTGCGAATGCACGCGAAGAACAGGCCGTCGAAGGAGCCGTCGCGCTCGACGAGCGCGCGATACATCTCTGAAGTGGAAGGCAGCGTCATCATGCAAACGAGGGTAAGACGACCGTATCAGTATGCGCCACCGCGATTTGAACGGGCAATTACGAAGCGAGCGGAGCGCCGCGGTTCGGCGTCCGCGTCGCTGTCGTTCGAGGCCATAAGGGATGCTTATGTTTCCAGCAGGAATATGAGTTTGACAATGCGCGGCGGAGGCGTCATCGTATCGCCGTGGCACAGCGGCTCGTCATTTGCCTGTTGCTCCCGATTGTCGGGATTCCGATGCACAGCGGCTGACGGCCCGTCGTTCCATCGACTACACATCGAAGCGGCCGTCACCCCCAGCGGATGACGGCCGTTTCGTTTTTCAGGACGCGATCATGGGATATGTCTGGATGAATGGGCGGCTGCTTCCGGAGGCAGAAGCCCGGGTGCCGTTCCTGACGGCCGGCCTGCAATACGGGATGGGCGTCTTCGAAGGGATTCGGTGCTACGCGACGGCGGACGGCCCCGCGGTGTTCCGGTTGCGCGACCACATCGACCGGCTGCTTGACTCGGCTCGCATTCTCGGGTTTCCGCCGCTCCCGTGGGAGGCGGAGGCGCTGGTGCGCGCCGTTCACGACACGATTGGCGCGAACGACCTGCAGTCCTGCTACATCCGGCCGCTCGTGTACCTCGCCGAAGGGGGGATGAACCTCTCGATCGACTCCGGACGACCGCACGTCGGCATTGCCGTATGGCCGTGGAACGACTATCACGGGCAGGGTTCCGACACCGGCATCCGGCTCAACGTTTCGTCGCACACCCGCCATCATCCGAACGTCATGCCGACCCGGGCCAAGGTGTGCGGCAACTACGTGAATTCCTTTCTGGCGAAGACCGAATCCATCCGGCTCGGTTTCGACGATGCGGTGATGCTGGACTCTGCCGGATATGTGGCCGAGTGCACCGGCGAAAACCTGTTCCTCGTCTCGAAGGGCCGCATCCTGACGCCGCCGGCCGCCGGGATCCTCGCGGGCATCACGCGCGATTCGGTGATCCGTCTCGCTGAGGACGCTGGGCTCGAAGTGCGCGAGGAATGGTTCGCCCGCGACCGTCTCTACGACTCGGACGAGATTTTCCTCACGGGCACGGCCGCCGAAGTGGTCGGAGTACGCGAAGTGGATTTTCGGCCGATCGGCGCCGGGGTACCCGGACCGGTGACCCGGCGCCTTCGCGACGAGTACGCCAGGGCCGTGCGCGGTCTGCACGGGCGCTCGGCCGAGTGGCTGGACCGGGTCCCGCAGCAGGCGCAGGCAGCGTATAAGCAAATCTAATGTTGTTACAAACATTATAAGTTTGACACACGACGAGGAACCTTCCAACATTCGAGTCATCGATGTCGAATCCCAAGTGGCAGAGCGGCGGTATCACCGACGGACCCAGCCGCGCGGCTGCGCGCGCGATGCTCTTCGCCGCCGGCTTCAGCCGCGCCGACCTCGCACGCCCGATCGTCGGGGTGGCCAACACGTGGACCGAGATCGGCCCCTGCAACCTGCATCTGCGCGCCCTCGCGGAACCGCTGAAGGAGGCGATCCGCGGCGCCGGCGGGACGCCGATGGAATTCAATACGGTCTCCATTTCGGACGGCATCACGATGGGTTCGGCGGGCATGCGGGCGTCGCTCGTGAGCCGCGAGGTCATCGCCGATTCGATCGAACTGGTGGCGCGCGGCAACCTCTTCGACGCGCTCGTCGTCGTCGTCGGCTGCGACAAGACGATCCCGGCGGCGGCCATGGCGCTGGCGCGCCTCGACATCCCCGGCGTGATTCTCTACGGCGGGTCGATCGCGCCGGGCCGCTTCGAGGAGCGCGACGTGACGGTGCAGGACGTCTTCGAGGCCATCGGCGCTCACGCCGCCGGGCGCCTCTCGTCACAGCAGCTCTGCGACCTCGAGGACCGCGCGTGCCCGGGAGCCGGGGCGTGCGGCGGGCAGTTCACCGCGAACACGATGGCCATGGCGTGCGAATTCCTCGGCCTCGCGGCGTTCGGAAGCGGCGACGTGCCCGCCACTGCAGCCGCGAAGAGTGAGGTCGCGCGCGAAACAGGACGCCTCGTGATGGACGCGCTGCGCGCGGACCGGCGGCCGTCGCGCATCCTGACGCGGGGCTCGTTCGAAAACGCCGTCGCCTCCGTGGCGGCGACCGGCGGATCGACCAACGCCGTGCTGCACCTCGTCGCGATCGCCCGGGAGGCGAACGTTCCGCTCGTCCTGGACGACATCGATCGCATCAGCGACCGTGTGCCGCTCATCGGCGATTTGAAGCCCGGCGGGAGGTTCGTCGCGACCGACCTGCACGCAGCCGGCGGAACGCGGCTCGTCGCGCGGCGACTGCTCGACGGCGGCCTGCTCGACGGCGCCGCGGTCACGGTCACCGGCTGGACGATGAGCGAGGAAGCCGCGGCTGCCCGGGAGTCGGCCGGTCAGTCGGTCGTGCGTCCGCTGTCGAACCCAATCAGACCGACGGGTGGGCTCGTCATCCTGCGTGGCACGCTCGCGCCGGACGGATCCGTCGTCAAGGTGACGAGCCAGCACGCCCGTCATCGCGGGCCTGCGCGGGTTTTCGACTCCGAGGAAGAGGCGTTCGCCGCCGTCCAGGCGGGCCGCCTCACCGCCGGCGACATCCTGGTCATCCGGTTCGAGGGACCGCGTGGCGGTCCGGGAATGCGGGAGATGCTCGCCGTCACCGCCGCGATTGTCGGCGCCGGGCTCGGCGATTCCGTCGCGCTCATCACGGACGGACGGTTCTCGGGTGCAACACGGGGGCTCATGGTGGGTCACGTCGCGCCCGAGGCTGCGGTGGGTGGGCCGATTGCTGCGGTCCGGGACGGCGACATCATCACGATCGACCTGCCGATGCGGCGCGTCGACGTGGAAGTCGGCGCCGCAGAACTGGCGCGGCGCCTCGAGGGGTGGGCGGCTCCGGAGCCGCGGTACAAGCGCGGTGTGATGGCGAAATACGCGTCGCTCGTCGGCTCGGCCGCCGAAGGCGCGGTGACGGTTGCCGCGGGCCAGCCGACGCTGGCCGCGGCTGGGGAGCAGCGATGAAGCTGACCGGTGCGCAGATCCTGTGGGAGTGCCTCGTGCGCGAGGGAGTCACCGACGTGTTCGGTTATCCCGGCGGCGCGATCCTTCCCGCTTACGATGCCATGCTCAATTACCCGGTCCGCCACACGCTCGTCAGGCACGAGCAGGGCGCGACGCATATGGCCGACGGCTACGCACGCGCCACGGGGAGGGTCGGCGTCGCCATCGCCACGTCGGGGCCGGGGGCGACGAACATGGTCACGGGCATCGCGACCGCGATGATGGACTCGGTGCCGATCGTCTGCATCACCGGCCAGGTCGGCAGCCGGCTCATTGGGACCGACGCGTTTCAGGAGATCGACATCACCGGCATCACGCTGCCGGTCACCAAGCACAATTACCTCGTCACGTCGGCGGCCGACGTCGCCCCCGCGGTGCGCGAGGCGTTCCTCATCGCGAAGTCCGGCCGCCCCGGTCCCGTGCTCATCGACGTCACCAAGGACGCGCAGCAGTCGACCGCGGAGTTCGACTGGGACGCCGCGGCGCCGGTCGTCCCCGGCTGGCGGGCCGCGCCGCCTCTGGATCCGCGCGCGGTGTCGGCCGCCGCCGGCCTGATCAATGCGGCAAAGCGTCCCCTCATCCTTGCCGGCCACGGTGTGATGATCTCCGGCGCGGAACGACTGATACGCGAGCTCGCGGAACGCGCACACATCCCGGTGGCTGCGACGCTCCTGGGCATCGGCGGGTTCGCCGCGTCACACCCGCTCAATCTGGGCATGATGGGCATGCACGGCGAAGCGTGGGTCAATCTCGCGATCCAGGAGGCCGACCTGCTGATCGCGTGCGGCATGCGATTCGACGATCGGGTGACCGGCAACGTCAAAACGTACGCGCCATCGGCGCGAAAGATCCACATCGACATCGACGCGTCGGAGATCGACAAGAACATCTCCGTGGACGTGGCGCTCGTCGCCGATCTTTCGGATGCGCTGGGCCACCTCCTCGAGCACGTCAACTCCAGCGATCGCGCCGAATGGCTGGGGCGGATCGCCGGGTTCAAGGGAGATTCGGCTGTTCGCGACATCCAGTCGCTGCCCGACAGCGGACATCTCTATGCGGCCCATGTGATCAACGATCTCTGGCGTACGACCGGAACGGGCGACACCATTGTCGTCACGGATGTCGGCCAGCACCAGATGTGGGAGGCGCAGTACTTCCACCACGATCGCCCGCGCTCTCTCATCACGTCCGGCGGACTGGGCACCATGGGCTTCGCGGTCCCTGCCGCAATCGGCGCGAAGCGCGCGCGCCCGGAGGCCGAAGTGTGGGCGGTCGTCGGCGACGGCGGATTCCAGATGACGATGTGCGAGCTCGCGACGGCGGTCCAGGACCGGATCGACATCAAGGTCGCCGTCATCAACAACGGCTTCCTGGGGATGGTTCGTCAGTGGCAGGAATTTTTTTACGGGCGGCGCTATGCCGCGACGCCTCTCTCAGGACCTGATTTTGTGGCGCTCGCGCAGGCGTTCGGGATCGAGGCCCGCGCCGTGTCGTCGCGCGCCGACGTCGTGCCGGCGATCGAGGCGGCGAGACAGCTGTGCGCGCCGGCCCTCATCGACTTTCGCGTCGAGCAGGAAGACACCGTCTACCCGATGGTGCCGGCCGGCGCCGACCTCCACGCGATGATCCGCCGGCCGAATCCGATCGTCGAAACCGCTGCAGACTGAGGAGAGCCTGTCGTGACCCTGCATACATTCGTCGTTTACGTCGAGGACCGGCCGGGCGTGCTGAACCGCGTATCGTCACTGTTCCGGCGGCGCGGCTTCAACATCGAGTCGCTCAGCGTCGGCCACAGCGAAACGTCCGGTGTCTCCCGCATGACCGTCGTCGTCGCGACGGACGAGGGCGGCGCGGCGCGGATTCGGGCGCACCTCTGGAAGCTGGTGCACGTCGTGCGTGTCGAGGACATCTCGGAGCAGCCGGCCATCGTGCGCGAGCTGGCCCTGATCAAACTCGCCGCCGGCCACGAGAATCGCGCGGCGGTGATGCAGCTGGCGCACGTTTTCCATGCCCGCGTCGTCGACGTCGCGGTCGAGTCGCTCGTCGTGGAGATCTGCGCGCCGGAGGACAAGGTCAGCCGGCTGATGGACGTGCTGCGGCCGTACGGAATTCTCGAGACCGTCCGTACCGGACGCGTCGCGATGGCGCGGGGCTCGACGGCGCCTGCACTGGCAGGGCTGCACGAGATGTCGGGGGCGGAAGAAGGATTGTCTTACAGCGTGTAGCGCGGGTCGCAAGGCCCGCCAGGTGGAGGACGCAAATGGCGAGAGTGTTCTACGACGCGGATGCGGATCTATCGCTCATCCGCAGCCGCAAGGTCGCGGTGCTGGGGTATGGATCGCAGGGGCACGCGCACGCACTGAACCTGCGTGACAGCGGCGTCGATGTTCGCGTGGGCCTGGCGCCCTCGAGCCGATCGCGGGCGAAAGCCGCGGCGCAGGGCGTGACCGTGCTCGATCCGGCGACGGCGACCGCGTGGGCGGACGTCATCATGGTCCTCGTGCCCGACACCGCGCAGGCGCGCCTGTACGAGACCGACATCCGGCCGCATCTCACGGCGGCCAAGACGCTGATGTTCGCGCACGGGTTCAACGTTCGCTTCGGCACGCTCGATCTCCCGTCGGATGTCGACGTGTCCATGATCGCGCCCAAGTCTCCCGGGCACCGCGTGCGGGAGCTGTATATCGAGGGCGCCGGCACGCCTGCCCTGGTCGCGGTGCACCAGAACGCGAGCGGCCGCGCGTTCGACGTCGCACTGTCGTACGGAAAGGCAATCGGCGTCACACGCGCCGGTGTCATCGAAACGACGTTCGCCGAAGAGACGGAGACGGATCTGTTTGGCGAGCAGGCGGTGCTGTGCGGAGGGGTCAGCGCGCTGGTGAAGGCCGGGTTCGAGACGCTCGTCTCGGCCGGATATCAGCCCGAGATCGCGTACTTCGAATGTCTTCACGAGCTGAAGCTGATCGTCGACCTGATGTATCGAGGCGGCCTGAGTTATATGCGGTATTCGATCAGCGACACCGCCGAACACGGCGACTACACGGGCGGACCGCGCCTCGTCACCGAGGACACGCGAGCGACGATGCGGCAGATGCTCGCGGAAATCCAGGACGGCACTTACGCGCGCAATTGGATTGCCGAGGACCGCAGCGGGCGCCCGGCGTTCAACGCGACCCGGCAGCGCGAGCGCGACCATCAGATCGAGCAGGTGGGCGCAGCGCTCAGGGCCATGATGCCGTTCCTCGAGCCCGTCGCGCCGGAGCCCTCCCCCGCCGGCGTGTAGCCGGCGAATCACGATCCGGCTGAAACGATCGTTGCAAGCACGCGGAAACGGGACGGCGCCGAGACGACTGCGGCTGGTCTGAAAGCCGCGTCGCTATCGCTGATTGAGCGGCAGGAACGTCTGCGGATACGCCGGCCCGATGTAGTCGGTGCGCGGGCGGATCAAGCGGTTGTTCGCGTACTGCTCGAGGCAGTGCGCCGTCCAGCCCGACACGCGGCTGACCGCGAAAATCGGCGTGAAGAGATCGATCGCGATCCCGAGCGTGTAATACGTCGACGCGGAGTAGAAGTCCACGTTCGGATACAGCTTCTTCTCCCCCGTGACGAGCTGCTCGATGCGCCGCGACATGTCGTACCAGCGCGTGTTCCCGGCGCGCTCGCCGAGTTCTTTCGACATCTTCCGCAGATGCGTCGCCCGCGGATCCTCGGTGCGATAAACGCGGTGGCCAAAGCCGGGGATCTTCACTTTGCGCGCGAGCTTGCCGCGGATCGCCTCGTCCACGCGCTCGGGCGGCGCATCCTGGCCGATGTCGATCAGCAGCCGCATCACATCCGCATTCGCGCCGCCGTGCAGCGGCCCTTTGAGCGTCCCGATCGCCGCGACGATCGCCGAGTACAAATCCGTGAGCGTCGCCGCGGCCACCCGAGCCGCAAACGTCGACGCGTTCAGCTCGTGATCCGCGTGGAGCACCAGCGCGACATCGAACGCATGCGTCGCCAGCGCGCTCGGCCGATCGCCGGTGAGCATGTACAGGAAGTTCGCGGCGTGTCCAAGCGCCGGATCGGGCTGGATCGGACCGCCACCCTTCTGCATTCGGCCGTAGGTCGCGACGATGCTCGCGAGCTGCGCGGTGAGCCGAACGGCTTTGCGGTAGTTCGCCTGCGGACTGTTGTCGTTCGCCTCGGGATCGTATTGGCCGAGCGCGGACGTGACGGTTCGAAGCGTATCCATTCCGTCAGAGGACGGGAGCTGGTTCATCAGCCGCAGGATGGATTCAGACAGCGGCCGCGCAGCGGCGAGCTGCGACTGCAGATCGCCCAGTTCGGCGCGATTCGGCAGGCGCCCGTGCCAGAGGAGGTAACACACCTCTTCGAACGAGGCGTGGACGAGATCGTGGATATCGTACCCGTAGTACGCAAGAACGCCGCGCTGCCCGTCGAGATAACAGATCGACGACGTCGCGGCGACCACGTCTTCGAGGCCGCCTTTAGGCTTCGCTTCCGCTGTGCTCATTGTCATTTGATGATATCCGAGGTCGTCGTCCGAGGTCCGCCGGCGAACGTTCGGCATCCGGGGTACACAAAAAAACGGCGCCGATTGGGCGCCGTTTGCATGATGCGATGACGGACGAGCGTGCTGCAACTACTTGGCGATTTCCGGCGCCATCTCGTCCTCGCCCGTGAACTGCTGCATGATCGACAGCAGCCCCGTGTAGAGGAACCCGACCTGGAAGAGCATCAGGAACGGCAACGTGCCGTAAATCTGATTGATCAGCGCGTAGAAGACGGTCCCGGTGAAGTAGAGGCCGAGCGCCAGCTCGATGAGCGGCTGGACGCCCACGGACTGGTGATACTTCTTGCCCACCCACTCGTCGCTGTCGCGCTCGATGCCGTACTTCGGCGTCCGCGCGAACTCGCTCTGTTTCTTGAAGAGCGCTTCCAGAACGGCGCGGGTGTTGTTCACGCACAGGCCGATGCCGATCGACATCAGGAACGGCAGATACTTCAGCCGCGATCGCCAGTCCGGATACAGTTCGCGCTGCGACACCATGTAGAAGTTGCAGACCGACAGCGTCGCCGCCAGGAACAGCGGGACGTCGATCAGCAGCATCTCGGTCCAGCCCATGTTGTAGCGGACCCACATCGCCGGGAACATCAGGATCGACAGCAGCGACATCAACAGGTAATTGAAGTTCGCCGAGAGGTGGAAGAACGCTTCGGCTTTGACGCTGAGCGGCTGGTTCGACGTGAGAATCTGCGGCAGCAGCTTCATGCACGTCTGAATCGACCCTTTGGCCCAGCGGTGCTGCTGTGATTTGAACGAGTTCATCTCGACCGGCACCTCGGCCGGGGAGACGAGATCGGGCACGAACAGGAATTTCCAGCCGCGCAACTGCGCGCGATAGCTGAGATCGAGGTCCTCGGTCAGAGTGTCATGCTGCCACCCGCCCGCGTCGTCGATCGCGTCACGGCGCCACACCCCGGCGGTGCCGTTGAAGTTGAAGAAACAACCCGCGCGGTTCCGGCCGCCATGCTCGAGCACGAAATGCGCGTCGAGCATGATCGATTGAATCTTGGTCAGCAGCGAGTAGTCCTGGTTGATGTGGCCCCACCGGGCCTGCACCATGCCGAGCTCCGGCCGCTGCTCGAGATACGGAAGCGTCCGCTGCAGGAAGTCCTTCGGCGGGATGAAGTCCGCGTCGAAAATCGCGATGTACTTGCCCGTGGACTCTTTGAGGCCCGCCTCGAGCGCGCCGGCTTTGTAACCGCGCCGATCGACCCGATGCAGATGGCGGATGTTGAACCCGCGAGCCGCGTGGCGGCGGACGGCCAGCTCCGCAATGTCGCTGGTCTCGTCGGTCGAATCGTCGAGGACCTGGATTTCGAGCAGCTCGCGCGGGTAGTCCATCTCGCAGACGGTATCGATCAGCCGATCCGCGACATACATCTCGTTGTAGATGGGAAGCTGGACCGTAACCGGCGGCAACACCGTCAGCGGTTCGGGCGGCTGCGGCGCCTGGTCCTTGTGTTTCATGTAAAGATACACGAGGTAATACCGGTGCCAGCCGTATATCGCCAGAATGCTCAGTACGAAGAAATACAGGACGAGAATGAGTGTCTCAGGCCACGTCATAGACAGATGAAGGCGCTAAACGGTCCAATCAGCCATATTACGGTCCAGCTCAGACCGAAGTCAACCTGCTCCAACTACTTGGCGCGATGAACCGCCAGCAGCTGCGCGTCCTGCTCGATGACGTCGGGTCCGGCACCCTTACACCTGAGGCTGCGCAAGACCGGCTTCTTCAATATCTGCGCCAGAAGCCGTACGACGACATCGGATTCGCGAGAGTCGACCTTCACCGCTCCACACGCCAGGGGTTTCCGGAGGTGGTGTTCGGCCAGGGGAAGACGCCCGGCCAGATTGCGGCCATCGCCGAACGCATCGTCACCGCGGGCCACGCGCTGCTGGTCACGCGCACGAACCGAGAGGCCTTCGACGCCGTCCGGGTGGTCGTCCCCGAAGCGGAATTCCATGAAGTCGCCCGCTGCATCGCGCGTCCTGTGGAGACGACGCCAAAGGGCCGCGGCACGATTCTCATTGCGGCCGCGGGTACGGCCGATCTCCCCATCGCGGAGGAAGCCGCGCTCACGGCGGAGGTCATGGGCAACGCCGTCGACCGCCTCTACGACGTCGGCGTCGCCGGCCTTCATCGGTTGCTCAAGGAACACGAACGAATCTCCGCTGCGCGCGTCGTCATCGTGGCTGCGGGTATGGAAGGCGCCCTGCCCAGCGTGGTGGCGGGTCTGGTCGACGTCCCCGTCGTCGCCGTCCCAACGAGCGTCGGGTATGGCGCCAGCTTCGGCGGTCTGGCGGCGCTCCTCGGGATGCTGAACAGCTGCGCGATCGGCGTATCGGTGGTCAACATCGACAACGGGTTCGGCGCTGCCGCGATCGCGAGCAGCATCAATCATCTGGATTAAGCTCGTTCGCCAATGCACGCCGGAGCGCTCCAGGCGCTTGAATTCGACCGCATCGTCGCCGCCGTCGAACGGATGGCGCAGACGCCGCCCGGCGCGGAGCGCCTGAGCGGGCTCGCGCCGCAGACCGAGCGCGAATCAGTGGCGTCAGCGCTCGCCGCCACCGCGGAAACGGCCCGCTTCCTCTCAGGGCCGGGAGAGATCGCGCTTCGCGCCCCCGCCGGACTGGCGGACATCTTCGAAGGCCTCGGCGTCGAGGGACGCGCGCTCGAACCGCTGCAGTTGCTCGGGCTCGCGACGTACCTCGAATCGATTCACGCGACGGCTTCGGGGATCCGCCGGGGGTCGGCGTCCTTCCCCATCCTCGCCCGGACGATCGCCGCGACGAGTTCGTTCGAGCCGGAGACGACCGACATCCGCCGCAAGATCGACCCCGCGGGCGATGTCGCCGATGATGCCAGTCCGGAACTGCGGTCGCTCCGCGAACGGCTGCGCAAGCAGCGCTCGCGCCTCCGAGGGACGCTCGAGTCGTATCTCCGCGGCAAAGACACGGCGAAATACCTCCAGCAGCAGATCGTCACGGATCGCAACGGACGATACGTGCTCGTGGTCCGCTCCGAGCATCGCGCCGCGATCCCGGGCATCGTGCACGGGAGTTCCGCCAGCGGTGCGAGCCTGTTCCTGGAACCGCTCAGCACCGTCGAGATCAACAACGACATCGTCGCGCTCGAGCAGCAGGAAGCCGAGGAGGTCCGCCGGATTCTGCTGGAACTCACCGATCGCTTCAGGCGTCGCGGTCCGGAACTCGACACCACGATCGAGGCGGCGACCGCCCTCGACGTGCTGCAGGCCAAAGCGCGGTATTCGCTTGGCATCGACGGCATCGACCCAAAGCTGGCGGCCGATGGGCGGCTGGAACTCCGCGGAGCCCGTCACCCGCTGCTCATCGCACAAGGCATTGAAGTCGTCGCGGTCGACGTCGTCGTGATTCCGCCGACTCGAGTTCTGGTCATCACCGGCCCGAACACCGGGGGCAAGACGGTGGCGCTCAAGACGGCGGGGCTGCTGCCGCTCATGGCGCAGGCCGGCCTCCTCATTCCTGCCGCGGCTGGATCGCAGATTCCCGTCTTCAGGAGCGTGTTCGCCGACATCGGGGACGAGCAGTCGATCGCGGAAAACCTGAGCACGTTTTCAGGGCACATCTCGAATATCGTCGGCATGGATAAAGCGCTCTCGCCTCCCGCCCTCGTCCTGCTCGACGAGGCCGGCAGCGGCACCGATCCGAATGAAGGCGGGGCGCTCGCGATGTCGATCATCGATCACTTCCGGCGCCGCGGTGCGATGGTGGTCGCAACCACGCACTTCGATGCGTTGAAGACGTACGCATCGACGACGGAAGGGGTGGCGTCCGCGGGCTTCGGTTTCAACCCCCATACGTTTGCGCCGACCTATCGCCTCAATTACGGATCCCCGGGGAGCTCGCTCGCACTCGAGATCGCGTCGCGACTCGGGCTGCCGCAGAGCATCATCGAACAGGCACGCGGCGTTCGCGGCGAGCGCGAGGCGCAGCTCGCCGAACATCTGGCGAAGATCGACCGCGAACTGCAGGATCTCGAACACCAGAAGCGGCTCGTTGCGCGTGAGCAGCAGACGGTGCGGGAAACGCAGGCGCGTCTCCACGCGCGCGAGCAGGAGCTGAAGGACCGCGAAGAAACCTTCCGCCGGAGGCTGGACCAGCGCATCGACGAGCGCATGCGGGAGGCGCGCCGCGAGATCGACGCCGTCGTGGAGGGGCTGAAGGCGCGGGCGTCGACCATCGCGTCGAACGCCGAACGGAAGGCCGCACGCCTCGTGCCGACCGGTGAAATCGGTTCGGCGCGGTCGGACGCGCGAAGCGCATTGGATGCGGTCGGCACGAAACTGCGGGACGCTGTGAGCGGTCCATCGTCAGCGCCTCCGGCGCCGCCGGCGGAACGGTCGCGGCCGGCTGCAGTCGGCGATCGGGTCGCGGTTGGAGTGCTGGGCCTCGAAGGAACGGTACAGTCCATCCAGGACGGCCACGCGGACGTCGACGTTCGCGGGAAACGGATGCGCGCGAAAATCGGAGAGCTGCGGGTTCTCGCGGCCGCCGTTTCTGGTGCGCCGAAACCGCAGGTGCGCGTGAACGTCGACATGGCACCGCGGACGGCGTCGCTCAGCGAACTGAACGTGATCGGCTCGACCTCCGACGAAGCGGTCACGAAAGTCGAGCGGTTCATCGACGACGCGATGATGAGCGATGTGAAGAGCGTCCGCATCATCCACGGCTACGGCACGGGACAGCTCCGTCGATCCATCGCCGAGTTCCTGAAGGGACACCCGTATGTGGCGCACTTCGGGCCGGCGCCGGACAATCAGGGCGGCGGCGGCGTGACGGTGGCGGAGCTGAAAGAGTGACCGCGTTGCTCTGCCGCTTGTCGTCCGTCATTCGTATGTCCCGCTAGAAATGCCGCTGTTCCCGTCCGCTTTCGTCGATGATCTGAAGTCGCACGTCGACATCGTGCAGGTCGTGCAGGAGCGCGTGCAGTTGCGCAAGATGGGCGCGACGTGGAAAGGCCTGTGTCCGTTCCACGGCGAGAAGACGCCGTCGTTCCACGTCAACGGCGAGAAGGGGTTTTTCCACTGCTTCGGGTGCGGCGTCGGCGGCGACGTCATCAAGTTCGTCGAGCTGTACGACAAGGTCGCCTTTCCCGAAGCCATCCGGACGCTCGCCGCGCGCGCAGGCCTCCAGGTTCCCGAGCAGGAGGATGCGCGACAGGACGGCGAATCGCAGCGCGAACGCGAGGCGCTGCTGAAGATTCATGAAGTGGCGGCCGTTTGGTTTCGCGAGCAGCTCGCGACGCCAGCCGGCGCTGCGGCCCGGCGCGTCATCAACGATCGCGCGCTGTCTGCCTCCCTCGTCGAGCAGCTCGGGATCGGCTATGCACCGGCCTCAGGAGGCCTGCGCGCACGGCTTGCGAAAGAGGGATTCAGCGAGGCACTCCTGGTGAAGAGCGGTCTCGTGCAGCAACCCGAGAGCGGTCAACTGCGCGATCGCTTCCGCAACCGCTTCATGATCCCCATCATGCGCGACAACGGCGCGATCGTCGCGTTCGGCGGACGCGCCATGGACGCGGGACAACAGCCGAAGTACCTCAACTCTCCAGAGACGGCGATCTACGTCAAGGGACGAACCCTGTACGGATTGAACTGGAGCAAGTCGGCGATCAGCCGCGCCAAATACGCGGTGCTGGTCGAAGGGTATTTCGACTGGGCGCAGGCCTTTCAAGGCGGCATCACGAACGTCGTCGCCTCATCGGGCACCGCGCTGACGACGTCACAGGCGAAGCTGCTGCGAAGATTTGCGGGGAAGATCGTGCTCAGCTTCGACCCCGATGCCGCGGGCCAGGGTGCGGCGGCCCGGTCCTCCGAACTGCTCGTGACCGAAGGGTTCCAGGTCAACGTCGCGGTGCTGCCACCGGGCGACGACCCGGATAACTTCATCCGAAAGCGGGGAGCGGCCGCGTATCAGGACCAGCTCAAGTCGTCACGGCCGTACCTGGATTTCCTGTTGGACCGCACCGCAGCGGCCGGCGATCTCTCCAGCGACGAAGGGCGGCGGGCGTTTCTGTCGGGGATGCTCGCCGTTGCGGCGCGCATTCCCGACGCGGCGGCACGGGACCAGTTTGCAGACCGAATCGCCCACAAGGCGCGCATTACGGAAGAGGTGGTTCGCGCGGAGATCCGCCGGGCGGCCGTGCAGAAGCAGACAAACATCGCCGAAGTGGAGCGTCGGGCGCCCGCCATGGGCCAGATCAAGGTGGCAGAAAGAGGCCTGATCTGGGCCTTGATGCACGCCCCTGAAGCCGCCGCTGCGGCCCTGGCCGGCGTGGCCGATCACGATTTCGAGGGGCTTCCGACGCGGGACATCCTGAGACAGGCGCGGGCTTTGCTCGATTGGCCGCCGGCCGGTTTACCTGCAGCCCTGATCGAGCGTCTAAGTATTGGAGAGGCCGCACTCGTAGGCGACATCGCCCGCGAACCGCGGCCACCCGCCGATCCGGCCGACTGCAGCCTGACCCTCAAACGGCTGCGTCTCGAACGCGAACTGGGGCAGGTACGAAGCGAGATCAGACGGCTCCAGGAGGCAGACGTGGCTGCCCATGATGGGGCGATCACGGAACTTTTGGGCCGTCAGACGGATCTAATCAGAGATCTCGAGGCGGCGAGGGCTGTGCCGGACCGGCTGAAAGTGCTAGACTAGAACGTTTCTCTACAGGCGTCGAGGCAGAGCGCATAGCAAAGATCACCCGCGAAACTCGAAGCGGACCACGCGAACGAGCGCGCAGGCGAAGCGGCGCGAGCGAGCGTGCGGGGGGGCGGCGGCGAAGCCCCCGATAAATAACGGAGGTAATACGCGTTGTCGATCGAAGAAAAATATGACGAGGTGAGGCAGCTCATCTCGATCGGCAAGGAAAAGGGCTATCTGCTCTACGACGAGGTCAACGAGCTGCTTCCGGCGGACATCACGTCTTCCGAAGAGCTGGATGACCTGTTCAGTACGTTTGGCAGCGCCGGCATCGAAGTCGTCGATTCGGAGAAGACGTATCGCGAGGAGAAGCTCCTCGACCGGACCGGCGAAGGGGCGGAAGAGCTGGAGCTGGACCTCACGCCCGGCGCCCTGGACAAAACAAACGACCCCGTCCGCATGTACCTCCGCGAGATGGGCACCGTTCCCCTGCTGACGCGCGAAGGGGAAGTCGAAATCGCCAAACGGATCGAGCGCGGCAAGCTGGCCGTCATCAAGTCCATCTCGCGAACCCCGACGATCGCCCGGCACGTCATGCGGATGGGCGACGAGCTGAAGAACGAGGAGCGCACGATCCGCGAGCTCGTGACGTTCGCCGACGAAGAGATCACGGACGAGAAGATCGAGGAGCGCAAGCGGCAGGTCCTCCGGCAGATCGACGCGGTGCGGAAGGCCTGGGGCACTGCGGAGAAGGCGAAAGAGAAGCTGGAAAAAACGCCGAGGGGCGCCACGTCGCGCGACAAGAAGAAATATCGCAAGGTCCGCAACGAGTACTACCGCGCGCGTATCGAGCTGTCGCAGCTGATCCGGCGGATCGAGTTCACCGAGCTCGTGAAGCGCCGCATGATCGACCAGATCAAGGACCAGGTCGAAGCGGTGATGCGGCTGAAGCGTCAGGTGGACTACATCGAGCGCCAGCTGACGATGAAGAACCGGCGGCCGAAGCTGAAGGAGGAGGAACGCAAGAACCTCGTCAAACAGCAGAAGGAGCACAAGGTTCAGCTCAAGTCGATGGCCGACGAACTCGAGGAGACGCCCGAGCAGTTGATGCGGACGCTCGAGACGATCTCGAGGGGTGAAGCGCAGGCCGAGCAGGCGAAGAAGGAACTCGTCGAAGCCAACCTGCGCCTCGTCGTGTCGATTGCGAAGAAGTACACGAACCGCGGCCTCCAGTTCCTCGACCTGATTCAGGAAGGCAACATCGGCCTGATGAAGGCGGTCGACAAGTTCGAGTACCGCCGCGGCTACAAGTTCTCGACGTATGCGACGTGGTGGATTCGCCAGGCGATCACACGGGCGATTGCGGACCAGGCGCGGACGATCCGGATCCCGGTCCACATGATCGAGACGATCAACAAGTTGATTCGCACGTCGCGGGCGCTCGTGCAGGAACTCGGACGCGAACCGACTTCCGAGGAGATCGCGCAGCGCATGGACATCCCGGTCAGCAAGGTCCGGAAGGTCCTCAAGATCGCGCAGGAACCGATCTCGCTCGAAACGCCCATCGGCGAAGAGGAAGATTCGCACCTTGGCGATTTCATCGAGGATCGCCAGGTCGTCTCGCCGTCCGACGCCGTGATCAATCTGAACCTGAAGGAACAGACGGATCAGGTGCTGAAGACGCTCACGCCGCGCGAAGAGAAGGTGATCAAGATGCGGTTCGGCGTCGGCGACGGCTCGGAGCACACGCTCGAAGAGGTGGGCCAGAGCTTCGCGGTCACGCGCGAGCGCATCCGCCAGATCGAGGCGAAGGCGCTGCGCAAGCTGCGGCACCCGTCGAGGAGCCGGAAGCTGCGGGCCTTCCTCGAAGGGCGTACGTAGAGAACGGCGTCAACGACACAACGGCCAACGACCAATCACGCAAGGCGCCGCGCGGAGCGACGCGTTGTGCCGTTGGAAGTTGCGCGGTCGTGTCGTTGATATTTTTACCTTCCAGCCGTCATCACATCCTGATCGTCGGCCTTTCCATTCCACCACTCGCCCCGCCGGATTCGCTGGACGTGGAGTCCGGACGACGCGCACGCGTCGAGTACGAACTGTTCCTCCAGGGCAATCGCCGCTTCCGGCCGGGAGCGATCGTGCAGGCGTGCGTGGCCCGACTGGTCGGCGTGCGCGAACGACATGAAACTCCGGCCTGCGTCGATATGCGGGCGGCGTTCGTCGTTCAGCAGGAACACGCTCGCAGCGCAGGTGCCGCCCGGCGCCAGCAGGCGCGCGATCTCCGAGAGGTAATGCGCGACATCCGCGGGCAGCATGTGCGTGAACACCGATCCGAGGTAGATGAAATCGAAGGATTCGTCGCCGAACGGAAAACGATAGTGCGACGCGGTCAGCCGGCCTCTGGGGTTGTACGCGCTGCTGAACACGTCGGCATGATGGAACCGAATGCGGGGATAGCGTCCGGTCATCGCGCGCTGGCACCACGCCACGGCTTCCGGATGGATTTCGACGCCGTCGTAGGTGCCGGTGAGCGTTGGAGCCAGCGCCAGCGCCAGGTTGCCGATGCCGGAGCCGATGTCGAGCACCCGGTCGCCAGCTTCGATCCCCTGCGTCAGGACTTCGGTGAGTACCGCCTCCGATGCACGGCGAAACGCCGCAAGATCACGGCTTCGGTAATAGTAAAGTCGCAGGTGCGCCGGGGGGACGGGCGCGCCGGTCGAATCCGACGCGCGATCGAACAGGTTCAGCGAACGCCGTGCCGCCGCACGCACGCGACCGCCGATGCGCCGGTGGAGAGGCCGTTTCATGCGTCCAACATTCGGCATCGCGCGGCAGGGGCCTTCCCTTCTTGCGTGGTGGGCTTGCCCGCCGTAGCTCGCCGACGGCGAGCGAAGGTGGGCCCACCAGGATTCGAACCTGGAACGGGCCGGTTATGAGCCGGCGGCTCTGACCGTTGAGCTATGGGCCCGGACCCATCGTAGCACCTGACCGCGCTTCGCGCGGGGTGCTGGGGACTGCGTGCCTCGGACGGGTGCTGGGGCGGAACACGCGAACGCAGCGACGCGGCACGCGAGCGAGCGCAGCGACGCGAGCCACGCGAGCCGTCGCCCGCGCTTCGCGCGGGGTGCTGGGGGCTGCCTGCCTCGGACGGGTGCTGGGCGCAACACGCGAACCCAGCGACGCCCCACGCGAGCGAGCGCAGCGACGCGAGCCACGCGAACGGAGCGCGCCGGCGAAGCGGCGCGCGAGAGAGCGTGTAGGGGAGTTCGAGGGGCGAAGCCCCTCGATAGGAGACGACCGGGCCGGTTATGAGCCGGCGGCTCTGACCGTTGAGCTATGGGCCCGGACCCATCGTAGCACCTGCCGCGCTTCGCGCGGGGTGCTGGGGGCTGCCTGCCTCGGACGGGTGCTGGGCGGAACACGCGAGCGCCGCGCGCGCTTCGCGCGGGGCGCTGGGGGCTGCATGCGTCGGACGGGTGCTGGGCGCAACAAGCGAGCGCCGCGCGACGCCGTGGCTGAACTTTCGCGCAAAGCCGTTCCTGAGATACGCTGTAGCTATCCAGTGAGTCCTGATCTTCATCACCTGATCCAGCTCCAGCAGCTCGAGACCGAGATCGACACCATGCGCCGGCGCATCGCGGAAATTCCGGCGCTGCAGGAGGCGATGGCGGCCAGGTTCGCCGATCAACAGGCCGTCGTCGCGTCGGCGAAGGAGCGGCTGGCCGAGAATCAGGCTGCGAGACGCGAGATCGAGAAGGAAGTCGCTGCCGTGCAGACGCGCCTCTCGCGTTACAAAGACCAGCTGATGGAGGTCAAGACCAACAAGGAATACCAGGCGATGCAGCACGAAATCGCGTCCGCGCAGGATGGGATTCGCGCGCAGGAGGACAAGATTCTCGAAAGCATGGAAGAGGCTGAAGCGCTGACCGCGGCGCTGAAGACGGCCGAAGCAGAACTGAAACAGCAGGAAGCCGCGATATCGGCGGAACGGACGGTGCTCGAGGCCGAGGCCGTGGAGCTGCAGAAGCAAGCCGACGAAAAGCAGGGCGCCCGCGCCTCGATTGCTGCGCAGATTTCCGCGCCCGCGCTGCGGCTGTTCGAGCATGTGGCCCGGCAGCGGAAAGGACAGGCGCTCGCGGAAGCGCGCGACGGGGTCTGCACTGTGTGCCACGTCCGGCTCCGGCCGCAGGTGTTCAACGAGGTGCGGCGCAACGAGTCGCTCATCCAGTGCGAAAGCTGCCTGCGCATCCTCTACTTCGTCGCGGCCGCGGCACCCGAGTCCGCACCCTCCCCTTCCATTTCGTGATCACGGCGTACATCGACGGGGGCGCCCGCGGCAATCCCGGCCCGGCAGGTTACGGCGTTCGTGTCGAAGCGGCCGACGGCACCCTGCTCGACGAGCTGCACGGCGCGCTCGGCGTGGCCACGAACAACATCGCCGAGTACAACGGTCTCCTCGCGGCGCTTCGGTGGGCCGTCGCCCATGGCGAGCAATCCGTTCACATCCGCGCCGACTCGGAACTGCTCGTCAAGCAGATGCGCGGCGAGTACCGCGTGAAGAACGAAAACCTGAAGCCGCTGTTCCTGCAGGCGTGCGCGCTCATCCGGCAGATCGGCGACGTCCGTTTCGAGCACGTCCGCCGCGAGTTCAACAAGGAAGCGGATCGGCTGTCGAATCTCGGGATGGATGCCTCGGAGCTCGCGCTCCGCTCACGCTGACGGAAGTCGAGAGCCGTTCGTCCGCTTTTTCTGGCGCGGCCGTGCAGAGAAAACTTCGTCACGCTCCCCGCATCCATCGAGTGGCCTTCCTTCTCCCGCAGCGCTCCCAACCGGCGTGGACGGTTGACCGTCAAAAGCTAACGGTCAACTGAGGCGCCTGGGATTCCGTTTCGGGGAGGAACACGCGATGGTCGACAACTCCGGCTGGGGGACGATCGTTGCCGGCTCAATTGCCGACGTGCAGTACGCGGCAAGACGTCTGCGGGCGGCGCCCGGCTTCGCAGCGGTCGCCGTTTTGATGCTGGCGGTCGCCATCGGCGCGAATACTGCGGTGTTCACGCTCCTGGACGCCCTGTATATGAAACCGCTGCACGCGCCGAACGCCGAGCGCCTCGTGCACGTGTACAGCCGCGGTCCCGGCGGCCATCTCGGCGCGGGCTTTTCCTTCGACGAGTACGGCCGTCTTGCGCGCCGACTGCAGAAAATCGACCCGCTTGCGGCGGTGACGCCCGTCGCGCAGCTCCACCTTCAAACCGACTCCGGATCGCGCGAAGTCCGCGGCGAGTTCGTCACAGCCAACTATTTTTCGGTGCTCGGCATCGCTCCGTGGCAGGGTCGATGGTTCGGCGCAGAGGAAGACACGGTCACGGGTCGTGATCCAGTCGTCGTCGTCAGCTATCGGCTCTGGGAGACGGTGCTGTCCAGCGATCGGGCGTCGCTTGACCGGCCGGTTCGCCTCAACGGAACCCTTATGACGGTCGTGGGCGTGACACCCCCCGGCTTCGCGGGAGACGATGTCGGCCGAGGCAGCGACGTCTGGATTCCGATGGCGATGCTGCGAACCGCGGGCTACGGCTGCGAGCCAGGACGCGAGTGCCCGTCGGTTGACGCCCTCGTCGGACGGCTGGCCAAAGGCACGGACGTGAGGTCGGCGCAGGTCGATGCTGAATCCAAGGTGCTCTGGACAGCTTCGATCGACGGACCCGGCCATCCGCGCCGGATCGTCGTCGATCCCATCGCCGGCGCTGATCCGGAAACGCGCGCCCTGTTGCGTCCGCAGATGGAATTGCTGCTGGCGCTCGCTGTGCTGCTGCTCGTGGCGGCCTGCGCGAATCTCGCGGGGCTGGTGCTCGCCCGCGGGGTCGGGCGAGCGCATGAAATTGCGATTCGGCTGTCGATCGGCGCCTCGCGTCTGCGCGTGATCCGTCAGATGGCCATTGAAGGCGTGGTGCTGGCCGCAACTGCGCTGCCCGCCAGTTTGCTGGCGTCGCGCTGGGGTGTCGCGCTGCTCTCCGGCTTCTACAACCTCGACAGCGAAGGGTTCGCGCACAGCTACGACTTCGGCATGGACGAACGCGTCATCGCCCATGCGCTCGCGATCGCTGCCGCGACCGGCGTGCTGATCGGAATTCTGCCCGCCCTGCATATGTCGAGGGGGGACGTGACCGGACAACTGCGAGGGACGCGCGGAGGTGCCGGAGCGACGAGCGAACGGCGCGTGCAAAACGCCCTCGTCGTTGCGCAGGTCGCCATGGCGCTGCTGTTTGCCGTCGCCGCATCGCTGCTCGTGAGCAGCCGCGACACCGTCGTTGCTGGTACGCACTTCGACCCGTCGAACGTCATCGTCTTCAGGCTGCGCCCGCGGCTCGCGCGCTTCACACCAGCGCAGTCGGAAGCACTTGCGCGTGCAGTGATGCAACGGCTGCACGGCACCGCCGGGGTACAGGCAGCCGGAATGATGATCGGCGGCGAGGGTCTCGTCTGGAATGCGGCGAACGGACCGACGCTTGCGGTCAGCCTTCCTCGAGATCGAGGCGTCGACGCGCGCACTTTGGAGGTCAACACGCAGGATATCGACAGCGGGCTGTTCGACGTGCTGGGCGTTCCGATCGTTGCCGGCAGAGCGTTCACTGATGCCGATCAATCAGGCGCCGCGCATGTCGCCATCGTGAACGACACGCTCGCCCGGAGGCTGTGGCCTCGCGACAGCGCCATCGATCGTATCGTCGTAGTGGATGGCGCCCCGTCACGCGTCGTCGGGGTCGTCGCGGACATCCAGCCGCCGAATCCAATGGCGGCGCCGCTGCCGCATCTGTATCGCCCATTCTGGCAGACGCCAGCGACCCAGAAGGAAGATGTGCGGTTTGCCGTTCGGGTTGCCGGAGATCCTGCAGTCGCGCTCGGAAAGATCCGGGCGGTGGTGCGGCTGCTGGAGCCCAGTGTGCCAATCGCCGAAGACATGCCGCTCGCGACGCAGTTACGGCTGGAGTACGCGCCTCTGTTTCTCGCGAGCCGCGTGACGCTCGTCTGCGGCGTGCTCGCGCTGTGCTTCTCTGCGATCGCGCTCTACAGTTCACTCGCGTTGTCTGTGCGACGCCGCACGCGGGAGATCGGGATCCGGCTGGCGATTGGCGCCCGGCCGCAGACGATCGCGCGCGGGTTCCTGAAAAATGCGCTTACCTTGTCCGCGGTTGGAATCGGTGCCGGCCTCGTCGCCGCCTGGATCGCGATGCAGTTGATTCAGACATGGCTCTACGGCGTCGACGCGCACAGGCTCTCTGCCTTCGCGACGGCGGTTGCCGTCCTGGTGGTCACGACACTACTTGCCGCGTATGTGCCGTCTCGGCGCGCTGCGCATCTCGATCCGCTCGTCGCGCTGAGAGACGAATAGCGATTGCGCAGGAGACGGCCGCCGCGTCCTCCATCACGGAGTACACGGGCGAATCGCGGCGAGCATCCGGCCGGCCGCCGCACCCGCCGCGCGATACGAGTGCAGATGCTGGCGCCACGTCTTGGTGCACAGGCCCGAAACGAAAATGCAGTCCGCGCGCACACCCGACGCCGACAGTTGATCGCGGTTCGCGGCGGCAAGGTCCAGATGCAACCGATCTCCCGCGCCGGGTGCAAACCACCGCTCGATGGACGTTTGATCCGCCCCTCCATTCTTGAACGCCTCGACTACCTCGGGACCGACTTCGCCGCAGCAGGATCCGAGGCACGGGCCGACGGCAGCGATGAGATCGTCGGGCTGGCTGGCGAATGCACGCGTCATTGCCTGCACCCCTTGTTCTGCGGCGCGCGCCGCGGTGCCCCGCCAGCCCGCGTGGACGGCGCCCGCCGCGCCCGTTCGCGCATCGGCCATCAGGATTGGCGCGCAATCCGCGACACGGACGCCGACGGCCACGTCCGGATCGTCGGAAATGACGATGTCCGCGGTCGGTCGATGCCAGATCGAATCGTCGCCGCGGCGCGCGACGGCGACGCTCGTGCCGTGCACCTGCCGGACAAGGAGCAGGCGCGCCGGTGGGATATCGAGGAACGACGCGACCGCGGTCCATTCGCGGTCATCCTCTCTCAACTGCAGGTCCGCGCCGGTGAAGAGATGTCGCGCCGGGACAGCCTCGCACCTCAGCACACGGCCGAACGGCGCTTGCGTCCATGAAAACGCGCCGTTAGGCTGAGGAGCGGACATGAGCGTCATCGGGTTGGGGTTCGACGCGACCGACATCCCTCGTATCCGTGAAACGTACGAGCGGTATGGCGATCGCTTTCTGCAGCGCGTCTACACGGCCGAAGAGATTGCGTATTGTATTCGGCAGCGGGACCCGGTGCCGAGTCTTGCCGCGCGGTTTGCCGCCAAAGAGGCCGCGATGAAGGCGCTCGGCACCGGCCACTCGCGCGGCGTGCTCTGGAAGGACATCGAAGTCTTCCGCCGGCACGGGCCGCCGCAACTGCGGTTGACGGGAGGTGCACTCCGCCGGTTCACCGCCATGCACGCCACGCGGACGCTGGTAACGCTCACGCACGCGCAAACCCTCGCGCTGGCGCAGGTCCTCGTGTTCTCCGATTGATGCGCGCGCGCAACTCCGGTTGGCGACGGGCGGCCGCCGCCCATCGCGGGGACGCTGCCCCGGCATCGATCTCATCCCCGAAGTGCCGCGCAGCGTGCAGGATGCGAGGACGGTCTGACCTCACGACACGTCCGGTGTGCCGGTTGCTTCTGACAGGCAGCAGGAGAGCACATGACCGTCAAGATCATCGCAAACGAAAAAGGGAACCCGCCTGGCAAGCTCGCCGACGCCGAACTGCACTTCGACAGCGGCCCCCTCGAAGGACTCAAATTGATCGGTTTCTCCGTCTGGGAGCGGAAGACCGGGCCCGGTCGCAACGTCACGTTTCCCGCGCGGCAGTTCTCGGTCAACGGCGAGCGCCGCAGCTTCGCGCTGCTGCGCCCGGCAGCCGATGGTACGGCGCAGAATCGGCTGCGGGACATCATCCTCGAGGCGTACACGCAATTCGAGGCGGCGCAGGAGTTCGAGCAGGTCTAGCGTGGCGGATGCGAACGACATTGCGCAGCGGACGGGTGTCAGAGCACCGGTAAGAACTTGCGGTTCTCTGCCGCGCGTTTCGGCGGCAGCGTCCATTCGGCGTTCAGCGCCTTCTCGAATTCGCCGCGAAAGAAGCTCTGTTTCATGCCGCCGTCGATGATGTCCCAGGGCAGGACGAGGTCCGACGACCGGTCGCGGAATATGTAGAAGTCGGCATCGACGCCCGTCTCCGCGACGGCGGCGCGCCAGTTGCCGCCGTTCCGTTCCGCCGCTTCGATGGCCGGGGCGACACGCCGGTCGCCGAGCGAGAGCAGCGCCTGATAGTAGGAGTGACGCTCGGATTTGATATTGAAGTAGACGTTGTCGAGGCCCGCTACCAGCGTACGCAGGCGCTTGCCTTTGCGGTCGGTGACGGCCGGATCTTCCATCGGCAGCCACTGGTACGCGGTGCCCGGCTTGGGAATCAGCGGGTTGACGCTCGCGACAATCCGACCGATGTGCCCCGTGCCCCGCGCATGCCGCAGCATGATGTCGCGCAGCGATGCGGTGAGATCCCGAATCGCCGCCACGTCATCATCCGTTTCGGTCGGCAGGCCGAGCATGAAGTAGAGCTTCAGGTTGTCGATGCCGTTGGCGAAGATCAGGTCCGCCTTGTCGAGGATCTCCGCGTTCGTCACCGTCTTGTTGATCACGCGGCGCAGGCGGTCCGAACCGGTTTCCGGGGCGATGGTGATCGAGCGCTCGCCGCTCTGGTGGAGCATGCGCACGATCGGTTCTGTCAGGTCGTCGAGCCGGAGGGATGCCGGGCTGATCGCGTATCCGAGTTCGAGGAGGCCGGCGAGGATGCGTTCGATTTCCGGGTGATCGCAGAGCGCGATCGAGACGAGGCCGGCGCGCGTCGCGTGCGAACGCGCGGCGCGCGCAAGTTCCAGAATGCGGTCTGCGGGGAACGCGCGTACGGGCAGGTAGTTGTAGCCTGCCCAGCAGAAGCGGCACAGGTTCGCGCAGCCGCGGACGACTTCGACGAGGAATCGCGATCCGAACTCGGTGTCCGGCGTGAAAATCACGGTCGACGGCGGGTCCAAGGCCTCCGTCGTCTTCACCGCGGCCTTGCGGACCACGGGCGGAGCGCCGGTGGTGGATTTGGGCTCGAAGGCCGCCAGCGTGCCGTCGGCGTTGTAGCGGACGTCGTAAAAGGAGGGAATGTAGAAGCCTCGCGTGGCGGCAAGCCGATGCAGCAGCTCGCGGCGGTCCGTCGCCTGCGCGATCCCCTCCATCAGTGAAGGGATGAGGACTTCGCCTTCTCCGGCCGCGATCACATCGGCAAACAGGGCCAGCGGCTCGGGGTTCACGAACGTCACGGCGCCGCCGATCACGATCAAGGGATCGAGGCCGGTGCGCTGGTCTGCGCGCACGGGAATCTTCGCCAGGCGCAGCATCGAGACCACGTTCGTGTAGTCCCACTCGAACGAGACCGAGAAGGCGAACACGTCGAAGTCCCGGACGAGGGTGTTCGATTCGATCGTACGGAGAGGAGTGCCGGCCGCGAGCTCGGCGGCGAGCTGCTGCCTGGGCGGCAGGAACACGCGCTCGCACACGACTCCGTCCAGCTCGTTGAAGAGCCGGTACACCGTCTGGAGTCCAAGGTTGGACATCCCGACGAAATACGTATTCGGGAACGCCAGCGCGACGCGGAGTCGGCCGCCGTGGGGCTTGCGGATGGTGCCGACTTCGCTGGAGAGAACGTCGCGCTGACGCCCCTGTTGGGGTCGAGGCGTCATGCTGAATCAGGTGCGGGATGCGAACGGTCCGGACAATTGCAATCAGAAGACGACGTTCGCGCCTGCCGTGGATCTACCTATTATACTGCGCGGGCCGGAAGGAGCGAACGCGCGCGCAGCCAACTGCCAGTTTCACAACTACCAACGACGTCCAAGGCGCGTGTCCCGACCGAATCGACAGGAGAGTCGACCCTTGCGCAGTTGGAAGTTGTGAGTGGCGTAATTGTCTTGATGGTTCCTACGCTTCGTTCTGCCGTCTCAAGAACGCCGGCACATCCAAGGGCTCGAACTCGGCGCCGGGTACCAGCGATTCCATCACGGCCTCCGCCGCTGCCGGCGTCGCGACGGGCATTTCGAGCACCGGGCGACGAGTGACGGAGAGGCTGCGAACGCCACCGCCGCCGCCCGACGCCGCGACTTTTTCGACGCCCTCGTTACGCCACGATGTGTAATTGTGGAGGTCCACCGGCGTCTGCGCCGCCGAGGCGCTCGCGTGCTTCACCGGAATATCGAAACCGGTGGCGATGACGGTGATCTTGACCTTCCCTTCCATCTTCGGATCGACGACGGCGCCGAAGATGATGTTGGCATCCTCGTGCGCGGCTTCCTGGATGATGGCAGAGGCCTCGCTGACCTCGACGAGCGACAAATCGCTGCCGCCGGTCACGTTGATGATGACGCCGCGAGCGCCTTTCACCGACGCGTCCTCGAGCAGCGGGCTGGAGATGGCCGCGTTGGCAGCCTCGAGGGCGCGCCCCTCGCCTTCCGCGTAGCCGGTGCCCATGATCGCGATCCCCATCCCGGCCATGATCGTCTTCACGTCGGCGAAGTCGAGGTTGATCATTCCCGGGACCAGGATCAGGTCCGAGATGCCCTGAATCGCCTGTCGCAGGACGTCATCGGCATTCGTAAACGCTTCATTGAGCGACGTCGTCCGCGCAATGGTGGCGAGGAGGCGTTCGTTGGGAATCGTGATGACGGTGTCGACGCATTCGCGCAGTTCGTCGAGGCCGCGCTCGGCCTGCGTCTGGCGCTTGCGTCCTTCGAACCGGAAGGGCTTGGTAACGACCGCGATGGTGAGCGCGCCGAGCTCGCTCGCGAGGCTGGCGATCACCGGTGCAGCGCCGGTGCCCGTGCCGCCGCCGAGGCCCGTCGTGACGAACACCATATCCGCGCCGTCGAGCGCTTCAATCAGCTTGTCCGTATCCTCCAGTGCGGCCTGGCGCCCGACGTTGGGGTCGGCGCCTGCGCCGAGCCCTTTCGTCAGCTTCGCGCCAATCTGCAGCTTGTGTGGTGCGGCGTTGAGCTTCAGCGCCTGCAGATCCGTGTTGGCAACGATGAACTCGACGCCTTCGAGTCCGGCCTGCACCATCCGGTTGACGGCATTGCTGCCGCCGCCGCCGACGCCGACCACTTTGATCCGCGCGCCCGTTCGCGCCTGGTCATCCAGCTTCAGCCGCAACGTGGACGCCTGTTGATCAGCCATTCTTCGGCCTCCCTGAATCAGAAAAATTCCTTGAACAACGTGCGCAGCCGCCCGGCTACGCGTCCGAACGCGCCGGCGCCCACCGGTCGCGCGACTTCTCCGAGATGGTTCTTGTGCGCGTACATCACCAGCCCCACGGCGGTGCCGAACGCGGGATTGTTCACATGGTCCGCAAGACCGCCGACGCCGGACGGACATCCGCGTCGGATCGGCAGATCGAAGATCTGCTCGGCGATCTCGGCCATCCCTTCGAGCATCGCGCCGCCGCCGGTCAGGACGATGCCGGAGTTCAGCGACTTCTCGAAGCCCGCGCGCCGGATTTCGTCCCAGAGCAGATGGAAGATCTCCTCGGCGCGCGGCTGCAGGATCTCAGACAGAATGCGCCGCGCCATCACGCGGGGCTTGCGCCCGCCGACGCTCGGCACATCCATTGTCTCGTCTTCGTCAACCATCGACGACAGGGCGCAGCCGCAGCGGCGCTTGATCTTCTCGGCGTCGGGAATCGGCGTGCGCAGCCCGACGGCGATGTCGTTGGTGAAGTGGTCGCCGCCGACCGCGACGACGCCGGTGTGCCACAGGCTTCCGCGCTCGAAGATCGCGAAGTCCGTGGTCCCGCCTCCGATATCCACGAGCGCAGCGCCGAGCTGCTTCTCGTCGTCGGTCAGGACGGCTTCGCTGGCGGCGAGCTGCTCGAGCGTACTGTCGAGCACCGCGACGCCGGCGCGGTTCACGCACGCGACGATGTTCTGTGTAGACGAGGCGCTGCCCGTGACGACGTGGACGTTGACCTCGAGCCGCGATCCGGTCATCCCGACGGGTGCGCCGATGCCGTCCTGTTCGTCGACGACGAAATCCTGCGGCAGCACGTGCAGGATTTCGCGGCCGCTCGGGAGCGCGACGGCTTTGGCCGCGTCAATGGCGCGCTTGACGTCTTCCCGTGTGATCTCGCGGTTCTTGCCGGCCACGGCGACGACCCCGCGGCTGTTGAACGCCTTGACGTGCGCGCCGGACAGGCCCAGGTGGACGGAATCGATTTCGACGCCGGCCGTCAGCTCGGCTTCGTCGATCGCCCGCTTGATCGACTCGACGGCGGCCTCGAGATTCACCACCACGCCCCGCCGGATGCCCTTCGATTCGGCCAGGCCTATTCCGATGATGTCGAGCCCCTCGTCATCGGTCATCTCCCCGACGATGGCGGCGATCTTGGACGTGCCGACGTCGAGTCCGACCAGGTATCGTTCCTTGCGAGCCATGTCGCTCCTCATTCGCACAACAATCGCTGCGCGCTACCGTTTCGCCACCGATCGAGCGGGCGCGCCGACCGGCTTCACGTACACCTTCTCTTCGTACCGCAAGTCCACGTAGTCGATGTCCGGCACGCGCGCGTGCAGCGCGGCCGAGAGGTCGACGTAGTTCTGCAGCCGCTCGACGAAGTGGTCCTCGCCGAGGTGCAGCAATGCCGAGTCGTTCTCGATCAGTACGACGGCATCGTGGGCGTCGCGCACGTCGATCTGCGACACGCGGCTCGCCAGGTCGCGCCGGCCCGCGAGCGCGTCGATGACGCTCGACGCGAGTTCGGCGCGGCGCTCGTCGATCGTCGGCTGCCCGCTCGACGGCCCGCGGACGAGCCCGTCGATGATCGGCAGGTCGAATTCGGCATACTGCGGACCGAACTGGTCGATGATCACGCCGTGCGGGTCGACGAGGAACAAATCGGGACCGATCCGGCACACGCCCATCGGACGCCGTTCCGACACGAAGATCTGGACCGTCGACGGCAGGATGCGGCGCAGGGCGACGTCGGCGACCCACGGCGAATCCATCAGCCGCGCGCGATATTTCGAGAGATCCACCGTCAGGATGTTCGACCCGCGAAGCCCGGTGACAATCGCCTGCACCTCACCGCTCGACAGCCGCACGTTTCCATGCACGCTGATGCGCGTGACCTGCAGCGTCGATGCGTGCAGCACGAGCGCCGTTCCGCGGAAGCCGGCGTAGCCCACGAGCGCGACCAGCGCGACCCAGCGGAGGCCTCGCAGGGCTGCTGGCGCCCAGCGCGAGCCTTTCTGGCGGCCCGGCCGCACTTTCGCGCGACGGAAATTCTTTTCAGCGGGCGCCTTCACGCCCATCCGCCGGCTCCTTCCGTGTTCGGGCTGTTGGCCCGGTGCGACAGCTCCTCGAGGATCCGATCAGCGATCGACCCGATCGAGCCCGCACCGAGCGTGATGACGAGATCGTTGGGTCTGGCCGCCGCCGCGACAGCCCCCGGCAGGTCGTCCAGCGACTTCACCACGCGGACCGAAGTGCCGGTGCGACGCACTGCCGCCTCGACGCCTTCGATCGTGATGCCCGCGATGGGCGCCTCGCCGGCTGCGTAAATGTCGGTCAGCACGACCTCGTCCGCCGCGCCGAGCGCGTCGCCAAAGGCGTCGAGCAGGTCGCGCGTCCGTGAGTAGCGATGTGGTTGAAAGACGATGACGACGCGGCGCTCGATGCCGGCCCTCGCGGCGGCAATCACCGCCGCGATTTCCGTCGGATGGTGTCCGTAGTCGTCGACGACCATCACGCCGCCGACTTCGCCGTGCAGTTGGAATCGACGTTCCGCCCCCTGGAACCCGCCGAGCGCCGACGCAATCCGATCGAACGGCACGCCGACTTCGAGTCCTACAGCCACGGTTCCAAGCGCGTTCAGCAGGTTGTGTCGGCCGGGAACTCTCAGCCTCAGCTCGCCGAGGACGACCTCGCCGGCCTCGCCGTTGCGGCGGACGACCGTGCACTGCGATCCGAAGGCCTCGAGCGTCATTCCACGGCCGGCGATCTGCGCGCCGCTCTCCTCGCCGCCGTACGTGATCACACGTCTCGTGAATCGCGGCAGGAGCGCTCGGATCGGCGCATCATCCGCGCAGGCGACAATGGCGCCATAGAACGGCACTTTGTTGGCGAAATCCGCAAAGGCCTGCTGCAGCGCCTCCCAGCTGCCATAGCTCTCCATGTGCTCGCGATCGACGTTCGTGATGAGCGCGATCGCGGGCGACAGCTTCAGAAACGAGCGGTCGCTTTCGTCCGCCTCAGCAACCATGTAGTCGCCGCGGCCGAGCCGCGCGTTGCTGCCGAACGCGCTGAGCCGGCCGCCGATCACCGCCGTCGGATCCAGGCCCGCGCGCTCCAGCACGAGCGCGATCATCGACGTCGTTGTTGTCTTGCCGTGCGCGCCGGCAACGGCAATGCCGTACCGGAGCCGCATCAGCTCCGCCAGCATCTCGGCTCGCGGGATCACTGGAATGCCGCGACGGCGGGCTTCGACGACTTCCGGGTTGTCGTCGTGGACGGCTGAGGACACGACGACCACGTCGGCATCGCCGACGTGCGCAGCGTCATGGCCGGACTGCACGCGCACGCCGAGCGAGACGAGGCGGTTGGTGACCTCCGACGTCCGCGCGTCGGACCCACTCACCTCGTATCCCAGGTTCGCGAGCAGTTCTGCAATGCCGCTCATGCCTATGCCGCCAATTCCCACGAAATGAATCCGCCGAGTACGGCCGAGCACTACGTCACCAGCGCGAGCGCGCGGTCGACAATCACGCGCGCCGCATCAGGGCGCGCGAACGCTGCAGCGGCCGCCGCCATCCTCAGGCGCCGGGGTTCGTCGGTCGCCAGCCGCACGATGCGCTCGGCCAACAGGGTGCCCGTCAACTCGTTCTGTGCGATCAGCTCCGCGGCGCCCGCGTTCGCCAGCACCTCTGCGTTCTTCCGCTGGTGGTCGTCGGCCGCCGTCGGGAGCGGCACGAGAATCGCGGCTCGCGCGGCGGCGGTCACCTCGGCGATCGTCGTCGCGCCGGCGCGGCAGACGATGACGCCGGCGTCTTTCATTTCCCGGTCCATGGCGAACAGGAACGGTTCGACCCTGGCGGGAATCCCCGCGTCGGCGTAACCGCGCCGGACCACGTCCACATCGCGCTCTCCCGTTTGATGCGTGATGTCCACGAGGCCAGCGGCTGCCAGCCGCGGCGCCGCCGCCACCATGGCCATGTTGATCGCGTGCGCCCCCTGGGAGCCGCCAAAGATCAGAACCCTCGGCGGCGCGCCCTCGCGCTGCGACACGCCGACGTCATGAGACAGAAATTCGGGACGCACCGGGTTTCCTGCGACAAAGCCCCTCCTGCCGAAGAACGACACCGTGGGTTCGAACGTCACCGCGGCGGCACTCACCACGTTCGCGAGCAGCCGATTGGTCAGTCCCGGGACCGCGTTCTGCTCGAGCAGCATGGTGGAGATCCGCCGCATCGCCGCGGCGAATACCACCGGGCCCGAACTGTAACCGCCGACGCCAATCACCAGGCGCGGACGCCTGCGCGAGAGGATGCGCCAGGCATCGAGTGCACTCGCCGGCAGAATCGACAGCCCCTTCAGCACGCCGGAGATCGACGAGCCTTTCAGTCCGCTGCTTCGGAGCACGTCCAGCTCGAATCCTTCGCGCGGCACCACGCGCGACTCGATGCCGCGCGCCGTGCCGGCAAACGTCACCACCGCATCGGGCCGTCGCCGCAGCAGCTCGCGGGCGACGGCGATGCCCGGATACAGATGCCCGCCCGTCCCCCCGCCGGCAACGACCACTCGCAGCGGCTCGATATGCGGCCCCGGCGTCATGCATCCGCCATCCCCGGTTCGAACGCGGTGGTGACGACGTGCGTCGTCGACGCGTGCTGCGACACGTTGAGCAGAATGCCCATCGCGAGCATGCTGATGAGGAGCGACGATCCGCCAAAGCTGACGAACGGGAGCGGAATGCCTTTGGTCGGCAGCAGCCCGAGCACCACGCTGATGTTGAAGAACGCCTGGATGGTCACCATCGCCGTCAAGCCGAGCGCGAGAAAGGATCCGAAACGGTCGGGCGCGCGCACGGCCGTCCGAAGCCCGCGCCACGCGATCACGCAGAAACACGCGAGCACGACGGTGGTCCCGATCAGCCCAAGCTCTTCACCGATGACGGCGTAGATGAAATCGGTTTCCGGGTAGGGCAGATAGAACAGCTTCTGCACGCCGGCCATGAGTCCTTTGCCGAACACACCGCCCGTCCCGACCGCGATGAGCGACTGAATGACCTGGAACCCGTCCCGGAGCGGGTCCTGCCACGGGTCGAGGAACACGGCGATCCGGCGCCGCCGGTAATCCGCGCTCATGAGCACGATGTACGCGGCCGGAAGCGCGAGCAGCATCAGGCCGAAGATGTATCGATAGTTGATGCCGGCCGCGAATACCATCGCGGCGCAGATCAGGACGATGGAGAGGGCCGTGCCGAGATCCGGCTGCAGCAGAATCAGCACCACGACCGAGCCGACGACGAGCCCGATCGGCAGCAGCGAGTACATGACGTCGTCAATCCGATCCATGCGACGCTCGAGCACGGCAGCAATGAAGAGGATGACGGAGAGCTTCGCCAGCTCCGACGGCTGCACGCCGATGCCGGCGACGCCGAACCACCGCCGCGCGCCGTTGATCTTCGGGCCGAAGAGCACGACAACCAGTGCGAAGCCGACAACGCCAAGCGCGGTCCAGATCACGATCGGCTCCCGGTAGCGCCGGTAGTCGATCCGCATCATCAGCGGCATCAGAGCAAATCCGAGGATCGCCCACGTCGCCTGCTTGAAGAGGAACATCGTCGGCTGTTGATAGCGGTCCATGGCGATGACCGCCGACGCGCTGTAGACCATGACGACGCTGACGCACACGAGCAGCAGCGTGGCGCTGAATAAGAGCTTGTCCGATTTGAGTTTCCGGGCCATCGCGATCTAAAGTTCAGCTCCGCCGCACCCGAAACATGGGTCGCACGCGCAAGCCATCAGCAGTCATCAGCCGGCCGTCGGGAGAAGACACAGACCTCGCAGACCGGGGCAGCCTGCGTTCCCAGCGGCCAGCTCTCCTCCGCCTCGACCGGACTGATGACTGCTGATGGCTCCGCGTGCGTTCCATCACTGACCCCGCTTTTCGCCTTCGCGTATCCGCGAGGCGAGGGTCGCCACTTCCTGTTTGAACACCCGTCCACGCTCCGCGTAATCGCGAAACATGTCGAAGCTGGCGCAGGCGGGCGCGAGCAGGACCGTCTCGCCCGGGTGCGCCAGCACGAACCCTGTTCGAACCGCGTCGGCCATGCTGCGGACGCGGTGAACCGCGATCGACCCGGCAAGCGCTTCTTCGACAAGCGGTGCGGCCTCTCCGATCGCGATGACCGTCGCGCGCCGCGCGCGGAGCGCCGGCTCGAGATCGGCGAACCGGCCGCCTTTGAACCTGCCGCCGACGATCACGACCAGGGGGCCGTCGAAGCTCTCGATCGCCCGCAGCGCCGCCTCGATGTTGGTGGCTTTCGAATCGTTGACGAAGTGCACGCCGCCGACCTCGGCGACGGGTTCGAGCGCGTGTTCGAGCCCGGTGAACGCTTCCACCGCTCTCGTCATCGCGGCGGCATCGGCGCCGCAGAGCGACGCGACCGCCGACGCCGCGAGCACGTCGGCCACGAGATGCCGTCCGAGCAGACGCACCGAAGACAGCGGCACCAGCGACTCCGTGGCGGACGCGTGGCGTCTCACGATGACGGCATCCTCGACGCGCACGTCGGCATCGGCGCGCCCCGCCATCGAGAACGCCAGCCTGCGCGAACGCGCGGCCGAGGCCATGGCCAGCACGGCCTGGTCGTCGGCGTTGATGACCGCCCAGTCGCGCCCCGTCTGGTTCGCGAAAATCCGCGCCTTCGCCGCCGCGTATTCCTGCACGTCCGCGTGACGATCGAGGTGATCGGGCGAGAAGTTCAGCACGACGGCAATCCACGGGTGGAACGTCTCGGTCGTCTCGAGCTGAAAGCTGCTGGTTTCGACGACGTGAATCGTCTCGTCGGTGGACTCGTCGACCTGCGCGCTGAGCGCAAGCCCGATGTTCCCGCCGACCAGCACGCGGAATCCCGCCGCGTCGAGCATTCGCCCGGTCAGCGTCGTCGTCGTGGACTTCCCCTTCGTCCCCGTGATCGCGACAATCCGGCCCCGCAGCCATCTCGACGCGAGCTCGAGCTCGCCAATCACCGGAACACCCGCATCGCGCGCGGCAGCCACGTCGGGCTGGCGCGGCGACACACCCGGGCTCAGCACGATCAAGTCCGCCGACGACAGCCCGGCCTGGTCGTGTCCGCCGAGCGCCAGCGAGACGCCGCGGGCACGGAGCCGCTCCGCATCGGCGAGGTCCGTTCGGGCGTCGCTCAGCGTGACGATCGCGCCGCGACGCACGAGGAGTTCGGCAGCGGCGACGCCGCTTCTCGCCGCCCCGACGACGACCACACGCCTCCGATCGACCGAGAACGGCGTCGTCATCTGAGCTTCAGCGTGGTGAGACTGCACAGTGCGCACACGATCGCGAGGATGACGAACCGCGCGATCACTTTGGGTTCGCTCCACCCGATCAGCTCGAAATGGTGGTGGAGCGGCGCCATCCGGAACACACGTTTGCCCGTGAGCTTGAACGAGGCGACCTGAATCACGACCGACAGCGCTTCGAGGACCATCACGCCGCCGACGATCACCATCACGAACTCCTGCTTGATGAGGAGCGCGACGGTGCCGAGCGCGCCGCCCAGCGCGAGCGATCCGACGTCGCCCATGAAGATGTCGGCCGGATAGGAGTTGTACCAAAGGAAGCCGAGGCTCGCGCCGACGAGCGCGCCGCAGAAGATCGTCAGCTCGCCGGTCAGCGGCGAGAACCGCGGCAACTGGAGGTATTCGGCAAACACGCGATGACCGCTGACGTATGTCAACGCGGTCAATGCGGCCGCGGCAACGGCAAAGACGCTGATCGCGAGCCCGTCGAGGCCGTCGGTCAGATTGACCGCGTTGCTCCAGCTGACACAGACCACGATTGCGAACAAGACGTAAAACCAGCCGAGTTCCGGGATGAACCGCTTGAAGAACGGAAAGACCAGGCGCGTGTTGTACAGATCGATGTGCGCAAGCCAGATCAAGGCCAGCCCGACGCACGCTCCGATGACGATCTGCCAGGCCATCTTGTAGCGGGGCCACAAACCGTGGTGCGAGCGCCGCACGATCTTCAGGTAGTCATCGGCAAAGCCGACCGCACCGAACCCGGCTGTCGCGGCAACAGCGATCCAGATGAACGGGTTCGTCAGATCGGCCCACAGCAGCGTCGGGATGAGCGACGCCGACATGATCAGCAGACCGCCCATCGTCGGCGTGCCCGCCTTGGCACGATGCGTTTGCGGCCCGTCCTGCCGGATCACCTGCCCGATTTGGAACTCGCGGAGGCGCCGGATGAGTACGGGGCCGAGTGCGAGGCTGAGCGCGAGCGCCGTGATGCTCGCGCCCGCGGTCCGGAAGGTGATGTAGCGGAACACGTTCAGCGCCGGTACCGCCGTATGCAGCGGATAGAGAAGGTGGTAGAGCATCAGGCGAACTCCACCTTCAGTCGATCCACGACGACATCCGTGTGGATCCCGTGAGAACCCTTCACGAGGACGAGGTCGCCCGGGCGAATCTTCTCGAGCGCGATGTCCGCCGCTTCCTCGCTGGTGCGCGCGTACACGACCGCGGTTTCGGCCATGCCGGCGGACCTCGCCGCGGTCGCCAGATGCGACGCCGCGTCTCCGCCAACCGCGATGAGCAGATCCAGCGACGCCTCGCCGGCCGCTCGTCCGCACTGCTCGTGCAGCCGGATCGAGTGGTCGCCGAGTTCGAGCATTTCCCCGAGCACCGCCACCTTTCGCGCGCTGCCGGTCGAGGCCCTGACGGTCTCGAGCGCGCGCATCAGCGCGGACGGGCTCGAGTTGTACGAATCGTCGATGAGGGTGATGCCGCCCGGCATCCGCAGCAACTCGCCGCGATGGGCGGCCGGTTTCATCTCCGACGCGCGCCGCGCTATCTCGTCGAGCGGCACGCCAAACTCCGCGGCCACCGCTGCGGCCGCGAGCAGGTTCAGCAGATTGCCGATGCCCAGGAGCGGCGTCGACACGTGTACGCTGCCGGCCGGGGTGGTGAGCAGGGCGGCCATGCCATCGAGCCCGCGATGCTGCACCCCACTGGCGCGCACGGCGGCGCGGTCCGATAAACCGAACGTCACGGTCCTGCCCGCGAACGTGCCGATGCGCGACACAATCCGCTCGTCGTCCGCGTTGGCAATCAAGCGGTCGCTCGCCCGCGCACCCTCGAGGATCTCCGCTTTCGCGTCAGCGATCCGGTCCGCCGACTCGAAGAATCCAAGGTGCGCGTCGCCGACGTTTGTCCAGACGCGCACGTCGGGCTCGGCGATGCCGACCAGCGTGCGAATTTCCCCGGCGTGATTCATGCCCAGTTCGACCACCGCGACATCAGGGCGCGTCCGCATTTCGAGCAGCGAGAGCGGCAGCCCGATGTGATTGTTCAAATTCCCCTTGTTCCGAAACACGCTGAACCGCGACGACAGGAAATCGGCCGTCAGCTCCTTGGTCGTCGTTTTTCCGGCGCTTCCGGTGATCGCGACCACCTGCGCGCCTGATCTGCGTCGAACCTCGCGCGCGACCTCCTGCAGCGCGCGGGTCGTGTCGCTCACCTCGATGGCCACGCGACCCGAAGGCACGCGACCCGACCGGCCCGTCTCGACCACCGCGCCCGCCGCACCGCGGTCGAACGCCGCCTGCGTAAACTCGTGCCCGTCGAACCGCTCGCCCCGTATCGCGATGAACATCTCGCCGGGCGCGACCGCGCGTGAATCGATGGACCACCGTTCGATCCGCTCGCGCCCGTCGCCGGAGACGACGCGCCCAGCCGTCACGGCTGCGACTTCAGCGGCGGTCAGCGACACGTCCGTCACGTGTTACGACACCCGCGACGCGCTTCGACGCTTCGCCAGCGCCGCCCGAGCGATTTCCACGTCGTCGAACGGCAGCGTGCGATCACCAATCACCTGGTATTTCTCATGGCCTTTTCCCGCGATCACGATCAGATCGCCGGGGCGGGCGTCGCGGATCGCCTTGTCGATCGCCTCGTGGCGATCGACGATGGCGGTCGACGCGGTGCCGCGCTGCCCTTTCGGCATGACCCGATCGGCGGGCGTCACCAGTCCGCGCCGAATCTCCTCGATAATCGAGGCCGGATCCTCGCTTCGCGGATTGTCGGAGGTCACGATGACGTAGTCGCTCAGGCGCGCCGCGACGGCGCCCATCAACGGGCGCTTCGTCCGATCGCGGTCGCCCCCGCAGCCGAACACCGTCACGACGCGGCCGGCCGCGAGCGGCCGCGCCGTCTCGAGGAGGTTCTTGAGCGCGTCGTCCGTGTGCGCGTAATCGACGATGACCTTGACGTTGTCAATCGGATCCGAGACGACCTGAAATCGCCCGGGGACGTGCTCGACGCTCGTGATGCCCGATTCGATGGCGGAAAACGGAAGATCGAGCGCCATCGCGGTCGCGGCGGCGGCAAGAATGTTGTACGCGTTCGGCCGCCCGACCAGGCGCGACTTCGCGTGCAGCGTTCCGCGCGGCGTGCGAATCTCGAACGTCAAGCCGTCGAGAGAGAACGTCAACGGGCCGGGCCGCACGTCGGCCGCTGCGTCGATGGCGTACGTGACCGGCCGGCGCGCCGCAGCCGCGAAGTCTGCCCCGCGGCGGTCGTCCACGTTGATGACGCCCACCGCGCCGTCGGGCAGCATCTCGAACAGCCGGCGTTTCGCGGTGAAGTACGCCTCCATGCTTCCGTGGAAGTCGAGGTGATCCCGCGTCAGGTTCGTGAAGATGGCCGCGGAAAACCGCAGATAGTCGACGCGTCGCAGCGCAAGCGCGTGCGACGAGACTTCCATCACGCACGCGCCGCAGCCGGCGTGCACCATTTCCCGCAGCATCCGCTGCAGATCCGGAGCTTCGGGCGTCGTGCGCGAAGCATCGACGTCCCGCTCGCCGATCCGATAACCGATCGTGCCGATCCGGCCGCACCGCGTCCCTGCCGCTTCGAACATCGCGGTCAGCAGGTACGACGTGGTCGTCTTGCCGTTCGTGCCGGTAATGCCGATGAGCGCGAGCTGCTCGCTCGGGTCTCCCGCGAGAACGGCGGCGAGCGCCGCCAGCGCCTCGCGCGCGTTCTCGACCTGCAGCCACGGAGCCGTCACGCCGGCGGGAGGCGCGGATTCGGCGACGATTGCCGGTGCGCCTTTGGCGAGCGCCTGCGCCGCGAAGCGCGCCCCATCGGTCCTGGTGCCGCGCAGCGCCACGAAGACGACGTTGGGGCCGGCTTCGCGGGAATCGTAGGTGACGGCGCGCGCCTCGGCATCGCCGAGTGACGCGGGAACAGGTCCCGTGACGCCTGGCACGTGCGAGAAGAGCTCGCGGAGCGTCATGGCGTCCCTCCGGTCGGCGGAGGGGTCCGGCCGAGCTGCAGCGTGCAGACGACGTCCGGGTCGAACGGAGAGCCCGCCTCGGGCGACTGTTGAACGACGAGCCCGCTGCCCGACATGCGCGCCGTCATCCCGATGTTCGAGAGCAGCTTCAACGCACGCCGCGCGCTCAGCCCACGCACATCCGGCATCAGGCCGCTGCGGGCGGGCTCGGCCCTCGCCGTGAGGGCGCCGTCCGCGCTCGCGAGCGTGATGTCGCCTTCCTGGGCGGGATCGTGGCGGGCGACCAGCACGGGCGGCGGCGCGTTGAGGTTCGGGCCGACGCCGAGATACCTCAGCGCGGCTTGGGCGATGCGCTGGAAGATGGGCGCCGACACCGTCGCGCCGTAATAGCTGTTGGGTCCGTGCGGTGAGTCCATCACGACGATGATCGCAATGGCCGGATCGCGCGATGGAACGAACCCGACGAACGACGCGTTGTAGTCCGTATTCGAGTAGCGGCCGTTCACGATCTTGTGTGCCGTGCCGGTCTTGCCGGCGATCGTGTACCCGGGGATCTTCACGTTCTTGGCGGTGCCGTGATCGACGACGGCCTCCATGATCCCGGTCATCTCCGCCGCGGTTTCCGGCGAGATGGCCTGGCGCAGCTCTTTGTGCGGCACCTCGACGCGGCGGCCGTCCTTGATGAACGCGCGGACCACCCGTGGTTCGATCAAGTGACCTCCATTGGCCACCGTGCTCGCCGCCGTCACCATCTGGAGCGCCGTGACGCCGACCTGATAGCCCATCGAGACCGACGCGAGCGCGCTCGCATCGAGCTTGGCGGGGTCCCACACGATCCCCGGGCTGACGCCGCGGAAATCCGGCGCAAGCGCCTGGCCGAAACCAAATCGAGAGATGTACTCGCCGAGACGTTCCGCGCCAAGCCGCATACCGACCTTGATTGCGCCGACATTGCTCGATTTGGCGATGACCTCCGTCAGCGGGATCGTCCCGAGGCCTTTGTGGTCGTCGCGGATCGTGCGGCGGCCGAACGTGATGTACCCCGGGCTCGTGTCGATCGGTGTCTCGGGCGTCATCAGATGTTCCTGAAGCGCCGCGGATGCCGTCACGATCTTGAAGGTCGAGCCCGGCTCGTAGATGTCCTGGATCGCGCGGTTCCGGCGGTCGTCGTCGTCGGACCGGACGAACGCGTTCGGATTGAACGTCGGATAGCTCGCCATCGCGAGGATCTCGCCGTCGTGCGGATCCATGATGATCGCGGTTCCGCCGGCAGCGCGGTTCTCGTCGACGCCGGCCTTGAGCTCGCGTTCGGCGATGTACTGCAGGTATTCGTCGATGGTCAGTTCGAGAGACGAACCCGGAGTGGGCGCACGCTCGACGCGGCTGTACAGCGCTTTGTGGCGCGCGTCGGTCTGAATGATGACCTTCCCCGCCTTACCGCGAATCTGCGCGTCATACGCGGATTCGATCCCGCCAAGGCCTCCCTTGTCGAGGCCGACGTACCCCAGCACATGCGCGGCGAGGTCCTTTTTCGGGTAGTACCGGCGGCTTTCCGTAATCAGCGTGATTCCCGGGAGATCGAGCGCTTTCACGCGGCGCGACTCGTCGGGTGAGATCTGCCGCGCGAGATAGGCGAACGCTCCCTCGCGCTGGAGCTTTTTGAGGATGTCCGCGCGGCGCTCGCCATTGCAGCCGTCGAGCGCCTGACACAGTTCGGTCGCGACGGTCTCCGGATCGTCGATTTGCCGCGGATCGGCGGTGACGGTGTCGGCGTCCACGCTGAACGCAAGCACGTGACCGTTGCGGTCCAGGATGTCGCCGCGCTTGGCCGCCGGCGTCACCGTCATCATCTGTTGCCGGTCCGCGCGCGCAACGAGGTCCGCGTGATCAATCACCTGCAGATACACGAGGCGCGCTTCGATGCCGACGGTCCACAGCGTCAGGAGGCCGGCGCAGACGACCACGCGCGAGCGCAGCGTCTCCCGCCACTCCTTCGCGCGGGCGGCATCCTCGCGCGCGGAGCCCCGCAACCGGGGCGCGAATCGCCACGGGACGCGGAATCGACTGGCGGACACGTCAGGCACCGGACCTCCCCGCTCTAGCGAGCGGCGACGACGGACTTCTGTGGCGGCGCGGCCGGGACCACGCGCTCGATCACAATCGCCTGATCGGGCGACGGCGCGACCAGGTGCAGTTGTTCAGTGGCGATCCGCTCGATACGCCGCGGCGCGCGCAGCGTTTCGATCTCGAGCCGCAACTGACGGTTGACCTCTTCTTCCGCCGCGCGCTGCTTCTGCATCTGTTCGATGCGATACCCGTGCTGCAGCAGCACGAAATGCTGCCAGCCCGAGAACAGCAGCACGACGACGAGCACGATGGCGATCCCTGCCGAGCGCCACAGCTGCTTCTGCCGCGCCTCGTCCACCTCCCGGACGATCGGGTTGTTCCTGATGTCCTTCTTGATCGCGTACTCGAAGTCGTATCTCATCGAGGGCGTTCGTCCCTCGGCGTCCCCTGCACGCTCTCTCGCGGCGCTCGTCCGTTCCGCGACGCTCATGCGTACCTCTCGATGACGCGCAGCTTGGCGCTGCGGGACCGCGGATTGCGATCGATCTCCTGCTCGGAGGGCAGCATCGGGCGTTTCGTGAGCACGCGAAGCGATTCGCCGGTCTTCTCCAGCGCGCGAAAGGTGTGCTTCACGATCCGGTCTTCGAGCGAATGAAACGTGATCACCGCCAGGCGCGCGCCGCGCAGCAGCCGTCCGGCAGCGGCCGTCAGGAATGCGTCCATGCCCTCGAGTTCGCGGTTCACCCAGAGGCGAAGGCCCTGGAACGTGCGGGTCGCCGGGTCGATGCGCTGATAGCCGCGGTGCGGCACCGCGCGACGGACGATGGCGGCCAGTTGCCCGGTGGTCGTGATCGGCTGTTCACGACGCGCGTTCACGATGGCCCGCGCGACGCGCCGTGAGTACCGCTCTTCGCCGAATTGAAAAATCGCGTTCGCGATGTCGTCTTCCGCTGCGGTCCGCAGAAGGTCCGCGGCCGTTTCGCCGCGCGACCGGTCCATCCGCATGTCGAGCGGTTCATCGCGCCTGAAGCTGAAGCCGCGCCCGTCCGCATCGAGCTGCATCGACGACACGCCCAGATCCGCCAGCGTCCCGTTGACGGCGTCGATCGAGCGCTCGTCGAGCACGCGTTCGAGGTCCCGGTAGTCGGCGTGCACCAGCTCGACGCGATCGCCGAACCGCGCGAGCGCAGCGCGCGCGATGTCGAGCGCCTGCTGATCACGATCGAGGCCGAGCACCTTCGTCGCGCCGGCGTCGAGAAGCGCCCGCGTGTGGCCGCCGAGCCCGACGGTGCAGTCGACGAACAGTCCACCGTTGACAGGCGCCAGCAGTTCGACGACTTCCGTCGCGAGCACCGGTTCGTGGCGCGGCTCGCTCATATCCCGAACTCCGCGAGCGCGCGCGCATCCTCGTCGGTGAACGGCTCGCGCTGCATCTTCGCGACGAACCGCTCGTGGTTCCAGACGTCGAGCCACGCGTACTGGCCGAAGACGTCCACCTCGCCCGACATCCCCGCTGATTCGCGCAGGCGCGAGTGGATCACGACGCGGCCCTGCACGTCGACGTCGGCGGTCTGTCCGTAGTAGTTCACGCGGTCGAAATACTTGAGTCGGGCAGGATGGGTGGAGGGCACGCGTGCGAGCTTCTCTTCGAGCGCGAGCCAGACCGGCATGGGGTAAATGCGGACGTACTCCCCCGTCAGGCTCGTCACGAACAGCTCTTTTCCGTGCTGCTCTTCAATGAGGGCACGAAAGGCGTTCGGGATCTTGAGCCGCCCCTTCTCATCAATTTTGGCGGCGTAGTTGCCCCGGAGCACGACTGTTTACTCCACTTTGCTCCACAAAAATCCACCGCGATAGTAGAGGGGCCGTCCTCTGCTGTCAATCGCAAAATGTAGACAGCGAGCGGGTTACGCTAAATTTTCGCCTGTGTCTGCATGCTAGGATGTGCAGATCCGACATGCTCAGAGCAGGCCTCATTGGGTTTCCCGCTTCCGGGAAGACCGCCCTCTTCCAGTTGTTGACCAGCGCGCGCGAGGCGCCCCGGCCCTCCGGCAAACAGGAGGCGAATGTCGGGGTGTCCCGCGTCCCTGACGAGCGGCTCGACCGGCTGACAGACCTCTTCAAGCCGAAGAAGCACGTGCCCGCCACTGTGGAGTTCGCCGACATGGGCGGGACAGGTGGCGTGCGCGCAGGTGCCGCTGCGCTGCTCGACGTCGCGGCGTTTCGCAATGCGGACGCGCTGCTGCACGTTGTCCGGATGTTTCGTGATCCGTCGGTGCCGCACGCGTCAGGTTCGATTGACCCCGCGCGCGACGTCCGGACGATGGAGGACGAACTGATTCTCGCGGACCTGGGCGTCGTCGAACGGCGGCTGGAGCGGCTCGAACGGGATCTGAAGAAGGCGGGCAACAACGCAGAACTGAAGAAGGAGCTCGAGCTCCTCCAACAGTGCAAGACGACGCTCGAGGACGGACGCGCGCTGCGCTCGCTGGATTTGAGCGGCGATCAACTCAAAATGCTTCGCGGCTTTCAGTTCCTGTCGGCCAAGCCGCTCCTGCTCGTTCTCAATCTCGACGAGGCCGACCTGCCGCAGGCGGGGCGCGCCGCCGAACTCGCCGGGTTACAGGATTTCGTCTCCGGCGCGCGGACGCGCGCGGTGCCGATCTGCGCGAAGATCGAGCTGGAGATTGCGCAGCTCGAGGACGCGGACGCCAAAACGTTCATGGCGGATCTCGGACTCGCGGAGTCCGGCCTCGATCGCGTGATCCGCGCGAGCTACGACCTCCTCGGCTACATCTCGTTCTTCACCGTCGGGGAGGACGAAAATCGCGCCTGGTCGATTCCGCGCGGCACCAACGCGCAGAACGCGGCCGGAGAGATTCACACCGACATTCAGCGCGGGTTCATACGGGCGGAGGTCGTCCGCTACGACCACCTGCTCGCGCGGGGCAGCATCGCGGCGTGCCGCGAGCACGGTGAGCTGCGCCTCGAAGGCAAGGAGTACATCGTCGTCGACGGGGACGTCATCAACTTCCGCCACGCGACGTGATCATCCGGGGGGCTTCGCCCCGCCGGACCCCCCATCGCCGTCGTTCGCGGGGCCCCTGCCCCGCTCGGCTCCGGCGGGCGCTGCGCGCCGCTCGCGCCGCACGTCTACTAACGCTTCGCCCCGCCCGACCCCCCATCGCCGTCGTTCGCGGGGGCCCCTGCCCCGCTCGGCTCCGCCGGGCGCTGCGCGCCGCTCGCGCCGCACCGCGCTGTCGACGCCCCGGCCATCGCGGCGACGTCGAGGCGATGGGGCCCCAGCGCGGACAGCTTCGCCTTCGTGCTCGGCGGCAAAAAAGACGCGTCGACGAGGAGCCGCCTCCGCGCGAAGCAGGGCGCCCCGTCCGCGCCCACATCGCCCGCTCTGCTCTCGGACGCAGCTGACTTGCCGCTAGCATTACGGCGGGCGCAGCGACAGCTCGGCCGGCGATCGCTGCGGCGATAATGGGCGGGGAACTGTTAGAGTCCATCGGCTGATGACACAGGTGAAGACTGTCGTCGTTTGCGAAGCGCAGGTGCCGTTCGTGCACGGCGGCGCGGAAGTGCACGTCCGTGAGCTCGTGCGCGAGCTGCGCGCGCGCGGGTTCGACGCGGAACTCGTCGGGATTCCCTTCAAGTGGTATCCGAAGACGGAGATCCTGCCGCACGCGGCGGCGTGGCGGCTGGTGGATTTGAGCGAGAGCAACGGTCGCCCCATCGATCTCGTGATTGGCACGAAGTTCCCGACGTACTTCGTTCGGCACCCGAACAAGGTCGCGTGGTTGATCCACCAGTATCGAGCCGCCTACGAGTTGTGCGGGACCCCCTACAGCGACTTCCGGCACACGGAAGCCGACGTCGGGCTGCGCGATACGCTGATCCGGCTGGACACGGAAATGCTGGGTGAATGCCAGCGCCTCTTTACCAACGCGCAGAACACGGCCGAGCGCGTTCGTAAGTACAACGGTCTGGACGCCCAGGCGCTGTATCACCCGCCGCGGCTCGCACCGCGGCTCTTCACGCGCTCGTATGGCGACTACGTGCTGTCGGTCGGCCGGATTGAGTCGGTGAAGCGCGTGGACCTGCTCGTCCGCGCGATGTCCCACGTCGACCGCCCACTGCGCCTGGTCATCGCGGGGGACGGCACGCAGCGCGCGAACGTGGAGCGACTCGCGCACGAATCCGGCGTCGCGGATCGCGTCGAGTTTTTCGGCAGCGTGGATGACGAGCGGCTTCTCGAACTGTACGCCGACGCGCTTGCGGTCGTCTATCCGCCGTTCGACGAAGACTTCGGGTACGTGACGCTCGAAGCGTTTCTCGCACGCAAACCGGTGATCACGGCCACGGACTCCGGCGGTCCGAACGAGTTCGTCGTCGACGGCGTGAACGGATTTTCGTGCCTCCCGGAACCGGAGGCGTTCGCACAGGCCATCAACGCGCTGAACGCCGACCGTCGCCGCGCTCAATCGCTGGGCGAGGCGGGTCAGGAGCGCGCGCGCGGCATTACGTGGGATGGCGTTATTGAAAAGCTGGTCGCGGAATAGGTGTATCTACGCAGCCTGTCGTTCTTGTCGTGGTCGATCGCCTGTTCGAACAATTGCCATGCGTTTCGCAGCGCGTCGGGCGTTCGCTTCGCCGGTTCGTACTTTCCGTGGAGAAACGCTCGTAGGCTGAGCCGTCGATTCGTCGCCGCGCGGATTCCGCGTGCTGGATGTCGCTCGCGATGGCCGTGGCCCAGCATGTCCTGCGCCTCGTCGAGATCGGCGTCAGACCCTCTCGAGGTTGTCCGCCACAAAATGCGATCCGACTTGGGCGCAATCAGTCGCGTCAACCTCTGATCAGCGCGGTCGGGGGCGGCGGCGGGGCGATGCATCGCGCGGTAGCAGCCGCGGAGCATGGGCCAGCCGGACGGCACCGAAGTCGCGCAGATCGAGCGTGGCGATGTCGGCGCGCAGGCGCTCGGCCAGCGCCATGACGACGGCATCGACCAGGCCGAGCTCGAGCGCCGCATGCCGCGCCGCCAGATCGTGCGCGGCCGCGAGATCGCGCGCCGAGCCCCACTCGATCGAGAAAGCGCCGGAGATCAGGTCCTCGAACCAGAGACGCTCGGCGCGTTCACCGAGCTCCGTCGCGACGAGATAGGCCACTTCGGGAAGGATTGCCCATGGCAGCAGCCACGCGCCGGGATCCGCCGCGTAGATCGCGCGGAGCTGCGCGTGATGGCGATCCCCGCTATCGAGGAGCGCCAGGATCGCCCCCGTGTCAGCGACGATCACGGCGCGTCCGGCGGCCGGTTCGGCCCAGGCCGGCCAGCAGCGCTTCCGCCTGCTCGCCGAGGTTGCGCCGGCCGCTCGTGAACGCGCCGATGCTCTGCGGCACTCGCCGCTCTTCGTAGCGGGCGACGTATTGCGCCACCGCTTCCCGTACCAGCGCCGCGGGGGACCGCCGCACATCCATCGCAATCCGCTTCAGGCGCCGGTAGTCTGCGGGATCGAGATACAGCGTGGTTTTATCCATATGTGGCTCACATATATGGTATCACTCGCCGTGCCAGACGCCCGGAGGCGGACCGGCCGCCGGCGACGGCAAGGACGTCATCGACTCCGAGAACCCGGTCCTCCACGGCCCGCCTGTTACAATCGGCGCGACGCCACGCACGCCGCCGTGATGAAGAAGCTGATCATCCAGATCCCGTGCCTGAACGAGGCGCAGACGCTGCCCGCAACGCTGGCGGACCTGCCGCGCTCCATCTCGGGCATCGACGTCATCGAGGTCCTGGTCATCGACGACGGGTCGCGCGATGGGACGGCGGAGGTCGCGCGTGCGTGCGGCGTCGACCACATCGTCCGGATGCGCCGCAACAAGGGACTGGCGGCCGCGTTCACGGCCGGCATCGATGCGTGTCTCAAGGCCGGCGCGGACTACATCGTCAATACGGACGCGGATAATCAGTACGCGGGGCACGAGATCCCCCGCCTGCTCGAGCCGCTGCTGCGCGGCGAGGCCGACATCTGCATCGGCGACCGCAACATCGCCGAACTGCAGCACATGTCGTGGCGCAAGCGCCAGCTGCAGCGCCTGGGCAGCTGGGTGGTGCGCCAGGTGTCCAACACCACGGTTCCCGATACGACGAGCGGTTTCCGCGCGTATACGCGCGAGGCCGCGCTCCGCATGCACATCGTCTCGGAGTTCTCCTACACGCTCGAGTCGATCATCCAGGCCGGCAAGAAGCGGATGGCGATCGCGCACGTGCCGGTGGCGACGAATCCCCGCACCCGCGATTCGCGGCTGTTCGACAGCATCTGGGGCTACGTCAAGCGCTCGTCCGCGACGATCGTCCGCATCTACGCGATGTACGAGCCGCTGAAGGTGTTCAGCTACATCGGCATCGCGGTGTTCAGCGTCGGATTCATCATCGCGCTGCGGTTCGTGTATCTGTACCTGACGTCGTTCACCGGCGGCGGCCGGTACATTCAGTCCCTGATCTTCGCCGCGGTCCTGATGATCGTCGGGTTCCAGGTGGTGCTCATCGGCCTGCTCGCCGACGTCATGTCGGCGAACCGGAAGCTGCTCGAAGACGTGCTCTATCGCGTGCGCACGATCGAGATCGCGTCGATGCCTCCGGAGCACGAGCTCCCGCACATCGAGCACACCCACGCTCCCGGTGATCGGTGGGAGCACTAGGATGAAATCGCGTCAACTCCCAACTTCCAACTCCCAACTCCCAAGAAGACGGTTCGTTGGGAATTGTCGTCTGCGTTTTTCAGCAGGCTGCTAGTGGCTGACCCGTCGAGCGTCAGCATCGTCATTCCCGCGCTGAACGAAGAGGCGTCGATAGGCGGCGTCGTCGCGACGCTCCGCGAAGCCGCCCCATGGCTCGAGATCCTCGTGATCGACGACGGATCGACGGACGCAACCGCGGACCGCGCCGACGCGGCGGGCGCGACCGTCATTCGGCATCCCTACAACAAAGGCAACGGCGCGGCGGTGAAGAGCGGGATCCGGCGCGCGCAAGGTGAGTACGTGCTGGTGCTGGATGCGGACGGGCAGCACCCGCCGGAAGACGCGCTGCGGATCGTCGCACGGCTCGGCGAGTACGACCTCGTCATCGGGGCGAGGGCCGACGAGACGCAGGCAACCGCTGCGCGGCGCGCGGGCAATGCGCTCCTGAACAACGTCGCCAGCTTCCTGACCGGCCGCACGATTCCGGATCTCACCTCAGGGTTCCGCGCCGCGCGCCGGGAGTGCCTGCGCGAATTCCTTCACCTGCTGCCCAACGGCTTCTCGACGCCGACCACGACGACGCTCGCGTTCATGAAGGCGGGCTACAACGTGGCGTTCGAGCCCATTCACGCGCGGCGGCGGAGCGGGCAATCGAAGATCCGCCTCGCCAGCGACGGCGCGCGGTTCTTCGTCATCATCCTGAAGATCATCACGCTCTTCAGCCCGCTGCGGATTTTCCTGCCCGTCAGCGCCGCGGCGTTCGTGCTCGGCGCCGGATATGCCCTCTGGACCATCTACTGGCAATCGCACGTGGCGAACTCGTCGGTGCTGCTCATCATGTTCGCCGTGATCGTATTTCTCGTGGGCCTCGTCTCGGAGCAGATTTCGGCGCTGCGCTTCGAAGGACGGCAGTGATCGTTCACGCTTTGCGTGGGGTGCTGGGGGCTTTGGTGCCTCGGACGGGTGCTGGGGCGTGTTGGGGGCTTCGGGCCTCGGACGGGGTGCCGCGCGGCGTGGGTGCTTGGGGCTGCAGTGCGTGAAATAAATGGCGGGAGCCGGCGTTGAGGGGGACGCGACGGTGGGTTATCGCCGCCGCCGCAGTGGGCCTGCTGCTGCGGCTGGCCTTCGGGCTCTTCTACTGGACGCACGAGCCGCTCACGCACGACGAGCGCGAATACCTGGCACTCGCGCGCAGCCTGGTGCGCGGTGAGGGGCTGCACTATCCGGCCGACGAACCCGCGCCCGGCACCGGCCAACAGTTCGGGCGCGCACCCGGATATCCGGCGTTCCTTGCGCTGCTGCACGTCAGCCATCCCGTCGAGCACGTGCCGGCGCGCGTCAAGATCGCGCAGTCGATCGTCGGCGCGTGCGGGATCCTGCTCATCGCGGCTATCGCGCGCCGCCTCGCCGGCGATCGCGCCGCGGTGTGCGCCGCGATCGTTGCCGCCATCTATCCACCACTCGCCTGGACCCCGGCGTATGCGCTGAGCGAGACGCTCTATTCGACCGTCGCACTCGCGGCGGCGTGGACGCTCGCAAAGGCAGCCCGGCCGGCGCCAGCCGCGGCCATCGCCCGATCAGTCGTGACCGCAGCAGTTCTCACGGCGCTGGCCATTCTCATCCGCCCTGCCATCCTGCTCTTCGTTCCGCTGGCCGCCGCGTGGTTGTGGGCGCTCCCGCAGCGCCGCGCAGCGCGCAATGCCGTCGCCTTCGTGGCCATCACGGTGTGCTGCCTGCTGCCGTGGACGATTCGCAATTACCGCACCTACGGTCGCTGGATACTCGTCGCCTCTGAAGGCGGCGTGACGTTCTGGACCGGCAACCATCCGCTCGCGACCGGCGAAGGGGATCTCGCCACCAACCCTGCACTGAAGGCTGCGGAAATCGAATTCCGCCGGTCGCACGCGCCGATGACACCGGAACGGCTCGAACCGCTCTATTACCGGGACGCCTTCCGCTGGATCCGGGAGAACCCCGCCGCGTGGATCAGGCTCGAACTGCGAAAGCTCTTCTTCACGATCGTTCCTGTCGGTCCGTCGTATGCGGTACACTCCGCAAGATACCGGATCGCCTCCGCCGGCAGCTATCTGCTGCTGCTGCCGTTTGCGGCCGCGGGCGCGTGGCGGCTCCGGACCCGAGCGGCCGCTCGTTCGGAGCGTGCCGAGCCGGCCGGCGTTGAAGCTGATGGCGCGGCCGCGGTGCCGCTCTGGCTCATGGCTGCGGCGACCATCGCCGCGGGCCTGGTGTTTTTCCCGCAGGAGCGGTTCAGAATTCCCGTCGTCGATCCGGCGCTGATCGTTGCGGCCGCGGCGCTGGCGGGCGTGCGCACACATGAACGCATTAGTCGTCGTTCCCACGTATAACGAACGCGAGAACCTGCCGGTACTGGCCGCCGGCGTACTGCAGCACGCAGGATTCCGGCTGCTGGTGGTCGACGACGGATCGCCGGATGGAACAGGCCGGATTGCAGACGAACTCGCCGCGGCAAATCCGCAACGCGTGCAGGTGATGCATCGAACCGGACCGCGCGGCCTCGGACGTTCGTATATCGATGGGCTGCAGCTCGCGATCGGAGACGCGTCGGTCGACTTCGTGTGCCAGATGGACGCCGACCTCTCGCATAACCCCGACTACCTGCCCGATCTCGTGGCCGCCGCAGAGACCCACGACATCGTGATCGGGTCGCGCTACCTTCACGGTGTCAGCGTGGTGAACTGGCCGCTGCATCGCATTTTTCTGAGCGCGTTCGCGAATCGTTACATTCGCTTCGTCACGCATCTCTCGGCGACCGACTGCACGAGCGGCTTTCGTTGCTGGCGCCGCGAAGCGCTCGCGCGACTGCCGATCGGCAGCATGGTGTCGGACGGGTACGCGTTCCTGGTCGAAATGCTCTTCGAGGCGAAGCGCCGGCACTTTCGTCTCGCGGAAGTGCCGATCATCTTCGTCGAACGCCGCGTCGGTCATTCGAAAGTGTCATCGGCCGTCCTGTTCGAATCGCTGATCATGCCGTGGCGTCTCGCGTTCAGCCGCGCGCGCCCGGACGCTGCGCCTCCGCTCTCGTGAGCACGCGCCACGTCGTCGTCATGGTCACGACGTCCTACCCGCGGTTTCCTGGCGACAGCGTGGGCACGTTCCTGGAGCCGATCGCCAAACACGTGGCGGCCATCGGCCACGAGGTGCACATCGTTGCGCCGTGGCATCCGTTGATCCAGCGAGGACGCGAGGAAGACGGTGTCTTCTTCCATTTTTTCAGGTACGCGCCCTCGCCCTCGCTGAACGTGTTCGGCTACGCGGCGGGACTGCGTGAGGACGTGAGGGTGCGCGGTGCGGCGTGGGCGGCGACGCCGCTCGCGCTCGCCGCCGGGTGGTTCAAGGCGCTGCGCGTCGCGCAGAAGCGGCGCGCGACCGTCATGCACGGTCATTGGGTGGTGCCCGGCGGAGCGATTGCCGCCGCCGCGAGGCCATCGCTTCCACTCGTTGTCAGCCTGCACGGATCGGATGTGTTCGTCGCGGAATCGAATCGCGCCGTCGGGCACGTCGCACGACGCGTTTTCGATCGCGCAGGCTTCGTCACGGCATGCAGCCGGGACCTCGCGGACCGCGCCGAACGCCTTGGCGCGCGTTCCGACCGGATGGAAGTCGTCCCTTACGGCGTCGACATCGCCCGATTTCGTCCGGCTGCGGCAAACCGTGACGGGATTCGCGCACGCGTCAACGCAGCGCCCGGCCAGGCGCTCATCGTTGCGGCCGGGCGGCTCGTCCGGAAAAAAGGATTCGAGTACCTGATTGACGCGCTTCCGCTCGTGAAGTCGGAGCGCCGGCCGCTGCTCGTGATCGCCGGCGCGGGCGATCTCGACCGCGAGCTGCGCGCCCGCGCGGCCCGAAGCGGCGCCGGCGATCGGGTCGTGTTTCTCGGCAACCAGACCCAGGACGAGGTCGGCGAATGGTTCGCCGCGGCGGACGTCGTCGCCGCCCCCTCGGTGCGCGACGACCGCGGCAATGTCGACGGGCTGCCGAATACCGTGCTGGAGGCCCTGGCGTCAGCGGCCCCGCTCGTGGCCACCTCTGCGGGCGGAATCGGCGGCGTGGTGGAAAATGGACGGACCGGCCTCATCGTGGGGGAGCGCGACGCCGCCGCGCTGGCGGGTGCAATCGATGCCCTGCTGGCGGATGCTGGACAGGCGCGGGCGCTCGGATCGGCTGGCCGAGCATTGGTGGAAACTCGGTTCGGCTGGGGGCGCGTCGCGGAGCGGCTGTCGGCCGCCTATGACCGTGCGCTTGCCTTCGCCCGCCACGGCCGTTAACATTCACGGTTCATTCATGGTTGGATCGAGGCCGCCGTCGCGCACCGCAGCACCACACGCGGCAGGGCTCAGCGTGTTTTTTCCTGCGTACAACGACAGCGGAACCATCGCCAGCCTCGTGATTTCCGCGATTCGTACCGCGCAGCGCCTCACGCCCGATTTCGAGGTCATCGTCGTCAACGACGGCAGCGCCGACAACACGGCGGACATCCTCGACGACCTCGCCGAGAAGTACCCGCAGGTGCGCGTGATTCATCACGAGCGGAACAAAGGCTACGGCGGGGCGCTGCGGACTGGTTTCGCCAACGCCACGCGCGACGTCGTCTTCTACACGGACGGCGATGCCCAGTACGATCCGTCAGAAATGGAGCTGCTGTGGGCGCGCTTCACTGAGGATGTGGACCTGGTGAACGGTTACAAGATCAGCCGCTCGGATCCGCTGCACCGGATCGTCATCGGTCGCATTTACCACCATACGGTAAAGTTGCTTTTCGGCCTGAAAGTACGCGACGTCGACTGCGATTTCCGGATGATGCGCCGTTCGATTTTCGAAGCGGTGCGGCTGGACAAGAACAGCGGCGTGATCTGCCTGGAAATGATGAAGAAGATCCAGGACGCCGGGTTCAGAATCGCCGAAGTCCCGGTGCACCACTATCACCGCGCGTACGGGAAGTCGCAGTTCTTCAACTTCAGCCGCCTCGCGCGTACCGCCGTCGACGTCGGAAGGCTCTGGTTCGCGCTCGTCGTCCGCCGCGAGCACATCGGAGCGGCCGCCGCTCCCGCGCTTCCGCACGCCACGAAGGACCGTCTGTGACGGCCGGCCACCGGGCCTTCTATAAGGGACGACGGGTCCTCATCACCGGAGGTCTCGGGTTCATCGGCAGCAATCTCGCCCGTGAACTCGTGGCCCTCGATGCCGACGTGCTCCTCGTCGACGCGCTGATCCCGGAATATGGGGGAAACCTCTTCAACATTGCCGACATCCGCGACCGGGTCACCCTCAACATCAGCGATATCCGCAACGAATCGATCACGAACCGGCTTGTCGCGGACCGCGAGGTCATCTTCAATCTCGCGGGGCAAGTGAGCCATATCGACAGCATGCGGGACCCCTACACGGACCTCGATATCAACTGCCGTGCCCAGTTGTCGCTGCTCGAGGCCTGCCGCACGTTCAATGCGGGCGTACGCGTGGTCTACGCGGGCACGCGACAGGTGTACGGAAAGCCGGACCACCTGCCGGTCGACGAACATCACCTGGTCCGGCCGGTCGACGTGAACGGCATCAACAAGGCCGCCGGCGAAAATTATCATCTTCTCTACAGCCAGGTTTTCGGCGTTCGCGCATCCTCGCTGCGGCTGACGAACGTGTACGGTCCGCGGCAACTCGTCAAACACAATCGCCAGGGGTTCATCGGCTGGTTCATGCGGCTCGCAATCGAAGACCGCGAGATTCCCGTCTTCGGCGACGGATCGCAGCTTCGCGATTTCGTCTACGTGGACGATGCGGTGGATGCGTTTCTTCGCGCGGGAGCGATGGACGTGTGCGACGGCGACGTTTTCAACGTCGGCGGCGAGCGCCCGATTGCGCACGCCGATCTGGTGAAGATGCTGGTGGCAGCGGCCGGCGGCGGGCGGGTGACGCTCGTCGACTGGCCGGCGGAAAAGAAGCGCATCGACATCGGCAGCTTCTACTCCGACTGGTCGAAGTTCGCGGCGGCGACCGGCTGGCGTCCGACGGTCGATCTCCGCGAGGGCCTCGAGCGCACGGTGGCGTTCTATCGCGAGCACCTGTCGCAGTACGTGGACGCGGCATGATCCCGTTTCTGGATCTCACTCCCGGCGAGGATGCCGCCGATCTGAAGGCGGCGATCGAACGCGTCGTCTCGCGCGGATGGTTCGTGCTCGGACCGGAACTGGAGGCCTTCGAACAGGAGTTCGCCACCGCGTCAGGCGCGGCGTACGCCGTCGGTGTGGGAAACGGCACGGACGCGCTCGCGCTCGCGCTGCGGGCGGCAGGGATCGGTCCCGGCGATGAGGTGGTGACATCGCCGTTGTCGGCGGCGTTCAGCGCACTGGCCATCATGATGACGGGCGCGCGGCCCGTGTTCGCCGACATCGACGGCGAGCGGCTGACACTCGACCCGGGCACATTCGAGCGTGCGATTACCCCGCGAACCCGCGCGGTCATGCCCGTGCACCTTTATGGACAGCCGGCGGACATGCCCGCGATCTCGGCAATTGCCGAAGGGCGCGGCATCGTCGTCATCGAAGACTGCTGTCAGGCGCATCTGGCGACGTGTGCGGGGCAGCCGGTCGGATCCTTCTCCAGAGCGGCGGCCTTCAGCTTTTACCCGACGAAGAACCTCGGCGCGCTTGGCGATGGCGGCGCCGTGACCACACACGACGCGACCATGGCGGACACGCTGCGCAAACTGCGCAACGGCGGCCAGTCGAGCAAGTACCACCACGACAGGTTCGGAGTGAATTCGCGGCTCGATGAAGTGCAGGCCGCGGTGCTCAGAGAGCGCCTCGAGTGGCTGGCGAAGTGGACGGCGCAGCGGCGCGCGCTGGCCGCACGGTACCGCCGGCAACTCGCCGGCGCGCCGGTCCACGTGCCGCGCGAGTGTGACAGCGGCCATGTCTATCATCTGTTTCCGGTGCTGAGCGCGCGGCGCACGGCGCTCCAGGCGCACCTGGCGGCGCGCGGAGTGGAAACGCTCGTGCACTATCCGGTGCCGCTCACGAAACAGCACGCGTTCGCGAGCGAGCGGCCCGCTGACTGCCCCACCGCCGACCGCGTGTGCAGCGAGGTGTTCTCGCTGCCGCTCCACCCGGCAATGACGATGGCGATGATCGACGAGGTGACGGCGGCGCTGCGCGCGTTCGACGCTGCTGCCTGACCCGCCGTGGCCATCCTTCAGGCGTTCATCATCGGATGGCTCCCCGGGGCCGTCCTGCTGCGCCTGCCCGTGCTCGACCGGCCGCGGCGTGCGGCGCTCGCCGCGGAGGAGCGGGCGTTCTGGGCCGTCGTGCTCAGCCTCACCGTTTCGCTCTCCTTCCTGCTCGCGCTCGCTGCTGCACATCGCTACAGCATGGGCCGCCTCGTCGCCGCCGACGCCATTCTCAGCGCCGGGCTCGCGGCGCTGGCCCGCTTCGACCTGCGCTTCGGGCCAGCCGCGCGGCGCCCGGGGCTTGCGGCCGTTCTGCCGATCGCGCTGCTGATGCTGGGGGCGTCGCGATTTTTCCCCGCGGCCGAATACGTCTTGGGAGGGAAAGACCCCGGCGTCTACATGAACGAAGGCATCGAGATCGCGCAGCGCGGACGACTGGTCATCGTCGATCCCGTCGTCTCCTCGGTCCCTGCCTTCGCGCGCGATCTCTTTTTCCCCTCGTATCACAACGACGATTACTACAGCGTGCGCTTCATGGGCTTCTTTGTGCAGTCGCCCGATACAGGCGCGGTCGTCGGTCAGTTCCCGCATCTTTATCCCGCGTCGATTGCGATCGGGTATGGCCTCGACGGCCTGACGGGGGCGCGCGACACAACCCCGTGCTGGGCGCTCCTCGGACTGCTTGCCGTGTACTTCGCGGGCGCTCGATGGCTGGGACGCGTGCCGGCCGCCGCCGCCGCGGCGCTGCTGGCGCTCAACGTCGTTCAGGTCTGGTTCGCGCGGTATCCGAATTCGGAAATCGCGCTGCAGGCGCTTCTCTTCGCGGCGCTGCTCGCGAACGCGCGCGCCCACGTCGACGGCGATCCGTTCTTCGCGCCCGTGGCCGGCACGCTGCTCGCGCTCATGCTGTTTCTGCGGCTGGACAGCGCGCTCGCGATCGTCGCGGTGTTCGCCAGTCTGACGCTCGGACTTGCCGCGGGGCAGCGGCCGAAATGGACGTTCTGGCCGCCGTTCCTCACAGGCGTCCTCCTCGCGGCCTGGTACTACAGCGGCCCGATGCGCGCGTACGTGGCGCTGCCCCGCGGGCTGCTCGCGCAGGTCTCGTGGGAACGGTATGCCGCGGCGGCAATCGTCTGCGCCGGCGTTGCAATTGTGTGCGTGTGGGCGATGCGGCGGGAAAACATTTCCAGTTTCATCGTCCGGTGGGCGCCGCCAATCCTGAACGTCATCGTCATTGCGCTCACGGTCTACGCGCTGGGCCTGCGGCATCCTGGCGGCCGCCTCGCAAGCCATGACGCCTACGCACTGCGGACGTTCGCGCAGTTCTACTTCACCGTTCCCGCGGTGATCGCCGCACTCCTCGGGTACCTGCTGATCGCGAGGGGCAGATTCTGGCAGGACACCGCCACGCTGCTGACGATCACACTGTTCGCGGTGGTGTTCTTCTACAAGATCCGCATCGTGCCGGAGCACTTCTGGATGGCGCGCCGATTCGTGTCCGCTGTGCTTCCCGGAGGTCTGCTGCTCGTATCGGCAGCGGCGCTGATGGGCGTTCGAGGACGATGGTTCTCCACGCGTCTGATTCGCGGGCCGATCGGGATCGTCTTCCTGGTACTGCTCGGATACCAATACGCCCGCGCCGCGAAGCCAATCCTGCCGCACGTCGAGTACGCCGGGATCGTGCAGCATCTCGAGCGGCTCGCGTCGATCGTGCATCACGACGATCTGCTGATTGTCGAATCGCGCAATTCGTCTGAAGCGCACGTGCTCGCGCTCCCGCTGGCGTACATCTACGACCGGCAGGTGCTCGTGCTGGCCAGCCCCGTACCCGACAAAGCGACGTTTGGCGCATATCTCGACCGGATCGCGCCGAAGTACCAGCGCGTGCTCTTTCTCGGCAGCGGAGGCACCGATCTCCTGTCGCCGCGCTGGAGTGTTCATCCGGTCGCCAGCGACCGCTTTCAGGTGCCGGAGTACGAATCCCCGCTGAACGCGTATCCGAGGTCCGTTCACCCCAAGAAATTCGATTACGGCATCTACGAATTCGGTCCGCCGGACGGCGATCCCGGGCGCTTCGCGCTCGACATTGGCTCCTACGATGATCTCAACGTGCTCCGGTTCAATGCGAAGGAAACCACGGAAGGCCGCACCATTCGGTGGACGCGCGCGAGGTCCTACCTCTTTGTGACCCGGCTGCATCCGGACGATCGGACCGTTACGCTCTGGATGAGCAACGGCGGCCGTCCACCGGCGGCCCCGGCGGCGCGCGTCATCGCAACGCTCGGCGATGTCGTATTGGGAAGTGCAGAGGTGCGGGCCGGATTCGCCCCCTATTCGTTCGCGATCCCCGCGGCGGTCGCCGCGTCGGCCGCCTCCTCGGGCGAGCCGGTTCGTCTGACGCTCGAAACGGTCACGTGGAATCCTTCGAAGGTGCTCGGAACCGGGGACGACCGCGATCTGGGGGTTATGGTCGATCGCGTGGCGGTACAATGAGAACGCCTCGCAAATGCATCGATGGCCCCGCTGAACATCTCGGATCGCCGGGAGCGACTGCTCGTGCGGGCCGCGGATCTGGCCCTGGCGCCCGCGCGCCTTCGCCGGCGTCGACGGCCGCTCGAACGACCGCGATCGATCATCTGCTTCCGGCTCGAGCGGATCGGCGATCTGCTGATGACGTTGCCGGCACTTGCCGAGCTCCACGCGCTCGCGCCCACCGCGGCTATCGATCTCGTCGCAGGCAGTTGGAACGCCGGCATCGCGCGCGCCATTCCTCACATCCGCTCCGTTGAGGTCCTCGATGCACGGTGGCTCGCGCGAGGGACGCAGGGACAAACGGTGAAGGATCTCGCCGTCGCAGCTCGGGGATGGAAATCGCGCGGCTACGATGTCGCGATCAATTTCGAGCCCGACATCCGTTCGAACGTCATTACCGCCGCGGTGGGTGCGCGCTGGACGGCAGGCTTTGCGAGCGGCGGCGGCGGGCCGCTGCTCGATTTCGCGCTGCCGTTCGACACCACCCAGCACACGGCAGACAACATGCTCGCGCTGGCGCGCGCGGTCTCGCGCGGATGGTCGGACGCGCCACTCGCCCCTGACTTTCACCTCCAGCTCGATGAAGACGTCCGCCAACGGGCGGCAGAACGGCTTGCCGATCTCCACTCCCCGATTGTGGCCATGCACGTCGCCGGCGGCCGCGCGATCAAGCAGTGGCCGCAGGAACGCTTTGCGGAGGTCGCACGTTGGCTGGCTCAGGAACGCCACGCATCCGTGGTGTTGACGGGCGCGGCGGAAGATCGCGCCGCCAACGCGCTGGTCCGTGCGGCGATGCGCCCCGCTGACGCGCTCGACGTCGCGGGCGCGAGTCTGGTCGAGGCCGCGGCCATTCTCGAGCGCTGCGATTTCCTCGTCACCGGCGACACGGGTCCGATGCACCTCGCACACGCCGTCGGCACCCCCGTGGTGGCGATCTTCGGTCCGTCGGACCCACAGCGATACGCGCCGCGCGGCCCGCGAGACCGGGTGGTCCGCGTCGACCTGCCGTGCGCTCCGTGCAACCGCATCCGGCAGCCGCCCGGGCGGTGCGTGCGCGCGCTGCACGCGGGAACCGCGCCCGATTGCCTGTCGGGCGTGACGGTCGCGGCCGTCCTCGCCGCCATCGACGACGTGATCGCCGGCCTCGGCGCGGATGGCGATCGGATCTCCACGGTCGCATGACAGCCGTCGTCGAGATTGCGGATCGCCGCGGCACGCGCGCGGTGCCGTTGTCGTCGTACGTCGACGCAGCGGCGGAAGAGCGCGCGCAGATCGAGGCCCGTGCATGGATCAAGGCTCTCCGCGGCGTGCGCGTCGATGGCGCGTCGATGCGTGCTCGATTCACGGCCGGCGCGGACTCGCTGTGGTGGTTTACCGAACTGTACCTGCACAAGGAGCAGGCGATTGTCGCGATGCTGCGCGCGGTGTCGGCGGTGGACGCGCTCGTCGCGCGTGAACGGCCGACATCGATCGTGTGGCGGACAGGCGATCCTGTGACGGAGTACGCGGCGGTGGCGCGGGCCGCCAGGCATGGCCTCGGCTCCGACCCCCGCAGGGCGGAACTCCGATTGAAGTCGTCGGAGCGGGGCATCCGCGCGCGCGCGCATGCGTTGCGGCTGGCGGATAGCAACCGCGGATCGAAGCCGGCGCGTCTGGGTCGCGCACGCGTCGCCGCCTTCGTACATCGCGCGTTCGTAGATCCGGCCGAGGGGGCCGCCGCCGGCGAGCGCTATATCGGTCGCGTGCTCACAGCCCTCGAACAGCGGCTGCCGGCCGGCGAGCTGCAGACGGTCGTCGTCGGTCCACGGCGAAGTTTCCGGAAGCGGCGGTGGTGGGATCCCATGGTTGGCGGTCAGGAGGGGCTTGCCGCGATCGAATCGCTCGGCGGCGCCCGATCCGAACGTGATCAGCAGGTCTGGGCGTCCCGTCACGAGTGTCTCGCAGCGCTCGAGGCCAGCCCTGATCTTCGACATCACGCGATGGTCGACGGAACGGACTGCTGGGCGATCGTGCACGCGCAGCTCGTCGGCGTCATCTGGCTCCAGTGGCCGTGGTCGGTCCGATCGATGGATCGCGCGGGCACCGCGTTCGACGAGCTCCAACCGCGCGTGGCCGTCACCTATGCGGAGGCCGGCGGCTGGGGACGCGCGCTCGCCCTGGAAGCGCGGCGCCGCGGTATTCCTCTCGTCGGCATCCAGCACGGGTTCATCTATCGACACTGGCTCAACTACGTCCACGAGCCGGACGAGCTGGCGCCATCGGAGGAACGTCCGGAGGATTCGGGATTCCCTCGTCCTGCGCGCACGCTGGTGTTCGACCGGTATGCGCAGCGACATCTGCTCGAGCGCGCGCATTTCCCGGAGAGCGCCGTCGAGATCGTCGGAAGCGCGGAACGGGATGCCCTCGTCGAAACGGTTCGCGCCACAACACAGAATGATCGCGACGCTGCCAGACAGCGCCTGGGGATCGCCGCCGGGCGTCATGTGATTCTGTGCGCCACCAAATTCAGCGAGGCGAAGGACGTGCTTCCGCTGCTCGCCGCTGCCGTCCGGTCGCTGACGACGGTGCACATGATTATCAAGGCGCACCCGGCGGAAGGGACCGATGGCTATGCGGCGGTGGCCGGCGGCAACATCTCCGTCGTGCCCGCCGCCGAACCCCTGGGCGCGCTGCTGGCAATGGCGGACGCCGTGGTGACCGTGAATTCCACAGTGGCGGTCGATGCCCTGGTGCTTGGGATTCCGGCGCTCACCATCGGTCAGCCGAACAATCTGCTTCCATTCGTCGAAGCGGGCGCCATGCTCGGCGCGAACACCGAACGGGACATCGGCGATGCTTTGTCGCAGCTCGTCGCCGACGTCCGGCTCCGCGCAGTGCTGGTGGAGAGAGGCGTGGCGATGGTCGGCGATTCCTCGAACGGCAACGCCACAGAGAACGCGGCTCAGGCGATTCTCGCGATGGCGGAGACGTTCTCACGGCAGCCGATTCCGTAATGCGCTGGCTGACGCTGCCGGAGCGCGCCCCCGGCACCACGATCGCGTGCATCGGCCTCATCTTTGTGATCGCGTACTCGCTGGGCCTCCTGCTCCTCGCGAAGCCTGACGGACGGATCGTCGTCGGCGACGCGATGCACGAGTACGTGCAGCTCCGATCGGCGGTTTTCGATCACGACCTGCGCTTCACGAACGAGTACCTGCATCTCTACGGCCTCACACCTGAAACCGTGGACGATGAGACGCGGTGGATCGTGGACGCGAACGAGACGGGCCACGTGAGAAATCTGATGCCGGTCGGCCCTGCACTGCTCTGGGCACCGGCGTATCTGATGACGACTGCCGGCGTGTGGATTGCCGACCACCTCGGTGCCGCGTATCCGCTCGACGGCTACGGCCGTCTGTTTCAGGCGTCGGCCGGCTATACCGGGATTGCCGCTGCCACGCTCGCCGCGTGGCTGTCCTTCCTCGCGGCGGCGGCGTTCTTCGATCGGCGAAGCGCCATCTGGGCCACGCTCGCGATCTGGCTCGCATCGAGCGCGCTGTATTACTCCGTCATCTCCCCAACCTATTCGCACGCGCCGTCGATGCTCGCCGTCAGCGTGTTCGTTCTCGTCTGGATTCGAACCTTGAACGAGCAGCGTGTCGGACGGTACGTGCTGCTGGGCGTTCTCGTCGGGATCGCCGCGCTGATGCGCTGGCAGGATGCCGTGCTCTTCGTGGTCCCAGCGCTCGATGCGGCGGTTCGATGGCGCGCGCGCGCCTGGGCGGCGGGGCTCCAGCGCATCGCGGCCGCCGGAGCCGGTGCGTTCGTCGCGTTTACGCCGCAGATGTTTGTGTGGCAGCGGCTCTACGGCCATCCGCTGACGATCCCGCAGGGCGCTTCGTTCATGCAGTGGCAGTCGCCGGCGCTCGTGGCGGTGCTGTTCTCCGACAACCACGGACTCTTCACCTGGACGCCGGTGATTGCGCTCGGCTGCGCCGGCCTGATCTGGCTCGTCCGGCGCGCACCGCTCGCGGGCGCCGCATCGATCGCCTTCCTCGCGATTTCCTGGTACGTCAATGCCGCCGTAGCGGACTGGTGGGCGGGCGAAGCGTTCGGCGCGCGACGCTTCGTCGGCTGTTTTCCCATTTTCGTGCTCGGGACCGCGGCCGTGTTCGAGCGCTGGAAGGACCACCCGGCTCGAGCCGTGGTGTGCACGATGATCTTCACCGCGCTGACGCTCCTGCTGCTCGTGCAGTACCAGGCGTTCATGCACGGCGCGCGGACGCTGGCGCCGTATCCAAAGGGATTCGAGCATTTGTGGCTTTCCCGTTTCGTCGTACCGTTTCGTCTTCTGGGAGCGATCGTGAAATGATGTCCATCCTCCGGAGTATTCCAGCATGCGTGTGTTGATCACCGGCGGCGCCGGTTTCATCGGATCTCATCTGTCTGACGCGTTGCTCGAACGCGGCGACGAGGTATTCGTTCTCGACGACTTGTCCACGGGCTCGATCGACAACATCGCGCACCTGAAAAACCACCCGAGATTTCACTACACGATTGACACGGTCACCAACGAGCCGGTGCTCGCGGAGCACATCGACCGCGCAGACGTCGTCGTCCACCTCGCCGCAGCCGTGGGCGTGAAACTGATCGTCGAGCAGCCGGTACACACGATCGAGACGAACGTCCACGGCACAGAAGTCGTCCTCAAGCACGCGAACAAGAAGAAGAAGCTCGTGCTCATCGCCTCGACGTCAGAGGTCTACGGCAAGAGCGCGAACGTTCCGTTCCACGAGGACGCGGATCTGGTGCTCGGGCCGACGCTGAAGCATCGGTGGGCCTACGCGTGCAGCAAATTAATTGACGAGTTCCTGGCGCTGGCGTATTGGAAGGAAAAGAAGCTGCCGGTCATCATCGTCCGGCTCTTCAATACGGTCGGACCGCGGCAGACCGGCCACTATGGGATGGTCATTCCCACCTTCGTACGGCAGGCGCTCTCGGGCGTCCCTATCACCGTGTTCGGGGATGGGACCCAGTCGCGCAGTTTTACGTACGTCGGCGACGTCGTGCGCGCTATGGTAGCCTTGATCAACGAGCCAAAAGCCGTCGGGCAGGTCTTCAACATCGGCAACGGCCGGGAGATCACCATCGGTGCGCTCGCCGAACGCATCCGGGACGTGACCGGCAGTTCATCGCCGATCGTGACCGTGCCGTACGAACAGGCATACGAAGCCGGGTTCGAAGACATGCCGCGGCGGGTTCCGGCGATCTCGAAAATCCAGGCGCTCGTCGGATACGCCCCGACGGTGGAACTCGACGAGATCCTCGCCCGCGTCATCGAATACAGTCGCCAGCAGTAGGTCTTCAGTCCTTTCATGTCCCGATCGACGGGTGTCAAGTCCGCCGTGCGCCGCAGCGCCGAGTCGCTTCTGAAGCGCAACGCGAAGCCCGTTCGCCGCCTCCTGCTCGCCACGGGACGGGATCGCGCGCCGCGCGTCCCCGACATCGTGCAGATCGAAAGCACGAACATGTGCAACGCCAAGTGCGTGTTCTGTCCTCGCGACGAGATGCATCGCGAGGAAGGGATCATGGACATGGCGTTGTACCGGAAGATCGTCGACGAGTGCGCAGAACTCGGCATCACGCACGTGCGCATGCACAACTACGGCGAGGCGTTTCTCGACCGGACGCTCGTCGAGAAGATCCAGTACGCGAAACAGGCGGGCATCACGGAAGTCGGGCTGATCAGCAATGGCTCGCTCATCACCGACCGTGTGGCACGCGGCATCGTCGACGCGGGACTCGACGCCATCAACATCAGCGTCGACGCGTCCGGGCGCGAGGTCTTCGAGTCGACGCGCCTCGGGCTGAATTACGACAAGGTCATTGCGAACGTCGAACGCCTCGTACGCATTCGAGCCGAGGCCGGGAAGCGGCGGCCGAAGCTCATTCTGTCGTTCGTCCGCCAGAACAACTCCGCCGACGAGCAGGCGTTCATCGAGCACTGGCGGAACATCGCCGACAAGATTCACATCACGGACCTGCACAACTGGGCGGGAACGCTCAACACGGAGTCGGATGTGAACTATCCCTGCTATCGTCCGTGGCTCACGTTCACGGTGCTGTGGGACGGACGCGTGTCGCTGTGCTGCGCCGACTTCGACGGGCGGACGGTGCTCGGCGACCTCAACGCCTCGTCGATCCGTGAGATCTGGAACGGCGAGGCTTACCGCGACGTTCGCCGCCAGCATCTGGAAAGCGGCGGCCCGGAGATCTGCCGGTCCTGCGATTTGCCTCGGAAAGACTCGCCGCTCTGGATCGCTCGCCTGCGGTAGACCGCTCGCGAAAGTCGCAATTCCCAACTGCTCATCCACGCAAGGCGGCAATTCCCAAGTCCTTGTCCGGGTGGGAATTGCGGAGTTGTGCAGTTGACGGCCGCCACGATGGCGGCGTCGTCTTATGAGGCGTATACTGGAAAATCCCTTATGAAGAACACCCTTTGGCGCGGCCTGTACCTGACGGCCCTCGCACTGCTCTTCGCGATCCCCGCCGCGGCCGGGGAGCTGAAGCTCAGCATCAACTCGGGGCGAGTGACGCTCATCGCTACCGACGTTCCGCTCACGCAGGTGCTCCAGGAATGGGCGCGCGTGGGGCATACGCGTTTCGTGAACGCTGAACGGCTGGGAGGCCCACCGGTCACCGTTCAGCTCGTCAACGTCCCGGAAAAAGAAGCGCTGGATATCATTCTCCATTCGGCGAGCGGGTACGTCGCGGCGCCGCGAGCCCAGCTCGTCGCGGACTCGTCGCTGTATGACCGCATCATGATCATGCCGACGAGCGCCGCGCCAGCCGCGCTGCCCGTCACCACCACAGCCGCTGCACCGCCGACGTTCCAGCGTCCGCAGATGCCGACGCCGATCGACGATGACGACGAGCCGGTGATGGTGAACGTGCCGCCGCCGGCGCCGCAGAATCCGAACTCGCCGTCGCCGTTCGCGACGGTCAGGCCGGAGCTGTCGCAGCCGGGCGGGATGCCCGGACCTCCGACCGCGACCGGACCGGGGCAGACCACCCCAGGGCCGTTCCTCTCGACCACGCCAGGCGTCGTCGTGGGCGCGCCGGCAAATGGTCAGCCCGGCCAGCCTGGGCAGCCGAACCCGTATCAGCCGGCGGTCGTGAAGCCGGTTGGCCCGGGCGGTGGCGGCGGCGGGGCGTAAGCTACAATCCTCCGGGAATGGGCAGTCCACCGATGGTCCGGCGCGGCGAATACGCCGCGCGCGGCGAGTATCATCGTACGCCTGACCCCGCCTGGGACTACTATCCGACCTATATCGCGAAGCTCGAGGCGGTGCGCGGGTATCTGGACGCACTGCCCCGAGGCTCGCGCGTGCTCGACGCCGGGTGCGGCGAAGGGGTGCTCGTCTCCGAGTACGCGGATCGGCTCGAGATCTCCGGTGTGGACGCCAACTATGCGTCTGATCGCGTGATGCACGGCTCGGTGACCGCGCTGCCTTTCCCCGATGCGACGTTCGACCGCGCGCTGTGTCTGGACGTTCTCGAGCACCTCTCGTTCGAGGACCAGCCGCGCGCGCTCGGTGAGCTGCATCGGGTCCTGAAGCCTTCAGGCGAACTGCTCGTGTCGGTCCCCAACCTCGCGCACCTGCAGTCGCGCGTGCAGTTCGCGCTGCGGGGGCGGCTGATTCGCACTGCCTCAGAACTGAAGCACCCCGGCGATCGGCCCGCGGGCGAGTACATGGCACTCGGGCGGCGCGCAGGGTTCAGGCTGGTCCGACGCGCCGGCATCTTCCCCACTGTTCCGGTCATCACGCATTACATCCGGCGGCACCCGAAGGCGCTCGCTCCGCTCCATCGCCTGCTGACGCGAGCACTGCCGGTTCCGGGGTGGTGCTTCCTGAACCTGCTCTTCTTCCGCAAGGGATAAGCCGGCCGCTTGGGATCCAGACTTCGCGAGCTCTCGAAGAACATCACGATCTACGGCCTGGGCGACGTGGCGGTCTCGATCGTCAGCTTCTTCCTGCTGCCGATCTTCGTCGACTATCTCGACGCGCGCGACTACGGGGTGCTCGCGATCCTCGGCAGCATCGAAGTCGTCGGCAAGATCGTTTTCCGGTTCGGCCTCGACGGCTCCTTCATGCGGTTCTTCTACGACTGCGAAGCAGACGAGGACCGCCGGCGGCTCGCAAGCACCATCTTCTTCTTTCTGCTGGCGCTCAACGGAGTCGTGCTCGCGCCGCTCCTGATCTTCGCCCCGCAGATCGCCTCGTGGCTGTTCGGCACGAGCGGATACACGATGGCGCTGCGCCTGCTCCTCGTGAACACGTTCGCGATCGGCTTCACCTTTCTCCCCTTCCACGTGCTGCGCATCGAGCGGCAATCGACGATTTTCAGCGCGCTCACGCTCGCACGATCGGTGATGACGATCGTGCTCCGCGTCGTCTTCGTCATTTTTCTGCGCATGCACGTGACGGGTATCTACCTCGCCGACGTGCTCGTGACCGCGTGCGTCATGGTTGCGCTGGCGAAGTGGTTCGCGCCGCTGATCCGGCCTGTGTTCTCGTGGGCGACGCTGCGGGAGACGCTGGCGTTCGGACTGCCCCGTGTGCCGCACGCAGGGGCGCAGCAGGTCATGGCGGTCGGCGACCGCTTCATCCTGAACATGTTCGCAAAGGTCGACGAGGTCGGCATCTATCAGATCGCCGTCTCGTTCGGCCTGACCGAGAAGCTGTTCCTGAGCGCGTTTGAGTCCGCATGGGCGCCGTTCTACTACGCGACGGTGAAGGACGCCGACGCCCGCCGCGTATTCCGCACCGTGACGACGTATGGATTCGCGGTCCTCGTGCTGCTCACGGCGGGGTTGTCCGCGACCGGGCGGGACCTGGTGGAGGCCATGACGCACGGCCGGATCATGGCGCCAGCGGATCCGCGCTGGGCGGACGTGGCGACCGTCATCACGTGGACCGCGGTCGGCGTGCTGCTGCAAGGCGTCTATCTCTTGACGTCGATCGGCCTGAATCTCACCAAGCGGACGCAGTATTACCCGATCGCGACAAGCATCGCGGCCGCGACGAACGTCGGCCTGAATTTCCTGCTGATTCCGCGGTTCGGCATGGTCGGGGCGGCATGGGCCAACGGCGCGTGCTACGCCGTGCAGGCGCTGCTCGGCTATCTGTTTTCGCAGCGGTTCTACAACATCTCGTACGAGTGGGGCCGCCTGGCACGAGTCGCCGCAGCAGGCCTGATTGCGACGCTGGCTGCACATGCGCTTCCCGCTGTCCGCCTTGCCTCCGTGGATGCGCGGTCGGTCATGGCGGCGCTTCCCGACGCCTTCGCACGCGGCATCGTCGTCATCGCTGTCTACGTCGCATTGCTCGCCGCGACAGGGTTCCTGCGCGCCGAGGAATTGAGAGCGGTGCGCGCCATGTGGCGGCGCCAGCGTACGCCGCGGGTCGCAGGGACGCCCGACAGTACCGAACTGGCGGGGGCGATCGTCGCAACCGATGTCGTCGCGACGGCCGATGACGTGGCGATCGAGGAGAGCGGCGAACAGCCGTCAGCGTTGACAGCCGGGAGCCGGCGGACGTGAAGAGACGCACCGGCCGCGAGGCTGCGGCGGTCCTCGTGACGATCGTGGCGCTCGCGGCGGCGCTTCGGTTGTGGGCCGTGTCGTACGGCCTGCCCGCGATTTTCAATCCCGACGAAATCCCGATTCTCAGCCGAGCGCTCGCGTTCGCGAAGGGAGATCTGAATCCGCACAACTTCCTGTATCCGACGCTGTACTTCTACGCGCTGTTCGTCTGGGAAACGCTGTATTTCGTCGTGGGACGCGTCGCTGGCCTCTACCACTCCGTCGCGGACTTTCAGAACGCGTTTTTCGTCGATCCGTCGCGCCTCGTCCTCGTCGGCCGCACGCTGACCGCGGCATTCGGGGTCGCGAGCGTCGTTGCGGTGTACGAGGCCGGCCGCCGATTCTTCGACCGGCAGGTCGGGATCGGAGCGGCCCTGTTCCTCGCGGTCGCGCCGTTCGCCGTGCGCGACGCGCACTACGTGAAGCTCGACGTTCCGACCGCCTTTTTCGTGACGCTGGCGTATGCCGCGCTCGCGCGGCTCGTCGTCGGCGACCCAGGCGGTCCCGCGTCTCGGCCGTGGTCGTGGGTGCTCGCCGGGTATATCGGCGGCCTGGCGATGGCATCGCACTATTACGCGCTCTTCATCTGTGTGCCTTTCGCGGCCGCCGCGGTTATTCAGGGAGAGCGAACCGGCAATTGGCGCGCGGCGGCCGGCCTGCTCCTCGCCGCCGCGCTCGGCACGATCGCGGGGTTCGTCACTGGCTGTCCTTTCTTCTTCGTCGAGCCGCGGACGGCAATGCGCGACATCGCAGGCGTGCGTCAAGTCGACATCGATCGCGCGGTCGGCTCTGCGCAGGGCGCGTTTCCAACGCTCGACGTGTACTTCCACATGCTTTGGACCGACGCGATCGGCTGGCCCGTGTTCGCGGCTTCGCTGCTCGGCCTCGCCACCGCCGGCTGGCGGCGCAGTCTCGTCCTGGTGAGCTTTCCGGTTGCGTTCCTCGCCTTTATCGGTCACACGGTGCCGGAAAGCCGCTACCTGAACGTGCTGCTGCCGGTGATTGCCGTCGCCGGCGCCGCCGGTGTGGTCTGGACGCTGCGCCGTCTGCGTGCTGCGACTGTCCCGGCGACCGCAGCCGCGTTCCTGCTCTGCGCCACTCCGGGGCTGCTCCTCAGCGCCCGCTCGGATCGCTTCTTCCTGATGCGAGATACGCGTGCACTGGCAGCCGATTACATCGTGGAGCACGTCGCGCCGGGCGCCTCGATCCTGATCCAGCCATATAGCGCACCGCTCGCTCGCACGCGCGAGTCCATCATCGAAGCGTTGCGGCGCCACCTCGGCTCGGAGACCTCGGCGTCGATCAAGTTTCAGTTACAGCTCTCCGCCACCCCGTATCCTTCGCCGGCGTACCGGCTCATCTACCTCGGCGATGGCGGTGACGATCCCGACAAGATCTACGTGTCACCTCGAGCATTCCACGACGATTCACTGACACCGATCCTGACGCTTGGAGTGGATTACGTGGTGCTGAAGCGGTACAATATCGACAATCCAGCTCTGGGTCCCCTCGAGTCGGCTCTTCGGCAGCATGCGACGCTCGTGACGACGGTCTCGCCGTATCGGGCCGATGCGAGCGCCGCGGAGCGGGCGGCAACGGCTCCGTTTCTCCACAACACGGCGGCGCGCATCCAGCCCGCGCTCGAGCGCCCCGGACCAATCGTCGACGTCTGGCAGATCAAGTAATCGATGCAGTTGCGCCGCCGTCTCAAGGAATCGCTCGCCCGCCGTGCACGCGGCACGCGTGTGCTGACGCACGCCTGGGCGCGCTACCGCCGGCAGCGCTACGAGCGGCGCATCGCGAAATTCGTGGAAGCAGGCTCCGGCAGGGCCGACCGCCTGCCGATGGGGGCGGTCTACGAGGCGACGATGCGGTGCAACCTGCACTGTGAGTTCTGCTACGTGGGCGACCTGCTGAACATCGAAGGCGAGTGGCGCCAGGAACTCACGCTGGAACAGCTCGAGCGTGCCTTTCCGGCTCGCGAAGACCTGCAGGTGAGCCTCACGGGCGGCGAGATCTTCATGCGGAAGGATATCCTGTCGGTCCTCGATCTCTTCCGCCGGAAGGGGTATGCCTGCGGCTACCTGACGACGAACGGGACGATCATCTCCGAGGAGCGCGCGGAAGCGCTGGCGGATCTCGCGGCGCAAGGCTTTCTCAAGCACATCAGCGTATCCGTCGATGGCCCCCGGGAGCTCCACGACGCAGCTCGCGGCGTGAAAGGCACGTTCGAGCGGACGTGCACGGGATTGCGCCGCCTCCAGCAAGCGGCGCGGCGCAAAGGTGCGCCGCTGCGCGTGTCGATCAACACGACGGTGGCGCACGAGAGCCTGGAGGCCCTCGACACGATGGTCGATGTCGCCGAAGAACTCGGTGTCGATGCCATCGGGTTGAACCATCTGATGTTCAGCACGCCGGAGGAAGTCGCCGAAACGGTGCGATTGACCGGCGCGACTGACGCATCGCAGATCGCGACGTTCGTCACGCCTGATCCGGGACTCGACATCGCCCGCGTGCGCGCGCAGGTCGGCGCGCTCGAACGGCGGTGCCGCGAGCGCGGCATCCTCTTCGACTATCGCCCGAAGGTGCATCAGCCGCTGGTCGAGAACTACTACACGCCGGGCACCCCGATGGCCGGCCGCTGCCTGTATCCGTTCCTCCACGCGCGTGTGTCGTTCTCGGGCAAGGTCTACTTCTGCCCGTTCATCCGGGTCGAGGTCGGCGATCTGGCCACATCGACGCTCGAAGAGGTCTGGAACGGCGACAAGTTCGTCGATATGCGCAAACGGCTCCTCGACAACGGCCTGTTTCCGGTGTGCCGCCGCTGCTGCAAGGTGGAACTCGCGCCGGAACCGCTTCCCCGCCCCGCCGTGGCCGCGCCGCGCCGGGCCATCCCGCTCACGGTGGTGCGCTGACGATGCTCGGACGTCGAACGCTGCTCGTCAACCCGCCGCTGGTCAACGGCATCGCGTTCACCCGCCAGGGCCGCTGCCAGGAGCGTGAGGAAGTGCTCGGCACCACGAAGCCGCCCTACACGCTCGCGGTGATCGCATCACTGCTGCGCCAGAACGGCTGCGACCTGCGTCTGGTGGATCTCACGGCGCAGCGGCGGACCCCCACTGACCTGATTGCCGACCTCGATGCCGAGGGCTTCATCCCGACGCTCATCCTCTTTCCCAGCACGACGCCAACGCTCGCGGCCGATGTCGCGGCGATGGCGGCGCTCAAAGCGCGCTACAACGCGCCGATGTTCTGCTTCGGGCCGCACGCCTCGACGACGCCGCAGCAGTCGATGCTGCGCGCTCCCGACGTCGACGGCATGTTCGTCGGCGAGCCCGAGGACGCGGCCGTGCAGCTCGCCATGCTCGAATCGATCGACGCGTTGCCCGCCGTGGCGAGCCTCACATGGCGCCGCGCAGGCACGATTTTCCCCAATACGGCCCACGGCTCGTACGGCGGATTTCTCTCGATGCCGTATCCATCGTGGGATCTGGTACCGCTGAAATCGTACTCGCTGCCGCTCGTCAATCGGCCATACGTCATCGTCGAAACGAGCCGCGGATGTCCCTACTCCTGCGACTTCTGCGTCGCGCCGATTCATCAGGGCCACAAGTTCCGCGAACGCAGCGCAAAGGCGCTCGTCGACGACATCGAGCGAGGCTATCGCGAGTTCGGCATCGACTTCTTCTATCTGTGGGGCGACACGGTGACGCTCAACGTCAAGAGCTTCACCGCGTTCTGCGACGAGCTCATCGCGCGGAACCTGCCCATCCAGTGGTTCGGAAACGCGCGCGCGGACAACCTCACGGATCCGGCGTTTGTCCACCGCCTGCGCAAGGCCGGCTGCTGGATGCTCGCGCTCGGCATCGAGACCGAGTCGGAAGACATCCGTAAGAACATGGTGAAGCGGCTCGAGCGCCAGAAGATTCAGACCGCGTTCCGCAACATGCGCGAGGCGGGGATCAGGTCGTTCGCGTTTTTCATCTTCGGGTACCCCGGCGAGACGATCGACACGATGGATCACACCGTCGACTACGCCATCGAACTCGACCCCGATTTCGCGAACTTCTACCCGGCCGTTCCTTATCCCGGCACGGCGCTCTACGCGAAAGCGGTGCAGGAAGGCTGGCTGGTCGAAGAAGACTGGTCGCGGATGGAGTACTCGTTTTACCTGATGAACGGCAACGGCCTCGACGAACGCGTCGTGTTCGACGCGATCAATCGCGCCAAGCGCCGGTTCTTTCTGAGGCCGTCCTATGTGGCGCGACGGCTCGGCGACGTCGTGAAGCTGATGGCGACCAAACCCGCCATCGTGCGGCAGGTGCTCGCACGCGCGATCTTCGGGACGCGAGTGCCGGCGCCGCCGCGTGCTGAAGCCGTCAGCCCTGGCGGCGCGGCCCGAATCTGACTCCGTCTTACGGCTCGAAGGTGCCGCCGAGGATCAGCGGACTGTCGGGCGGCAGCCAGTTCCCCTGCCTGCAATACCAGCCTGCCACCGGCGCCGTGCCGCTGCACGTTCCGTCGTTCGTCGATACGATTAACAAGCTGCCTGGCGGCAGCCAGCCGCCGTTCTGACACACCCACCCGGCGCCGGGCTGCACGGACGTGCAGGAGCTGGTCGTCGTCGTTGTCGTCGTCGTCGTGCTGCCCGGCGGGAGCCAGTTGCCGTTTACGCACGTCCAGCCGGTCCCTGGCTGCACGCTCGTGCAGGAGCTGGTCGACGAGGTGGTCGTGGTCGTGCTGCCTGGAGGCAGCCAGTTGCCGTTCACGCACGTCCAGCCGGTCCCTGGCTGCACGCTGGTGCAGCTCCCCGTTGATCCTGTGCCGCCGGTGCTGGTCGTCGGCGGGAGCCATCCACCATTGACGCATGTCCAGCCCGGACCCGGCTGCACGGTCGTGCACCCGCCCGTCGTGCTGGTCGTTCCGCCGGTCGTCGTGCTCCCTGGCGGCAGCCAGCCGCCATTCACGCACGTCCAGTCCGCTCCGGGTTGAACCGTCGTGCAGCCGCCGGTCGTTCCCCCTGTTGAACCGCCGCCCGAGGTCGTGCCGCCGCCACCCGTGTAGCTGCCGCCAGGACCGCCACCGGTGGTTCCCGTTTGAAGGACCACTTCACCGATCCCCTGGAACTGGGAGAAGTTGGGGGATCCTGAGCCGCGGCTGACGACGGTGAAGAAGCGGGACATCGTGGCGCTGGCAGCGACCCGCGGGTAGCGGACCGGATTGAAGCCGGTCGAGAGGGTCTGATCCGAGCCGAACCGGACGCCGCTTGCGTTCAGCTCCGCCACATGCAGTTCATCGGATCCGTCGATTCCAACGATTGCGGAGGTGCCGCTGTTGCGGTTGTAGGCGATCGCCAGCGCGTCGTAGGACCCGAAGTTCGCGGCCGTGCCAAACCCGATGAGACCGCCGCTGTTGTCGAACTCCGCCACCTTGGCGTTTCGCGTGCCGGCCACGTCCTGATACCACGCCATGAGGTAATGCTGCGTCGAGGAATTGAACGCCACGTCCGTCATGAAGGCCTTGGCGCCGGAAAGAGAATTGAAGGCGGTCCGGCGGAACCCGGACGGATTGGATGCGGGAACGATCGCGAGCGCGGATGACAAGCCGTCGTTATCGCTGATCGAGACGCCGAATTCGTCTCGGACCGAATTCCATGCGACGCTGGGGTTTTCGCCCTGGCCCGCGGAGACGGTCACCGGCCCCGTCAGCGTGCTTCCGTCCCCCGCGAGGAGCTGAACTTGCGTGATGTGCGTGATCGTCTCGTACGCGACAAGAAACTTTCCGGAGGTTCGCGAGAAATCGATCCCTGGCCCTCGTTCGCCGTACGGTGATGCGCCCGAAACCGTCATGGTCGTCCCCATCGCACCTGATGGACACGCAATGGTCCGGGCTTTCAGGAGCATTCCGCTGGTCTGCTCTTCCGGCCAGACGACGAGGAAATTCCCGGCGTTCGGATTGAATCTCGCGCGCGGGAACGAACCGAACGGATGTCCCTGCGCAGGCTTCATGAGGACGGTTCCGCTGGCGACACCATCGGAGCCGATGCACTGCGCGTAAATGTAGTCGACCCCGCCGACGATCAGCCCCCCGCCCGACTCGTCGTGCGCGACGTCCACGCCTCGGATGAAGGTCGAAAGCGTGGTGAGGGTGTTCACCTTGCTGATTTGCGCAAACGACGGCGCGGACAGCAGGGCCATGGCCCCGATCAGCATCAGAGTGACGCGGCGAAATTGCACAGGCTGCTCCATCTACTCAAACCGCGGACTCGAGTGCCGCGGATTCAGGCGCGTTCCGGTTATCGACAGGTGGGGAACAGATCTTTAGCCAGGCAGAAGCCTGGACACTCGGACGTCCTGACAGGACCCACATCCAGCCCTGCCATTCGACATCTCCTGGTGACTATAACGGAGGAAACGCTTCATTTCCAAGCGCAAATTCGTGTGTCAGCGGGTCAACGTGAGAATTCTGGCGGCAGCCTGAACTCTGGCGAGTGCATCCCCGCCGTGCAGCAGTTGCCTGAGTGCCGTGAGGTCGCTGGCCGTCAGCACTTCGGGGAGGGCCCGGGTCGCCATCTCGCGGATGGCAATATTTGGATCCGCCGAAGCCGCTTCCAGGACGCGCTTTGCGGATTCGGGGTCGTGAGGCGCCAGCAACCGTGCAGCCTGCACCCTGATTTCGGGCTCGGGCGACGACGTCAGGTCCCGCACGAGCGACATCCACGTGGGGTCGGGCGAGGTGGACATTGCTTCGGCCGCCGCAATCCGGCCGGAGGGGATGTCGCCGGCCGCGAGCTGCTGCAGCAGCGGCAGGCCGCTCATGTCCCCCAGCCGGAACAAGGCACGGGCGGCGTGCGTCCGGACAAACGCGCTCGAGTCCGAGAGAAGCGTCCTGAGCACGCCGATCTGATCGTCGGCGTGGAGTTCCGCCAGCGCGTCGGCGACGGACGCACGCACTTCGTCTCGCGGATCGGTCGCCTGCGCCGCGATGGCTGGCAGCGCCGACCGCCGGCGGCTCTGACCGAGCGCTTCGACGATCCGAGCCTTGTCGGGATTGCCCGCCGCGAGCTGCCCGCTCAGCTCTCGCACCGCCTGCGCGCTTCCGAGCGCCGCGAGCGTGCGCGTGTTCGCGGGAAGGGTTGACGCCTCCAGGGCCGACACGGCTTCCTGCTGTCCATCCTCCGCAAGCGCCCGCAGCGCTTCGAGGCGCACCTGCGTATCCGATTGCTGGCTGCCCGCTTCGTGGAGCACCGCGCTGCCAATCCGCCGCAGCACTGCCGGCTCTTCGTACGGGCGGCTCCCCAACCACTGCTCGTATTGCGCGATCCCGTTCGACGCCCCCCCGCGCGCGATCGCCGCCTCGACGCCCAGCGACAAGGCTGCCGCGCTCCGCGGATAGCGGACGAGCACCTCGTTCGCCTTCCGATACGCGTCGTCGACAAGGCCCTGCGACAGCAGAGCCCACCCGTTCGTCAGCAGAATCGCTTCCGTCGAAGCGCTTCCCGGCGCCGGCTTCTGCTGGTTACGCGTGCGCGACGCGGGCGTCGATTGCGCAGCGGGGGCGGCACCGGCGATGAGAGCCGAAAGCGTAAGGGCGACGCAACCTGACAACGTCATGTGGTACGAGTTCAGACGACTGCGGCGGCAATCAGGCCGGTGACAGCCGCCGGTATTCGCGGCGCGCGCGATGCCGCTCGCGCCATCGCACGCGGTACAAGCTGCGCAATTGCAGCAGATAGCCGAGCGCTTCACGGGTGCTCATCTTGCTCTCGCCGGCCTCGCGATCGTCGAAGCGATACGGCACTTCGACCAGGCGATGCGGCCACGCGCGCACGATCAGCTCGAGACAGATTTTGAAGCCGCCGGCGTGGATCTGCACCCCTTCCGCAACTTCGCGGCGCAGCAGAAAAAAGCCCGATGCGGCGTCACGAATCGGCGACAGCGGCCGTGCGAGCAGGCACGCGGCCCGTGAGAGCACCTTGCGGCGGAGCGGCCAGTCCGGCGTGCTGCCGCCGGGCACGTATCGGCTGGCGACGACGAGATCGGCCCCCGTCGCACGCTGCGCCGCAAGGAGTTTCGGCACGAGGGACGGCGGGTGGCTGAAATCGGCATCCATGACGCCCAGAATCGGCGCGGCCGCCACGTCGAATCCCGCTACGACGGCGGTGCCGAGCCCGAGCTTTCCCGTCCGATGGACGACCCGAATGCGTCGGGTGCGGGCGAGATCGTCCGCCAGCGCACCAGTGCCGTCGGGTGAGTTGTCGTCGACGATGACGAGTTCGAGATCGAGCCCGGCGTCACGGGTGACGGAAAAGAGGGCATCGACGAGCTCGCCCAGGCGCTCACGCTCGTTATAGGTTGGAATGACGATCGTCAGGTCCGGCGCGCCCGGCGTCGGAGAAGGCACGACGTACTATAATTCATGCGCCCGCACCACTCTGCATGACCGCGCGCGCCCGTTCGTTCGTTCCAGTGCTGCTCGCGCTCGTGGCTTTGGGCGCGGTGCTCCGCACGGCGTGGCTTCGCGCCGACCCGCCATGGTTTCCCACCGTCGGCATTATCTGGCATGACGAAGGCGCGTGGGTGCACAACGCACGCAACAAGGCGTTGTTCGGCGCCTGGCGGGAGGACGAATGGAATCCGATGTACGTGGCGCCGGTGTTCACGGTCGCCGAGTACGCCTCGTTCAGCGCCTTCGGCGTCGGCACGTGGCAGGCGCGCCTCGTGTCCGCCGTGGCGGGGACGATATCGATTGCGCTGCTCGCGCTCGGCGTGCGCCGGCTCGCCGGGACGTCGGCGGGCGCTATCGCCGCAGCGCTCCTGGCGACGGATTACGTTTACGTCATGTACGACCGCGCCGCGATCATGGAGGCGCTGATGGTCGCGTGCATCGTTGCCGCCTGGTGGGCGTCGACGAGGGCGGAAGACCGACCGGAATGGGGTGCGCTGGCAGGCGTGTTGGCGGCGGCCGCGTACTTCACGAAGGCGGCTGCAGCGTTCTACGTAGCCGCGCTCGCGATTGCCGCTGCGTGGAGTCTCCTTCGCCCGCGCGTCAGCCACGAACGAAAAGCCGCGGTGTGGACGATCGCGGGCCTGGCGGTGGCGTTCGGCGCTGCAGCCCTCTTGTTCGTGCTGCCGCACTGGACGGACTATCGCTTCTACAACTGGCAAATGTCGGTCACCCGGAAACCGTCGTACGATCTCCGGTCGATCGTGACGCGAGTGTCCTGGTTCCCGATTCTCCACGATCAGTTCTCGCGCACGTGGCTGATCGTAGTTGTCGGCACCTTGGGCGGGTGGTCGATCCTGGTCCGATGGGCGCGGGCGCTGACGTCCGAACGCCTGCTGCTGCTGTGGCTGGCCGTCGGAATCGCCGAGCTGCTGGTGCACGACGTCGGCAACGAACGGCGGTTCGTGTTCCTGATCCCGGTGCTCATCGCGATCACCGCGATCGTGCTCGCGCGAGGCAAGGGCCTGCTCCCGGAAGACGTCCGCCTCGTCTCCTCGAAGACGGTGTGGCTGCTGTCGCCCGCCATTCTCTACAGCGCGTACATCGTCTGCGGACCCGTCGCACGGCTTGCGTTCATTTACGAGGTGAAGGAGGAAGCGCGGCTCTCCGGGATTCTTGGAGTGGCGCTGGGGCTGGTGGTGCTCGTATTCTGGGAACGGCTCGCCGTATGGCTCAGCGCGGGCCGCTGGTCCACCCGGGTTGCGGCCGCCCTCACCGCGGCGCTCGTTGGCGCAAACCTCGTCGAGTTCACGCAGTACGCCATGCGGCGCACCTACAAGAACTATTACGCGTCGGTGGAACTCGGGCGGGTGCTCCCGCCAGGCACTGAAGTGCAGGGAAAACTCGCGAACGGGCTCGCGCTCGAGAATGGCATCCGTCCCATCTTCATCGGCCACGGTTTCGGGAACTTCGCGGACCGGAAGCGGCGCGAAGATGTGCGGTATATTTTGACGTATACAGCGCCAGCGCTCGGCTACGAAGGGTCCCAAATCGAGGATGTGCTCGCCGCATATCCGGGCTGGCGGGTCATCATGAGCTTCGACGTCGCAGAGACTCCGTCCGGACACGATCGCGCCGCATTGATCGACAAGCGTGCGGGTCATTGACGAACGCGCCATCAAGGCGCACGCGGATCTGCGTTTCCGCTCCGAATACGATTACGCGCTGTTCGAGTACTACCGCAGCGCCAAGGTGATCGCCTTTCTCGAACGCGCCGGCGTTCGCCTGCATGGCGCGGTGCTCGACGCCGGGTGCGGCGGCGGGGGCATGCCGCTCTCGCTCGCCGAAGAGGCGGGCCCGGTGGTCGGCATCGATCCGATCAACCGGTTCGGCGACGCAGGCGTTCGGCTTGCGGCGGAGCGCGGGCTCACGAACCTGCATTTCGCGCTCGCGGACGGCATGCAGTTGCCGTTCCCGAAGGGTGTCTTCGATCTCGTGCTGTCGCACGCGGTGATCGAGCATGTGGCTGACGCGCCTCTGTATCTGCGCGAGTGCGCGCGCGTCCTCGCGCCGGCTGGACGCATCTATCTGTCGACGGCGCCGTATCTGTCGTTCGCGGGCGCTCACCTGCCGAGGCTGAAAGTGCCGGTGCCGCTGCATCTCCTCGTGGGCCGCCGGCTGGCGTTCAGCACCTTCCGCGCGCTGGCGCGGCACGCCACGTGGGCCTTGCGCGAGCCGGCAAACGAAAATTCGTTCATCAAGCTCGCCCGTCGCGGGGAAAGCAAGGAAGACGACCTGCTCGAAAAGGTGCGCGTCGCGCGTTTGCGGCGGCAGATCGCGGGCGCGGGACTGCGGATCGTCCGGGAGGAGCTGAACGTCACGGCGACGGTTCGTCGGCTGCCGGCCGCGCTCGCGCGGGCCGTACAGAACAGCCGTTTGATTCAGGACGTGTTCATCAGCAGCATGGAATACGTTTTGGCTCATAAGGCACCCGCCTGATATGGCCGACGTCACCCGATACCGCCCGGACGACCGACGCGCCGTCGAAGCGCTCTACCGCCGCGTCTTCGGCAACGACGCCGCCGAGAGCAGCCGTCTGCGCTGGGAATGGCAGTACCGGCGCAATCCCAACAATCCTGGCGGCGAGCCCGAAATCTGGATCGCGCGCGAGGGCACGGCGCTCGTCGGCCAATACGCGACCATGCCGGTCAAGCTCTCGGTCAAGGGCGACGAGATCAAGGGGTCCTGGGGGATGGACGTCATGGTCGCGCCGGAACGCCAGCGCCAGGGCCTGGGCGAGGTGCTGTTCCGCACGTGGGACCGCAACGTCGGCGCGTCGCTCGGCCTGGGACTGTCCGACGCCTCGTACCGGCTGTTCCAGAAGCTGCGCTGGCCCGACGTCGGTCCGATCCCGTGCCTCGTCAAGCCGTTGTCAAGGCGCGCGTTCCGCCATCCCCGCTGGCCGACAGCCATCAATCGCCTCATCTCCGCCGTGACCTTTCCTGTCGTGCTGCTGGTGGCGCGCAGCCGTCCACTGCGCGCGGAGGTGCGGCTCGTGCCCCGATTCGACGACAGCTTCACGGAGCTGTGGGACGCGCTCGCTCCACGCTTCGACGTAGCCGTCCGCCGCGACGCCGCATATCTGAACTGGAAGTTCGCGACGGCACCGCACGTGCGCTATACGATGGCGGCGTTGCTGCGGCAGGGAAAAGTCGCCGGGTATGCGGTGTACCGGCACGTCCACGAACCGCGCGGCCGAGTCACACTGCTGGTCGATTTCCTGACGGATCCGGACGACGAGAACGGGTTCACGACGCTGCTCCGCTGGGTGGACCGCGAAGCGCGCGAGGCGGACTCCGACAAGATCCGCGTCTTCGCGCTCCACGCCGCGTTCCGGCGGCTGCTCAAGAAATCCGGGTACTTTCAGGTGAAGTCCACGATGGAGTTCGTCATCAAGGTGAACGACGCAGAAGTACCGCACGACTTTTACGAGAACACCGACGGATGGCACGTAACGCTGGGCGACTCGGATCAGGATCGGTAGGAGACTGCTGAAGAGCGCGGCAGATAACGCCCAACGCCCAATTCCCAAGTCCCAAGCTGACCCCAGCCGGAGTGTCAAGAAACTTGGGAGAGAACTTGGAGTTGGAAGTTGGGAGTTGGGAATTTCTTGATGCACCTTTTGGTCGGCATCGATACCGAAGGCGACAATCAATGGGACGCGGCCGCGCGCGCGAACCAGCGGTTCGAGAACATCTATGCGCTGCCCCGGCTGCATGCCTTGTTCGCACGGCACGGTGTGCGGCCGACGTACGTGATCACCTACCCGGTCGCCACGGATCCCGCGTCGGCGGCGGTGCTGCGCGATCTGCGCGCGGGCGGCGACTGCGAAATCGGCGCTCACCATCACGCGTGGGAGACGCCGCCGTGCACGGCCGGGGACGTCCAGCGGCATCCCTATGCCGCCAACCTGCCGCTCGAGCAGTTCGAGGCGCAACTTGCGTCCCTCACTGATGCGATTGCCAGCGCCGTCGGCGCGCGGCCTGTGTCGTACCGCTCGGGCCGATTCGGCTTCGCAGCGGCTCACGTATCGGCCCTCGAGCGTCTCGGGTATCTCGTCGAATCGAGCGTGGCGCCGTTGTTCTACGAAGCGCACAAGCACGGTCCGGATTTCGTCGAAGCGCCGCTGCGGCCGTATTTTCTCGCATACGACAGCGCGACCGCGCCGGGATCCAGCGGCGTCCTCGAGGTACCGGTGTCGGCGGCGCTGAATCGTCGCTGGCCGTCCGCGCTGCGGTATCTCTACGCGCGCGCGCCGCGTCCGTACACGACCAGGCGCGTGCTCAAGAAGCTCGGCATTGCCCGAGTACGCTGGCTGCGCCCGTCGTATTCGTCGCTCGACGACATGATTGCCCTCGCGCGGGACCTGGCGCATGCGGGTGAACCCGTCCTGAATCTGCTGTTTCATTCGAGCGAAGCGATCGTCGGCGGGAGTCCCTATAACCGCACCGAATCGGAACTGCAGGCGTTCTGCGATCGTCTGGAGCGCTTTTTCGAGTTCGCGCAACGCGGGTTGAAGGCGGCCCCTGCGACGTTCGCGGAATTCCGCGCCGCGTATCTCGCCACCTCGTGAGAATCCTGCACCTCACGCCGCACCTGCCGCCGGATCAGGCCGCGAACGCGCTCCTGCCCTATCAACTCGGCGAGTGGGCGGCAGCCCGCGGCGACGCCGTGCAGTACCTCGCGCACCCACCCCGCGCCGGCGCATCCGCCGCCCTACCGGGAGACGTCACGTGGATGCCGCGCACGCGCGCGGGGCTGGCGCAAAAGCTGATGCGCGCCGGGTCGATCGCGGCTGCCGCGCGCATCTGGCGCACCGCCGCCCCGCTCGTCGCCGCCGCCGATGTGGTCCACATTCACAGCAACGGGTTGCTTGCCGAGGTCGGCGCACTGGTCGCCGCACGGCAGCGGAAGCCGTACGTGTTGACGCTCTACGGCACCGAGATCTGGCACTACCGGCCGAAACGCCGCGTCGATCTGTTCACACGTGCCTACCGCGGCGCAAACGCCGTCGTCTTCTACAGCGAACGGCTGTTGCTGCGCGCCCGCGAACTGGCGCTCGGCCGCCCGGATTGCCACGTCATTTATCCGCCGGTTTCGAACGCCTTCTCGTTTCACGACTGGGTGACACAACAGGAAGAGCGCCTGCGGCTGGGCCTCACGGCGCGGCACGTGATCGTGAACGTCAAGCGGCTGCACCCGCTCGCCGGGCAGCGATTCCTGATCGAAGCAATGGGCGAGGTGATCCGGGAGCATCCGGACGCGCGCCTGATCATCTGCGGGACCGGCGATTTGCTCTCGGAGCTGCAGCACGTCGCGCGCGCCGCCGGTGTCGAACGTCACGTCACCTTTGCCGGCCTGGTCGACAACACGATGGTCGCAAAATACTGCGCGGCGGCCGATCTGTTCGTCCTGCCGTCGTTGCTCGAGGCGCTCCCGACCGTCGCGGTCGAGGCGCTCGCGTCGGGGACGCCGGTCCTGTCGAGCGACAATCCCGGCGGCCTCGAACTGAACGATGTCTTCGGCAGCGACGTCGAGGTCGTCCCGCGGGAAGACTGGCTCGCGCTCGCCGACGCGATCCGCTCGAAACTCCGCAACAAACGGCGGACGATGAGCGCGACGGCGGACGTGATCGCGGCGCGGTTCCGCCCTGATGCCGTCGCGCGCCAGTATTGGGACGTGTACGATGGTGTGAGGAGGAAGTAGCGCATGGCCCTCACCGAACGGATCACACAGGACATCGCCGACGCCATGAAATCGCGCGACCAGATGCGGCTCTCCGCGTTGCGGATGGCCAAAGCGGCGCTCATGAACGCGGCCGTGTCCAAAGGCCGCGACCTGGACGAGGCAGAGTCGGCGCAGGTGGTCGCGTCCCTCCTCAAGCAGCGGCGCGATTCAATCGAACAGTTCACGTCCGCGGGCCGGACTGACCTCGTCGACAAGGAACGGGCGGAGATGGCTGTGCTCGAGGCCTACGCGCCCCCAGCCGCCACCGAACAGGATCTCTCGGCGGCGGTGGACGCGGCCATTGCCGAAACGGGCGCCACCACCGCAAAGGACGTCGGCCGTGTGATGAAAACGGTGATGGCCCGGCTGGCCGGACGCACAGTCGACGGGAAGGCGGTGAACGAACTGGTCCGCCGCAAACTCACCGCATAGTTCAGCAAACTTTTTTCGATGGGGGCCGTCTAATCTCTACGAAAGGCAACGCACAAGCCTCTCATCCATCCTCCATGGGGCCTCCGTCGCAAGGCGGAGGCCTTTTTTCGTTTGGGCTCTGGCAGATTGTCCGGAACGTCCGAAATCGCAGACGCGAAACCGCACACGGGGCGCGAATCCGGACGGGATGCGGCGTAGTCTTTGCGTGGTACGATACTCGGTCTGGATCGTCGCACGATGCCTCGTTCGCCCCGCATCTCATCCATCGCGTATTCGTTCGGCCCCGGTCCCATCACCCCTGCGGTGCGGCTGCTCCTGTGGGCCAACGGAGTGGTCTGGATTGCGACGCTGGTGTTCCCGCGCCTCGTCGAATGGCTGGGCCTCGTACCACAGTACGTGCTGCACGACTACTGGCTGTGGCAGCCGGTCACCTACATGTTCGTGCACGCGCGCAACCCGACGCACATCCTCTTCAACATGCTCGGGCTCTGGATGTTCGGCGTCGAACTCGAACGCATGTGGGGCACGAAATTCTTCGCGCGCTACTACGCGATCACCGGCGTCGGTGCCGGCCTGACGACGATCCTCGTATCGCTGCTGCCGTTCGCCCAGACGGCGGCAACGTACTACTCAGTCACGATTGGCGCTTCCGGCGCGCTGTTCGGGTTGCTGCTCGCCTACGCGCTCTACTTCCCCAACCGGCCGATCCTCATGTTCCTGCTGTTTCCGATCCCCGCGAAATACTTCGTGATGATCATCGGCGGGATCGCGTTTCTCACGGCCGCGGACGGGAACAGCGGGGTCGCCGCCGCCACGCATCTTGGCGGGCTCGTCATCGGGTATCTCTACCTCCAGGGCGGACGCGGCGGGCTGAGCGCTGAGATAAAGTACCGCTACCTCAAGTGGAAGATGAACCGCCTCCGCCGCAAGTTCGACGTCTACTCAGGCGGCCGCTCAGACTGGGATCGGCACGTACATTAGCGCTTCGCCCTGATAACCACGCAACTGCCAACTACCAACGACGCAAGGAACCTTGCGTAGGCAATTGTGGAGTTGGCAATTGTCACTGAGACGCGTTCTTCTCTCGATCGCCTTCCTGGCCGGCCTCGCGGTGCACCTCGTCACGTTGACGATGCCCGGGACCGACGATGTGATGGTCTGGAAGACGTGGAGCTATGGCGCCGCGACCGACCTCACGTCGATGTACGGCGTGGGCGGGACGCCCCCGCACCGCGGTGTCGTCAAGTGGCACACCAGAAGCACCACCGTCGATTACCCTCCCGGTACGTTGTACCTCCTTGGAATCGTTGGACGGGCATACCGAGCAACCTCGCCATCGTTCGATGACTCCGCCGCGCTGACAGCCACGCTCAAGCTGTTCACGCTCGCCTTCGATGCCGCGACAGCGATCTTCCTCTGGGCGCTGGCGCGGCGGTATGTCGACGGGCCAGCCGCTGCCGCGGCCGCGCTTGGGTACTGGGTGAATCCGGCGACGCTCCTTGACGGCTCAGTGCTTGGTTATCTGGATCCCTGGATGGCTGCCCCCGCGGTTGCTGCCCTCCTTGCCGCCGATGCGGGAATGTCGCTCGTCGCAGGGGCGCTGCTGGCGGCGGCCGTGCTGATCAAAGCACAAGCAATCTTCGTCGCGCCCGTCGTCGCACTCCTGCTCGTTCAGGCGTCGGGACGCCCGTGGCGGAGCGCACTGCTCGGGGTCCTCGGGTTCGGAGTCATCGCGGCCGGCGCACTCTGGCCATTTGCGTCACGCGGCGCGCTCCCCAACGTTGCGCAGGGCGTCACCGCGCTGCTGCATCACGACATGCTGTCGGGCACCGCGGCCAATGTGTGGTGGCTCCTCACGTGGGTGCTGCGCGCAGCCTATGCGGTCCACGACCTCGGGCGCTGGGCAGCCTGGACGATGACGGTGAAAATTCTCGCGATTTCGAGGGTGGTGGCGCTGGGGTATCCGAATCCGCGGCCGGTCGCGCTCGCGCTGGTGCTGCTCGCGAGCGCCTGGGCCCTTTTCCGCGCGCACGGTGCGGCGAGCCGCGGGGCCTCGTCTGCCGTCCTCGTCGCCGCCGGCGCATTCGCGGTGCACGCGTACTTCACGCTTGGCGTCCAGGTGCATGAGAACCATCTGTTCCTGGCGGTTCCACTGCTCGCCGTCTGCGCGGTTGTGCTGCCCGGGTACCGCGGCGTCCTGCTGAGCGTCAGCGCGGTCGCCGCGCTGAATCCATTTCTGTTCTACGGCGTGGGCCGCGGTTTTCCGCTTCCGTCCCGGCACTGGACGGTCGTCGATACGACCGTCATCCTTGCGGCATTCAACGTCGTCGCGCTCTGGTGGCACGCGATGACGCTCAGCGACACCTGCGATCGAGCCTCGCGCGCGGCGAGTGCGGCCGGCTATTTGTGGAAGTAATGATCCGTATGATCGAGCCAGTCCTGTCGAATGGGACTGAACACGTCCAGCTCGAACGTGTCGTCGAGCGCCTCGGCCTGGTGCTCGACCCATGACGGAATGTGCAGGACTTCCCCTTCGCGGACGGTGATCTCTTCGCCAGCGATCAGGAACTTCAAGGCGCCCTGCAGCACGTACGTCATCTGCTCGCTCTCGTGCGAGTGCATCGGCACGAGCGCCCCTTTTTTCAGGTAAATCTGCGCCAGCATTTCGCGCTCGCCCGTGACGATCTTGCGCGAAATCATCTCGGTCACCTTCTCGAGCGCGAGCTCGTCCCAGCGGTGCAGGCTCACGGTAGTGTGCATGAAAGCCAAGTATAATCGGACGACATGAAAGCGACCGCGGTGAGCCCCGGGAAAGCTGCGCCCGCCCGCTCGTACAACGGTCTTGCGCCGGCAGATCTCCTGCGTGCGTACCGGACGATGGTGCTGTCGCGGAAGCTGGATGACAAGGAGATTCAGCTCAAGAATCAGAGCCTCATCTTCTTCCAGATCAGCGGCGCCGGTCACGAAGCCGTCCTGACGGCGGCCGGCATGGTGCTGAAGCCGGGCCACGACTGGTTTTATCCCTACTACCGCGATCGTGCGCTGTGCCTCATGCTCGGCATGACGCCGCTCGAGATGCTGCTGAGCGCGGTCGGTTCCAAGGACGACCCGAACTCCGGCGGTCGCCAGATGCCTTCGCACTGGGGACACAAGCAACTGAACATCGTCTCGCAGTCGTCGCCGACCGGAACGCAGTGCCTCCAGGCGATTGGGTGCGCCGAAGCCGGACGCGTCTATCAGACTGTCGACGCAATCCCTGACGCAGAGCGCCGTTTCCGGTCTGACGAAGTTGTCTACGTATCGATCGGCGAAGGCACGACGAGCGAAGGCGAGTTCTGGGAATCACTCAACTCCGCGTGCACGCTGAAGCTGCCCGTCGTCTATCTCATCGAGGACAACGGGTACGCGATCTCCGTCCCCGTCGAAGTGCAGACCGCGGGCGGCGATATCTCCAAGCTGGTGTCCTCGTTCCCCGGTCTCTTCGTGCAGAGCATCGACGGCACCGATTTCCTCAGCAGCTACAAGGCGGTGTCGAGCGCGGTCGATTACGCGCGTGCGCGCAAAGGTCCCGCGTTCGTTCACGCGAAGGTCATCCGTCCGTACTCGCACTCGTTGTCGGACGACGAAAAGCTGTACAAGACATCGGATGAGCGTGCCGCCGAGTCCAGGCGGGATCCGATCACGCGGCTCGCGACGTTCCTGGTCAACGAGCAGATCGCGACGGAGGACGACCTGAAGGCGCTCGTCCGCGAGGTCGAAGCGGAGATCGCAGCTGCCGCCGAGCAGGCGGTGCGGGCACCCAAACCCGCGCCCGATACGGCGATGCTGTACGTGTACTCCCCCGACGTAGACCCCTCGTCAGGCGCGTTCGACACCGCCGCCGAGCCGCAGGGGAAACCGGACACGATGGTCGCGGCCATCAACCGCACGCTGAAAGACGAGATGGCGCAGGATCACCGGATCGTGGTGTTTGGCGAAGACGTGGCGGATTGCAGCCGCGAGGCGTCGCTGGAGACCGTTCCCGGGAAGGGCGGCGTGTTCAAGGTGACCCACGGGCTGCAGCGTGCCTTCGGCAGCAGGCGTGTGTTCAACTCGCCGCTCGCCGAAGCCAACATCATCGGCCGGGCCGTCGGAATGGCGACCAGAGGCATCAAGCCCGTCGCCGAAATCCAGTTCTTCGACTACATCTGGCCCGCCATGATGCAGCTCCGCGACGAGATGTCGATGATGCGGTATCGGTCGAACAACGCGTTCTCCTGTCCGCTCGTGGTTCGCGTGGCCACCGGCGGGTATCTTCGCGGCGGCGCGCCGTATCACAGCCAGTCCGGCGAGAGCATCTTCGCGCACTGCCCCGGCATCCGGATCGTGTTCCCGTCGAACGCGCAGGACGCCGCCGGGCTGTTGCGCACCGCCATCCGCTGCGATGACCCGGTGATGTTTCTCGAGCACAAGCACCTGTACCGCCAGACGTACAACAAGGGCGAGTACCCCGGACCCAACTACATGGTGCCTTTCGGGAAGGCGGTTACGAAGCGGGAGGGCACTGACGTTGCCGTGATCACCTACGGAGCCCTCGTCCAGCGGTCGCTGCTCGCGGCGCAGCAGGCGGAGAAGGACGGCATCAGCGTGATGGTCGTCGATCTGCGATCGATTGCGCCCTATGACTGGGACGCGATTGCCAGCGCGGTTCGCGCGACGAGCCGCGTCGTCATCGCGCACGAAGATCAGTTGACGTGCGGATTCGGCGCCGAACTCGCCGCCCGCATCGGAGACGACCTGTTCGAATTCCTCGACGCGCCAATCCGTCGCGTGGCAGCGCTCGACGCGCCGGTGGCGTACTCACCGGACCTCGAAGAAGTCATCCTGCCGCAGTCGAGCGACGTCCTGAAGGCCATTCAGGAAATCGCGAAGTACTGACGATGCCGTGCCCACGCCTTGCTGGCGCCCTCGCGCTGGCGGGTTTGTGGGCGTTCAGCCCATCCGGGCCGGATGCCGCGAACGGGCGGTCGGACGCCGTCATCCCCGTTGAAACGCTTCGCGCCACGGCTGCGCTCCCGGCGCACATCGCGGATGCGTTCGAATCACCGCGCAACTTCGAGCAGACCGATGCGGGCGAGTACTTCGTCTTCGACCGCCGCGGACACGCGGTCTATACGGTCTCCGGCGACACGGCGCGCAAGATCATCGAGATCGGGGCGGAGCCCGGCAGGATTCTCGACCCGTCCGCGTTCGACATGGATCCGCGCGACGGCACGTTCGTCGTCGCCGACGCGCCGAACCAGCGGGAACGGATCCAAGTCTTCACCGCCGCCGGCAGCCGTCTTTCCGGGTTCACGCTTCCTGGCCGTGAACTGCCACGGATCACCTTCGACACCTTCGTGCTGAACGGCGTCGGTACCCTGCAGTTCACCGGCAATCGACTCCTCCTCAACCAGCCTGAGCGCAGCGCGCTCATCACCGAAATGATGATCGACGGGACTCCCGTGCGCACGTTCGGCAGACTGCGCCCGACGGGACACGAAGGAGATCCCGGCGTTCACACGGCGTTCAATTCGGGATTTCCGCTCGTCGATCCGGCAGGCGGTTATTACTTCGTCTTCGCTGCGGGCCCGCCGATGTTCCGGAAATACGACGCGACGGGCGAACTGCTCTTCGAGCGTCACATCGAAGGACCGGAGATCGACGAGTACCTGCGGGCGCTCCCGACGACCTGGACGCGCCAGAAACAGCCCGACGGCACGTTGATTCCGCTCGTCAACCCCGCGGTGCGGGCCGCCGGCGTCGATCGCCAGGGCCGCCTGTGGGTGTCACTCATCCAGCCGATGACGTATGTGTACGACCGGACGGGAGACAAGATTCACACCGTGCAGTTCCGGGGCGCCGACATCATCGCGCCGAACAGCCTTTTTTTCACCAGGGACGGCAGGGTGCTTGTGACGCCGGGATGTTACGAATTTTCGATCAAGAGCGTGAATCCCTAATCCCTCATCGCCAATCCTCGGATCCCTCATCCGAAATCCTGAATCCCCAATCCTGAATCCCGAATCCTCGAATCCTCGAATCCTCGAATCCCGGATCCTCAATCCGCCAATCGCTGAGGGTGGTACCCCGACTGCCAGGAGTGGAACCGCGGATCCCGAATGGTGTCAGATCGGGCCTCGAGTAGCGGATTAAGGATCTGATTCGGGGATCTGGGATTCGAAGATCCGGGATTCGAAGATCCGGGATTCGAGGATCCGCGATTCGGGATTGGGGATTCAGGATTTCGGATGAGGGATCCGAGGATTGGCGATTAGGGATGAGGGATTGACCGCTCTACAACAGTTTTCCCACTGCAAGATCGAGATTGAGTTCCGCCGGATCGATGTCGAACTGCTGCGCGAGATCCGTGATTGTCTCCTGCAGCTTCATCAGGGCCATGCCGACGTTCTCGGTTTCCTCGTCCGTGAGCGTCTGATTCTCCATCCGGCGAATCGCCTGCCGCTCGAGAATCTGGCGAATCAGATCGACGAGCGTCAGCACCAGTTTCATCACCGAACGGCGGACGTCTTCCGGGTCCGCGTTCCATCTGGGCGGACCGTGTGACGCGGCCTGGGCGATCTGTTGTCGAATCGCGTCGATCTCACGCTCGGCGCTGACAACGGCGCGCGGGCGTGTGCGCTTGACCGGTGTATGTCGGCGACCGGCAGGCTGTCTGGCGCTCGGCTTTTTACGCGTCACAACAGTTCCGGCGCGAACGCGTACGGCGCGAAAGGGCCGGACCACGTCAGCCCTGGCGCGTGGGTCCGCACGTCGGCGGCAGCCGACGCGTACGCGCCGGCGCGCACGCGATCGACGAGATGGTACAGCGCTGCGGGCACGATTGTCGTCGCCTCAGCAAAGCGCTCTTCGGCCGCGAGGTTCGCCAGACGTCGGACACGGCGGAACGACGAGGGCGCCGGCGGGTGCGCTGCGCGAGCGGCGCGCCGCAGATAGTCGGTGCCTGAACGCGTCCGCGCCGCTTGGGCGCGGGCGCGGGCGACGGGCTCCGCCCCCGCACTGCGCCATGTGAACTGCACGCGTCCCCGGACACGATCGAAGGCCTCGCGCAGTTCCTCGCGGCGCTCGACGAACGACGTCTCCAGGTCGGACGAACTGAGCAGCGTCCCGAAGCGCACCGGAAGAATGGCTGGAACGAGCGCGGCGAGGCGCTCGACGATACGTTCGTGGGCCTGCAGCGTTCCGAAGTCGAAAGGAGGCACATCCGCGCGCCGTTCGACCACCGCGAATCCTCCATCGATCCGCCGGACGGCGAGCGGACCGCTGAGGCCGCGTCCCGGTTTCGGGGGCGGCGCGTCGACGACCGCGAACACGTACCACGCCATCACCGTGAGCGGAGCGGCAACACGCGATCCGCGGCGCAGAGCAGGGCGGACAGGCGCAGGTACACAAGATCGACGTTCGCGAGCGCCAGGATCACTTCCGCATTGAGCACGACGCCTTTGCTGAGCAGGTTATCCACGATGTCGAGAAGCGTTGCGTCGTCTGAATCGATGATGCGGCCCGCTTGACGCCTCGCGGACGCACCCGTGCGCGGACCCGGCTTGCGGCTGGACGGCGGACGCCGCCGAGGCGCAGACGGCTTCAGCGCCGGCCGGGCACGCCGGCCGCCGACGGTTGTATGCCGCGGTCGCGGTCCCACGGTGCTTCGGAGGGCAGCGCGCGGTGGACGCGGGCGGCCTTTACGTCTTTTCGCCATCGTTCCCGATGAAATTGTAGGCCGGCCACGGTCCGGTCAGCGTCATCCTGGCCCCCGCGGCCGCGCAGCGCGCCGCCTCTTTCCGCGCTGCCGCCTTGAACCGCGCGCGCGAGGAACTCGGGACGAGAAACGCGGCATCGAGAAGCGGCGGTGTGGCGCCCTCATCGCGGCGTTCGGGCCGTTGCCGGGCGGCGCGAGTGATTGCCGCCAGCGATTCATACGCCTCTTCCGCGGCCGCCGCGGTTCGGAGGCGGAAATCGTGCTGCGCATCCCGGACAGCCTTGCGCGACGCGAGGAAAGCGGACCCCGTCAGGGGCGCTGACGTCCGCGCGCGTCGCACCGCCACCGACTGGACACCCGGTTCCGCGAACACCCTGATCCCCCACTCCTCACATCCGGCGATACGCCGCACCGCGCGGCGGATGTCTTCGCGCTCGCGCAGCAATTCTTCACGCGCGCTCTCGACGGACGAGAAGATTGTCAGCAGTTTCATGGGAATCACCGTCGATCCGCGGCGACGCGTGAAGTATTCGACGACCGCCTCGTGGCCGACCGCGATTGCAGACACCCACTCCAGGTCGCGCAATCCGGCATTCACCGCGTGCTCTCCGTACATCGCGATGGGCACCCCCGCGGCGATGAACCACAGCTTTCCCGTGAGCAGCACCGGCTCCGGCCGTGCAGCGCCGGGGATACCGGCGGGCACGCCGCCGAGCGGCGGCCGCGAGGGCGACGCGACGACACAGTAGACGTACGTCGCGTTCACGGTGCTCAATTGACGGCGCGCCATCGTGATCTCCACGCCTGCAGCACGTCGACGCCATGAGGCGGGGGCAGGGCGGATGGAGTGACGATGATAGCGTAAGGCCCGCGGTCCGCCAGTTGCGCGCGGAGGGAGCCGAGTTCGCGGCGCTGTCTCCCCTCGATCGAACGACAGCGGGGGCACGAGCCGGCGCCGAACGCGTTCACGATCACCGCGCGGACAGCCACACCAAGGGCGTCGAGCGACCGTTGAAGCGCCAGCGTTTCCTCGCGCGGCACCGCTGCGGCGCGGGTGACGATGACGAAGGCGGTTTGGTTCCTGTCGCGAACGATCGTGTCGAGCGCGCGCAGCCGCTGCGACAGATCGACAAGGAGCTGCGCGAACGCACCAGGGCGCACGATCTCGCGATACTTCAGGAGAATGGCCATCAAGGCCTGCGTCCACTCGCGAAGGATTGCCGGTGTCTCGAGCAGCCGCAGCGCGTGGCCCGTCGGCGCCGTGTCGGTGACGATCGTGCGGTACGAACCGCGTCCGTTCAGCAGTTCTGCGACCTCCGCAATGGCGATCACTTCGTCGAGACCGGGCGGTGTGAATTCGATGAGTTCGCGGAGGGCGCTCCGGTCGGGGGTCGGGTCGAGCGTCGACCGCGTCAGGCCGTCGAACATCGCGTCAACGGCGCCCGTGTAGCGGGCGCGAAACTGCTGCAGGCCGCGAGCGGCATCGATTTCGCGCACGTCGAGATTCGGAAGGCCCCCGGCCAACGGCGCTGCCGAATCGCTTACGCGCACGCCGAGCACGTCGCCGAGCGAGTGCGCGGGGTCGGTAGACAGGAGCAGAAACGATTCGTTCGGACTCGCCCGTGCGAGATCGACCGCCAGCGCGGCGCCGCACGTCGTTTTCCCCACACCCCCCTTCCCGCTCACGAGCAGCCACCGCGCATCGAAGATCGACTTGCCAACAGCAGTCGTTCGAATGCCGTGGGCAATGGCTCCATACAGCCGCCGGCGAAGCGGTGACGGGCGCGTGACCTGTTGCGCCCGCGAACAGGTGGATGCAAGCGACCGGAGCGCGGCGGCATTACGAGGTTCCGTCTCGGATTCCGCGACCGTTCTGACGCGGATGGCCGGAAAGCATGCGGCGATCGGTGCCAGCGCGCGCGCCTCGAAGCGGCGGCGCGCCGCATCCCACTCGCAGCCGCCGCGAGGCGTCGCGCGGTTCACGATGAGCGTTCGTACGCGAATGCGGCTGGCGGCGAGCGCGGTGAGCGCGTCGGCCGTCTCTTCCAGCGCCATTGGCTCCGGAAGCGTCACCCACACGAACTCGGATTGCCTCTCGTCTCGCAGGCGGGTCGTCAGCAGCGTCGAATCCTCGGCGAGCGACGCAATCAACCGGTCCGCCGCGTCCTCCCGATAGCGCCCCGTGAGCGCCCGGACCACACCCCGGTGGTGCAACTGCAGGCCGTCCAGCACCTCCGCCATACGGGCGGCGAGCACCGGCATCGCGAGGAGCCGCAGCGTGTGGCCAGTCGGCGCCGTGTCCACCACGACTCGTTCGTAGCGTGATTCCGAGAGACGCACGATCTCGAGCAGCGCCGCGACTTCGTCGATTCCCGGGAGCGAGAGCGCCAGCAGCCGGTGGACATCGTCCTCGTCGAGGTACGTCCCGCGCACCGCGATGGCTGCGAGGAGATCCTCGCGCGGTGCCAGCCAGGCCCGGAATGCGGCCCTCGCATCGATCGCGCGCACGTCCAGCCGCGCCGGACGGCCGGAAAATCCAAAGCTCCGACGGACGGAGGCCGCGGGGTCAGTGGAAACGAGCAGCGTCCGGCAGTGGTGGGCGGAGCGGAACGCGATGGCTGCTGCGCAGGTGGTCTTGCCGACCCCGCCTTTGCCGCCCACGAGCACGAGCGGCGCGTTCAGTGCTCGTCGCCCTCGAACGTGGCTTCGATGCCGGTGATGCGCATGTCGGACGAAGACGCGATGGCGGCTTCGCCGCCCCGCTGCCGTTCCCGAATTTCCCGGATACGCGCGAGGATCTCTGCTTCGAGCGCGTCGAACTCGCCCTGTGTCATCTCCCCCAGCTCGACGCGCATTTGCGCCGCGAGGAGGTGCTCGTGCAGCGCCGACTCGTCGTTCATCTCCGTGTCGACGGCCGCAGCCACCTTGTCGAGCACGAAGCGAATCCCCGAAATCAGCAGACTGTCAACGATCAGCATTCAGCTTCGCCGTTCGGCACTCGCCATGGCTCAATGCGCCCGTTCGAGCTTCAGCCGGATGTTCACGAAATTGTACGGCGGCCACGGGCCGGTGTACTTGAACGTGAGCTTGTCGAACTGCTGTCCGATCTGCTTGACGCGCGCGTCGAAGGCGCCTTCCGTCTCACGCGAGACGAGGAACGCGGCGTTCATGATCATCCGATCCCCGATAGGCTTGTTCGATCGCGACGCCACCGACACGTTGCGGAGCGCGTTGAAGATGTCTGCCACGTATCGTTCGGAACGCGACTGCAGGGCGGCGTCGATCAAGCGCCCGTACTGCATCCGCGCGAAATAGGTGGAGCCCTTCTGCGACGAGATCTCGGTTTTCAACCGCCGGATGTCTTCGTCGTCCTCTTCGATTTCGCGGATGATCTGATCGCGGTCCCAGAGCACTTTCAGGCCGAACTCGAACTTTTCCTGCATCTTGTTCAGCACGTCGCTGAACGCGTCGTACGCCGAGCGCAGCAGCTCCATGATGTCGTCGTCGGTCTTGAACACGGTGCCGAACGACATCGGGATGACCGTGTGCTTCTGCATGACGGTCTCGTTCACGCGCTGGTGCGCCAGCACGTTCTCGCGCGTCGGATCCTGAATCACGATCGGCGTGTTCGATACGACGGCCCCGATGTCGCGATAGTGCACCGTGTGCACGTCGGCGGGCTCGGGGCCGAGTCCCAGCGGGCCGAAGCTCAGAGGCTGCTCCGATCGGATGATGCAGTAGACATACTTGCCTTCCGGCCGGTCCTCACGCCTGGTCGTCTGCGGGACCCGCACGCGTTCGAGCTTGCCCCGGCCGGCGTCCTGGCGGGCGATGCTGGCGCGCTCGAGCGGCGGCTTTCGCGCCGGCGGTTCCGGCTTGCGGGGCGAGGTCTTCGATTTCGACGCTTTCTTTGCCGCTTTTGCCATACGGTCTGAGCCTCAGGATCGCTTCCGGGTGCCGCGGGACGCCCGTCCGTCGGCCCCCGTCGGCTGCCGATCGAGCAGCCGCCGGATCTCTGCCACCAAGGCGTCCGGCAGGCACGGCTTGGTCACGAACGCATCACAACCGGCCTGCCTCGCGCCTTCGGCGTGTCCGGCGAGCGCATGGCCGGTCAACGCGACGACGGGGATCTTCCGGGTCCGTTCATCACTCTTGAGGCGCCGTGTCGCCTCCCACCCGTCCATGCGGGGGAGCGCGAGGTCCATGAGGATGATGTCGGGCATCAGGCGCTGCGCCTTCTCGATGGCCTCGATGCCGTTGGTCGCTTCCGCGACCTCGTACCCGGAGAACTGCAGGTACGCCGCGTACATCTCACGTGCATCCTGATAGTCCTCCACGACGAGCACCAGGGGCTGGTCGCGCCGGCTCTTCATCGCCGCCTCGGGCGCGCGGGCAGCCGCAGTGTAAACGTCGATCCTTCTCCCTGTGTACTGGTCAAGTCGATCGTGCCTCCGAGCATCTGTGACAATCTCCGGCAAATCGAGAGACCAAGACCCGTGCCGCCATAGCCGCGCGTGGGTGAGCTGTCGAGCTGACGGAAGTCCTCGAAGACCTTGGCCTGATCTTCCTTCGCAATGCCGACACCCGTATCTCGCACGGAGATCGACATCTGCTTGGCGCGGCGCTCGAATGCCGCCTGGATGGTGACCGATCCCGCCGGCGTGAACTTCAAGGCATTGCTGAGCAGGTTCAGCACGATCTGCTTGACCTTCTGGCGGTCGCTCCGGAGTTTCGGCAGCGGTCCTTTGGCCTTCGACGTGACGGCGAGATTGCTGCGGCGGATGATCGGCTCGAGCTCCGCCATCACCTCCGCGATCAAATCCCCCACAGCGAACGAGGTCACGTTCAGCGGCATCCGGCCGGCTTCGATCCGTGTGATGTCGAGGATGTCGTTGATCAGGGCGAGCAGGTGCCGCGAGTTCGAGTCAATCCGCGTCAGGCTCTTGCGCTGCGGCTCGGTCACCTGTCCGGTCACGTTGTTGAGCAGCATGTGCGTGTAGCCGAGGATCGCGTTCAGCGGCGTCCGGAACTCGTGCGACATGTTGGCGAGGAACTGCGATTTCAGCGCGGACGCCTGCTCGAGCTCGATGTGCTGCCGCCGCAGCAGCTCGTTCTGTTCGGCGAGTTCGGCCGTCGCTTCCTGCACTTTCCGTTCGAGCTGTTCCGATGCGTGCTTCAACTGCTCGTACAGCTTTCCCTTCTCGATCGCCTCCGTGAGATCGTGCAGGATCGTCACGACCCACATCAGTTCGCCCTGTTCCGACAGGATCGTGCCCGCCAGCGCTTCGACCGGCAGCGGACGACCTGTGACGGGGTCGGCCAGCTGGATCTCACCGCGATAGCGCTGCTCTCCCGAGCGCGTCAGCACGTTGGACACGAACGAGGTCAGGTTTGCGCCGTTCGCGCGCACGCGCCGCAGCGCGGCTTCCATCTCCGTCGCCGGCGACGGGCTGAACAGCCGTTCCGCCGGTGTATTCATCAACACGATGTCGCCTTCCTGATCCGTCACGAGGATCGGGTCGGCAACCGAGTCGATGATCAGATCCAGCCGGTGGCGCTCGTCGCGCACTTCCGCCTGAGCGACCCGCAGCGTCCGATAGCTCTCTTCGATTTCTTCCTTCGCGCGCGCCAGGTCCGTCACGTTGCGGAGGATCGATACGACGAACGTCCCCTGCCGCTCGTCCTTCGCGCGGGAGCTGAGCAGCTCGAACAGCAGATCGGACCCTTCGAGCGGGTCCACCAGCAGCAGCTCGCGGCGCGCGAGCTCCGACATCGTGACGGCGCTCGTGGACAACGCCGCAGAGAACAACATGTTGTTGAGCGCGACGGCCCGGCGCCAGCCCTCGCTCGACTCTTCAGGGGCGGCAAACAGCTTCTCCGCATGGCTGTTCGCGATGATCAGTTTGCCTTCCGTGTCGGTGAGCAGAATCGGGTCGGTGACCGCATTGATGATGCTGTAGAGCAGCATCCGCTCCTGGCCGAATCGCGTCTCCGCCAGCAGTTGTCGGCTGAGCAGCCTCGAAACCTGTTTTCCGAGCGTGCGCGCCAGCCACAGCGTGTCCGGATCGATCTGCGGGGACGCCGTGCTGGCAAGGAGGAGCCCCTGCGCCGTTTCACGGGTGTCGGCCCGCAGCGGGATCGCGTGAAACGCGCGCGCCTCGATGGGCGCTCGCAGATGGGGCGGCAGGGTGGAGATGAAGACCGGCTCCGGACTCGAGAGCGCCTGGACGAGCGGGTGCTTCCCATCGTCCCGGCTCAGCGCGAAGTCCATGATCGCGGCGCTCGAAACGCCGTGCTCCGCGACGAGCAGCATCTCGTTCGAGAGCGCCTCGACGACGAGCACGACGGCCTGCTCCACGGGCGCGTGAGCGACGACCCAGTCCACGGCCCGCCGCGCGGACTCCTGGATGTCCATGCTCGTCAGCAGAAATTCGACGAGCGCGAGCTTCGGTTCCGAATCCAGCGACGACACGGACGCCATCTGCGCCGCCACGCGCGACACGGGTGTTTACCCCTCGACGTTTCGGCGGCGCCCGCTGCGTCCTTTGGACGCGGCGAGTTCGGCACGCAGTGCCGCGTTCTCGGCAATGACGTCCTGGTGGGAGGGCAGTTCGGCCGCGGGACGCGACACCGGGGCGACCTGGCCGACCGCTTCGGAATACTTCAGATAGGTGTCGATTGACGCCACCACGACGCGCGCCTCGACGGTGATCAGGTCGATGCCCACCAGCGACACGCGAACCCACGCGTCGATGACGATGCCTTTGTCGAGCACGCGGTCGAGGACGTCGATGAGACTCGTGCCGCCTGCAGCTCGTTCAACTGCCATGTCATGTCTCTCCCAAGCTACCGTTCAACGCCGGCGGCGGGTCGCGCCCCGGGGGACTGAAAGTGCATCCACACGTGCCTGCAACTCCTGCAGCTGGGCTCGCAACTGGTCGTGTTCGGCGATGCCGGCGCGCGTCGCGCCGGGCGAGAGATCACGATCGTACCGCCACCAGTCGAGACCGATCTCCTGAGCCTTGTCGAGCGAGCAGACGAGAAGGCGGATACGAATCGTCAGCAGCTCGACTTCGGCCAGGGACACCTTGATGTCGCCGGCGATGACGAGCCCCTTGTCGAGCACGCGGTCCAGGACGTCGACCAGTCCTGTCCCGCGCTGGTGGGACCCTGGGAGCTCGAGAGGCATGCGGTTGCGAATATACCACGCAGATCTGAACAGCCTTATTGATGAGCTAGCGCGGGTCAGGCGCAGCCTGCAAACCCCAGTCGGCGTGGATGAAGCCGGGCCGCTCGATCCGTTCGAACGTGTGGGCGCCAAACGCATCGCGCTGCGCCTGCGTCAAGTTCTGGGGTAAGCGCGCCGTTCGATAACTGTCGAAGTAAGCGAGGCTCGCCGTCATGGCGGGAATCGGAATGCCTGCCGCTACCGCTGACGCGGCGATGCGGCGCCAGCCGGCCTGCGCGCCCTGCACCTGGCGCCCGAGGCGTTCGTCCATGAGGAGATTCACGAGCGCAGGGTCGCGCGTGAACGCAGCCCGGACGTCGTCGAGTACGCGCGCGCGGATGATGCACCCGCCTGTCCAGATTCGCGCCATCTCCGACAGGTTCACGTGCCAGTCGTAGTGCGCAGAGCCGGCCGCGATGAGCGCCATGCCCTGCGCGTAGCTGCAGATGCGCGACGCGTGCAGCGCATCGGCGACCGAGTCGACGATCAGTTCGCGGTCCGATGCGGTGAATGCGTCGCTCGTGACGGGTCCATCGAAGCGCGCCGATGCGGATACGCGCTGCTCCTTCATACTCGAGAGGACGCGCGCGTCGAGTGCGGCGGCAATCGTCGGAATGGGAACGCCGAGGTCGAGCGCGACCTGCGCCGTCCAGAGGCCGGTCCCCTTCTGGCCTGCCTTGTCCTGAATCACGTCGACGAGTGGCGTGCCCGTCCGGGCATCGATCACGTGACAGACGTGCGCCGTCAATTCGACGAGGAACGACTCGAGGACGCCGGTGTTCCAGCGCGCGAAGATGTCTCCGATGTCCGGCGTCGACAGCCCGAGCCCGCGATGCAGCACGTCGTAGGCTTCGGCGATGAGTTGCATGTCGCCGTACTCGATGCCGTTGTGGACCATCTTCACGAAGTGGCCCGCGCCGTCGGGTCCGACGTGCGTCACGCACGCGCCGGCATCGGTCTTCGCGGCAATCGCCGTCAGCACATCCTCGATGCGGGCCCACGCGTCAGCGGACCCGCCGGGCATGAGCGACGGCCCGAACCGCGCCCCTTCTTCGCCGCCGGATACGCCGCACCCGACGAAGTTCAGTCCCGCGGCCCGCATCTGCGCTTCGCGCCGGCGCGTGTCCTCGAAAAACGAGTTGCCGCCGTCGATGAGGATGTCGCCGCGTTCGAGCAGCGGTGTGAGCTGGTCAATCATCGAATCCACGGGCGCCCCCGCAGGAATCATCATCATCATGCGGCGCGGCCGCTCGAGTGACGACACGAGATCCTGCAGCGTCTTCGTGCCCGTGAATGTCGACCCGCGGTGGTCGGCGAGAAATCTGTCCGTCCAGTCCCCCTCGAGGTTCCAGACGGCCACGCTGAAGCCGTGCGATTCGATGTTGAGCGCCAGATTGCGCCCCATGGTGCCGAGGCCGATCATGCCGAAGCTGCTCACTGCCATGCCGGAATCTCCAACGCCGCGGCGAGTGCGCGCTCGAACGCCAGATCCCGGGTCCGCACGCCGAGTTCCTCGCCGATGACGGCGGTCAACGTGCCCTCGCCGAGCGGTACCACCCGCGTCGATGCATCGCGCCCCGCGATCTCGGCGCGGAGACAGCCGCGGGTAGCGCGCCGCGCGATCGACACGTGATGGCCGTCCGCGTCGAGCTCCACGGAATCCAGCGGCGCGCGCTGGTCGCTGCTCCCCGACGGACGCAGATCGATCGTGACGTCCGTCCCCCAGTGCAGCGCCGACCGCAGCCAGCCGGCAAACAGCCGCGCGGCAAACGGATCCGCGCCCGCGATCGACAGCCGTGTCACCGGCACGCTGCGCACCTCGGGCAGGTCGAACAGGTGCGCGATCACCGACCGCCAGCGCGTGAGGCGCGTCCAGCGGAGATCCGTCACGGCGCTCTGCTCCACGATGGTATCGACGATCGACCACGCACTCGACGGGTCGAGGACGTCGATGATCAGCCGATCGGCCAGATGCGCGATCTCCTGGAGCGACTCTGGCGCTCCTCCGCGCCACCACACGGCGGTCGGCAGGCTCGAGAGCCGCAGCGCGGCCACCGCGTTGTTGAGAAACTTGGGCGCGAGGCCCGCAATGCCGATCGCGTGCTCCGTGACGCGCGCCGTGGGCGTCGTCTCGCCTCCCTCGGAGATGAGAATCGCGCGGACGCCTTCGGCCTCGCTGAGGTGCGCCAGCGCGTCCGCAGCGTCGATCAGACGATCGTGTTCACCGACAACGACAACCGTCGCCGTCAGCGCCCGCGCCGGTCCGCCTTTGCGCCGGCGGCCGTCGCGGGCCAGCCGCGCCAGCGTTGCTTCGATGTCGGCAAACGGCACCTCGCGTCCGTTCGGCAGCAGTGTCATGTCAGGGGAAGTCACAGCGTCCTCCAACGGCGGCCGTCCGCCTGGATCAAGTGGTCGGCCTCGGGCGGTCCCCACTCGCCCGCCTCATACGTCGGGATCGACTCGAGGCCCGACGCTTCCCACATCTGGTGCACGGGCGTGATCAACGCCCACGAGTTCTCGACGAAATCGTGGCGCGCGAACAGCGTGGGGTCGCCGAGCAGCGCGTCGAGCAGCAGCGTCTCGTAGGCTTCCGGCACCGGCTTCCCGAAGGCGCTCCCGTAGCGGAAATTCATCATCACCGGCGCGAGCTGCATCCGGCTGCCCGGCAGTTTCGCCTCGAACCGCAGCGAGATCCCTTCGTCGGGCTGGACGTTCACGATCAGGAGGTTCGGCGCGATCGGAGTCGGGCTGACCCGTTTGAAGATGTGCAGCGGCGGACGCCGGAACTGAATCGCGATTTCCGTCGTGCGTTTGGGCAGGCGCTTGCCGGTGCGGAGGAAGAAGGGAACGCCCGCCCAGCGCCAGCTATCGAGCTGCAGGCGCAGCGCGACGAATGTCTCGGTCACCGACGTCGGACTGACACCGTCCTCCTGCCGATACCCCGGCACTTCTTTGCCGTTCACCCAGCCCGCGGTGTACTGCGCCCGAACGACGTTGTGCGCGCCGCCGTTCTCGCCGTTCTGGGGCACGAGCGGCTGAATGCTCAGCAGCGCGTCCAGCTTGCGATCCCGCACGTTCTCGGCCGAAAAGCGGATCGGGGGCTCCATCGCCACCAGTGTGAGGACCTGCATCAGATGGTTCTGTACCATGTCGCGCAGCGCACCCGCACCTTCGTAGTAGCCGGCGCGGCGTTCGACGCCGACGGTCTCCGCTGCGGTGATTTGCACATGATCGATATAGCGCCGGTTCCACACCGGCTCGAACATACCGTTGGCAAACCTGAAGACGAGCAGGTTCTGTACCGTTTCCTTCCCGAGGTAGTGATCGATACGAAAGATCTGCGGCTCGTCGAGGTGCTGGTGGAGAACGGCGTTGAGATCCCGCGCGGTCTTCAGGTCCGTACCGAACGGCTTCTCGACGATCACCCGCCGCCAGCCGGCCGGCGTACGCGGCTTCACGAGACCCGCCTCGCTTAACCGCTTCACGACATCCCCATAGACCGACGGCGGAATCGCAAAGTAGAACAGCACCCCGTCGGGCCAGCCCGGCTCCGAAATTTTCGCCGCGATCCGCGAGTACAGCGCCGGATCATCCATCTCACCGCCGACGTAGAAGAGATCCGACGCGAGCGCGGTGGATACGTCGTCGGGTTGGGCGAGACCCGCGAACTGCTTCAGGCTGTCGTGGAAATGCGCGCGGAACGCGTCGTCAGTCCAGTCGGTACGCGCGACGCCAAGGACCTTGAACTGCGCCGGCAGCCGCTGGCCGCGCGCGAGTTGGTAGAGCGCCGGAAGCAGCTTGCGATTGGTGAGGTCGCCCGAGGCGCCGAAGATGACCAGAACCGTCGGTTCGGGCGTGGGCTCGATACGGAGCCCGTCGAGCAAGGGATTCGTCGCCGCAACGTCCACGGGGCGATCTTATCGGAGATCGATGGCCGATGACCGATGTTCGATGACCGATGTTCGATGGCCGATGGCCGATGGCCGATGGCCGATGGCCGCTAACGCCTCTCGAGGAATGCGAGCGCTTTGGGTGTCCCAAGGAGGCGGAGGTTCGTGCGGGCGACCGCGCGAAGGGCCGGGTCGGGGTCGGACTGCGCGATGCGAATGAGCTCGTCTTCGTCGCGCGCGTTGAAGAGCGCCGTCAGCAATGCCTTGCGGCTGTCGGCGGGCACCGCCTTGTAGAGGATGCGCAGCTCGTCGCGGCCGCCGGCGCGGCCGAGCGTGACGATCGCGGTGTTGCGAACCGTCACGTCGCCCTCCGACTGCGCGATGCGCAGGAGCGCCGATTTGTCGGACCGTTCGCCGAGGGACGTCACCACCTCGCGCTTCACCCGCGGCGTACCGGCGTGATACACGTCCAGCAACTCCCGCGATACGTTCGGATTGGCAAAGCGTCCCAGTTCCTTGACGGCTTCAACCCGCACCGGCTCCGCCGCAAGCTTTGCGACTTCCAGCACCGACGACTGCGCCTTCGGGTTCGAGGACTGCGCGAGCACGAACACCGCGCGGCGGCCGTCACCGGGCGATGCGGGATCCAGCGCAATTTCCTTCAGCAGGGGAATGACGCGATCCGGGTGCGTCTGCATCAGGCTCCCGAGCGCCTGAATCCTGAGATTCGTGTCCGGCGGCAGCGGCGACATGACCCAGACATTCGCCTCCGGCGCGAGCGGCGGATTCGACGGTACGGCGAGCGCCGGCTGCGGCGGCAGCGGCGCGATGACAGGGGTGGGACGCGGTGACCGCGGTCGCATCGAGGTCGCGGGCGCAGCAGGCGCGGGCGGTGCAGGAGCGACGGCCGGCGTTTCGGGGCGCGCCGTCTGCCAGAGCACGTCGTCGCGATTCAGCTTCTGGGCAATCTCGAGGCGAAGCGACTGCGCGAACCGGATCCACGGACTCGACGGAAATTCCCGCTGCAGGCGCGCAATGGTTTCGAGCGCCGCGACCTGCTCGCCTGTCTGATTCTGACAATGCGCCAGCCAGAACATCGCTTCGGCGCGGCTCGGCTCTTTGGGATCGGCCGCGGCGGCTTTGAGATCCGCGATCGCGCTCACCCAATGCTCGTCCGCGATGGCGTCCTTGGCATGCGCCATCCGCCTGGATTCTGCCGGTGCCGCCGAAGCCGCCGCAGCGATCATCGAGTACCCAACCAGGAAAACAAAGAATCGTCGCATGTCAGATCCCCGAACCCACCACATTCATCTTGACGACCAGATCGCGACGCGCGATCAATCGCTGCACGCGCTGCAGCGCGTCGGGATCGGCGCGTTCGCTCATCGACGTCTCGAGCAGGACGGTCTCCAGATCGCCGAGGACGCGCGCGAGGTCCGTCATCCCGCGATCCTCCGCCGCCAGTCGATACAAGCGCGTGTCGGGCAGCAGCGACGTCGCGAGCTGACGCTCGTGCTGCCAGTCGGTCGCGCGCGCGTGCTGCGGATCGAGCGTCGCGAGCCCGAGCACGACGAGTTTCGACCGTTCGAAATGTTCTTCGCTGTGCTCCACGAGCGACCGGTCGCCGACCGTCGCGGCGGTGCGATCCAGCCCGGAATCCGGGTCCGCTGGAATCGCCCCCACGCGCGCGGGGGTCGCCGGCGCTGACGCTGGCGAAGACGGTTCCTGCCGCGCCCGACTCGTCAACAGAGCACCGCTCGCGACGATCGTCAGGGTCGCCGCGATCGCCAGCCACGGCATGATCCGGCGGCTCCGCTCCGGAGCGGCTGTCGTCGCGATTGCCGCCTCCAGCCGTCGACTGAAGCCGGACCAGTCGCCCGCCGGCGGCCCCTCGACACGGCCGCGCGAGGCGAGCGCCGCGCGAATCGACCGCAAATCATCGAGGTGCTGGCGGCACGTGGCGCACCGCTGCAGATGCTGTTCGAGCCGCGCGCGCGCCGCCGCCTCGAGCTCGCCGTAGAAGTACTGCTCGATCGCCGCGGCGTCCACGAATTCGCAGGCTTTCATGCGCGCCCTCCAACCGTAACCCGTGACGCCAGCAGGGCCGCGCGCAGCCGGTGCACCGCCGCATGCAGCTGGCGCTTGACGGTGCCTTCTGCAAGCCCCAGCGCCTCCGCGATTTCGCAGAGCTTCAGCCCTTCATGATGCCGCATGGTGAAGATCAGACGCTGGCCGGCGGGGAGCCGTGCGATCTCCGCCTGCAGCACGTCCCCGAGCTGAAGCCCGTATGCGGCGTCCTCCGGGCCTGGGCGTTCCTCGGGCGCGTTCAACATCTTTTGCTCCGCATCCTCGGTGAACGGCGCCCATCCCGCGGGCGCCTGCCTCCGCCGGTGGTCGATGCAGGCGTTCATCGCGATGCGATACAGCCATGACGTGAGCTGCGCGTCGTAGCGGAAGCGGTCGAGCGACCGGTACACCTTGATGAACACGTCCTGCGCAATGTCTTCCGCGTCGTGGTGATTGCCCGCAAACTGATACGCGACGCGATACACCATGGCGCGATGGCGCTCCACCAGCGCATGAAAGGCGGACGCGTCCCCGGCGGCCGCACGGGCGACAAGGTCCGAATCGGCCGCCGAACGGAATGCGCCGTCCACTGTCATGTTTATGACGAGCCCCGTCCGCCGACGGTTGATCGGGCGTGCAAGATTGCCAACTTACGTAATCGTGGCGTGACGCGGCTTTATACTGTTTAGATGCCTTCGTCAGGATCCATGCCGGCCATAGCCAACCTTTTTCGCCGCAACGTCGCCATCATCGCGCACGTCGACCACGGGAAAACCACGCTCGTCGACGGCCTCTTACGGCAGAGCGGCACCTTCAGGTCCAACGAGCGCGTCGCCGAGCGCGCCATGGACAACACCGACCTGGAACGTGAACGCGGCATTACGATTCTGGCAAAGAACACCGCGGTCCATTACCACGACGTGCTCATCAATATCGTTGACACCCCCGGCCACGCCGATTTCGGCGGCGAGGTCGAGCGCGTGCTCGCGATGGTCGACGGCGTGATGCTGCTCGTCGACGCGTCCGAGGGGCCGCTCCCGCAGACCCGCTTCGTCCTGCGCAAAGCGCTGGAACGCCGGCTGCCTCCCATCGTCGTGATCAACAAGATCGACCGTCCCGACGCTCGAATCGGCGAAGTATTGAACGAAATCTACGACCTCTTCATCGATCTCGATGCGACCGAGGAGCAGCTTGATTTTCCGGTGCTCTACACGAGCGCGAAGGCCGGCACGTCCTCGCCGTCGGTCGACACGCCTGGCGAGGATCTCCGGCCGCTGTTCGACGCGATCGTCGATTTCGTCCCGCCGCCGCGCGGCAGCGCCGACGCCCCTCTCCAGCTCCTCGTCGCCAACCTCGACTCGAGCGACTATCTGGGCCGGATCGCGATCGGCCGTGTCTTCAACGGACGGATTCGTGTGGGTGATCCGATTGCCATCTGCAAGCTCGATGGCTCCTTTCAGGAGACGAAGGTCACGAAACTGTTCGCGTTCGACGGCCTGAAGCGCATCGATATTCCCGAGGCGGCGGCGGGCGACATCGTGTGCGTGGCGGGCATCGAGGACATCACGATCGGCGAAACGATTGCGGACATCGAGCATAGAAAGCCGATGCCGGCCATCGCCGTCGACGAGCCCACGGTCTCGATGATCTTCGGCGTCAACACCTCTCCGATGTCAGGGCGCGACGGCCAGTTCGTCACCTCGCGGCAACTGAAGGACCGCCTCGATCGGGAGCTGCTCGGCAACGTGTCGATCCGCGTCGAACCGACGGACACACCCGAACAGATGAAGGTCCTCGGGCGCGGCGAGCTCCAGTTGTCGATCCTGATCGAGATGATGCGCCGTGAGGGGTACGAGCTGCAGGTGTCGCGGCCGGAAATCGTGACGAAGGAACACCACGGGCAGGTCGTCGAGCCTGTTGAAGATCTCGTCATCGATGTCGCCGAGGAGTTTCAGGGCGTCGTCATCGCGCTGGTCGGCACGCGCCGCGGGACGATGACGAAGATGGTCAACCATGGCAGCGGGCGGGTGCGGCTCGAATTCCGCATTCCCGCGCGCGGGCTCATCGGCTTTCGCTCGCAGTTCCTGACAGACACGAAAGGCACCGGCATCATGAACCACATCTTTGCCGGGTGGGAGCCGTGGCACGGCGCGATTCCATCGCGCACGACAGGAGCGCTCGTCGCCGACCGGGCGGGAGTGGCGACCGCCTATGCGATCTGGAACCTGCAGGAGCGCGGGGAGATTTTCATCGACCCCGCGGAAAAAGTGTACGAAGGCATGATCATCGGCGAGAACGCGCGCGCCAACGACCTCGACGTGAACGTCACGAAGGAAAAGAAACAGACGAACATGCGCGCGTCGACGGCCGACGAAGCCGTGCGTCTCATCCCGGCGCGCAAGCTCGGCCTCGAGCAGGCGATCGAATTCATCAACGATGACGAACTCGTCGAAGTGACGCCGAAGAGCATCCGCCTCCGCAAGCGCGTGCTCGCCGCGAACATGCGGCCAAGGAAGAACGCCGAGTAAACTGCGCTGCGCGCGTCATTTCGCAACGGCGCAACTTCCAACTACCCGAGGAGCTCTCGGAGGCTGCGATCGGCAGGGCGCCGTCTATGGAACGCCTCAGATTCGAAGATGCCTGACCCGATTGGTCCGGGAATTCAGGAATCGCTCGAGTCCCTCCCAGGAGACGACGACCGACGCGGTGTTGATATTCGGATGGAAAATCAGCCCGGCCGCGCCGCGCAGATCTTCATCGACGAGCACGACGACGGATCCGTCGGGATCGTTCAGCAGCCCGAACGGGGAGACCGAACCCGGCGTCAGCCCCAGTTCCCCTATGAGCCGCTCCGGCGATCCAAAGCTCAGGCGATCGTCGCCAAGCGTTTTTACGAGATCTTTCAGATCGACCCGTTTGGCGATCGGCACGATCGCCAGGTAATGCCGATCTCCTTTCTTGTTTCGCAGGAACAGGTTCTTGCACGGCACACCGGGCAGGCCGCGCCAGTGCACCTCAGCCTCTTCGCTCGTGAACACGGGCGGATGCTCGAATCGTTGGTACGGGATGCCGAGCGCCTCGAGGGCCGCATAGACGGGAGGGGCGGGATCCACGGCGTCAATTCTAGAGGACAATACCGCGAGGAGCCGCCATGCCACCGCTGACGAGCCGGTTCGACGACGCGTTCATCTACGCGCACGCTGCTCACGCCCGACAGACGCGCAAGAACACACCGGTTCCTTACGTCGGGCATCTGATGGGCGTCGCCTCAATCGTGCTGGACGACGGCGGGACGGAAGACGAAGCGATCGCGGCATTGCTGCACGACGCCGCGGAAGATGCCGGCGGCCGCGCACGGATGGACAACATCCGGCAGCGGTTTGGCGACGTCGTCGCCAGAATCGTCGAAGACTGCACCGATTCGTGGACGACGCCAAAGGAACCGTGGGCGGAGCGCAAGCAGAAGTATCTGGAGCATGCGCGCACACTGTCACCTTCGAGCCTCCGCGTGTCGGCGGCCGACAAAGTGCACAACGCGTACGCAATTCTGAGAGACCTGCGCACCATCGGCGACGAGGTGTGGAAGCGCTTCAACGCGAAGCCGGACGACGTGCTCGCCTATTACCAGGGTCTGGTGCGCGCATACCGAGAGGCGGGCGGTGGGCACCTCGTGGACGAACTGGATCGCATCGTCCGGGGAATCGAGCGCGAGATCGGATACTGACGGAGGGCTGCTGCCGAATGGCGGCGGCATCCGTCAGGCTCGTCTCGGCGCGCGCGACTCGGCGAGCCGCGCGAGATGAGACAACATCCGCTGCCGATGCGTGATCTCGCGGACGGTCAGCGCGCGGCGATTCGGCGCGATACGGCGTTCGCGTTCAGTGACGGATGCGTCGGAGTCATGGCGCCGGCGAAACGGGATGACCATGATCGCGAGGATAACGGCCCCGTGTGACAGAACAGGTCACGCCGCGCGGCGGCTGCTCACCGCCGCCTTCCTGCTCCTCACTGTGACCGTTCCGGCGCGTGCTGATTGGACGGTGGCCGCCTACATGGGCGCGAGCTTCACGCGCCGGTCGACGCTCACGATCACCCAAGGCTCCGGATCCCGCGAAGCCCGCGGCGTCCACTTCGATGGGAGGCCTTTTGCGTCGCCTCCTTACTATGGCTACCGTGCCGGATGGCGTTCAAGAGAGGCGTTCGGCATCGACGTCGAGCTCATTCACCTCAAGGTGTACGCGCACGCCGCGGATTTGCCGCCGAACGTGGAACGGTTCTCGATGTCCCACGGCCTGAATCTGCTCCTCGGGAACGTGACCTGGCGGCCTGCCCCGCAAGGCCGCGTGCAGCTCGAAGCCCGCGCAGGTGCGGGGGTCGCGATTCCGCATGGCGAGAGCGAGATCGACGGCGTCGCACAGGAACAGTACGAGGTGTCGTCGCTGGCGCTGCAGGGCGCGGCCGCGATCCGGCTGCGCCTGGCGAGGCAACTCGGCGCATTCGGCGAGTACAAGCTGACGACGGCGGCGCCCACTGTTTCGGTCGCCGGCGGCCGCATCAACGGCCGCTACACATCACACCACGTCGCTGTCGGCCTGGAGTGGGTGTTTTCGAAACGGCAGGATTGACGTCCCGGCGCTGAACGCAGTTCAGCTCTTTGCGACGCGCGAGCGGCGGGTTGCGATCGGGGCCGGGGGAGTCTCGTGGCCAGCGGATTCGGACCAGTCAGTGTGGGGCGCGTGATTTTCCACCAGCCACCCGTACACAAGCTGCCCGTACGTGCGCCAGCGCATCTTTTTCTGTTCGTAGAACGGCACGAGCGCCCGCTGCAGTTCAGGGAGCCGATAGAACGGCACCCCCGGGAAATAGTGGTGCTCCAGATGGTAGTTGGAGTTCAGGAATGCGAAGTCCCAGAACCAACTGCCCTTCATGAGCGTGCCCCATTTAGCGGGGTCGTTCGGATCGATGTCGTAATGCTGCCCGAGCCTGTTGAGTGTGAAGGCGATCGGGAAGATGAAAAAGACCGGGATGATACTCGTTCGGAGCGCGGCGTAGAACCCGAAAACGTACCAAATCACGCCGAGCGCGGTGAGGTGAGCGGCAAGCGACAGCCACCGTTCACGTTTGATCTTCGCCTGCAGATCCGCCGGGTACGTGGACGACTCCTTCCGCGCGGCGCGGAAGTAGATCGGAAAGAGCGCGGGCGTGCAGTACAGCAGCTTGAACCACGGTTTGTTGACCTTCGGCGAGAGGTGGTGCCGCTTCGGGTCGTCCTCGTCCGATCCCAGTTCCGCGTGATGATCCAGGTGCCAGCGCGTGAACTGGCTCGCCGAGATGCCGCTGGGCACCGCATAGAGAAATCCGAGCATCCGCTCCGCGAACTGATGCCTGCGGTCGAAGATGGTGTGATGCACGACTTCGTGCAGCAGGACGGTGAAATTGAACACCGTGAACCCCTGCACGAACGCGAGCGGGATCCAGATGAGCGGGTTGTCGAACCGGATCAATCCCCACGTGGCGAGCCCCAGCATCGCGAATTGCCGGACCGCAATCGCGAAGTGCCTCCAGGGCTGCTTGCGGTGCAGTGACCGCATGAGCTCGCGCGAGATGACCGTGCCGAGCTCTGCCCGCAGCGTTCCTGCGTGCTGCGAGTAATAGTGGGATTTCACGACAGAGCTATTTTACCAGCCTGGGGTGCGGGTGGATGGAGCCTGGTGAGGCCGGGCCGGCCCCACCATGGCTCAGGCGGCTGGACGCCGCCGGCGTGCTTACTTCCCGAACGGCGTCAGGAAGAAGAGGATGAGCGAGATCAGCAGGACGTAGATGACGAGCGATTCAATGAGCACGAGGCCGAGAATCAGCGCGCCGCGGATGTCGCCCGTGGCACTCGGGTTCCGCGCGATCGCCTCGCAGGCAGCGGCAATCGACCGCCCCTGACCGAGCGCGCCGCCGAACGCCGCAATGCCCAGCGCGAACCCGGCGGTGATGATCGACCAGCGGGCCACTTCGCTGCCCGCGGCGGCATCCGTCCCCTGCGCGTAGAGCGGCGCGAACGCCCCCGCGAGAACGACGAGCGCGATTGTCATGAGACTGCGTTTACTCACCACGTTCCTCCCTGATGTCGACGGTTGAATGACGAATGCCGAAGTTACGCCGCCGCCGGGGCATGGATGCCCGACGGTGCGTCGTGCCCGTGTTGATCGTGCTCGTGCTCCACGGCGACGGCGCCCTGCAGGTAGATGATGGAGAGCAGCACGAAGATGAACGCCTGCAGACCGCCCGTGATCAGGCCGAGCAGCATCATGGGGACCGGGATGACGAACGGAATGATGCTGCCGAGGATCAGGATCACGAGCTCTTCGCCGAAGATGTTCCCGAACAGCCGCAGCGACAACGACATGATGCGCGACGTGTGGCTGATGATCTCGATCGGGAACATGACGAACCCGATCCACCACGGCGCGCCGGGCGGCGCCCAGAAATGCTTCACGTAGTTGACGATCCCGTTCTGCCTGATGCCTTCGAAGTGGTAGTAGACCCAGATCGTGAGGGCGCAGCCGAGCGTCACGTTGATGCTGCTCGTGGGCGCCATCAGCCCCGGCACGAGGCCCGCGTAGTTGCCAATCAGGATGAACAGCCCGAGTGCCGAGATGAGCGGCAGGTATCGCTTCCCCGTGCCCGGCCCGATCCATTCCTCGATCATCCCGTTCATCATCACCACGCCGTCTTCCAGCAGGATCTGGAACCGGCTCGGATGCTCGACGCTGAGACGCGATCGCACGAGGAGGCACATGACCGTAATCGCGGCGACGATGAGGATCGTCATCACGATGTAGTTGGGAATAATCTCGGGCCCCTGGAGATGAAACCCGAAGGGCGCCAGCGCGGCGGCCACGATCGGACCGAGGACCGCGTTGACGGCCTCCACGATCCACAAGGGATGTTCGAGCTTCTCCATCTCTTCCCGCCGGAAGTCCGCGCTGCCGCTATTTGTGCCTGAAGAGCCGTGCAGCTTCGACAGCCGCCACGGCCACGAACGAAGACGCGCCCGCAATGAGCCCTATCGGGTGCAGGCGCAAACGCGCAATCATAACGTACGCCAGAAACGCGAGTAAAGCGTATCGGCCCGTCAGCTTGACGAGGGCAAACCCCGTATTGACGCGGGGCGCCGGCGACCGCGGATCGTCCGCAAACGCGGTCACATCGAGGATCGCGCCCTTGATCAACAGAAAGCTGATGCCGGCGAGAATCCCCCCGCCGGCGACCGCCGCGGCCGCGCCGCCGCCGGACACCCCGAACGCGATCGCCGCGAAGAGCACGCATGCCACGCACGCGTTCCGCTGGAGGCGGCGAAGCAGATCGTCGCCCGCCACGCTACTTGATTGACCGGCTCGCGCGGACGACGCTTACGACGCCCGCCGCAAGGCCCAGGAAGAACCCGATGAAGAACCCCCAGTGGCCGCGGCCGACGAAGTGATCGACCAGCAGCCCGGCGCCGCATCCGATGACGATCGACAGGACGAACGCGAAACCGACGCTGCCGAGCGTGCCCATTTCCCGCATCGCGTCGGCGGTCGAGTTGGGCCCCTGTGGTTTCTTCTGTGGCTCTTCGGTCATGGCGCGCTCACCGCGCCTTCCGGGACGGCGCGGCCGTCTCGCCGCAGGATCCGAATGCCGCGTCGAAGCCCGGCGGCACGCTCGGCGCGGGCACTGCCGCCGTTGTCACAGGAGCGGGGGAGGCCGAGCAATCGGCAGCGGCTTTCACCGGCAGCCGGCGGGTCGACCGGGCGAGCGCCAGCGTCAGATTGAAATAGAGCACCACGGCGGCGAACGCCACCAGCAGCACCCGGAACACCACGGCAGAGGCAGCGCGGGTCATGCTGACACCTTACCTTGCTTAAACCATTGATCCCAAGATCTTTAGATCAGAGCATCCTGCTCCGTACAGGCCCCGGATCCCTGCAGCTTTGCTCTATACTCGAAACGAAAGGCACGTGCCACATGACTCGACGGTTGAGCGCTCTCGTTCTCGCGGCGTCCTGTCTGACACCCGTCACCGCACTCGGTCAGGCGAAGCCGATCAGCGTGTATGCGAGCGTCCTCGACGCGAACGGCCATCCTGTCCAGGGCCTGTCCGCCGCGGACTTCAAGGTGCGGGAAGACAACGTCGCGCGGGAGGTGCTCTCGGTCAAGCCGGCGGCCGAGCGGCTCACCATCGCGCTGCTCCTCGATAACAGTCAGGCGGCGTCGGGCGCGACGCAGATGATCCGGGACGGCGCCCGTGACTTCATCAAGGCGCTTTCCGGCAAGGCTGAAATCGCCGTGGTCACGTTTGGCGACCGTCCCACGATTGTCCAGGACTATACGACGGACGAGAAACGCCTGCTCGACGCGGTCGGCCGCTTCTTTCCGCAACCCGGCGCGGGCGCGTATTTCGACGACGCGGTCTATGAGGTCAGCCGCGGATTGCAGAAGCGCGACGCCCCCCGCGGCGTGATCGCGGCCCTCCTCGTTGAGGATGCGCACGAATTCAGCAATCGTTTCTATCAGCAGATCCTGGACGAACTCGCGAAGAGCGGCGCGACCCTCGACGTGCTCGCGCTGGGGCAGCCGAGCGGCGCGCAAACCGATGAATTGCGTAATCGCAACCAGGTGCTGGCGCTTGGCACCGACCGCACCGGCGGCCGCCGCGATCAACTGCTGGCGGCAACGGCCATCCCTGGCGCGATGAAGCAGCTCGCCGACGAACTCGCCAGCCAATATGTCGTTACCTATGCGCGTCCCGAGACTCTGATCCCTCCAGAGAAGGTATCGGTGACGGCGACCAAGCCGGGCCTCACGGTGCGCGCACGCACACAGGCTCCACAAGTGAAATGACCCGTCAGACCTGTCTGGTCCTCGTCGCCGCGGCGCTCGCGGCGGTCGGTCTCGCTGCGCAGCAGCGGTTTCGCGCCGGCGTCGAACTGGTCTCGTTGACCGTGACGGCGACGGATACGACCGGCAAATACATTACCGACCTGAACCAGGACGATTTCGACGTTTACGAAGACGGCGCAAAGCAGCAGATCACCTTCTTCTCGAAGAGCCAGCAGCCCATCTCGCTGGCGCTGCTGCTCGACACGAGCGCGAGCATGGAAGAACGCATGGGCATCGCGCAGGAGGCCGCGATCGGCTTCGCGCGGCAGCTTCATCGGAATGACCAGGCCGAAGTCATCGACTTCGACAGCCAGGTGCGCATCCTCGCGCCGTTCACCAGCGACGCCGCCGCGCTGGAAAAAGCCATCCGGTCGACGACCGCGAACGGATCGACATCGCTCTACAACGCCATCTACATCTCGCTCAAGGACCTGAAGAAGGCGCGCGCGGCATCGCCGGACGATATCCGGCGGCAGGCGATCGTGCTGCTCTCCGACGGCGACGACACGTCGAGCCTCGTGGAATTCGACGAAGTGCTCGATCTCGCGAAACGCAGCGAGACGGCGATCTACGCGATCGGCCTGCGGCAGGGAGAGATCGCGCGCCGCGAGTTCAAGGAGGCGGAATTCGTCCTGCGGCAGCTCGCCCAGGAAACGGGCGGACATGTGTACTTTCCGACCGACGCACGCGAACTGCCGAAGATCTATCAGCAGATCTGGGAAGAGCTCGCCAGCCAGTACACCATCGCGTATTCCTCGTCGAATCCGAAGCGCGACGGCGCGTGGCGGCGGATCCAGATCCGGGTGCACCGGCCCGGGGTGATCGCGCGCACGAAAACGGGCTACTACGGCCCGACCACCACCGCCTCATCAGAATCCAGATGACGATAGGGTCATGGCTTCCGGCGGTGCTGTACACGGCGGCGGCCGCGGTCTATCTGGCGAACTTCGCCCGGCCGAAGCCGGGGGTCGGCCGCGCCGGCACCGCGCTGCTCGGCGCCGGTGTGCTCGCGCACACGTTCCTCATCGGCATGCAGACTGTCCAGGCCGGGTACGCGCCGCTCGTCGGCACGACGGCCGCGGTGTCTGCGTTCGTGTGGCTGCTCGGCCTCGCGTACCTTTACATCGAGCTGTCGACCGACGAGCGCGCCATGGGCGCGTTCGTGGCCGTGCTGATGGCCGCGCTCGCGGTGCTGCCTGCGCTCAACCCCGGTGTCGAATCGCGGCCGCCGCTGCTCCGCAGCCCGCTGTTCACCATCCACGTGCTCTCGCTTCTCTTTGCCTACGCGAGCTTCGCGCTCGCGTTCGTGATCGGCATCACGTACGTGCTGCTGTTCAAGGAGATCAAGGCGAAACACCTGGGCTTCTTCTACGCGCGGCTCCCCAGCCTGCAGGCGCTCGACATGATGAACGCCCGGGCCATCGGCGTCGGCTGGGCGCTGCTGACAGCCGGCGTCATCGTCGGCGCGATCTGGGCGACGCAGGTGCACGCGTCGCCGGATCCGCGCGCGAAGGCGATGTCGTTCGCGGATCCGAAGATTCTGCTCGCGGTTCTCTGCTGGGCGATGTACACGTTCGCCTTCGTCGCGCGCGGCGCGATCGGGTGGAGCGGCCGCCGTGCGGCGTGGCTGTCGGCCATCGGGTTCGTCATCGTGCTGTTGAATTTCCTGCCGGTGGGATATTTCCTGACCAGGAGTCATAACTTCTAGTGAGGCTGTTCGCCGTCGGCGTTACGCATCGGACCGCGCCCATCGAACTGCGCGAATGCGTCGACTTTGCGCGCACCGGGGTCGACTCGGCGCTGCTGGCGCTCACGTCGAACGGCGTTGCACGCGAAGCGGTCGTGCTCTCGACGTGCAACCGGGCGGAAATCTATGCCGTCGCAGACGACGACCGGGCCGGCGAGGCGGTAGGGCGCTTCATCGGCGACTATCATCGCGTGCCCTGGGACCGGCTCGCGCCGCACGTCTTCCAGCACCGCGGGGCCGAGGCCGCCGACCACCTGTTCCGCGTCGCCGCCGGCCTCGACTCGCTCGTCGTGGGGGAGCCGCAGATCCTCGGCCAGGTCAAGGATGCCTTCGCCACGGCCAATGGTCTCAAGCAGACGGGTGCCGTGACGCACCGGTTGTTCAACACGGCGTTCACGGTCGGCAAGCGCGTCCGCACCGAAACAGGATTGGGCGAAGGCGCCGTGTCGGTGAGCTACGCCGCTATCGCGCTTGCAAAGAAGATCTTCGGCGACCTGACCGGACTCGAGGTGTTGATCCTCGGCGCGGGCGAGATGGCCAAACTCACCGGCGTCCACCTTCGGGCGCAGCGCGTCAAGGGGCTCACGATTGCAAGCCGCACGGCATCGTCTGCTGACGCGCTTGCCCGGCAGGTGAACGGACGCGCCGTCGCGTGGTCGCAGCTTCCCGATGCCCTCGCCGACGCGGATATCGTGATCGGCGCGACCGGCGCACCCGAACCGGTGCTCACGCGCGCGCGCGTCGAGGAGACCATGCGCCCCCGGCGCAGCCGCCCGCTGTTCGTCATCGACATCGCCGTTCCGCGCGACGTCGAGTCGGCGGTCGGCGATCTCGATCAGGTGTTTCTCTATAACATCGACGACCTGCGAACGATCGTGAAAGAGAACCTGGCGCGCCGATCGGCGGAACTCGACCGGGCCGAGCGCATCGTCACCGAGGAGGTCGCGCGGTTCGCGACCTGGATGCAGTCGCGCGAAATCCTCCCCACGGTGGTCGCGCTGCGGCAGCGGTTCGAAGCCATCCGCCGCGCGGAACTGCTGCGCCTCGAACCGAAGCTGGCGGGGCTGCCGCCCGAGGCGAGGGCGCGGATCGACGAAATCACCCATCTCATCGTCGAAAAACTCCTGCTCTCCCCCACCGAGCAGCTCAAATCGGTCACCGACGAGGCGCTGATGGTCAGCTACTCGGACGCGGTGAACAGGCTGTTCGGCCTGGCTTCCGACGACAGCGCGCCCGCGATCGACAGGCGCCGCGGGCAGAAGGCGTCCTGATGCCGCGGGTGCGGCTCGGCACGCGCGGCAGCCAGCTTGCGCTCTGGCAGGCGCGCGCCGTGGAAACACAGCTCGAGCAGCGCGGCCACATCGTCGAAATCTGCGTCATCAGCACGTCCGGCGATCGACTCCATGACGCCTCGCTCGCGGGAATCGGCGGCAAGGGGCTGTTCGTCAAGGAAATCGAAGAGGCGCTCGCGGCGCGCACCATCGACGCCGCCGTGCACAGCGCGAAGGACATGCCGGCGTCACTGCCTGAGTGGGCGCTGGTGGGCGCCGTCCTGCCGCGCGAGGATCCGCGCGACGCGCTCGTGCTGCCGAATGCGCCCGCCGTGTCGGACATCGCGAGCGCCGTGACGATGATCGGCGACAGCCCGACAATCGGGACGAGCAGCGTTCGACGTATTGCGCAGCTCTCGATGCTGTTGCCGCGGGCGAGGTTCGAGCCGGTCCGTGGAAACGTGGACACCCGGCTGCGGAAGCTGGACGCGGGAGGATTCGACGCAATCGTGCTCGCCGCCGCCGGGATGAAACGCCTCGGCCTGAGCGGCCGGATCTCGGCTGCGATTCCTCCGACCGCGTGCATCCCGGCGCCAGGCCAGGGCATCGTCGCGGTCGAGGTCCGCGCGGACGACGAAACGACGCGCGCTGCGGTCGAAGCGATCAATGATGAGGAGTCCGCAGCCGCGCTCGCGGCCGAGCGCGCCGTCGTCCAAGCGCTGGGCGGCGGATGTCAACTGCCGCTCGGAGCCATCGCGACAATCGATGGCAGCGACATGGACGTGCAGGCGATTGTCGCGTCGATCGACGGCCATCGGAGCGTCAAGCGAGGCGCCCGCGGGCCGGCGAACCGGCCGCGTGATCTGGGGCAGCAGCTCGCGGATGCGCTGATCGCAGGCGGTGCGGCGGCGATCCTCGACGAATGCCGGACAACCCACGACGATTGACAATGGCGAGCGACGAATGACCAAAGAGCCGTGCGTATTCATTGTCGGCGCGGGTCCGGGGGATCCGGGGCTCATCACCGTTCGCGGACAGCGCTGCCTCGAATCGGCTGATGTCGTGATCTACGACCATCAGGTGCATCATCGCCTGCTCAGGCTTGCGCCGCCCGAGGCCGAAAAGATCGACGTCGGTCCGGCTGCCCCGCGTCCGATGGATCAGGACGCCATCTCGCTCCTGATTGCCGAGAAAGCCCGCGAACGCCGGGTCGTCGTGCGCCTGAAATGGGGCGACCCGTTCGTGTTCGACAGCGGCGGAAAAGAAGCGCTCTTCCTGCACGAGCAACGGATCCCGTTCCAGGTGATCCCGGGCGTCCCCGCGGCTGTCGGTGTCCCGGCGTATGCCGGCATACCGGTGACGTATCCGGGCGCCGGCGACGTGGTGATGCTGGTGCGGGGCCACGAATCGCCTTCGGACGCTCCGCCGGCGCTCCACTGGAGCACGCTGGCCCGGGTCGAAGGCACACTCATGTGCTACGCCGGCCAGGCGCAGATCAGCGCGATTGTGGAGGCGCTGCTCGGCCATGGCCGGGCGGGAGATGACGCGGCGGCACTCATCTATCGCGGCACGAGCCCCGCACAGCAGACGATTACGGCGCCGCTGAGCGAGATCGCCTCACGCGCACGCGCGGGCGAGGCCGCCCTGTTCATGGTGGGCGCGGTGGTCGGCTTGCGCGAACACCTCCGGTGGTTCGACGATCGGCCGCTGTTCGGCCGGCGCATCGTCGTGACCCGGGCGCGCGAGCAGGCGTCTGAATTCGTGGACATGCTCGAAGAGCGCGGCGCGGAGGCGATTCACGCGCCTGCCCTTCGCATCGTTTCGCCCGAAGACGTCGAGCCTCTCGATGCCGCGTGCCGCACGATCGCTGATTTCGACTGGCTCGTGCTGACGAGCGTGAATGCCGCGGACTATTTCATGCGGCGCTTGCTCGCGGTATCGGACATCCGCGAGCTGAAGGGCGTTCGTATCTGCGCGATCGGATCGTCGACCGCGGAGCGCGTCCAACGCTATGGCATCCGGGTGGATCTCGTTCCGGAGGAATATCACGCCGACGCGTTGATGGACGCGCTGCGCGCGAAGGGGGATCTCGCGGGACGCCGATTCCTGATGCCGAAGGCGGACATCGCGCGTGAAGTCCTCCCGGACGAATTGCGGGCGAGCGGTGCCGAGGTGACGGAGGTGGTCGCATATCGCACATTGCTGGCGTCCGCGGAGCGTGACAGCGATCAGGACATCTATCGCATGCTGCTCGACCACCAGATCGACGCCGTGACCTTCACGAGTCCTTCGAGCGTTCGCAATTTCGTGAAGATGCTCGGCGAGGAACAGGCCGTCGATCTGCTCCGCGCGACCGTTGTTGCCTGCATCGGCCCCGTCACGGCCGAAGCCGCGCAGCAGCTTGGCATTGCGACCGACGTGATGCCGGAGCGGTTCACGATCGCGGACCTCGTCGACGCGCTCGTCGACCGTTTCACGTCGCAGGTGCCGGCCTAGCGCCGCCGGACGGCCTGCGGCTGGGCGGCCGTTGCAGGGGACCGGTGTTTGACCATGACTTCTACACACACGACGCAGTTTCGACTCGACCTTCGCCATCGCCCGAGGCGCCTTCGCCGTTCTGCGGCGATGCGGGCGCTCGTGCGCGAGACGCGGCTGTCACCCGAGAACTTCATCTACCCCTTGTTCGTCGTTCCCGGCGAGGGGCGGCGGCGCGAAGTGCCTTCGATGCCGGGCGTGTATCAGCTCTCGGTCGACGAAGCCGTACAGGAAGCGAGACTGGCGAACGCTGAGGGTATCTCGGGCGTGCTGCTGTTCGGGCTGCCCGACAACAAGGACGACGTCGGCAGTGCGGCGTTCGATCCCGAAGCGCCGGTGCAGAGCGCCGTGCGCGCGCTGAAGCTGGAAGTGCCGGACCTGCTCGTTGTCACCGACGTCTGCCTCTGCGAATACACCTCGCACGGGCACTGCGGGATCCTCATCGACGACGAGATCGAGAATGATGGGACCGTCGAGCAGCTCACGCGCGCGGCGCTTTCGCATGCGTCGGCCGGCGCCGACATCGTCGCGCCTTCCGACATGATGGACGGCCGCGTCGGCCGCATCCGTGAGGCGCTCGACGCCGGCGGCTTCGTGAACACCGCGATCATGTCGTACGCGGCGAAGTACTGCTCCGCCTTTTACGGGCCGTTTCGCGATGCCGCCGACAGCGCTCCGGCGTTCGGCGATCGGCGCTCGCACCAGATGGATCCGGCAAATGCCGCCGAAGCCTTGCGCGAGGTCGCGCTCGATCTGGACGAAGGGGCGGACATCGTCATGGTGAAGCCGGCGGTGACGTATCTCGACGTCATCGCGCGGGTGAAGGAGGAGTTCGGCGTCCCCACCGCCGCGTATCACGTCAGCGGCGAATACGCGATGCTGAAGGCGGCGGCGGCACGCGGCTGGATCGATGAACGCCGGGCAATGCTCGAGACGCTGACGGCCATCCGGCGCGCCGGCGCGGACATCATCATCACCTACTACGCTCGCGAGGCGGCGCGCGCGCTCGCGTAACGCAGGTAGTTCATTCCGTGCGAATCGCGACGAGCGGATCGATGGCCGCCGCACGCCGCGCTGGCACGTAGGCCGCGGCGAGCGCCGAAAGGGCGATCAGGCCGACCGCGACGCCGAGCGCACCCGGATCGGCCGGCGATACGCCGTAGAGTGATGCGCGCAGCGCTCGCGTTGCCGGCATCAGCGCCAGCGCGCCCGCGGCGAGTCCCGCCACGACCGGTGTCATCGCATCACGCAGGATCATCCGGATGATGTCACCCGTGCTCGCGCCCAGGGCGACACGCACGCCGATTTCCGACCTGCGCTGTGCGACTGTGAACGAGACCACGCTTGCGATGCTGATGATCGTCAGGCCGAGCGCAACCGACGCAAACGTGGACAACAGCCACGAGAGCGCGCGGCGATCGCCATATGTGCGCGCGAGCGCGTTGTCCAGCCGCTGAAGCGCCCCTGAAGCAACCGCCGGGTCTGTGGCGGCAACCGCCGCGCGAACTTCGGCGCCAAGGGCCAGCGGATTGGTCCCCGAGGTACGGACGATCAGGGTTGGCGCGTCGACGGCGAACTGCTTGTAGGAGACGTACATCTCCGGCACGGGCTCCTTCAGAGCGCCGCCGCGGCGTGTGTCGCCCACGATCCCGACGATCGTGATGTGCTGCATCGGCGCGTCATATCCCACCGGGCTGACGTGCTTTCCGAGCGCACCCTCGCCGGCGAAAAACCGTTTCGCGAACGTCTGGTTGACGACGAGGGTCATGCGCCCGCCGGGACGCTCGTCGGCGTCGAAGCCGCGCCCGCGCACGATCGGAATGCCCATGGTCCTGAAATAGCCGTCGCTCACCGCGGCAGTCGCGACCGGCGGCCGGTGGCCGGGTTCGAAGGGGTGCTCGTCGATGTCGATGTTCGGCGCCCAGCTGCCGCCCGTGTAATCGAACGGCCACGACACCGCCGCCGCCTCGACTCCACCGCGTGCGGTGACGGCTGCAAGCAGGCGGTCGGCAAACACGAGCGACGTCTCGCCAGACCGGCGGTGCGGTGACTGCATCGGGACAACGAGAAGACGATTGGCGTCGATGCCAAGGTCCACCGACGCCAACTGCTGCAGCGTGCGCTGCATCAGCGACGCGCCGGCGAGCAGCACCGCAAGCAGTGCGACCTCGGCGGCGAGAATCGCGCCTCTCAACCGTCTGCCGCGCGGAGACGCTGGCTCACCGCCGCCGGCTGGACGAAGAACACGCATCACGTCGACGCGAGACAATTGCAGCGCCGGCGCCAGCGCGAACAGCGCGGCCGTGCCGATCGCGAGCGCGGCCGCAAACCCGAGGACGTGGGGATCAATGGTCACGTCCGCGCTGCGCGGGAGATTGAGACCGGGTACGTTCCGCAACAGACGGACACACCACCCCGCCAGGAGCACGCCGCCGGCAGCGCCCGCCACGCCGAGCGTCACGCCTTCCGCGACGAACAGGCGAATCAGCCGCCCTCGATCTGCACCGAGCGCGGAGCGGATCGAGGTCTCGCGCTCGCGTCGAAGTCCCTTCGCCAGCAGCAGGTTCGCGACGTTCGCGCACGCGATCAACAGCAGCACGCACACGCCGCCACCGAGCATCCGGAGCGTGGGACGAATGCCGCCCGCGACGGTCTCGAGCATCGGTCGCACCAAGACCCCCATCTCGCGGTTGGACGCCGGATACTCAATCGCCAGCGACGCCGCAATCGCGCTCATCTCGCGCTGAGCCTGCTCGACGTCAACGCCGTCCTTCAGCCGTCCGACGACGCGGAAGCCGGGATGGTTGTCGCGATCCAGCTGGCTCGGCGAGAGCAGGGCGGGACGGAACGGGAACCAGACGTCGACGTTGAACGGCCGCACGCCCGGCGGCAGGACGCCAATCACCGTCACGTCGTCATCATTCATCCGGGTCGTCTTGCCCGTGACTCCGGGGTCCCCGCCGAACTGGCTGCGCCACATCGCGTCGCTGATCACCGCGACGGACGCTGCGTGCGGGTCCCGCTCGTCCGGCGCGAACAGGCGTCCGAACTGCGGGGCGATGCCCATCAGCGGCAGCAGCGTGACCTCGCCGGTCGCCATCGGGTAGATTTCCCCCGCGCCGTGCCCGCCGACGACGACAGAGCCGATTGCATTGAAAATCGCGAGCTGGCTGAAGACGTGATTCCGCGTCTGCCAGTCGAGATAGTTGGGATAGGCCACGTTCCATGGCAGCCCGCGGCGTGTTTCGCCCACAACCATCAGGCGATCGGGACTGGCGTACGGCAGCGGCTTGAGCAGCACGCCATAGAGCACGGCGAAGATCGCGGTGTTCGCTCCAATGCCCAACGCAAGCGTCAGCGTCGCCGCGAGGGCGAACGCCGGGTGAATCAGGAGGGCACGGACCGCGTACCGAACATCTGAAATCATCTGACGTCCTCTCGCCCCGCCGTCAGAGCGCAGCGACGATCAACGTGGCATCGTCCTCGTATTTGCCGGCGTTGAACCGCTCGATGTCCGCCAGCATGGCTGCGAGCATCGCGTCGGCGTCGAGAGCCCGGTGACGCCCGGCGAGCTCGGCGACGCCGTCGTCGGTGAACTCCTCCCCGGCGGCGTTTCGGGATTCGCTGATGCCGTCGGTGTAGAACACGAGGCGATCGTGCGGGGCCAGCACCAGCTCTCCCTGCTCATACGCGTTCTCGGGGAAGACGCCGAGAACGGTGCCGCCCGGCGACAAACGGTCCATCGAGCCGTCGGCCCGAATGAGCAGCGGCGGGTTGTGCCCGGCATTGGAGTAGGTCAGGCGCCGCGCCGCGACGTCGATGCGCGAGTAGCAGAAGGTCACGAACCGGCCGCTCGCCATGTTGCGGCACAGCAGCCGGTTCACGCTCGCGCACACCGAGGCCGGCGGGGTGCCATCCTGCGCGAAGGCGCGGACCGCCGCCTGCAGGTTCGACATCAGCAGCGCCGCCGGCACGCCTTTGCCCGCCACGTCGGCAATCGACAGCCCGACGGCATGCTCGCCGAACGTGAGCACGTCGAAGCAGTCGCCGCCGACGCCATTTGCCGGACGCCACGACGATGACAGCGTCAGGCCCGCGATGTGCGGCATTGCCGTCGGAAGGAGCCCGCGCTGAATCAGGCGAGCTTCTTCGAGCTCGCGCTGCTGTTTGGCGTCCCGGCGTTTCGACGCGCGCGCGTCTTCGATCTCGCGCTGAAGAATCTCCAGCAGCGCCTCGTCCTCCCACGGCTTCTGGACGAAGCTCTTCGCGCCCCGGCGCATGGCTTCCACCGCCGTGTCGACACTGCCCCACCCGGTCATCACGACGATCGGCATGGCCGCGTCACACGCGCGAACCTGCGGGATGAGTTCGAGGCCCTCACGTCCCGAGGTCGTGTCCCGGCTGTAGTTCAAGTCCATCAGCAGGAGATCGAAGCGTCCGGCGCGCAGACGTTCGAGGACGCCATCCGTCGAGTTGACGAACTCCGGCTCGTACCCTTCGCCCGTGAGGAGCCAGCGCAACGCCTCGAGGACGTCGGCCTGATCGTCTGCGACGAGGACGCGGGCTGAGGATTCCGGGCGGATAACGGGCATGCTGTACATGCGCAGCACTGGGCAACAAAGCCTGTGCCACGCCGCTCCTGAAAATCACCGCGGGTTTGGGCCTCACGCCCCTGTGGCGTCCCGCCAGCGGGACGCGGCGGTCGCACCAGCGCGACCGGGACAGCCGCGGTTTCGGCTCATGATTGAAAATACGCAAACTTTGGCGATCTTCATCCCGTCAAACAATGGCACGCAAGTGAATACCATCACCGGTCATGGCCCATACGACGCCTGACGCCCGCATCCTGATCGCCGACGATCAACAGGACATCATCGACGCGCTCAAGCTGTTGCTCGTCGACGAGGGATATGAGGTCACCCCGGCACGCTCGCCGGCCGAAGCGCTCGAGCGCCTCGAGGCGTCCGACTGCGACCTCGCCGTCCTCGACCTCAATTACACCCGGGACACGACGTCCGGCCAGGAAGGCTATGACCTGATCGAGCGGCTCCGCGCGCTCGATCCGACACTCCCGATTCTCGTCATGACCGCCTGGAGCAGTATCGCGGGCGCCGTCGAAGCGATGCGCCGCGGCGCACGCGATTACATCGAGAAACCCTGGGACGACGAGAAACTCCTCGCGACCGTCCGGACGCAGATCGAGCTTCGCCGTGCGGTCCGTCGCAACCATCGGCTGCAGGAAGCAAACACGCGCCTCCAGCGCGGCGTGACGCCGCCCTTTATTGGCGAAACGGCCGCCATCCGTGAGGTGCGGCAGACCATCGAGCGGATCGCACCGTCCGATGCAAGCGTCCTGATCACCGGCGAGCACGGAACGGGCAAAGAGGTCGTCGCGGCCTGGGTGCACGGGCTGAGCGATCGGAGAAACAAGCCGCTCGTCACGATGAATGCGGGCGGGCTCGCCGAAGGGATCGCGGAGAGCGAGCTGTTCGGGCACGTGAAGGGGGCGTTCACCGACGCCCGGGTCGACCGCATCGGCTGCTTCGAGATGGCGGACGAGGGCACGCTGTTCCTCGATGAAATCGCGAACATGCCGGTGCGGCTGCAGGCCAAGCTGCTGCGCGTCCTGCAGACGGGCGAGGTGCAGCGTGTCGGCTCGTCGCGGCTGCGCTACGTCAACGTGCGCATGCTCTCGGCCACCAACGCCGACCTCCAGGCGGAGATTGCCGCGGGACGGTTTCGCGAGGACCTGCTGTATCGCCTGAATACCGTCGTGATTCACCTGCCGCCTCTCCGGGAGCGGAAGGACGACATCGAGCCGCTCGCGCGGCACTTCCTCGCGCATTATGCCGCTCGGTACCGGAAGCCGTTGACGGGATTCGCTGGAGACGCGATCTCCGCCCTTCGCGAACACCCGTGGCCAGGAAATGTCCGGGAGCTGGCGCACGCGGTCGAGCGAGCGGTGCTGATGGCTGATTCCGCGCCGCCGCTGCTGACGGCGCGCACGCTCGGGCTGCAGCGCGTCCGCACGGGAACCGATCACGCGCCGGACGATCTCTCGCTCGAGGATGCCGAACGCGTGTTCATCGAGAAGGTCCTGGCGCGCCACCATGGCGACGTGCGCCAGGCGGCGCAGCAGCTCGGCATGAGCCGCAGCGCGCTCTATCGTCGTCTGCAACAGTATGGCGTCCGCGACTAACCGGCCGGCGCGCGTGACCCGCGTCCACTGGAGCCTCGAGCAGGCGCTCGTGGGCCTGACGTTGCTGGGCGGCCTGCCGGCCGCCGTCGCGCTCGCATGGATCGTCTGGGGCGAGAGCTACAGCTTCGAGGTCCGCTGGACGCTTGCTGCCGTCGTCCTCGTGGTGTGGGTGGGCTGTGCGATGGCGGCGTATCGAATGGTCACCCGTGTGCTGTATCTCGCCGCGAACCTCCTCGGCGCGCTGCACGAGGGGGACTACTCCATCAGAGCAACGGGCGCGCGTCCCGGAAGCGCCGTCGACCTGGTGATGAAGGAAATCAACTCGCTCGGCGACACGCTGCAGCGGCAGCGATCCGAGGCGGTTGAATCCACGGCGCTGCTCACGAGCGTGATGGCGGCCATCGACGTCGCTGTTTTCGCCATCGACATGGACGACTGCCTCGTACTGGTCAACCCCGCTGGCGAGCGACTGCTCGGAAAACCGGCAGCGGAGCTGGTTGGCAGGCACGCCCGCGACTTGCGTCTCGACCGGTATCTGACCGGCGACTCGCCGCGACTGATCGAGCGCCCGTTCGGTCCGGGCAGCGGCCGTCTCGAACTGCGGAGATCCGGCTTCCGGCGCGACGGGAAGCCGCACAAACTGCTCGTCTTCGCCGACCTCAGCCGCGCACTCCGCGAGGAAGAGCAGCAGGCGTGGCAGCGCATCGTCCGCGTCCTGTCGCACGAAATCAACAACTCGCTGACCCCCATCAAATCCATCGCGCACAGCATCAAGCGGATGATCTCGCGCGCACCGGACATCCCGCGCGCGGCGGAGATCCAGGACGGCCTGAACCTGATCGAAACGCGTTCGGGCTCGCTCGGCCGCTTTCTACGCGCGTACGCGCAGCTCGCGAAGCTGCCGAAGCCGAACCAGCGGCCCATCACGATCATGCCGCTCGCGAAGCGGATCACCGAACTGGAGAACCGGCTGCCGGTGGAGGTGCGCGCGACCGCGGACGCGGCAATCGAAGCGGACCCGGATCAGCTCGAGCAGTTGCTCATCAACATCGTCCGGAACGCCGTCGACGCCACGCTCGAAACGAGCGGGCGGGTGTGGATCGATTGGCAGCCCATCGACGGCTATCTGCAGCTCACGGTGGACGATGAGGGACCCGGCCTGCCGGATACGTCGAACCTCTTCGTCCCGTTCTTCACCACGAAGCCGACGGGCAGCGGCATCGGACTCGCGCTGAGCCGTCAGATTGCGGAAGCGCACGGGGGCACGCTCGTGCTCGAGAACCGCGGCGATTCTCGCGGTTGCAGGGCCGTCCTGCGCCTGCCCGCGTAGCGGTGGTTTTCAGCGACGGGACCCCCAGGCGCGGACAGCCCCCTTCGTGCTCGGCGGCCAGAAAGACGTGTTGAGGGGAGCCGCCTCCGCGCGAAGCGGGGCCGCCCCGTCCGCGCCCCCCATCGCGACCCGTTTCTTTCAAGTCACGTGCTATCGTCGTCGGATGGCTGCTCGACGAAATCGCCGGTACCGCGCGTCCGAGCGTCTTTTTGCACAAGCGCAACGGATTCTTCCAGGCGGCGTAGACAGCCCCGTCCGCGCATTCAAGGCGGTCGGGGCCACGCCGCTGTTCGTGGCGCGCGCGTCTGGTGCACGGCTCGAAGATGTCGACGGCAACGTCTACATCGACTACGTCATGTCGTGGGGCCCGCTCATTCACGGGCATGCGCCGAAGGCGTTGACGAAGGCGCTCGCCATCGCCGCGACCCGCGGGACGAGCTTCGGCGCACCTTCAGAACTGGAGACGCGACTCGCGCAGCGCGTCGCGATGCTCATGCCGTCGATGGAGCGGATACGCTTCGTCAGTTCGGGAACAGAAGCGGCGATGAGCGCGATCCGCCTCGCGCGTGCCGCCACGAAGCGCGACCGGATCATCAAATTCGAAGGCTGCTATCACGGCCACGCCGACAGCTTTCTCGTTCAGGCCGGATCCGGTGCGACGACGCTGGGCGTGCCGACCAGTCCAGGCGTGCCCGCTTCTGCGGCGGCCGACACGCTGCTCGCGACGTACAACGATCTGGAGTCGGTCGAACGCGTCGTGAGCGCCAATCGCGGTGACGTGGCCGCGATCATCGTCGAACCGATCGCGGGGAACATGGGCGTCGTACCGCCGCGCGAGGGATTTCTTCAGGGGTTGCGCGCGATATGCGATCGCGACGGCATGCTGCTCGTGTTCGACGAGGTGATATCGGGGTTCCGGGCGGCGGCCGGCGGCGCGCAGCAACTCTTCAACGTGCGGCCCGACCTGACCTGCCTCGGAAAAATCATCGGCGGAGGCCTTCCGGTGGGCGCGTATGGAGGACGAGCGCCCCTGATGGCGCTCATCGCACCATCAGGCCCGGTGTATCAGGCGGGAACGTTGTCGGGTAATCCGCTGGCGATGACCGCCGGGCTCTGGAGTCTCTCGGAGCTGGCGCCGGGTCTGTATCGCCACCTCGCGAAGCTGGGTGCGCGGCTCGCGGGCGGTCTGGCCGATGCCGCGCGCGACGCTGGCGTTCCGCTGCAGGTCAACGCGTTCGGCTCGCTGCTGACGCCGTTTTTCACGACGCAGCCCGTTCGCGATTACCGCTCCGCGCTCACAGCGAATACCGCACAATACGCGGCGTTCTTCCGCGGGATGCTCGATCGCGGCATCTATCCGCCCCCGTCACAATTCGAGGCGTGGTTTCTGTCCGGCGCGCACACCGAGCGGGACATCGACGCAACGATCCGCGCTGCGCGCGCGACGTTGCGAGAATTGCAGATGTGAGATTGCGGATTGCAGATTGATTTTTTGGATTGGGAAATCTGCAATCTGCAATCTGCAATCTGCAATTTCTTAGCGCACCTGGATGGGCTGATCCAGCTTGACCCGCAGAATGGTACCTGCCGGCAGCGTCACGTCCTTGCCAGGCGTCGCGGCGATGGTGCCGCCGCCGCCAATCAGGATGCCCAGCAGTGCGCCTTTTGCGCCGCCGAGAATGCCGCCGAGGATGGCGCCGACGCCGGCGCCCGCGCCGATCTTGCCAGCTTCACCCTTGATGCCTTCGGATTCGAGCGCCTGCTCCACGGTACCGCGGATCGGGTAGTTGCGGCCGCGAATGGTGATCTGGTCGAAGGCGAGCGTCATGCTGCCCTTCCGATCTGTCCGCGTGGCCTTGTCGACTGAGCTGACGATCCCGCGCAGCGTCGATCCGGCCGGGATGAGCACGTCGTTTCCCTGATACAGATCGACGGCCGTCGTCGCGCGGAAGCGGTCCTCGACCTGTGCGGTGGCAGAGCTGAGCTCGGTCTCGAGACGTGCGTCGAGTTGCTGACCGGCAGGCACCTCGCCCGGTCGGGCCGTCCGCTGGGGCTGAGGGGCGTCCTGCGTTCCCCCGTAGTACCCGCCGCTCGATTGGCCGCCGGACGGACGCGCACCGCTGTTCGTGCTCCAGGTCGGATTGCCCGGAGGGACATCCTGCGACGGCGATTCACCGCGTGCCCCCCTGCGGACGTCCTGGATCCGGCTGCGCACATCGTCGTAATCCGACCGGCTCACGGATCCTTCGCGGCGGAGCTTCACCTTGAGATACGTCACCTCGTCACGGAGGTCGTCGAGCTGGGTTTGCAGCCGATCGGCCTGCGCCCGGTCTCGCGAGCGGAGCGATGCGACGTCGCCCGCTGCGGAATACAGATCGTCCTGGAGACGCTGAATGTCGGATGACGAAACCGACGCCGACTGGCTGCCGGAGCCTGATTGCGCCGCGGCGGGCGCGCTCAGCAGCACGACGAACGCCACCGGAACGCACCAACGAAGAAATCTCTTGTTCACTGCTTCTCTCCCCGGCCGGAAGCGAGATCCCGGCCCAAACTGCCGGCAATGCAAAAGCGCCGCCCTCACGGACCCGCTCGGGCGTCGACCTCTACATTATGCGCAACACATTGGACGTCAGCAGCTTAGAAACGGTCTCCGGGTTTCAGGCGTGCAGGCGGGCCGGAAACCGGATGGTATGATCGTCCTCAGTCAGTTCACGCATGGGGACGGTTCGGCTTCACAAAACAGTGGGCGTTCGTGTCGGCCGCGTCCAGGTCGGAGGCGGCGCGCCCGTCGTCGTGCAGTCGATGACGATGACCGACACGGCAGATGCGCAGGCCACCGCCCGCCAGTGCGTCGAATTGGCCGAGGCGGGGTCCGAGATGGTGCGCGTCACCGTGAACCTTCCCGAGGCCGCCGCAGCCGTACCTGAGATCAAGCAGCGGATGCTCGATGCGGGCGTCACGGCGCCCCTGATCGGCGACTTCCATTACAACGGCCACCTGCTCCTCACCCGCTACCCCGCGGCCGCGGCGGCGCTCGACAAGTACCGCATCAATCCAGGCAACGTCGGAACGGGCCGGCGGCGCGATGAGCAGTTCGCGACGATCTGCAACGTCGCGCGCGACTACGGCAAACCGGTCCGCATCGGTGTGAACGGCGGTTCGCTCAATCAGGAACTCGTCGTGTCGCGGATGCAGGAGAACACGGACCGGAACCTCGGAAAGACGTCCGAAGAAATCATCAACGAGTGCATGATCGCCTCCGCCCTGCAGTCGACGGAGCTCGCGCTCGAATCGGGTCTCCGCAAGGACCAGATCATCATCTCGTGCAAGACGTCGCGCCCGAGGGATCTCATCGCGCTCTATCGAGACCTCGCGCGGAAGACCGATCAGCCGCTGCACCTCGGGCTGACGGAAGCCGGAATGGGGATGAAAGGCCTCGTCTGGTCTGCCTCCGCGATGGGCATCCTCCTGAACGAAGGCATCGGGGACACGATTCGCATCTCGCTCACGCCCAGGCCTGGCGGCGACCGCCGCGAAGAGGTCTATGCCGCCTGCGAGTTGCTGCAGGCGCTTGGCTTGCGCTCATTCTCCCCGAGCGTCACGGCCTGCCCGGGCTGCGGACGCACGACGAGCTCGACGTTTCAGGAACTCGCCGAGCGAACACAGACGTATATCCGCGAGAAGATGCCGGAATGGAAGACGCAATACGAAGGCGTCGAGACGATGACCCTCGCCGTCATGGGCTGCGTCGTCAACGGTCCGGGTGAGTCGAAGGCCGCCAACATCGGAATCAGCCTCCCCGGCACTGGAGAAGCCCCGAACTGCCCCGTCTTCATCGACGGCGAGCACTATACGACGCTGCGCGGCACCTACGACGAACTCGCGGCGGCGTTCCGAAACCTGATCGATCAGTACATAGACACCCGATACCGGCGCCGCCAAGCCACCCCCCTCGTCTAATCGGCGGCTCGCCGAGGCACCCAGCCCTCAGCACCAGCCGCGTGAGCGCGGCCCCAGCACCCGTCCCAGCACCCGTCCGAGGCACCCAGCCCTCAGAACCCCGCGCGCAGCGCGGCCCCGCGATGGGGCCCCCGCTCGGACAGCCCAGTTCGTGCTCCGCGGCCGGAAAGACTCGTCGACGAGGAGCCGCGTCCGCGCGAACTGGGCGCCCCGTCCTCGCCCCCATCGCGATCCCGCGCGAAGCGCGGCCCCAGCACCCGTCCGAGGCACCCAACCCTCAGCACCCCGCGCGCGGCGCGGCCCCAGCACCCGTCCGAGGTACCCAGCCCGCAGCACCCCGCGCGCAGCGCGGCCCCGCACCCCGCGCGCAGCGCGGCCCGCGTGTATACTCGCTGCCCTCCGGACTGGAGGCAGCCGCGACACCATGCCTGGCGCCGGGACAGCACCTGCGGACCTCACGCGCTACCGGATCATTCGCCTGCTCGGACGCGGTGGACTGGGCGAAGTCTATCTCGCGCACGACGAGACGCTCGACCGCGACGTCGCGATCAAGTTCCTGACCGATCCGCTGCAGGACGGCGCGCCGCGGCGGCTGCTGCGCGAAGCGCGCGCCTCAGCATCGCTCGATCATCCGGGCATCTGCGCGGTCTACGAGGTCGGTGAAGCGTCTGACGGACGCGCCTTCATCGTCATGCAATACGTGCACGGCGAGTCGCTCGACACGCTGCTCGAGCGCGGCCCGATGCACCCGGTGGATGCGCTCACGTTGTGCGCGCGCATCGCGAACGCATTGGCCGCGGCGCATCGCGGGGGTGTCATCCACCGCGACCTGAAGCCGGGGAACGTGATGCTGACGCCAGACGGGCGGCCCATGCTCGTCGACTTCGGCATCGCGAAAACCGCATCGACCGCGAAGAGTTCCGATCTCACAACGACGATGACGGCGACGACGCGAGTGGTCGGCACCCCCGCGTACATGTCGCCGGAGCAGATTCAGCAGCGGCCGCTCGACGGCCGCAGCGATCTCTTCGCGCTCGGGTTGATCCTCTTCGAATGCCTGACCGGGCGGCGCGCGTTCGAAGGATCCTCGCCGATCGAGACGGCTGCGGCGATCATGCACGTAGAGCTGCCGTCGCCTTCGAAGGTGCGAAGCGAACTCACGCCGGCTCACGACGATCTGTGCCGCCGCCTGACGGCGAAGAACCCTGACGATCGTTTTCAGTCGGCCGACGAGGTCATCGGAGCCATCCGGCTGTTGCTGCCCGACGGCTCGACCGGCGTCTCGAAGTCGCTCGAGCGGCCGTCGTGGCGGTTTTCCCGGATGATCTGGATGATCGCGGCGTTCGTGCTCGTCGCAGCCGGGGCGACGGCGTGGCGCTGGAGCGTGCGCACGCGGCTGCCCGTCGTACCCGCGGACGCGAAAGTCTGGTCCGATCGCGGCATCGAGGCCATCCGAGAAGGCGCGTACGAAACAGCACGGAAGGAACTCGAGCAGTCGGTCGCGCTTTTCCCGCAGCACGCGTTAGGTCACGCGCGACTCGCGGAGGCGCAGATGGCGCTGGACGACTCCCGGGCCGCCCAGGAGACGCTCCTCCGCGTGGCTGCGCTCGTGCCCGACGAGTCGCGCCTGCCCGCGGCCGAGCGCCTGCGCGTCCAGGCAGTCCGCGCGATGGCGCTTCGCGACATCGACGGCGGGATTTCCGCATACCGTCAACTCGTCACGCTGGACGATCGAGACTCAGGCGCCTGGCTCGATCTCGGACGCGCTCAGGAAGAAGCCGGCCTCCTGGGTGATGCACGCGGTTCGTATCAGAACGCGATCGATCGCGATGACCAGGATGCGGCGGCGTTCCTGAGGCTGGGTACCGTCAACGCGCGCCAGGGGCGTCCGAAAGACGCACTTTCTGCGTTTAACAAAGCGGAGCAGCTCTATCAGGCGAGGTCCGACATCGAAGGAGAGACGCAGGTCCTGCTCGCGCGCGGCAGTGCCCTGGACCTCGCCGGCGAACTCGCGGCGGCCCGGGGAGATCTCGAGCGGGCACTGCACCTGTCGCTGGACTCGAAGACGTTTTACCAGCAGATCCAGGCCCGTCTTGCGGTGAGCAGCATCACGGCATCGCAGGGACATTATGGCGAAGCGCAGCAACAGGCCGCCGGTGCGGTTACGGACGCGTTGGCGCACGGACTCGATGTGACCGCCGCTGGAGGCCTCGTCGATCTTGCGGCAACGCTCCTGCAGCTCGGTCAGGGCGGCCAGGCGGAGGCGGACGCGAAGCGCGCGCTGGATCTGGCGGAACAGCGCGGCGCGCGAATGACGGCCGCGCGTGCTAAAACGCAGCTCGCCTCGATCTATCAGGATGCCGGCAAATCAGACCAGGCGCTGGCGCTCATCGCGGATGTCCTGCCTTTTTTCAAGGCCAGCAACGCGCGCTGGTCGGAAGTGACGGCGCTCTTGATTGCCAGCCGCTCGCATCGACAGCTCGATCACCTCGAGCAGGCGCGGCAACTCTCGTCTGAAGTCATGCGAATCGCGGACACGACGAAGGACGACGCGCAGATTGCGCTGGCGGCGACGAACCTCGCGAGCGTCAGCGCGGATCTCGGCGACTACCCCGCGGCGCTCGCGCTGCGGGTGCGTGCAGAGGAGATCCATCGTCGACTCGGTGACGAAGCGTCGCTGCCATTTGACCTCACAAATCGAGCGGAGCTGCTCGTGCACATGGGACGCCTTCAAGACGCGTCACAGGCGCTGGATCAGCTCGATGCGGGAATCGCCCGGGGCCTCGACTCGTACGTCGCACGCCGCCGGCGCGCCCTCTTTGTCCGTGCGTTGATCAGTACGACGAAGCTCGATTGTGCGGACGCGGTCGGCCGCCTGCGCGAAGTTTCGAGTGGACCTCGCATGGGTGGATCCGCCGGCATCTGGGCACCTGCCATTGGCGATTTTTGCGACGCACGCCTCCATCGACCGCGTGCCGCCCAGCCGTCCCTCGAGAACGTTGAACACGCGGCCGCTCGCGAGGCGTACTATTGGCGCGCTGCTGCCGCCCTTGCAGCGCGCGATTCCGCAGATGCGCTCGCCGAGGCACGCGCCGGATTGGCGCTGCTCGGTTCCATGCCAAACGACGAACTCCGGTGGCGCCTGGCCGCGAGCGAGACCATCGCGCTGCGGGAACTGCGCGACCCGGCAGTGGCCGAAGCGGCCGCGATGGCGGGTCGCGCCGTCGACCAACTGCGATCCACGTGGGGCGGCGAATGGGTTCGCTACTCGAGCCGTCCGGATCTCGCGCAACTCGGAAAGAATGCTCGAGTCTTTTGATGTGATGCCACCGAGGAGGACCAATGGCGAGTGACCATCGCGATTCGGAGACCGGCAGGTCTTCAGACCCCTTGACCGAGCTTTGGAAGGCGCACAAGGTTGCGCTGACATTGACCGGAATTGGTGCGGCAGCCCTCCTCGTGGCGGCCGTGAAGAAGACGTCGACCTATCTGATGCTCCTGGATACGGGAGACGAGCCGCCGATCAGAGTGAAGGGCGGTTCGATGAACGTCGAGCTGCTGTCGAACATCGAAAAATGGGAAAAAGACCCGAAGCATCCCGACAAGAAGCACTGGAAGATCTGGGGTGTCGGGCATCGGGGCAGCAATCAACTCCACGTGATCATCGCAGTCGGTCCGGGCGCGATCGTCAAGAATGGGCCGCTCGATCAGAACGGGTCGCTGCTGGAAGTTGTCTACAGCGACGGCAACACCGTTTCCTTTCACTCAGCGGGATATCACACGATGGTCGACACGTCGAATTATCCGCTCGACGACTCTGGCCCGCCGCAAGTGCTGACGTACGACCGAGGGGGCACCGGGTTCGTGAAGTCGATATCGCTCGACAAGAACTGCATCGTGGAATGCCCCAACACAGGCGACTTTCACGAGCTCGCGATCCTGGATTGTTGAAGCCCGCGCCGCGGGTTCGGACGGAGTGTGAGGGCGCGCGCCAGGGCGCCGTGCAGGTGCTCTGCTCTAGCTCTTCTTGCGCTTCTTCGGCAGCCGCGCGAGGTCGGCCTCCGCGGCGATGTACGCGTCTTCGGTCCACCGCCTCGACTGCTTGTCGACGATCTTCGTCAACTCGTCGCGCGCGTGGGGGATGTCGCGTGCGATGAGTTCGGGCAGCGCCGCGTAATACGCCTTGACCAGCTCGTCATCGGAGGGCGCCGGTGGCGCGGCCGACCGATCCGCCCGCGCAGCCGCCACGGCGCCCCACCGAGACGACGGGCAGTCCTTCGTGAACGCATCGCGCGCGGAGCCGAAGTCCCCTGCGAGATACGTCACGAACGCGGCGCGGCACCGCGCTTCCGGCAGCGTCGCGGTCGCGGTGCTGCGCAGGTCGCGAAGCGCGATGTCGAATTTCCGGATCACGATCAGCAACTGCCCTCGCGCGAACAGCAGCCGCGCGTCGTCCGGGTGCTTCTCGATCCCAAGGGTGTAGGCGTCGATCGCGTCGAGCAGACGCCCCGCCGCGGCGTCCGCCTGCCCCAGCGCATACGCCGCATCAGCGTTCGTCGGGTCTTTGGCCGCGGCCGCCCGGGCCGCGTCGATCGCGGCCTGCGCTTTCGCGCCCTCGTCGCCTTTCGGCCGTTCCGTGAACAGGGGCGTACCGAGCAGCGACATCGCCTCCGGATGCTGTGATTGCCCCAGGAGCAGACGCGGCGTCATGACGGTCGCGAGCATCAGCACGCGAACCAACATCTTCATCCCCATAGAATAAGCTTGCGGAGGGCCGCCGTCAGAAAGCAGCAGCGAGTGAGTACAGCGAGCGAGCCACGCGAACGGAGCGCGCCGGCGCAGCGGCGCGCGAGAGAGCGTGCAAGGGGGTCCGGCGGGGCGAAGCCCCCCGGAGTAGGAGCAGAGTTGCGGCCGATGCTGGCGCTGGCGACGCCGGTCGTGCTCGCCGAGCTCGGGTGGGTGACGATGGGCATCGTCGACACCGTCATGGTCGGCCCGCTCGGACCCGCGGCGATTGGCGCCGTCGGCCTCGCGAGCATGCTGTTTTTCGCGATCGCGGTGTTTGCGATGGGCCTCCTCCTCGGCCTGGATCCGCTGGTCGCGCAGGCGTTTGGTGCCGGCCGGCTGGACGAGTGCGACCGCTGGCTGGTCGACGGCATCTGCCTCGGCGCGCTCATCACCCTTCCGATGCTCGGCGCAACGGCGCTGCTCGACGCGACGCTCGGCGGGTGGGGGCTGCCGCCGGCGGTCCTGACGATGACCCGGCCATACCTGGCGATCATCAACTGGAGCCTGCCGCCGCTGCTGCTCTACGTCGCTTTTCGGCGATACCTCCAGGCCATGAGCATCGTCCGGCCGGTGATGATCGCTCTCGTCCTCGCGAACATCGCGAATGTGGCAGCGAACTGGGCGCTGATCTACGGCCACCTCGGGTTCCCGGCGCTCGGCGTCAGGGGCTCCGCGTATTCGACGCTCGTGGCGCGGGTCTTCATGGCGGCCTTCCTGTTCGGCGCCGTCATCAGGCACGACGCGGGGCACTTGCCGAGGCTGCGGGATACGCGCTTCCGGCTCGACTTCGAGCGCGTCCGCCGCCTCTTCGCGCTCGGACTGCCGGCCGCGGGTCAGGCCGTTCTCGAAGTCGGCGTCTTCGCGGCGGCGACCGCGCTCGCGGGTCGCGTCTCCGCCGACGCGCTCGCGGCGCACCAGATCGCGCTCAACATGGCCGCGTTCACGTTCATGGTGCCCTTCGGCATCGCGTCCGCCGCAGCCGTCCGGGTCGGCCAGGCCATCGGCCGCGGAGACGGCGCCGGCGCGAGCACCGCCGGCTGGACGGCCATCCTGATCGGCGTGAGCTTCATGTCCTGCGCGGCCGCGGTGTTTTTTCTCGCACCCCGCCCGCTGCTGGCGCTCTTCACGGATGACGAAGCGGTTATCGCGACCGGCGTCACGCTGCTGTTCGTTGCGGCCGTGTTTCAGCTCTTCGACGGGTTGCAGGCCGTGACGACGGGAGCGCTCCGCGGCGTTGCGGATACGCGGACGCCCATGTTGTGGAACCTGACAGGCCACTGGGTCGTCGGCCTGCCGCTCGGCTATACCTTGTGTTTCGTTCTGCAGCGCGGCGTCGCCGGATTATGGTGGGGACTTTCTGCCGGCCTGATGATCTGCGGGGTTGCGCTCCTGATCACCTGGGGACGGGCATCCGCATTGCTCACGCAGGAGGTCAGGAGGATTCATGGCTGATCTCACCCGCCGCCCTGGACCGGGCGGCGACCCGATGCAGCGCAACCCCGAAGACAACCGGGCACAGGCGCAGTCCGACGCGACGACAGACGAAGTGGGCGACCGCCTCGATCCGGATTTCACCGAACAGTCAGACCGCGCCAACGGTCAGGGATCGGATGCGAACGGGATTCCGGAGTTCGATGAAGCCGGCGGGGAACAGCGGAAAAAGCTGTACAAAGACGGCGCGAAGATAGTGAGTCGGATCGATTGATAGAGAAAGAGATAACTACACAACTCCCAACTGCGCAGCTACTTAAGATGAAAGATTCGACGGCTGTGCTTGGCCGTTAGGTGTTTGGGAGTCGTGCCTTGTGTAGTTGGAAGTTGTGAAGTTGCGTAGTTGTCTCGTGCCCTCTTAATGCCAGGGCACTAACCGCTCGATCCACTCGATCCGCATCAGATCGTTGTAGATGACGGTCACCATCAACATCAGAAGCACCACGAAGCCGGCGAGGAGCATCTTCTCTTTCACGCGCATGCTGAAGTCGCGGCGCGCCAGACCTTCGAGCGCGAGGATGAAGATGTGACCGCCGTCGAGCACGGGGATCGGCATCAGGTTCAGCAGGCCCAGATTCAAACTGATCATGGCCATCAGGCTGAACAGCGGGATCCATCCGGCCTCCGCCGCACTCCCTGAGAGATCAGCGATCGCGACAGGACCCATGAGCTGCTTCACCGACGTCTCGCGGGTGAACAGGCCGACCAGCGTATCGACGATCGCCCGGGTCCATTCCCAGTTTTTCTGAACGCTCAGCTTCGCGGCTTCCAGCGGCCCCGGCTCGATCATCCGCGTTTCAACGGGACTGATCTGCGCGCCGATCATGGGTTTGTCGCCCGTCATCCTCGGCGTGACGACGACGTCCCGCACCACCCCATCACGTCGAATGGTGAGCGTGAGGGGCTGGCCGTCGTGCGCTTTGATCGCGGCGAGCAGGCGCTCGTGGCTGATGTCTTTCTCGCCGCCGGCGGCGAGGATCACGTCTCCGGTCTTCAAGCCGGCCTGTGCGGCTGGCATGCCGGGCGTGAGCTCACCAAGTTGCGGATGGACGCTCGGCTGGATGCCGATATCGCCCATGTCGAACTTGCCGACGGCGTTGGGTACGACCGTAACCGTTCCCGCCTTGCCATCGCGCACGTACCCGACCGCGACGTCCTTTCGGGCTTTCGTCACGATCGCCATCGAGAACTGATCCCAGTTGTCGACGGCTCTTCCGTCGAGCGCGACGACCTGATCGCCCACTTGCAGCCCGGCGGCCTTCGCCGGCGAATTATCGGAGAACGTGCCGATGACGACGGGCTGCTGGTCGAAAAGGGGGACCTGGGCACCCTGGTAGAGCACCACCGTCATGACCACGAGCGCCAGGACGACGTTCATGACCGGTCCCATGACGAGGACCTGGAACCGCTGCCACTTGCTCTTCGAGAGAAACTCGTCGGACGCGCCGGTGCGCTGATCTTCCGGGTTCTCTCCGGCCATTTTCACGTAGCCGCCAAGCGGGATGATGCTGACGCAGTAGTCGGTGCCGCCCCGATGAATATTGAGGATCTTGGGGCCGAACCCCAGCGAGAACGTGAGTACGCGCACGCCGATACGACGGGCCATCATGAAATGGCCCAGCTCGTGCACGAAGATCAGGACTCCCAGAACGAAGACGAACGCAAGGATGGTCAACGTGTCACCTTGAGGTGCTCAAAGTTCATTGTACCCCAGCCATCACGCGGCTTACGTGATCCCGCGCCCATCGATCGATGCGTCTGACGTCGTCGAGTCCTGTGACTCGCCCCGTTGGATCGCGGCGTTCGTACGCGTCCATCGTCTCCCCGATCACCTCGGGGATTCCGGTAAACCGCAGGCGGTGCTGCAGGAATTCGGCCACCGCGAGCTCGTTTGCCGCATTGAGCACGATCGGCAGACCAGCGTCACCTCGGAGCGCGCGGAATGCGAGAGCGAGGCACGGAAACCGTTCCGCGTCAGCAGGTTCGAAGTCGAGCCGGCCGGCCCTCGTGAGATCGAGCGGGGGGACTGGCGCGGTCCAGCGGTCCGGATAGCTGAACGCATACTGAATCGGCAGTTGCATATCTGTTACGCCGAGCTGCGCAATTACAGAACCGTCGATGAACTCAACCATGGAATGGACGATGGACTGAGGATGCACGACGACGGCGATGTGATCCGCATCGGCGTCGAAGAGCCATCGCGCCTCGATCACTTCGAGCCCCTTATTCATCAAGGTGGCGGAATCGATCGTGATCTTTGGTCCCATGCGCCACGTCGGATGCCTGAGAGCGTCCTCCGGTGTGACGCGCGCGAGCGCGTCGGGAGCACAGGTTCGGAACGGGCCGCCGGATGCGGTGAGCACGAGCCGTTTGACGTCCCGGAAATTGCGCGCGTGGAGACATTGATGGATGGCGTTGTGCTCGCTGTCGACGGGCAGCACGGCGACACCTTTTTCGCGCGCCGCGGCCATCACGACGGCGCCCGCCATCACCAGGATTTCCTTATTTGCGAGCGCGATCGTCTTCCCCGCGTCGATCGCCGCGAGCACGGCGTCGAGCGCGGCGGTTCCTGAAGACGCAAAGAGCACCACGTCCACTTCAGGATGTGTGGCGACGCGCAGCAGCGCGTCAGGACCAGCGTCCACATCCGGCCGCGCGGAGTCGGCGCCGAAAGCCGCCGCGAACGCGTGGGCCGCCGGCTCCGACGCGAGCGCCACGAGAGACGGGCGATACCGTCGCGCCTGCTCCGCAAGACGCGGCGCGTTCGCGCCCGCCGCAAGCGCGACCACACGCAGTTCGTCGGGATGGGCGTCGACGACCGCCAGCGCGCTCTGCCCGATGGAGCCGGTGGCCCCGAGGATTGCGATCGATTTCACAGCGAGACGGCGTAGTTGATGAACACGTAGAACACGGGCGCGGCAAACAGCCAGCTGTCGATCCGATCGAGTACACCGCCGTGTCCGGGGATGAGGTGTGACGAATCCTTCACGTCCGCGCTTCGCTTCAGGAGCGATTCGAACAGATCCCCGACGATACCTGCCGCAGCCAGCACGGCGCCGCCGAGGACGAGCACCGGCACTGAGGTCGCCGGAAAGTGCCAATGACCGGCGACCGCGAACGCGGCGGTCGCGACGACCATGCCGCCAATGGCACCCTCGACGGTTTTCTTGGGACTGATCGCCGGCGCCAGCGGCCGGCGTCCGAGCGCACGGCCGGTGTAGTACTGGGCAGAGTCGCTGGCGATGATCACGACGGCGAGCAGCAGGACCGCATCGCGGCCCGCGGCACTCCTGATCTGCGCCAGGGCGCCCAGCGGTACGCCGATGTACACGAGCGGGAAAATCGCGGCTGTCGCATTGAGCAGCACGTCGGGCCCGGGGCGTCCGGCGGCAACGGCCAGCGCACCGACGATCACGAGCGCGCTCAGCAGCGCGACCACGACGGGTGCGCCGACGCCGACGAGGATGCAGACGGCGACGACCGCAGCGCCGCAGACGACGCGCGGGATGCGTGCACCGAGCGCCGCGCTGAGTTCCGCATACTCGTAGAATGCCGCGGCGGACGCGATGACCGCGAGGACGAGCGTCCCGATCGGCGGCAGATACCAGACGGTGCCGATCACGACGACCAGAAGGACGACGGCCGAGAGGACGCGCGTCACCGGCCAGCGGCGGCCGGCTGGATGCCGCCATACCGCCGTTCACGCTTCTGGTACGCCAGGATCGCTTCGAGCAGGTGCCGTTTGCGAAAGTCCGGCCATAGCGTATCGGTGACCCATATCTCCGCGTACGCGATCTGCCACAGGAGAAAGTTGCTGACGCGCATTTCCCCGCTGGTCCGGATGAGCAGATCCGGATCCGGCTGGCCGGCCGTGTAGAGATAGTCGCTGAACCGCTGCTCGGTGATGTCGTCGGGCGCCACGTGCTCGGCCACGAGCCGACGCGCGGCTTCGACGATCTCGGCGCGCCCGCCGTAGTTCAGCGCGATGTTGAAGAGCATGCCGTCGTTGTTCGCCGTCTTGCGCTCGGCTTCGCGCAGCTCCCGCTGAACGTCCGCGGCCAGTTCCTCGATCCGCCCCACGACCTGGAACCGGATGTCGTTACGGAGCAGCGTATTCAGCTCGAGCCGCAGATACTGCTTCAGCAGCATCATGAGCATCGTCACTTCCGTCGCGGGCCGCTTCCAGTTCTCGACCGAGAAGGCGTACAGCGTCAGCACCCGGATCCCGAGCCGCGCCGATCCTTCGACGACTTCACGCACCGATTCGATCCCGGCGCGATGCCCCTCGACGCGCGGCAGGTGCCGCTGAGCGGCCCATCGGCCATTGCCGTCCATGATCACGGCGATGTGGGCCGGCAGGCGATCGAAGTCCACCTGCCGCGCCAGCAGCTCTTCCGGGCTGCCGGCGCCGACGACGGCGAGGATGTTGTCGAGGGACATGCCGCTGACCTTCATGTTAGTTCAGGCCAGCGGCACAGGCCAATTGCCGGCGGCGTGGCGCGGGCAGATCGACACGCTCCGCTACCAGATGTGAACGCGGTCGGCAGGCGCCAGATAGTACTTGCCGTCCTTGATGTCGAACGCGTCGTACCACGCATCGACGTTCCGCAGCGGACCGATGACGCGGAAATGCGTCGGGCTGTGTGGGTCCGACGCCATCTGCCGGCGCATCGCGTCTTCGCGCGTCTTGTTGCGCCATGCCTGCGCGAACGCGAGGAAGAACCGCTGATCGCCGGTAAACCCGTCGAGCACGGGAGCGCTGGCACCGTGGAGCGCCGTATGGTACGCGTCGAGCGCCACGAGCACTCCCGCGAAGTCCGCGATGTTCTCCCCCATCGTCAACTGCCCGTTGATGTGCATGCCGGGAACGGGCTCGTAACTGTCGTACTGCGCGCCAAACCGCTTCGCCTGCGCGTTGAAACGCTCGGCGTCTTCTTTCGTCCACCAATCGCGGATCGCGCCGGTTGCGTCGATCTTGCGGCCCTGATCGTCGAAGCCGTGGCTGATCTCATGGCCGATCACCGCGCCCACGGCGCCGTAGTTGACCGCCGGGTCCGCATCGGGATCGAAAAACGGCGGCTGCAGGATCCCCGCGGGGAAGACGATCTTGTTTTCGAGACCGCTGTTGTACGCGTCGACGGTCTGGGGCGTCATGGACCATTTCTGCCGATCCACGGGCTTGCCGAGATCCTCGAGCTGATACTGCCATTCGAATCTGCCCGATCGAACAACGTTGCCGTAAAGGTCGGACGGATCGATTTGAAGTTTCGAGTAGTCGCGCCATTTGTCTGGATAGCCGACCATGACGTCCATTTTCGACAGCTTCTCGAGGGCGGCTTTTTTCGTGTCGGGGCTCATCCACGTGAGGCCCTGGATGCGCACGCCCATCGCGGTCTTCAGATTCGCGACGAGATCGTTCATCTTCGCCTTGGACGAAGGGGGGAAGTACTTATCGACGTAGGAGTGGCCGAGGAGTTCGCCGAGTGTTCCGTCGATGAGCTGCACGCCGCGGCGCCATCTCGGACGCAGTTGGCTCACCCCGCTGAGCGTCTTCTCGAGCTCGAACTCGCTGTCGACAAAACGCTTCGACAGGTAGGGCGACGCCTGATCCGCCACGTGGAAGGCCTGCCACGCCTTCAGGGTGTCCAGCGGTGTCTGCGCATACACCGCCGCAATGTCCTTCACCGCCGATTTTTCGGCGACGATGGCGTGGTCGCGCTTTGAAATCTGCGCGCCGGTCAGGAACACGTCCCAATCGAGGCCAGGCGCGTACGCCTGCAGCTCCGCAATGCTCATCGGATTGTTGATCTTCTCGACCTGGCGGCGGTCAGCGGCGGGCCAGCTCGCCTTCGCGACGGCGGTTTCGAAGGCGAGTACGGCATCGGCGCTCCTGGCCGGATCGGCGTAACCGATCATGGTGAACAGCCGCTCGATGTACGCGCGGTACGCATCGAGCTGCGGCTTGAAGGCAGGGCTCAGGTAATAGTCCCGATCCGGTAATCCAAGACCGGCCTGGCCGATGAACAGCGTGTTCACCTTCGGGTTCGCCGGATCCGGCCCGGCACCCGCGGCGACAACGGCGATACCGAAGACGCCGCTCGTATCACCCATGAACCGCGTGAACGCCTGCTTGTCAGTAATCGCGGCCACGCGTTTCAGGTCCTGCTGCAGCGGCTTCCCATCGAGGCGCTCGACGGCCGCTTCGTCCATGAAGCTGCGATACATGCCGCCGAGCTGGCCGTCTCGCGGTGCGCTTTCGATCAGCGACCGGATCTCGGCCTGGATCTCGTCGCGCAGGTTTGTGCTCACGCCGGTACGGAACTGGTCGGCGGGAATCTGCGTTCGCGCCAGCCACGCGCCGTTGACGAACCCGTCGAAGTCGTCGCCGGGTTTCACGGTCTTATCCATGCCGGTCAGATCGACCCCCCAGGCGCCGAAGTGGGTGACGGCCGCGGGCGCCTGCGATTGCGCGATCACCTGCGACCCAGCCACAGGCCCGGTGAGCGCAAGGCCGGTCAAGACCAACGAAGGAAACAGTGCTCTCATGTTGTCCTCTATGCGAGGCGGGCGGAAGCGCGCACGGGCAATTGCGCGGCGCTTGGCCCGCCGATCCTAATATTCGACGTCAACCAGGAAGAGTCCGTTCGCCGGCGCAGTCCGTCCCGCGGCATGCCGATCGCGCGACGCGATCAGCCGTTCGATATCGTGCGGCGCGCGCGCGCCCCGTCCAATCTCGATCATGGTGCCTACGAGCGCGCGGACCATGTGGCGCAGAAATCCCTCGCCGGAGATCTCGAACGTCAACGGCTCGTCACGGGTCTGGTCCCGCCACGCGGCGCGGATCACACGACGAACGGTTGAATGCACCAGGGTGCCGGCTCCTTGAAACGCCGCGAAGTCGTGCTCGCCCGTGACCGCGTCGGCGGCCACGTTCATCGCCGCAACATCCAACGCCTGCGGCACGTGCCAGACGTAAAGCCGAATGAACGGCGGCAGCACGGCGGCATTCCAGATCCGATACTCGTAGGTTTTCGCCCGCGCGCTGAACCGGGCGTGGAAATCGTCGGCCGCGACGCCCACGTCCGTCACCCGCACGGTCTCCGGCAGGTTCGCGTTCATCGCGCGCATCATCGTTTTGGGATCGTGTCCGATGCGGACGCGCGCATGCGCAACTTGCGCGATCGCATGAACGCCGGCGTCCGTTCGCCCGGCGCCATGGACCGTGACCGGCGAACCCTCGATTGTGGAAAGCACGTTTTCGAGCAGCCCCTGCACCGATGGCCCGTTCGCCTGACGCTGCCACCCCACGAGGCCGCTGCCGTCGTACTGGATCGTGAACCTCAGCGTACGCTCGCCATTCGGCATGCCGTCATCCGCATTCCGCACTCCGCGCCTCCGTCCGCACGCCGCACGCCGCACGCCGCACGCCGCATTACGTCCGGCTGCCGGGTTTGACGACCGGTTGCCCGGCGGCGCACATCGGACACGCTTCCGCCGCATACGCGGGCACTTCGAGCGTCACGAGCGTGTGCATGCCGACGCCGACCCGGGACGGATCGCCGCCGCGATCGACGATCCCAGCCGCGCCGACGACCTCTGCGCCGGCCGCGCGCGCGACCGCTATCGTTTCGCGCGTCGACCCTCCGGTCGTGATGACGTCTTCGACGATCAGCACGCGGTCCCGGGGCGACAGCGTGAACCCCCGGCGCAGGACCAGAACGCCGTCCTGCCGCTCGGCAAACAACGCGCGCACGCCGAGCGCGCGGCCGACCTCCTGACCGATGACGATGCCGCCAAGGGCGGGAGACAGGACCGCATCGGCGTTCAGATCGCGCACGCGGTCCGCGAGCGCCGCGCCGAGACGCTCCGCGAGATCCGGATACTGCAGCACGAGCGCGCTCTGGAGGTACTTCGCACTGTGCAACCCCGACGACAGCTTGAAGTGGCCTTCGAGCAGCGCGCCGGACCGACGAAAGAGATCGAGCACGGCCGAATCGGTCATCGTCGTCATGGATACGGAAAGTGTAGTCGATGCGGCCGGTATAATCCGGGCATGGCGACGCTGCGGCTCGACATGATCCAGACGCTCGCACTCGCCGCGGTCGTTCTCTTCGTCGGCTACGGAATTCGGCGGCGGGTCGGCGTCCTCGACAGGTACAACATCCCCGCCCCGGTGGTCGGCGGTTTCCTGTTTGCGGCCGTCGCGCTCGGGACGCGCCTCGCGGGCTGGCTCGCGTTCGAGTTCGACACCGCACTCCAGCCGCCGCTCATGATCGCGTTTTTCACGAGCATCGGGCTCGGCGCAAGCCTCGGCCTGCTGCGTGTCGGCGGGCCGCAGGTGCTGCTGTTCTGGATGCTCGCGTCAGTGCTGGCCATCATCCAGAACGGCGCGGGCGTGCTCGCAGCCAAGGCCCTCGGTGTACACCCGTTTCTCGGCCTCATCGCCGGATCGATCACCATGACCGGCGGTCACGGGACGGGAGCCGCCTTTGGAAAGCTTCTCGAGGACCAGTATGGTTTCGCCGGCGCGGTGCCGCTCGCCATGGCCGCAGCGACGTTCGGGCTCGTCAGCGGGGGCATCATCGGCGGCCCGATTGCCACAGGCCTCATCCGGCGATTCCATCCGCCGGCGGCCGGCGGAGAACTGTCGGCCGAAGCCGCGGCCGTCGTCGCCGAGTACCACTCGCTCGACGAGGCCATCGATCACGAACCGGCCGGTGATCCGCCCTCCGCGTATGTCCTGTTGAAAATTCTGACGATCGTCCTGGTCGCCATGTGGGCAGGCGGTTTGTTGAGCCGATGGCTCGGCCGATACGTGACGCTTCCCGCCTACATCGGCGCGATGATCGTGGCGGCGGTGCTGCGCAACTCGGCCGACCTCACGGGACGCCTCCGCATCGAGCAGCGCACCGTCGACGACATCGGCACCATCGCGCTGTCGCTCTTCCTCGCGATGGCGCTGATGACGCTGCGCTTATGGGAACTGCTCGATCTGGCGCTGCCGATGCTGCTGATTCTCCTGATTCAAGTGGTGATGATGGCGGCCTTCGCGTGGTTGGTCACCTATCGCGTGATGGGCCGCGATTACGACGCCGCGGTGATGGCCGGCGGCCACTGCGGATTCGGCCTCGGCGCCACGCCGAACGCCGTCGCCAACATGGAGGCCATCGTCGAGCGGTTCGGCCCTGCGCCGCGCGCGTTCCTCGTCGTCCCGATGGTCGGCGCGTTCTTCATCGATTTCACGAATGCGCTGATCATCACCGCGTACATCAATTTCGTGCGATGAACGGCGCCGCCGTTCAGTTTGTCGCTTTCCCGTTCTTCCCGACCCGCAGATTGTCCTCGAACAGCTTCAGGATGCGTCTGTACTCATCCGCCCAGCTCGTCTCGCGCTCGAAGCCATGGTTCTCGACGGGGTAGGGTGCGAACTGCCAGTTCTCCTTCCGCAGTTCGATCAGTTTCTGCACGAGGCGCACGGAATCCTGGAACAGGACGTTCGTGTCAACCATGCCGTGGGCAATGAGCAGCGCACCCTTGAGCCCCTGCGCGAAATAAATCGGGGAGCTCTGGCGATATGCGTCGGGGTCGTCCTGCGGGACATTGAGGATGTCGGACGTGTACCCGTGGTTGTAGTGGGCCCAGTCGGTGACGGGCCGGAGCGCGGCCCCAGCCGCGAACACGTCAGGCGTCGTGAACATCGCCATCAGCGTGATGAACCCGCCGTAGCTGCCGCCGTACAAGCCGAGATGCTTCGGGTTCACCTGCTCCGCCGCGACGAGGAACTTCGCACCGTCGACGATGTCGTCGAGATCCTTCCCGCCCATGTGCCGGTAGATCGCCGTCCGCCAGTCGCGGCCGTAGCCGGCGCTCGCGCGATAGTCCATGTCGAGTACGACGTAGCCTCGCGATGCGAGCAGGTTGTTGAACATGTACTCGCGGAAGTACGTCGACCAGTACTTGTGCGCGTTCTGCAGATACCCGGCCCCGTGGACGAAAAGAACGCCCGGGTGCGCCGGATCGCGCCGCGCGCCGATCATCTCGGGGGTATACAGCCGCGCGTACACTTCCGCGCCGTCGCGCGCCTTGACCGTGATGACCTTCGGATCGATCCAGTGAAACGCGCGCCACTCATCGGTCGGGCTCGTCGTCAGTTGCTTCGCCGCAGCGCCCGGCGTATTCGGCATCAGGAACAATTCCGGCGGCTTCGTACTGTACGAGTAGATCAATCCAATCGTCGATCCGTCTGGCGACACGACGCCCTCGTTCGAGCCCGTCATCGACGTCACCTTCGTCCTCGCGCCGCCGCCGGCGGGCATCGTGTAGAGGTGCCGCTCCCCCGGATGCACCTCGCTCGTCGTCAGGTAGAACGTCTTGCCGTCGTTCGACAATTCGGCGTTCGACACTTCCCACTTTCCTGACGTCAACTGCTTCGCCTTCGGAGCGCTGCCGTCGAGATCCTCTGAGTAGAGGTGCATCCAGCCGTCGCGCTCCGACAGAAACCAGATGCGATGGGTGCCGGGGAAAAAATTGACGCCGGACTGGCCGAAGCCGCCGCCCGCCTCGCGGATCCAGGCATTGTCGTGCAGGGTATCGATCACCCGCGTCTTCCCGGTCTCGGGATCGATCACCACGTACCAGCGATCCTTATTGTCCGCGGAGCGTGCTCCCGCCACCGCGATGTGCCCATCGTCGGAGACGTCCGGCATCGACCAGCGGATCTCGCGTTCCGCCTTCGCTGGAGGTTTTTCACTCGTATCGGCTGGCTTTGCCGGCTCGTCGACGGCTGGAGCGAAGCTCGCGTCGGCCCACGCCGACTTGCCCGTCTTCAGATTCAGGATCGCGAGCAGGCGCCGCGCCTGCGTATCACCGACCGCCGTGCGGCCGTTGATGTCTTCTGTATAGCCCGTTTCGTTCACGTAGCTCGGCACGACCGCGTTCCGCGCGCCCACCGGGCGTTCAGCGACAACGATGAACACGTGCGTCTCGTCCGGAGCGAGCATGAGATCGATGGCCGACTGCCGGTCCTGCAGATCGAACGACGGGAGCTTCCGCTTCTTCGCCTCCTCGTCCGCCTTCTGCTTCTTCTCTTTCTGCTCTTTCACGGCGTCGAGGAGCTTCTCCTCCTCCTGCCTGATGAACTTCTGGCTGTCGGACAGCCGGGGCTCGGGCTTTTTCGAGCCGACGTCGGTCAACTGCTCGATTTCGCCGCCGCGATCGAGCGCGATGAGGAACAGGTTGCCGTCGGCGACGTAGGTGACAGCGCGATCGTGCCGCGCCCATCGCGGACTGGACTCGCCGGCCGTCGTCCTGGTGAGCTGATGCCGATGCCCCTGCTCGTCGAAGAGCACGATGTCCCCGTGCTCGGAGGCGATGGCACGTTTGTGCGAGGCGTCCCAGACTGCGTTGGCAGGAAGGGCTTCGTCGCTGGCGTTACCCGAGAGCTTGACCGGCGCGCCGCCGTCGCGGCCGGCGACGTACGTCGAGGCTTCGTCCTCGCCAGGGCGGCGCCACTCGAAAAAGAGCTTCTGCGAGTCCGCCGACCAGCGGAGCGACGCTGGCGGGTAGCCGACGAGGTCCGGGCCGCGCATGATGCTGTCGACCGTGAGCGCAAACCCGGTCTTCGCGGGCTGCGCGTGGATGGGGCCTCCCCAGGAGGCAATGCCGACGATGAGAGCTGACGCAAGCAACAGGACGCGTTTCGACATACGCGCGAAAGTATACCGGCCGGCGCTCTCGCAGCGAACCAGTCGACCGTCCATGCCGTCATAAGCACACAGCTGCCCGGATCTTGCTATTCGTACAGCGTCCGCTTCGATTCATCCTGGACTTTGGAGACGATTGCAATGCGTTTGGACCAGTATTTCCGGCCCTTTTGCACACGAGCGCGCGCGGTTGCGCTGACCCTGGCCCTGTTCGGATCCGGCATAGCGCTGTCCGCATTCGGACAGGTGCCGGCTCAGCCGCCGGCCGTCCCGACGGAGCAGTCGCCGCAGCCGGTCGTGCAGGGCACGCCGATCACCGCGGACGATGCCGTACGGATGGCGCTCGAGAACAACCTCGGTGTGCAGGAGGAGCGACTGAATCCGCAGATCGCGAGCCTCGGTATCGCGCGCGCGGCCGGCGCATTCGCACCGCAGCTCGTCTCGTCGGTGCTGCGCAGCAACAGCGCGGCACCGCCGAGCGACTTCCTGTCGACCGCGGGCGTCAGCGGCGGCGGAGCGGCAGTCGTGACGAGCGGCAACTTTCAGACGCAGGCCGGCGTGCAGCAGGTCCTCCGCTGGACCGGCGCGAGCTACTCGTTGTCGTGGGATGGCTCACGGTCGACGACCGACGCGCCCCGCACGGTCTTCAGCCCGGAGTTGGCCTCGCACCTGAATATCAACGCGACACAGCCGCTGCTTCGCAATTTCCGGATCGACGCGTTCCGCCAGCAGCTCCTCCTCAGCCGCGCGTCGTCCGATATCGCGGATCTGGGCCTGCAGCAGCGGATCACGCAGACGACGCGCAACGTGCGCGCGGCGTACTACTCGCTGACCGGCGCGATCGCGGGCCTCAACGTCGCGCAGCAGTCGCTCGATCTTGCCAGACAGCAGTTGAAACAGAACCAGACCCGCGTCGACGTCGGCACGATGGCGCCCATCGACATCGTCGCCGCGGAAGCGGAAGTCGCAAGCAACGAGGAAGGCGTCATCGTCCAGCAGGCGGCGATTGAGACGGCTCAGGATCAGCTGCGGGCGCTCGTGATGAATCCGTCGCAGCCGGGGTTCTGGACTGCGCGCTTCACTCCCTCCGAGCAGCCGACGCTCTCGCCCGAGGGCATCGACGTCGAAGCTGCGGTGCGCAGCGCGCTGACGAACCGGACGGACCTGCTCCAGTTCAAGAAGCAGATGGACGAAACCGACATCAACCTGCGCTACGCCGCGAACCAGAAGCTGCCGGGCATCGATCTGCAGGCGCGCTACGGATTGCAGGGCATCGGCGGCACGCAATACGCGTATGACAATGCCGCCATCGCCAACGGCGCGGCGCCGGTTCCGTCGAGCAGCTCGGTGCGCCCGTTTGCGGACGTGCTCCGGGACGTGTTCGGCAACAACTTCAAGACGTGGACGGTGCAGTTGAACGTCTCGTATCCGCTCGGCACCAGCGCGGCCGACGCCGCCTATGCGCAGGCGAAGCTGCAGAAGCAGCAGCAGGCGACGACGCTGACGGATCTGGAGATGCAGATCACGACGCAGGTGCGCGAAGCCGGCCGGCAGGTCCAGACCAGCCTGCGCCGCGTGGAAGCAACCCGCAAGGCGCGGGAGCTGGCCGAGAAGCGCCTCGAGGCCGAGCAGAAGCGGTTCCAGGTCGGGTTGAACTCGACGTTCGAGCTGTTCCAGGCGCAGCGCGACCTCGCAGCCGCGCGCAACGCGGAACTGAACGCGACCATCGCGTACAACCTGGCGCTGGTCGACTTCCAGGCCGTGCAGCACGCGCCCATTCGCTGACGGCAATCCATCAATCATGAAATAAGTCTGCAATCCGCAATCTGCAATCTGCAATTCCAGCGGTCGCTGTATCCTTTCCTCGTGCGGAAGCTGACCGCAACGGTCATCACGCTCAACGAGGAAGCGAATATCGAGGCGGCGTTGCAGTCGCTGGCATGGGTCGACGAGATCGTGGTCGTCGACTGCGGCAGCACGGATGCGACCGTTGCGATCGCCCGGCGGCATGGCGCGCGGGTCGAGACGCGTGCCTGGACGGGTTACAGCGCCCAGAAGAACTATGCCGCGTCGCTTGCGTCGAGCGACTGGATCCTGTCGATCGATGCCGACGAACGCGTGCCGCCGGATCTCTCGGCGGAGATTCGGGCGCTGCTGGAGCGCGGGCCCGAGAGGTCCGGATACCGCATTCCACGTGTGACCTGGTATCTCGGCCGATGGATCCGCGGCACCGACTGGTATCCCGATTACCAACTGCGCCTCTACGATCGGCGCGCGGGCGAATGGAACGGACGCCGCGTGCACGAGTCCGTCGCGTTACGCGGGACGCCCGGGCGGCTTCACCACGATCTGCAGCACTACGCGTATCGCGATCTGTCGCACCATCTCGCGACGATTGATCGCTACACGTCGCTCGCCGCCGAGCAGTGGCAGACAGAGGGACGCCGCGTCTCGTTTGCCGGCCTGCTGTTCCATCCGGCGGGCGCGTTCCTGCGCAACTACCTCGTTCGACGCGGGTTCACCCAGGGAACGGCCGGCCTGATCGTCTCGATCCTGAACTCGTACTACGTCTTCCTGAAATTCGCCAAGCTGTACGAGCTGGCGCGGTCCTCCCACCCTGCGGCGTCCGCCGCGGTGTGAATGTTCTCACTGCACGTCGACACCGCGCGGAGCTGGCGGGGCGGCCAGAACCAGGTGCTCCTGACCGTCCTCGGGCTGCGCGCGGCCGGGCATCGCGCGGCGCTCGTCGCACATCCCGCCGGCGAATTGCGGCGGCGCGCCGAGGAAGGGCTGGAGCTCTTCGCGATCGCGCCCCGCAGCGAGATGGATCTGTCGGCCGCGTGGAAGTTCTCGCGGCTCGTCAAACAGCTTCGTCCCGACGTTGTCCACGCGCACGATCCGCACGCGGTCGCCATGGCGGCGCTGGGCCTGTCGATGAGCACGGAGTCATCGAAACCACGGCTCGTCGCCTCCCGCCGTGTGGACTTTCATCTGAAGAGCCACGCGTTGTCGCGGTGGAAGTATCGCCAGGTGGAACGGTTCATCTGCGCCTCCGAGGCCATTCGCCAGATGCTCGTCGGCGATGGGGTTCCCGCTGCGCTGACGATCACGGTGCACGAAGGGATCGACGCGGAACACGTCGCGGCCGCGCCGGCGGCGGATCTCCACGGGGAGTTCTGGCTCCCGCATCACGCGCCCATTGTGGGGAACGTCGCCGCCCTCGTGCCGCACAAAGGTCAGCGGCACCTGATCGAAGCGGCAGCGCTCGTCGTCCGCGCCGTGCCGGACGCCCGGTTCGTCATCGCCGGCGAGGGAGAGCTTCGTCCATCGCTCGAGCGGCTGATTAGGGAACGCCGCCTGGAGAAGCACGTGTTCCTCGCCGGGTTCCGGCCCGACGTGCTCTCGGTCCATAAAGCGTTCGACATCTTCGCGATGAGTTCGCTCACCGAGGGGCTTGGCACCTCGGTGCTCGACGCGATGGCGTGCGCGAAACCCGTTGTCGCCACAACGGCCGGCGGGATCCCCGAGGCCGTGGTAGACGCCGTCACGGGTCTGCTGGTCGCGCCCAGGGACGACGGCGCGATGGCGCGGGCGCTCGTGACGCTGCTCACAGACGAGAGTGCGCGTCAGCGGATGGGAGCGGCGGGGCTGCGGCGGGTGCGGGAGGAGTTCAGCGTTGAAAAAATGGTGAGGGAAACTCTGGGAGTGTACGAAGCTGTGCTCAGGTGAAGAGTGTCACCGACGCAACTTCACAATTTCCAACTTCTCAAGGCGTCAACTCCCAATCTATGTACTTTGCGTCGTTGGTCGTTTCGAGGTTGCGTAGTCGACAGGCGCGATCAATTGGATAGCTTGAGCGCGATCAATCCAGGCTTGCAGCCCGAGTGGTCGCGCGGACAATCATCGAAGGTGACGGCTGCGCCGTTGCCCGAGAAGGTAATCCCGCGAGCGATGCGGCTGGACGGAAAACCGTCGGGATCGATCAGGCTGACGGCCCCGAGGTTCTGTCCCGATTGCGCATCGAAGACGCGGAGCTGGTATCCGTTCACGACGAAAGCGACGCGTCGGCTGTCGGGCGTCCACGCGATTTGAGTGACCTCCTCGTCTCCCGTCAACGCTTCGACGGTTTTGGAGGAACCGCGGCCCGGATTGTTGCCGATCCTGAGCACCTGACAGCGCACCTCCGCGCAGCGGCCCTCGGTCACGTACGCCACGCGTTTGCCGTCCGGCGACACCGTCGTGAACAGCGTTCGCCGCGCCCCCATCATCCAGCCGGCGCTGAACGCGCAGACGGCGATTACGATGCCGACGAGCGCCGCCGCGACGAGGCGGCCGCCGCGCTGGCGCGCTGCCGCGGGCGGCAGATTCCCTTCAACGGGCATTGCGCATCCCCCTGTCTGCGGCCGAAGCCGCACGCGTTCATCATACCGACGTGACACAGCGAAAAATCGAAGCGCACCGGATCGCGCGCGTCGATCCGGCGCAGCGATGCGGTAATCTCCGCCGCCATCTTCCATCCCGGTGACGTATACCGCGTCAGCCGCAGACACCGCCCGAGCCGGATGACGTGCGTATCGAGCGGCACGACGAGCCGCGCCGGGTCGACCCGCGTCCACACGCCCATGTCGATGGCGTCCCGCCGGACCATCCATCGCAGAAAGAGGTTCAGCCGCTTGCAGGCGCTTCCCGCGGAGGGCCGCGGAAAGAAGTAGCAGACGCCGGCCCGCTCCGGCACGCGGCCGTACGCCCGCGTCATATCGAGCGCGAGCGCACGGCGCGAAAAACTGTCGAGCGCCGCCGACAGATCCACACCCGACGGGTCATCGCCTTCGAGGAAGAAGGATTCGAGCGATCCCGATCGCTCGAGCATCTGCCGCAGAATCCAGAGGAGTGCCACGAGATCGAGCCCGCGCGTCCACCGGTGTACCATCGCGCGCAGCTCAGGGTGCGCCGCCGATGGATCGAACGCGCGAACCGACGCGGCGGGATGGCGCCCGAGGATCGCGGTCAGCGTCTCGACCGAATTGAGCACGCTCGCCACGCGACCGAACGCGAGCGCGGACGCGCAGAACCCGATGATTTCCACGTCGGCCGGCTCGGAGTAGCGGCGCACGATCTGCACCGGATCCGTCGCCGAATCCTCGCGGTTGTAGGCGTCGTACAGCCGGTCGAGGCGCGCTGCCAGCGCCGGGGCACGCGACACGATCAAAAGCTCGTGATCGCGTCGCCCGCTTTGCACATCGGGCAGTCGGATACCGGATAGTTCTCCGGCGCTTTGTAGTCGACGAGCGCGTAGTTCGGCGCGCCGGCATCCGCGACGGCTTCGAGCCGATCGCAGATTTCAACCGTCGCCAGCACCGTGCCGCCCGCATCGCGCACCAGCCGCGCGCACGTCTCGAACGTCTTCCCCGTATTCCGCACGTCGTCGGCGAGGAGCACCTGGCGGCCGGCCATCTGCCGCGCGTAGAAGTCGCGAAGGACGAAATCCTGATTGCCGCGCCGGGTGAACGGCGCGAAGCTGCACGGAGGATGCGTCAGCGCGCGCCGGCCGTCGAGCAGGCCAGCGATGGTATGGGAGAGCAGTGCGCCGCCCATCACTGGACCGGCCACGACCTCGGTCTGCTGCAGGAGATCGCCCGGCAGGGTGTCGAGCAGGTCCTGCGCGAGCCGCCAGATCGTCGAGGGATAGCGGAACAACTGGTGCGCGTTGAGGTACATCCGGCCATGGAATCCGTTGCCGAAATCGAAGTGCCCGTTGCGCATGAGCACTTCGAATTCCTGCAACTGCGCGAGCGCCTGGCTCCGCAGTTCGTCGCGTCTGCTCGATCCAATCGCGTCAGTCATCGCTCACAATCCCCGCTGGTATACGACCCGGCCGCCGACGATGGTCACGGCTGCCACGCCTGTCAGTCTCCAGCCGTCGAACGGCGTGTTCTTCGATTTCGACACGAGTGCGGACGCGCTGATCTCGATCGCCTCGTCCGGCGCGATCACCGTGATGTCGGCCGGACGCCCTTCCGCGAGCGAGCCGCCCGGCAGTTTCAGGATCCGCGCCGGGTTGGTCGAGAGCAGTTCGATCGCACGCCGCACGCCGATGCGGCCGGCGTGCACGAGACGATCGAACACGAGAGGCACGCACGTCTCGAGCCCGACGATGCCAAATGGCGCACGATCGAACTCGACGAGCTTTTCGTCCGAGTGGTGCGGCGCATGGTCGGTCGCGATCGCGTCGATGGTCCCGTCCGCGATTCCCTCGATCATCGCATCGCGATCGGCGGCTTCGCGCAACGGCGGGTTCATCTTCACGTTCGTATCGTAGCGAACCGGCGACTCCAGCGCCTCGTCGGTCAGCACGAAATGATGGGGAGCGACTTCGCACGTGACTCTCACGCCGCGCGCTTTGCCGTCGCGCACCGCCCGCAGCGAGTGGCGGACGCTCATGTGGGCGACGTGGAACCGGCCGCCCGTCAGCTCCGCGAGGGAGACGTCCCGCTCGACCATGATGGACTCGGCAGCGCCGGGAATGCCCCGCAGCCCGAGGCGCGCTGCATGGAACCCTTCGTGCGCGATCCCGTCGGCCTTGAGCGACGGGTCTTCGCAGTGGTCGATGATCGGCACGTCGAGCATCGACGAGTACTCGAGCGCACGGCGCATCAGCAGCGCCGGCATCACAGGACGTCCGTCGTCGGTGAACGCGACGCAACCGGCTGCCGCCTGCGCGCCGAGTTCCGCGAGTTGCTCGCCGCGCGAGCCGATCGACACGGCGCCAATCGGATACACGCGTGCGAGGTTGGCGCCGGCGGCGCGCTTCAGGATGAGCTCGGTAATGCCCGGATGATCGTTTACCGGATCCGTATTCGGCATGCACGCGACGGCAGTGAATCCGCCAGCGACCGCCGACCGGACGCCGGTGGCGATCGTCTCCTTGTGCTCCTGACCTGGCTCGCGCAGGTGCACGTGCATGTCGATGAGGCCGGGCGCGACGATCCAGCCGGGTTTCAACGCACGCACGTCGGCACCGTCAGGCGCAATGGATTTCCCGATTCGCGTGACGACGCCGTCCTCGACGAGAACGTCGAACTCGCCATCTCGATTCGTGGCCGGATCGACGACCCGCCCTCCCTTCAACAGCAGCTTCACCTAGTCGCCCTCCGCCTCGTGGCCCGCGAGCAGGTACAACACCGCCATCCGGACGGCGACGCCGTTCGACACCTGCTCGAGGATCACGGAATACGGGCCGTCGGCGACGTCGGAGTCGATTTCCACGCCTCGGTTCATCGGGCCCGGGTGCATGATGATCACGTCCTCTTTCGCGCCGCGCAGACGTTCGGGGGTGAGGCCGAACAGCGCGAAGTATTCGCGCGTCGACGGGATGTAGTGCCCGTGCATGCGCTCGTGCTGGATGCGAAGCATCATGACGACGTCGGCGCGCTCGACCGCTGCGACGATCGACGTGGTGGCCGTCACGCCGAAGCGCGGCAGGTCGCGCGGCATCAGCGTCGGCGGGCCGCACGCCCACACGTCAGCGCCCATCTTCCCGAGGAGCTGCACGTTCGACCGCAGCACGCGGCTGTGCAGCAGGTCGCCGACGATGGCGACCTTGAGGCCCTGCAGCCGTTTCTTGTGCTCGCGGATCGTGAACGCGTCGAGCAGCGCCTGTGTCGGATGCTCGTGCATGCCATCGCCGGCGTTGACGATCGTCGAGCGGCACAGCCTGGCCAGCAGGTGCGGCGCGCCGGACGAACTGTGGCGCATCACGATGATGTCGGGCGCCATCGCTTCCAGGTTGCGAACCGTATCGACCAGCGTTTCACCCTTCGTCACGCTCGACATCGCCACCGCGACGCTCAGCGTGTCGGCGCTGAGCCGCTTCTCCGCGACTTCGAACGACGTGCGCGTGCGCGTGCTCGGTTCGAAGAACAGGTTGACGACCGTGCGGCCGCGCAGCGTCGGGACTTTCTTGATCGGCCGCGCCGCGATTTCCTTCATCGCTTCCGCGGTGTCGAGGATCTCCTCGATCTCGCCAGGTTCGAGGTCCGCGATGCCGAGCAGATGACGGGCGCGCAGCATCAGACCGCCTCCGCGTGGTCGACGACCACCTCGTCCACGCCATCGATCTCGATCAGCCGCACCTGGACGCTTTCCGCCGGCGACGTCGGGATGTTCTTGCCGACGTAATCGGCTTTGATCGGCAGCTCGCGGTGTCCCCGGTCGATCAGGACGATGAGCTGGATGGCGCGCGGGCGGCCGAAATCGATCAGCGCGTCGAGCGCCGCACGAATCGTCCGGCCGGTGTAGAGAACGTCGTCGACGAGCAGGAGGCGTCGGTCGTCGATCGAGAAGGGAATCTCGGTGCGCCGCAGCACCGGCTGGGGGCCGACCGGCTGACGCATCAGGTCGTCGCGATACAGCGTGATGTCGAGGGCGCCGGTCGGGACGTCGTCGCCGTTGATGTGGTGGAGCGCGGCGGCGATGCGGCGCGCGAGCGGAACGCCGCGGCGCCGGATCCCGACGAGCGCGAGTTCGCCCGTGCCGCGGTTGCGTTCGAGAATTTCGTGGGCAATGCGCGTGAGCGCGCGGGACATGCGGTCGGCGTCCATCACCTGAGGCACGGCGGCCTCCGGACGCGCCCGCCACGGGGCTGCGTAATCATCGTCACCTCTTGGCGGCCTCACGGGACCGCGGTTAAAGAGTGGGGTCTGAGGATGATACCGAAAAAAGGGGACAACCGCCATTTTTCGCAAAAAAAGGGGACAGCCGACTCGAACGGACACAGTGGAGCAGGAAGCGGCTGTCCCCTTTTTTTCCGAATAAACGCGGTTGTCCCCTTTTTCTTGCCCGCTACGGCTCTTTGCGGTTATGGGTCGGGATGAAGGTGATCGGGCGCTCGGCGGTGAAGCGTCTGGTGAAGAGATCCGCGCGCGTGTAGCCGTCCATGTCGCGGCCGATCGGAACGCCCATGAAGTACAGCACGGTCGGCGCGAGGTCGACGATCGAGCCGCGCTGCCGCTTCCCGCGCTCGACGTCGGACCCGTACGCGAGCAGGAAGCCGTCCGGCGCGCGATCGTGCGCACCTGACGCGTCCGGCTCACGGAGCAGCCGGTTGGCCGCACGCGCGATCGGCCCGACGGGCTGCATGCCGAAACCCGACACAACGAGCAGCAGATCGCCGGGCGCGAGCGCGTCGATCGCTGCGCCGATCTCGGCGTCGATGTATCCGTAGTAGCGGTCCAGGACGCTGCCGTACTTTTCCTGCGCTTCGTCCGGAATGTCGGGCCCGAATGCCTGCGGCTGGGCGTAGCGCAGGAACAGATGACCGACCGTGTCCAGGCCCTGGTAGCGGATCGCGGAGAACTGCACCGGCTGCTCCCGCAGGGCGCTGCGGAAAGCGCGCGCATAATACTGATCCCACCGCGCCGAGGTCACGTCGGCGTTCAGCCCTGGCGGAACCGTGACACCGCCGGGCAACGTGGCGGGAACCGCGTCCGCTCCGGCGAACGCCTCGTGCGCCCGATCCTGCAGCGTGCCGGGATATACGGCCCGGCCGTCCGCTTCCGGCATCGACCCGAGCACTTCGTGAAACCGATCGCTGACGATGAACCCGTTCACGGGCTGCGTCGGGAACGTCAGCGGCCATCGCACGATGCCCGTCGAGATGCCGTAGTCGTTGAGCACGCTCCAGAGCGGACGCACGCGCCACGCCGCCGACGTCTTGCGCACGTCGCGCACCACTCCGAGCCGGACGAGCGTGTGAGAGAAGCAGTAGTCGGGCAGAAGGTCGATCGCCTTGTCGTCGCCCAGCGCGAAGTACGACATCGCGGATCGCACGCCGTTCTTGGCGGGATACATGCCGGTCGCGGCAGCCGCCCACACGGGATCCGGCTGCGTCGGTCGAATCGTGGCGAGGTCCATCGATGCGCCGCCGTCGAGCAGCCGTCCGAAGTTCGGCAACCGTCCTTCGGCCGCGCGCGGCCAGATGTAGTCGAGCGACGCACCGTCGAGCAGCACCAGCCTGACGTGCGGCGACGGCTCGACGACGGCGACGGCGGGCAGCGCACTCGACGACGGTTCGCCCGATTGCGGCATCCGTTTGCCCCGCGCGGCGAGCGGCAGCGCCAGCGATGCCGTCAGCGCGATGCCGAGCAGCGCGGCGCCCACACGGCTGCCGCGGCGGCCAAACGAGTAGTGCGCAACCGCGAGGGCGCACAGCACGACCGCCGCAATCGTCGTTGCTGCCGCGCCGACTTCGAATCGATGCGCGACGACGTCCGGCAGCGCCGCGGACAGCCCGCGCAGATTCAGCCACATCAGCGCCGCGGCCGCGGCCGCGGCCGCAGACGACAACCACGCGAGCAGCCGCACGCTGACCCACGCGGGCGAGAAGATCTCGACCGTCAGAAACGCCCGCAGGAGCATCAATCCGTAGAACGCGAACGCGAGCGCGACCCCGTAGAGTGCGGCAATCGTGACGTACCAATGCGCCGAGGTTCGCGACGCGAGCGCCACCTGCGGATTGAGCTGGAGTACGAGGATGGTGAGATACGCGGCGCCGAGGGCGCCCGCGATGCAGGCATTGGAGAGCATGCGCAGGAAGCGCATAATCCAGAGTGTATACTTCGAACGCATGCCGGTGGACACCGACGCCGCGGTGATCGCGAACCGCCGCCTGTCGTCCGACTACAACGTCCTCTCGTTCGACGCGCCGGATCTCGCGGCTACCGTTCGCCCCGGACAATTCGTCATGGTGAAGACGTCGCGCGGCCTCGATCCGCTACTGCGCCGGCCGTTCTCCGTCTTCGAGGTGCTCCGCGACGCAGACGGCCGGGCGCTGGGGTTCTCCATCTTCAACAAATCGATCGGCGCGGGCACGCGTCTGCTCTCCGAAATGGAATCCGGCGCGCGCCTGAACATCCTCGGCCCTCTGGGCCGGCCGTTCGAGCCGGTTGACCCGCCGGCGGACGCGTGGATGATCGCCGGCGGCGTCGGGCTCGCGCCGTTCGTCACGCTCGCTGAAGCGCTCGTCGCGCGCGGCACCCGGGCGACGCTGTTCTACGGCGCGCGCCGCGGCGAGGAACTCTACTGCGTCGGTCTGTTCGAAGCGCTTGGCCTCCGCATCGTGCTCGCCACCGAAGATGGGTCGCGTGGAGTTCACGGACGCATCACGGCTCCGCTCGAGGAAGAACTGCGTGCGCGCCCGCTCGGACAGCCGGTGAAATTGTACGCGTGCGGGCCGACACCAATGATGCACGCCTGCGCCGATCTCGCGCGCGCACACGGCCGCGCGTGCGATGTGTCGCTCGAACAGGTGATGGGCTGCGGGCTCGGCGGCTGCTACAGCTGCGTCGTGATGGCGCGCACCGGCGAGGGCGCCCCGCCCCACCACACGCGAACGTGCATCGAAGGCCCCGTGTTCGACGCCTCACGCATCGTCTGGGGATCGCTGGCAGGACACTGATGGATTTCTCGGTCAGCATCGGGCCGCTGCGGCTCGTCAATCCGCTCATCGCCGCCAGCGGCTGCTTCGGCTACGGCGTCGAATACGCTGACGTGGTCGACCTCGCGTCGCTTGGCGGCGTCGCGGTCAAAGGCCTCTTCCTCGCCGAGCGCGAGGGGCATCCGCCTCCGCGCATCGTCGAAACCCCCGCCGGCATGCTGAACGCCATCGGCCTCCAGGGCATCGGCGTCCATCGATTCATTGCCGAACGGCTTCCCGAACTCCGCGAGCGCCGCGCCACGGTCATCGTCAACATCTGCGGGACGACGCTCGACGAGTACGTCGAGGTGGCGCGGATTCTCTCTGATGCGGAGGGCGTCGCCGCGCTCGAGTTGAACATCTCCTGCCCGAACATCAAGGAAGGCGGCATCACGTTCGGATGCAGCCTGCCGGGCACACATCAGGTCGTGAGCGCGGTGCGTGAAGTCACGCACCTTCCGGTCATTCCGAAACTCACCCCGAACGTGACCGATGTCGCATCGTTCGCACGCGCGGCCGAAGACGCCGGCGCCGACGCGATTTCCCTCGTCAATACGTTCCTCGCCATGGCGATCGATGTCGACACCCGCCGCCCGAAGCTCTCGAACATCGTCGGCGGCCTGAGCGGTCCCGCGATCCGGCCGATTGCCGTCCGGATGGTGTACGAGTGCCGCCGGGCGGTGAAGATCCCGATCATCGGCATGGGCGGCATTGCCGCCGCGGAAGACGTCCTCGAATTCATGATTGCCGGCGCCAACGCCGTCCAGGTCGGGACGATGAACTTCGTCGATCCCTTTGTCTGGAACAAATTGCTGACGGGTCTCCATGCTTACATGACCCGGCACGGCATCGAGCGCCTCGCGGATATCGTCGGGACCGTCGACACGAGCGCAAGGGAAAAAGCGTGGATCAGCTCCTAGTCGCGCTCGACGTCGAGACGCGGCAGCAGGCGGTTGCGCTGTCCGATACGCTGCGCGGGACCGTCGGGGGCTTCAAGATCGGCAGCCGTCTCTTCACCGCCGAAGGACCCGAAATCGTCCGATCGTTGACCGGCCGCGGCGACCGCGTGTTCCTCGATTTGAAGTTTCACGATATTCCCAACACCGTGGCGACGGCGGTGGCGGCGGCAACCAGTCTGGGCGTCTGGATGGTGAACGTGCACGCGGCTGGCGGCACCACGATGATGCGCGCGGCCGCGGATGCGGCGCGCGACACCGCCGCGAAGCGCAGCGCGCCGGCGCCGCTGGTGATTGCGGTCACCGTCCTGACGAGCATGAATCAAGCGACGCTTCGTGAAACCGGCATCGTAATCGATCTGATGGATCAGGTACTGCGGCTGGCGGAGCTCACGCGGGAAGCCGGCCTGGACGGGGTCGTCGCCTCACCGCTCGAAACGTCGGCCATCCGACATCGGTGCGGTCCGGATTTCGTGATCGTGACGCCGGGGATTCGTGGAGCCGCGGCCGCCGGCAAGGACGATCAACAACGGACGATGAGTGCGGCGGAGGCGATTGCGGCGGGGGCAAGCTATCTGGTCGTGGGGCGCCCGATTATCGGTGAGGCGGATCCGCGGGCGGCCGCCGAAGCGATCACGCGCGGTGTGAGACGGTAACCGATATTCGATGAACGATGAACGATGTTCGATGAACGATGTTCGATGACGCGTTCATCGTCCATCGATCATCGTCCATCGATCATCGTCCATCGCCTACTTCGCAGTAATCAGGAAGTGACCCCGGCGGTTCTGCTGCCAGCAGGCTTCGTTTTCCTCGTTGCAGAACGGCTGCTCCTTGCCTTTGCTGACCGTCTGAATGCGGTCGGCGCTGATACCCAGGCTGACGAGATACTGCGCGACGGCCTTGGCGCGCCGATCGCCCAGCGCGAGGTTGTATTCGGCGCTGCCGCGCGAGTCGCAGTGTCCTTCGATCGTCACCTTGGTGCTCGGCCACCGCTTCATCCACTCGGCGTCTTTCTGCAGCGCCTGCGTGGAGTCGCCGCGGATCTGGCTCGAGTCGAGGTCGAAGAACGCGTCGGTCAGCGGCTTCTCGGCGTTCAACTCGTCGAGTGACTTCTTCGCGAAGATTTCGTCTTCGGTCGGCTGCGGCGGTGCGGGAGCCGGCGGCGCAGGCGGCGGCGGTGGAGGCGGAGGCGGCGTCGTCGGGGGCGGCGCAGGCGCGGGCGCGGGCGCCGGTGGAGGCGCGGGCTTCTTCTTTGCGCAGCCGCCCGCACCGACCGCAGCAACGATGGCCATCGTTCCGAACAGTCGCACCCAACGTTTCATCAGCACTTCCCTCCGCGCAAGATAGAATTTGTTCGATTTTTTCCAGAGCTTATCACGATGGACCGTCTCCTCGCGGCGACCGCGCGCGCCGAACGGGATCATTTCTGGTTCCGCGGATTCCGCCTGTTCGTGGAACCGCTCGTCGCCGATGCGCGTGCCGCGCACGGAGCGCCGCTCGAGATCCTCGACTCCGGCTGCGGCACCGGTCACAACCTCGAACTGCTCCGGCGTTACGGGCGCGCGACGGGCATCGATCTCACGTGGACAGGACTCACCGTCGCCCGTCAACGCGGTGAGCGCCGGCTGGCGCGCGCGACCGCGGCGCGATTGCCGTTCCCCGCGAAGACGTTTGGCCTCGTCACGTCCTTCGACGTGCTGTACTCGCTGCCCGACGAAACGGAACGCGACGCGCTCGCCGAAATGTTCCGCGTCCTCAGGCCCGGCGGCCGGCTCCTGGTCAACGTCGCGGCGCTCGATGCGCTGCGCGGGAACCATTCCATACTTTCGGGCGAACTCCGGCGATACAGCAGGGGGGCACTCGAGAAAAAACTGCAGGCGGCAGGATTCCGCCTGCGGCGCAGCACCTACACCAATCTGTCGATTCTGCCGCTGGTCGCAGCGGTCCGGCTGGCGCAGCGCGTCACCGGCCACGTCGAGTCACAGGACGAAATCGCGGTGCCGGTCGCGCCGGTCAACGCCGCCCTGTCGGGTGTACTCGCGCTCGAAGCCGCGGCGTTGCGCGTCGTGAATATGCCCTTGGGGAGCTCGCTGCTCGCCTACGCAGAGCGGCCGTAGGCCGAAGGCGTCCGGCGGTGCACCTATTCCGCCTTGATCCCGAAGATCCTGACCGCCAGATGACGCTGATCGCCGCCGCTGGACCCGCCGGGCACGAAGAAATCGGAGCTGGCGAAGGTCAGCCGTCCGCCGGCTGACGCGAGCACGTCCGGCGGTACGGTCACGGTCCGGTCGAAGTCCTCAGACGGATCGAAGGCGGCGATCTCGCGGCCGCCGGCGAGAATGCGAACGTGCGGCGCCCGCGCGAAGTATTTCCGCGTGGATTCTCCGCTGATGTGGAGGGTGACCGTGCGGCCGATCGGCCGTACCCATAACACCGATCGCTCGCTCATCCAGCGCCAGGAGATGCCGCTGGCCGCGTTGTATTCGGGCTCGTTCCAGCCAGCCTCGTAGGCGATCATCGGCACTCCTGGCGGCTGCAGATCGAACTGTTCGAGTGACACCGAGCCCCGTTCGACTTGCGCCGAGACGTGGAGCGGCACATACGCCGACGTCGACGAAAATGTCCTCGTCTGGACCGGCACCTCGTAGACGAAAAAGCCGGCCGGGGCGCTGAAGGTTGCGATGCGGCGCCCTGCCGCCTCCACCTGAACTGACGATGGAGCGGACGCGCCCGTGGTGATGTAACGTCCGCCGAGGACGAGCGTCGACTCGGAATCGCGCGCGCGAATCCAGGCGGTGACCGGTGCGGACGCGGGGCCTTTCGCATCACGGAACGCGATGCCGGCGGTTTCCGGGGTCAGCGACCATCCTTCATCCAGCATCCAGCCGGGCGGGCGCATGCGATACCAGTCGATGTCGTTCGGGCGGGCGCCCCCGACAAACGGCGGCTCGATGAACCCCCACCGGTACGCTCGCGCGAGATCGCGCTGCCGCGTATCGAACAACGCCAGATCCGTGCGCTTCGGATCCGCGGCAAACCAGACGATCGAGTCGGGCGCCGTTCGCCAGAACGAGACGAGCGCGAGCCATTCGCGCCCGTGCGGCGCCTCGAGGACGCGCGCCGGAAGGATCGGCGCCGCCCACTCGGCGGCGCGCTTCGCCGAGGCGTGCATCCCGACCGCGTCGACCCGCTCGCCGCCATGAGCGGTGATGGCCATGTCGTCCCACGCCTGGAAAATCGGCGCGCCGTCGACGGCGTAGATGACGTTGGCGGGTATCGTGACGAGCAGCGATACGCCAGCAATGGCAATCGAGGCGGTTGGCAGTGCCACGCGGGACCGTGTTTCGAGCGCCGCCACAGCGAGATACGCAACGGCTGGGACGAGCGGCAGCGCGTATCGCGTCGTCACCGTCTCCTGAAAGAGCAGATGGAAGACGGCGTACGGCAGAAACGCGATCCCAATGACAGCCGCCGTCCGTGGCGACCGCCACGCGACGCGCAACGCACCAGCCGCCGCAAGGACGCACATGCCGATCCCGAGCCACCAGTCCCACGGCCAGACGAACGTGTCGAGCAGCGCCGCCGCGATCTGGCGCGCCGAGTGATGCGTCCACAACATCGAGACGCCGGAGAAGTCCTCCCCTGCCTGCGAGCCGAGCGCTGTGAGATATGCCGCGGGCCCGCCGCTGACCACGATCAGCGGGACGGCCCAGACGAGAATGCCGCCGATCAAACCGAGAACCGCGAGCGCTCGATCACGCAGCGTCAGGCCTGATGGCACGACCAGCGCGTACAGGAACAGCGGCATGGTGAGCACGGCGATCTGCGAACGGATGCCGATCCCGAGGGCCGCGATGAACGCACCGGCGACGAGCTTCCCCCGCGAGGGGCTGACGAACAGCGCGAGCGCCCAGGCGCCGGCGGCGAAGCCCGCCATGTCGCTGAGCGGTCTGACGCCGGTGAACCAGAACAGCGGCGCCGCAGCCGTGACAACGGTGGCCCAGATCGCGATCCGGCGGCGCTTTTCGAGCGCGGTGAAGAACAGGATCAGCGCCGGCAGGGAGCCCGTGGCGCCAACCGCGCTCCAGAAGGCGAGCCCCCGAGGCGCCGCGGCATCGATGCCCAGCGCGCGCAGCGACGCGGTCGACGCTTTCGAGAGCGCGATGTACACCGGGTAGCCCGGCGGATGCGGCTGATGGTGCGCGACGTCGAAGTGGCGGACGCCGAGCGCAAAGTTGATCGAATCGAGATCTTCGAGCGTGCGCGGGAGCAGCGCGAGGTGGAGCGCGAGAAACAGGAGCAGCGACGCGACGCCGGCTGTGCGCACGCGCCTACACAGGACGCAGCCGAAGCGCCTCGTTCAGACTGCCCAGCCGGTACCCGCGCAGATCGACCGTGACGTATTGATAGCCGACGGCCCGCAGCCCTTTGTCCAGCGCGTCTGCAATCTCCGGGTCGACGGCACGGGGCAGCTCGTCGCGTCCGAATTCGAGCCTCGCGAGCGCGTCGTGATGCCTGACGCGGAACACCCGGAATCCCAGGCCGCGTACGACACGCTCGGCCGCCTCGATTCGCCGCAGCTTTTCGCCGGTCACTTCCGTGTGATACGGAATGCGCGATGACAGGCAGGCGGAGGCCGGCTCGTTCCACGTCGACATGCCCGCGCGCCGCGCCAGCTCGCGGATTTCACCCTTCGTCAGTTCAGCCTCGTCCAGGGGGCTGATCACCCCGAACTCCCTGGCCGCCTGACGGCCCGGACGATAATCGCCGCGATCGTCCGCGTTGCTGCCGTCGGCGATGGTGGCGATGCCGCGCTCGCGTGCGAGCGCGGTCAACTTCGAGTACAGCTCGTTCTTGCAGTAATAGCAGCGGTTCGCCGGATTCGCGCGGTACTCGGGCCGCGAGAGTTCGTCGGTCTGGATGATTTCGTGGCGCAGTGAGAACGCGCGCGCAGTGCCGAGCGCAAGCTCGCGATGCCGATCCGGGTAGCTGGCGCTGTCGGCGGTGACGCACAGGACGCGGTCCCCGAGCACACGCGTCGCCGCAACCGCCAGATAGGCACTGTCGACGCCGCCGCTATACGCGATGATGAGAGAGTCGAGCGAACGAAGCCGCGCGTCGAGCACGGCTGCCTTGGCTTCGATGGAGCGGGCTGTTGCCGCTTTATCGGACGCGGCGCGGGACGCCGCGAGACCAGGGGTCACTCGTCCCAGTCCTCGCTTTCCGATTCTTCGTCATCGTCGACGCCGCCTTCGTCGTCTTCGTCGAACTCGTCGTCCTCGCCGTCTTTCTCGTCCTCTTCGTCGTCATCATCGTCGTCGTCGGCCAGCTCGAGCTCGACGGGCGACGTGCTGGTGACTTCGAGGTTGGAGCCGCAATCGGGACAGCTGATCAGATCGCCCTTGTCGACGTCGAACTCGTCAACCTCGATTTCGGCATCACACTCAGGACAGGTGGCCATACATACTCCTGCAACGCGGCGCCATGAAAGTTCGAATTATAGGCAGAACCTGATAGATTCTGCAATCAAGCCCGTGAGCCATAAAACCGTGATCGTCGCCGACGACACCGCTTTCGTGCGGGACCGTTTCTCCACCGCGCTGGCATCGGCGGGGCACAAGGCGCTGGCGGTGAAAAGCGCAGCCGAGCTGCTCTCGATGCTCCGCACGGATGCCGATGACATCGACCTGCTCGTGATTGACCTGCGCCTGCCGCACGCGGGGGGCGTCGAGCTTGTCAGAACGATTCGCAAGATCGACGCCGGGCGAATTCCGATCCTGATCTTCAGCGGCACCATCAGCAGTGCGGACGAGGTGAAGCATCTCGCATCGCTCGGGGTGGCCGGCTACGTGAACGAGTACAGCGCAGTCCAGAACATCCTCCCGTCGCTCGCACCGCATCTGTTTCCCGACAATTTCAACCGTCGGAGCAGCCCGCGCGTTCTGCTGGGTATTCCCGTGTCGTACCGCTTCGGCAACACGATAGCGGCGGCGCTCACGCTGAATGTGAGCAAAGGCGGCGTCGCGATCCGGACGATGAGCCCGCTGCCGCAGGAAGCGAAGGTACGCGTACGGTTTCGTCTGCCGGGTTCCAAGCACGAAATCGAAGCCGAATCGCGCGTCGCCTGGAGCGATCGGCGCACGGGCATGGGACTGCAGTTCGAAAAGGTCGAATCAGCCGACCAGCAGGCGATCTATCACTTCGTCGATCAGCACTTCTTCTCGAACCGGAAGGCGTGACAACGCACTGACGGCAACTGGCAACTGACGGCGTCAGGCTACTCGCGCAGCAACCGCAGCGCGTTCGCGATCACAATCAGCGACGCGCCGCTGTCCGCGACGACCGCCATCCAGAGCGTGGCGATCCCGAAGATGGCCATGACCAGAAACGCCGCCTTGAGCGTGATCGAGAAAGCGATGTTCGCGCGGATGTTGCGCAACGCCGCGCGGCTGAGGCGAATCGCGTACGGGATGCGCAGCAGTTCGTCGGACATGAGCGCGACATCGGCCGTTTCGAGGGCCGCTCCTGTTCCCGCGACCCCCATCGCGATGCCCACGTCAGCGGCCGCGAGCGCGGGCGCGTCGTTGACGCCGTCGCCCACCATCGCGAGCGCGCCGAACTGCTTGCGCAATGCCGTGACCTCGCGCACCTTGTCTTCCGGCATCAGCCCCGCCCGAACCTGATCGACGCCGACCGCGCGCGCCAGCGCCGTCGCAGCGGCAGCCTGGTCACCGGTGAGCAGCGCGACGTGCGCGATTCCGTGCGCGCGCAGCAGTTGCACCGCATCGGCTGCCGACTCCCGCACGTCGTCTGCCACGGAGATGACGCCGAGGGGACGACCGCGATCGGCGACCAGCACCGTCGTTCTGCCGTCCTCCGGCTGCGCGTCCAGCGCGGCATGCAGGTCGTCGGTGCAGACTCCGAGTTCCTCGAGCAGCCGATGCGAGCCGAGCACGACGGCCGCGTCGCCTATCCGCCCGAGCGCGCCGAGACCCGGGAGCGCCTCGAAGCCGGTGATGCGATCGAGCGGTACGGATTCGAGCTGTGCGTGTTCGAAGATCGCGCGGCCAATCGGGTGTTCGGAGCGGCTTTCGATCGATGCGGCGACACGCAGCAGATCGTCCGCCGAGGCGCCGGAGATGGGCCGCACGTCGACGACCTTCAGCGTGCCTCGCGTCAGCGTGCCCGTCTTGTCGAACGCGATGCATCGCACTTCGGCCAATCGCTCGAGGTGTGCACCGCCCTTGATGAGCACGCCTTTGCGGGCGGCCGCCGACAACGCCGACACGACTGACACCGGTGTCGAGATCACCAGCGCGCACGGGCAGGAGATCACGAGCAGGACCAGCGCGCGGTAAATCCACGTGCTCCAGGGGCCCGCGCCGGCGAGCGGCGGCGCGACAGCCACGATCGCCGCCAGCACGAGCACTGCCGGCGTGTAGATTCGCGCAAAGCGCTCCACGAACGTCTGACTCGGTGCGCGCTGCGCCTGCGCGCGCTCGACCAGGTGAATGATTCGCGCGACGGTCGAATCGGCGCGGAGCCGTTCGACGGCGATCTCCACCACTCCACGGCCGTTGATCGTCCCGGCGAACACGTCGTCGCCCGGGCCCTTCTCGACGGGCAGCGACTCCCCGGTGACCGGCGCCTGATTGACGAACGTCCGCCCGGCCGCGATGCGGCCATCCAGCGGGATCTTCTCGCCGGGGCGCACGATCATGAGATCGCCGATGCGCAGTTCGTCGACGTTCACGCGCACATCGCGGCCGCCGCGATGCACCAGCGCCTCGATCGGCGTGAGATCCATGAGCGCCCGGATTGACGCGCGCGCGCGTTCCATGGCGCGTGCTTCGAGGAGCTGCGCCAGGGCGAACAGAAAAATGACTGACGCGGCTTCGGACCATTGGCGCAGCGCCACCGCTCCGGCAACCGCGACGAGCATGAGGACGTTGATGTCGAGCGACAGCAACCGGGCCGCCGCGAGGGCTCGCCGCGCGGTGTAAACGCCGCCGCTGAGGATCGATACGCCGTAGGCTACGGTGGATACAGGCGCGGGGGCGCGGAGCAGATCACACAAGAGACCGGCGCCGAGGGCCACGCCCGAGGCAACCACCAGCACACGGCGCGTCGCCGGTGACCCGACCGGGGCCACCGGTTCCTCGTGCTCGAGCCACGCGCGCATGCCGGTCTGCGCGACCGCTTCCGCGATCGCGGACGCAGTCAGCTTCGCGGCGTCGTACTTGACGCGAAGGCGCTGCGCGAGCACGTCCGCGTCGAGCGCCTCCATCCCCGAGAGCTTCTTCAGCGTGCGCTCGAGGATGGCCACCTCTTCGTGGCAGTCCATGCCTTCGATCTTGAACGTCGATTCGGCGTGGATTTCACAGACGGTGCACGCCGCCATCAGCGAGTCTCCTCGGTCACGTGACGGAGTCCCTGCTGGAAAAGGCTCAGAATGTGTTGATCATCGAAGGAGTAGTAGACCTGGCGCCCGGCCCGACGCGGCCTCACGAGCCGCGTCCCGCGGAGGAGCCGCAGCTGGTGAGACACGGCGGATTCACTCAGGCCGACCAGCTCCGCGATGTCGCACACGCACAGCTCGCCCGCGGAGAGCACGTCCAGAATACGCACGCGGGTGGGATCACCGAGAATGCGGAAGGTTTCCGCCAGGGCCTCGACGGCACCTGCGGGCATCAGATGCTCGCGGCGGTCGTCGGTAAGCTTCCCTGCGGTATGCGGGCCTTCACAGACGTCGATTGTTTCGGCGCGAGGCTTCGTCCTGCCGTGTTCGATGGAGGCCACGTGATGCCGGCCGGCGGGAGACATAATGTATGAATATATGAACAAGTGCTCATATGTCAAACGCCTGAGCCGCCCCTCTGAAGCGGAGAATAACGAGGGGGCGCTTGACCACTCTTTTTGTAATCCGATAGGATTCCAGATTGCCCCCGCATCAGCTTTGCTGTCTATAGATTACGGAGATGCAACGTGATTGAGGTCCAGCACCTCACGAAACGATACGGCCGAGTCACGGCCGTCGACGACGTGAGCTTTCGTGTGGAACGCGGCGAAATTCTTGGATTTCTGGGGCCGAACGGCGCGGGGAAGACGACGACGATGCGAATCCTCACCGGCTATATGCCGGCGACGGAAGGGCGCGCCACGGTAGCCGGATACGACGTCTTCGACAAGCCGATCGAAGCCAAGCGCCGCACCGGGTATCTTCCGGAAACGCCGCCGCTCTACCCCGACATGACCGTGCGCGAGTACCTCGACTTCGTCGCACGGATCAAAGGCGTGTCGTCGGCCGAACGCGCGGCGCGCGTCGATGCGGTGATGAGGCGCACGCACGTCGACGACATGGCGTCGCGGCACTGCGGCAAACTCTCGAAGGGATACAGGCAACGCGTCGGGCTCGCCCAGGCGCTGCTGCACAATCCCGAAGTGCTGATCCTCGACGAGCCGACGGCCGGCCTCGATCCCAAGCAGATCATCGAGACGCGGGATTTGATTCGAGGCCTCGCCGGCGACCACACGATCATCCTGAGCACGCACATCCTCCCGGAAGTCTCTCAGACGTGTCAGCGGGTGGTGATCATCAACAAGGGCCGCGTGGTCGCCGTCGATACGCCCGACAACCTGACCGCGCGCCTGAGGGGCGCCGAGACGTTGTACGTCGAAGTGGATGCGCGGGGGCAGGACGTTGCTGCCGCGCTGGCTCGAATCCCCGGCGTGACGCGGGTCGGGCACGCCGACCAGCGGCACGACAGCGGCGCCTACGAGGTGGAGAGCGAGCGCGGCCACGACGTCCGCCGCGACATCGCGCGCGAGATCGTCACGTCGGGATGGGGACTGCTGGAATTGCGACCGATGCGCATGAGCCTCGAGGAAGTCTTCCTCCAGGTCACGACCGAGGAGCCCGCGCCGGGCGAACCCGACGCGCGCGACGGTGGGCTCGCGCCGGGCGAGCCCGAAGACCGACTCGAAGGGAGGCCGTCCAATGCGTAACGTGATCGCCATTGCCAACAAGGAGCTCCGCTCCTACTTTTCCTCGCCGATGGCGTACATCATCATCGGCTTCTTCGCGCTGCCGTTCGGCGTCTTCTTCTATCTGTATGTGGACTTCTTCGTGCGCCAGAGCATGCAGATGCCCGACATGGGCGGCGGCGCGCTGAACGTCAACCAGCAGGTCATCCGCAACGTCCTGCAGAACGCGGCGGTGATCATCCTGTTCATCATGCCGATGATCACGATGCGGACCTACTCGGAGGAAAAGCGATCCGGAACGATCGAACTGCTCCTCACCTCACCCGTCACCGACGTCGAGATCATCCTGGGCAAATTCTTCGGAGCGCTCGGACTCTACGTGGTCATGCTGCTGGTGACACTGCTCTACATCGCGATCCTGTTCGTATACGGCAATCCGGAATGGCGTCCGCTCGTCGCATGCTATCTGGGGCTGCTGCTGATGGGCGGGTCCTTCCTCTCCATCGGGCTGCTCATCTCGAGCACGACAAACAACCAGATCGTGGCCGGCATCATCTCGTTCATCGTCTTCCTGATGCTGTGGATCGTCGGGTGGTTCGCCGACACCGCCGGACCGGTGATGGGCGCCGTCACCCGCTACATGTCGATCACCGAACACTTCGACGACTTTTCGAAGGGCATCATCGACACGAAGCACATCATCTATTACCTGAGTCTGATCACGCTGGGTCTGTTCCTCACGGCGAAGTCGGTCGACTCCGAACGGTGGAGGGGCTGAGCCATGCTGAAACGCATCCTCGGACTCCTCGGCTGGCTCGGCGTCGTCCTCGTGCTTGCCGCGGTGGCGATCCGCTTCTCGAAGCCGGAGTGGCAGCCGTACTACAGCGGCCTCGCCATCGCGGGCCTCGTCTGCACGCTGCTCTACATGCTGAGCCAATGGCGCGAGATCGGACAGGCCTTCGCAGGACGACAGGCGCGGTTCGGGACGCTCGCCATCATCAGTACGGTGGTCGTCATTGCGATGCTCGTCGCGATCAACTATCTGGGCACGCGGCACGACAAGCGCTGGGATCTGACAGCCGCCAAGCAGTTCTCGCTGTCGGACCAGACGCGGAAGGTGCTGCAGGATTTGAAGGAACCCGTGCACGTCAAGGTCTTTGCGCGCGGCGATGATTTCCAGCGCTTCCGCGACCGCCTCGACGAATATCGCTATGCGTCGAAGCAGGTCGACGTCGAGTACATCGACCCTGAAAAGAAGCCCGCGTTGGCGCAGCAGTACGGCATTACGGCGCTCGGGACGGTCGTGTTCGATTATCACGGACGCAACGAGAAGGCGACCTCCGACGGCGAGCAGGAACTGACGAATGCGTTGATCAAAGCGGTCCAGGGGCGCCAGCCGAAGGTGTATTTCACCAACGGGCATGGTGAGAAGGACACGACCAGCGCCGATCGGACGGGCTACAACGGCATCTCGTCAGCGCTGACCGGGGACAACTTCGTCGTCGACAAAGTCGTCCTCGCCCAGCAGAACGGAGTCCCCGCCGACGCCGACGTGCTCGTCATTGCCGGACCGCAGACCGACTTCCTGCCTGCCGAAATCGACATGGTGAAAAAATATCTGAACGCTGGCGGGAAGGCGTTCATCATGCTCGATCCCGTCATCAAGGCCGGCGAGCCCGAGCCGACGGGGCTACAGGGGCTGCTCCACGACTGGGGCATTTCCGCAGACGACGACGTCGTGCTGGATGTCTCGGGCATGGGCCGTCTGATCGGCGCCGACGAATCGATTCCGGTGGCGGCGAGTTATCCATCACATCCCATCACGCAGAACTTTCAATTGCTGACGGCGTATCCGCTGGCTCGATCGATGACGCCGGTAGAGGGCGGCGTCAACGGCCGGACCGCTCAAAGCATCGTCGAGACGAGCCGGAGCAGCTGGGGAGAAACCGACCTGAAAGGCCTCGCGTCGGGTCAACCGGCCAAAAAGGACCCGGACGACAAGGCCGGACCGGTTTCACTTGCTGCGGCCGTATCGGTTGCAGCGCCAAACGGTGTCGAGAAGGACGGCAAGAAGCCGGAGAGCCGCGTCGTAGCGTTCGGCGACTCGGAGTTCGCGAGCAATGCGTTCCTGGGGGTCCAGGGCAACCGCGACCTGTTCCTGAATACCGTGAACTGGCTGGCGCAGCAAGAAAACCTGATCTCGATCCGTCCGCGCGATGCGCAGGATCGACGAATCACGCTCACCGCGGATCAGGAAACGCGAATCTTTTATCTCACCGTGCTGATCGTCCCGGGCCTGATCCTCCTGGCCGGTGTCCAGACGTGGTGGCGGAGGCGATAGATGCGAGGAGTTCGCTCGCTCATCATCCTGCTCGTCATTGCGGTTCCACTCGGCTGGTATGCGCTGTACGAGTCGAAGCATCCGGAGACGGACGAGAAGAAGCAGGAGAAGGTGTTTCCGGACGTGAAGGCGGACGCCATCAAGGAAGTCAGCGTCAAGGCGGCGTCCGGCGATCGCACGACCGTCGTGAAGAAAGACAACACCTGGCAGGTGACGCAGCCGCTTACCGTCAAGGCGGACGAGGCGGAGCTGTCGGGGATCACGTCGAACCTGGCGTCGCTCGAAATTCAGCGCGTCGTCGACGAACAGGCCAGCGACTTCAAGCAGTACGCGCTGGATCCGGCGCGCATCGAGGTCGACTTCACGGCCGACGGCAAGAAGCGAACGCTGCTCGTCGGCCAGAAAACGCCGACCGGCAGCGATCTCTATGCAAAGCTGCCCGACAAACCGCGCGTCTTCCTCATCCCCTCGTACCTGGACACGACGTTCAATCGGACCACGTTCGATCTGCGGGACAAGACCGTGCTCGCGTTCGATCGCGACAAAGTGGACCACGTCACGCTGACGGATCCCAAGCGCACGATCGCGCTCGTCAAGCAGGGGGCGGACTGGCGGATGACGTCGCCCGCGGACGCGCGCGCCGATTTCAGCGCGGTGGAAGGGATCGTCGGCCGCATCAACACGGCCCAGATGAAGGCCATCACCGCGACGGACGCGACGGACCTCGCGCAGTACGGCCTCGACAAGCCGGACGCGACGATCACGCTGGGGGCCGGCAGTTCGTCCGCCTCGCTGTCGATTGGCAAGAGCGCCGGCGAGGGCGTGGTGTACGCGAAAGATGCGTCGCGGCCGCTCGTCTTCACGATCGACTCCGCGGTCGCCGACGACATGAAGAAGAGTGCGGACGACTTCCGGCAGAAAGACCTGTTCGACGCCCGGTCGTTCAACACGACGCGGATTGACGTCGTTCGCAACGGCCAGACGCGTACCTTCGAGAAGTCGGGCGACAAATGGAAGCAGGTGGCGCCGAGCGCGAAGCAGCTCGACGGGGCAAAAGTCGACGCGCTGATGACCGCGCTCACCAACGCCCGCGCCGCCAGCTTCGTCCAGGATACGAAGGATACCGGTCTGGACAAGCCGGAGCTCTCGGTCACGATCAAATACGACGACGGGCAGAAGACCGAACACGTCACGTTCGGGAAGCATGGGTCTGACGTATTCGCGCAACGGGAGGGCGACAAGGGTGCGGCGAAGATCGACGGCGCCGCGCTCGACGCGATCGTCAAAGCGCTCGATGGGGTCTGACCGCCGCTGCGATGGGGTCAGACCCCGGTCGCGCCGAGCGCCGGGGTCAGACCCCGGTCGCTCAGTTACACACTCGCGGTGTGTAATCCGACGACCGGGGTCTGACCCCTTGTTCCGCCGGATCGCAGAATCTGCGACCAGTGTTGCCCTTTCTGCAATCCTCGCCGCCTGCGGCGGTCACAAACCACCCCAAACCAGCCCGCGCGCGCCCTCCAAGGTCGAACGACAACTGGCCGCTGACCTCGATCAGGTGTTCGGCGCGGCCGTGATGAACCAGGGCGAATGGGGTGTCGAGGTCAAGTCCCTCGACTCCGGACGCGCCCTGTACGAGCGCAATTCCCACAAGCTCATGATGCCTGCGTCGAACATGAAAATCGTGACGCTGGCGACAGCGGCGCAGACGCTCGGGTGGGACTTTCGGTTTACGACGACGCTCGAGACGGCCGCCCCCATCCAAGACGGAGTCCTCGCCGGCGATCTCATCGTCCGGGGAACCGGCGATCCGACGATCAACACGCGGAACCAGCGCGCGACGGCCGTGTTCGACGACTGGGCGCTCGCGCTTCGCGGGCTCGGCATCAATCGCATCGACGGCGACATCGTCGGCGACGACAACGCGTTCGACGACGAGGGGCTTGGAGCCGGCTGGGCATGGGACTACCTGCAGTACGGCTACGCCGCACCGGTCGGCGCGCTGCAGTACAACGAAGACGTCGCCGCGCTGACGATCGCTGCGGGACCGACGGAAGGCGCACCGGCCAGCGTCACGCTCGCGCCCGGGTCGGGTCTCCGCGTCATCAACCGCGCATACACGGGTGCCGCGAAATCCGCCGTTACGGTGGATTACGTGCGGCGCCTCGACGCGCCGGTTCTCGAAGTGACCGGCAGCGTTCCGATCGATGGCGCACCGCTGACCCGAACGGTCGCCGTCGTGAACCCGACGATCTTTTTTGCCCAGTCGCTGAAGGACGCGCTCGAGGCACGCGGCATACACGTGACGGGCGGCGCCGAAGACGCGGACGAACGCGTCACGATAGCACCGCCCGATACACGGCGACTACTCGTGCAGACGCAATCGCCGCCGCTCCGGGAAGTCGCGACCACGATGATGAAGGTGAGCGAGAACCTGTACGCCGAGACGCTGCTGAAGGCCTCGGGGGCGGCCGACGGGGGCCTTGGGACCGTCGCGGGAGGCTCGCTGGCGACCCGGGCCGTTCTCGACGGCTGGGCCATTCCGCCGTCGACGTATATCCAGGTGGACGGATCCGGACTCTCGCGTTACGACTACGTCACCGCGGACATGCTCGTGACAATCCTCGAGCACGAGTATCGCGATCCGGCCAGTCACGACGCGTTCGCCGCGACGCTGCCGATCGCGGGGACAGACGGCACCTTGCGTTCACGGCTGAAGAAGACGCGCGCTGAACACAACGCGCTGGCGAAGACGGGCTCGATTGCGAACGTCCGGACGCTGTCGGGCTTCGTGCGCACGCGGGACGGAGAGACACTCGCCTTTTCCATGCTGGCCAACAGTTTCGCGATCCCCGCCTCGACGGTAACCTGGATTGCGGATCTCGCGGTTGAAACGCTGGCCAACTACACCGCACGCGGCAACGTAAAATAGCGCGGTGTTGCGATTCATCGCGCTCCTGCTCGCGCTCGTCGCCGGCGTCGGAGCCGCGATCTGGTATTACCGGTCCCCCGCCGCGGGCGGGCTGCCCGTGCGGGTCGCCGTGAGAAACGACGACCGCTGGATTGACGATCTCCAGAGCCGCAATCCCAAAGAAGCGGAGCACGCCACCGCCGAGGTCGAATCGCGCGGCACCGCCGCGCTCCCGCTCATCCGACAGACCCTGCAGGACGACTCCGCGTCCGAAGATCGAAAGAAAGCCGCACTCAAAGCGTGCGCGATCCTCGGCGTCCGTGCGTCGGAGGCGATCCCGGACATCGCGATGCTCCTGTCCGAGGCCACGTACTCGGCCGAAGCCGCGCTTGCGTTGAGCTTCATGGGATCGGCGGCGGTTCCGGTCTTGAAGGACGCGTTGGACAACGACGACCCGGCGGTCCGCAAGGAGGCGCTCCGCTCGCTCGGGAAACTGCGCGAACGGGCGTCGATCGATCCGCAGGTCGTGATCCCGCCATTGATCACGGGGTTGGACGACAGCGAAGCGGAAGTGCGTCAGGTCGCTGTCACGTACCTGGGAATCGTCCGAGACAATCCGGCGAAGGAAATCCCCGCGCTGACGAGTGCGCTCGCAGACGAGGACGCCTCGGTGCGCGCCGCCGCGGCCACGGCGCTTGGCGCGTATGGCCCCGCAGCCGCGTCTGCGCTGCCGGCACTCCGCAAAGCCGCCAAGGATCCGGACGAACAGGTCCAGCGCGAAGCCGGCCGCGCCATCATCACCATCTCAGACAAGCGCTGAACGTCCGAACCATCGATCCAAGCCTGCACCGCGCACCCACAATCTACAATCCGCAAATCTGCAATCTGCAATCTGCAATCTGCAATTCTCAGCGCGTGAAGTGTTCGCGGGCGAAGGCGAGCACGTCTGCTGCTGGCGCTGAGAGACCCCCTCCTTGCGCCAGCTCGGGACGGCCGCCGCCTTTGCCGCCGAACCGCGACACGATGGCCTTCAGCGCCGCCGCCGCATCGGCGTCCACGTCGCGTGAACGCGCCATGACGATAGCCGACGGCGCGGGCTCCGACAGCAGCACCACAGCAAAGCCCGGCTGCTCGACGATCTGCGAGGCAACGAGCTTGAGCCCGTTGGCGTCCCAGCCCTCCAGCGACGCCGCAACGAGATGCACGGCTCCCACGCTCTCCGCTGCGGCAGCGAACGCGGCGGCGCGGCTCGACGCGAGCTGCTCCTGATACCCCTTCATCTGCCGCCGGAGGTCCTTCGCGTCCGACTGCATGCGCTCGATGGCCGCCGGCAGCTCCGCTGGCGCGACCGACAGGACACGCACGCTGCCGGCAACGGCGTCCCGGAGCGCGCGAAACCCCTTCAGCGCTCGATCGCCGCAGAGAAACGTCACGCGTGATCCGCCCCGGAACCGCTCGATGCCGGCGACGGCAATGATGCCAATCGCTCCCGTGCTCGAGACGTGGGTGCCGCCGCAGGCCGAGAGATCGAAGTCGGAGACGTCGATCAGCCGGATCGTTCCCTCCCGCATCGTCTCTTTCCTGAGGCCGAGCGTCCGCGCCTCGGCGGCGTCGACGAAGCGGATCGCGACCGGACGGTCTTCCCAGAGAATGCGATTGCTCTCGTCCTCTGCGCGTTCCACTTCGGATGCGCTCACCTCGCGCGCGAGATCAATCGTCGACGACTCGGCGCCGAGGTGAAAACTCTCGGTTCGCACGCCGAACAACCGGTCGAACGCCGCCGAGAGCACGTGCTGCCCCGTGTGCTGCTGCATGTGATCGAACCGGCGCGTCCAGTCGATGACGCCGTGCAGCGCGGTCGTCGAGGGCGCGCGATCGACGATATGGAGGATCCGGCCGTCCTCCGCGTCCACGACGTCGAGCAGCCGCACGTCCTGAAACGCGCCGGCATCCGCGGGCTGCCCTCCCGATGTCGGATAGAAGGCCGTCCGATCGAGGATGAGCGCCGTCTGCCCCCCGTGTGAGACGGTGTCGACGAGCGTGGCGTCGAACTCGCGAAGATAGGGATCCGTGTAGTACAGGCGTTCGGTCATGGGTGAAGCACGGGATCCGCGGCGCCCGCCTCTGCAAAGCCGCGCGCTCTGAGCGTGCAGGAGTCGCAATGGCCGCAGGGAGCGCCGTCGGGCCGGGGATCGTAACAACTGAGCGTGAGACCGTAATCGAGGCCGAGCGCCATGCCACGGCGGATGATGTCGGCCTTCGACAGCGTGGACAACGGCGCCAGGATCTTCAGCGCGTGCCCTTCGACGCCCGTTCTCGTCGCAAGCGTCGCGAGATGCTCGAACGCGCGCAGGTACTCGGGACGGCAGTCCGGGTACCCCGAATAGTCAATGGCATTGACGCCGATCACGATCGCCTCAGCCTGGAGCACTTCGGCCCACGCGAGCGCAAGCGACAGGAACACCGTGTTGCGCGCGGGAACATAGGTGGAGGGAATGCCGTTGAACTCGCCCCTGTCCTTCGGAATCTCGCCGTCGCCGAGCAGGCTCGAGCCGCCGAACGTCGAGAGCGGCACATCGAGCTCGACGTGCCGGACAACACCGAGCGCACGCGCGACGTTCCGAGCCGATTGGATTTCGCGCGCGTGCACCTGCCCGTATCGCACCGTCAGCGCATACAGATCGCAGCCGTGTGACTTCTCGATCGCACCGGCGGTGTAGGAATCGAGGCCGCCGCTCAGGAGAAGAACGGCCTTCATACGCCGCGCATCGAGGGATCCCAGATGTATTTATGGGCTTGCAGCTGGAGTCTGACGGCCAGGCGGTCTTCGAGAATCCATTCCGCCAGCTCACGGTTGTTCATCACGCCGTGTACGGGGGAAAACAGCACCGCCGCGCATTGGTCCGAGAGCGCGCGCTCGCGAACAACGTGGCGTGCGTATTCGTAATCGACACGATCCCGGATGACGAACTTCACCTCATCGGTCGGCCTCAGCTCGGCAAGGTTCTGCCAGCAGTTCTTGTCGGCCTCGCCGCTGCCGGGGCACTTCACGTCGATGATCCGGTGAACCCCGGGCGGAACGGCGCTGACGCTCCGGTGTCCGCCGGTTTCGAGCAGAACCGTATGCCCTTCGGCCAGGAGCCGCTCCATGAGCGGATACACGTCTTTCTGCAGAAGCGGTTCGCCGCCGGTCACTTCGACGACGTCGCACCCGTACGCGCGGACTTTGTCGAGCACCTCATCGACAGCCATTCGGGTGCCCTCGTGGAACGCGTACGGCGTATCGCACCAGGAGCAGCGCAAATCGCACGCGGTGAGCCGCACGAACACGCAGGGCCGGCCCGCGTGGGTGGATTCGCCCTGAATCGAATGGAAGATCTCGTTGACGGTCAGCATCAGCAGGGTAAACATATATTTTACCCGGCCGCGGGAGCGGGAGCCTCGGAGGGCCTACTCCATCCGAAGCGCGCGGACGGGGTCGACCCGCATGCTGCGCCAGGCGGGACCGGCGCAGGCAGCGACGGCGACCGCAACGACGAGCGACGGCACCGCGATGAAGGTGAAGGGGTCGACAGGACGGACACCGAACAGCAGCGATCGCATCGACGGCGCGACGACTGCGGACACAGCGACACCGAGCGCCGCGCCGGCGCCGGCGAGGACCAGCCCGTATTGCAGCACCTGCTGAAGGACGCGTGATGGTGAGGCGCCGAGTGCCAGACGGATTGCCATCTCCGGCGCGCGCTCGCTGACGACCAGTGCCATGACTCCGTAGACCCCGACCGCCGCCATCAGCAGCGAGAGCACCCCGAAGGAGACGGCGAGCAAGAGGATGAATCGCCGCTCGGCGACGGAGTTCGACAGCACGCCGGTCATCGGACGGATATCGTTCGATGCGATGTCTTTGTCGACGGCCTGCAGCTGCGCTCTGACGGCCGGCACGATCGACGCCGGATCTGCGTTCGTCTTCAGCACGATGAACGGGTTCGACGGAGGATTCACCAGATAGTTGATGTACACCTCCGGCTGCGGCGGTGCGTCGAGCGCACTGTGGCGGATATCGCCGATGACGCCCACGATGGTCACCCAGGGCCCGTCAGCGCTTCCGAATTTGATTCGTCTCCCGACCGGGTCGATGCCCGCGAACATTTGCCGCGCCATTGTTTCGTTGATGACGCAGACCGGCGGAGCATTCGGTCCATCCTGTTTCGTAAATAGCCGCCCGCGGCGCAGAGGAATGCCCATCGTCGAGAAGTAATCGAAGACGGAACGGCGGAACTCGGCTTCGGGCCACTGCGATGGGGGGACGCTGCGCCCCTCGATGTTGATTTTGGTCGACACGTTCGTGCTGCCAAGTGGAAGTCGAGTCGTGCCGCCGACGTCCGTTACGCCGGGGATCGCCCGCAGGCGCGCTTCGAGATCGGCGTACATGGTGCGCCGCTGTTCCGTCCCGTTGTACTTGGGCGGAATCGTAAGCTGCAAAGTCAGGAGGTGTTCGACCTGAAACCCCGGATCCGTCGACAGGATCGAGACGAAGCTGCGTACGAGAAGGCCCGCGCTGACCGTCAACACGACGGCCAGCGCCGCCTCCAGGATCACGAGCGCGGACCGCACGCGCTGCTGACCCCGTCCCGATGTCGCGCTTCTGCCGGCCTGCTTCAATCCCGAGTTGACGTCCCCACGCGAAGAAGCGAAGGCGGGTACGAGGCCCGTCGCCACTCCGGTTATGACCGACAGCGCTGCGGCAAACAGCAGGACGCTCATGTCAGGACTGATCTCGCCGAGGCGTGGGAGTTCTGGCGGCGCCAGGGCGACGATGCCGTGAACGGACAGCCGCAGAAAGGCAAGCGCCATCAGGCCACCGAGGCCGCCGAGAAGAACCGACTCGACGAGAGTCTGAACGATCAGTCGATTCCGGCCAGCGCCGAGCGCGGACCGAATCGCCAGTTCCCGCTGGCGCGACGTGCTGCGCGCGAGCAGCATGTTCGCGACGTTGATGCACGACATCAGCAGGACGAGGCCGACGCCGCCAACGAGGAGCAGCAAAGCCGGCCTGACGCTTCCGACCGCTTGCTCATGGGCAGGAACGATCGAGACACCGATATTCCCGTTCGTATCCGCGTGCGTGCCGCGGATCTGGCGGGCGATGCCCTGCAGCTCGGCGCTCGCCTGTTCCCTCGTGTGGCCGTCGGCAAGTCGCGCAATCACCGACAGCATGCGGACCTGCCGCGAGAGAGGAGCCGTCGCCGTCGCGCGCGTGAACGCGTTGTCATCAACGAACGCGAGCGGAAACCACATATCCACGGACAGTGAGCTGGAGAAGCCGCTCGGCCCCAGCATCGCGCGATACGGGAAGATGAAGTCTTTCGGCATCACGCCGACGATCGTCCGCGGCTGATATTGGATATTCAGCACGCGGCCGAGCACCGCGGAATCCCCGCCGAGCCGCTTCTGCCAGAAGTCGTAGCTGATGAGCACGCCCGTCTGGAGATCGTCAGGCGTGAACGTCCGCCCGAGGATTGGAGCGCGCCCGAGTGTCTCGAACAATTGCGAGGTGACCGCCGTGAAGGTGATCGGCTCCGCTCCCGTCTTGCTGATCCAGGTGCCGCCGATAACGAAGCTGTAGGCCGCTTCGACCGAGCTGAAGGCCGACGCACGCTTGAAGTCCATGAAGTCGAGCGGCGAGACGACGTCGCGATCACGGTGTTCGCGCTCATTGCTGCTCCAGATCATGACGAGCCGATCGGGATGCGCGTACGGAAGAGGGCGCAGCAGAACGCTGTCGACGAGTGTGAAAATCGCCGTGTTGGCGCCGATACCGAGGCCGAGCGCGACGACCGCAAGCGCGGCGAACACGGGGTTGCGCCGGAACATGCGGAACGCGTATCGGGCGTCGCTGACCAGAATCTGCCACCACATATCGGACGTCCTCTTCTGCTGGTGCAAGCCAATCGGATCGGGCCACAACACGCGATCGCGCAGCCTCACCGCGCGGAGCGCGACGGCGTTGACGCCGGTGTCGATGCAGGCGCGAACGACGAAGACGAGCGCCGCGGCGGTGCCGGCCGTTGCCGCGTGGGCGTAGCCCTCACGAAAGCTCTGCTCCATCGCCTCCGCGAAGCGGCGCCGAAACCGGCGCGGGTACGCCGCGAGCAGCGCCCGGAACAGCACCAGCGACGCGCGCGTCACGTGTGTCGCCGGAACAGCCGGCGCTCGCGCGCCACCGCGAGCTGCGCCTCGAGGCGTTCCGCCTCGGCCCGCGCGACAGCCGTCCCCAGCAGGGTGAGACGGTAGTACCGCCTCCGCTGATCGTCGTGTGCCGCCGCAGGACGCTCGTCGAGTTCTTCGATGAAGCCGCCCTCGAGCAGACGGCTCAGAGCGCGATACAAGCTCCCCGCGTGGAGCTCGATGCGGCCTCCGGTGCGCTCGGCGACGTCCTGCATGATCGCGTAGCCGTGCTGTTCGCCGCCGCCGAGCGCGAGCAGGATCTCGAACACCACCGGTGTGAGCGGAAGGAGGCTGGCGACGTCGGCATCCGGTCGGCGGGTCATGTGCATCGGGACTATACGCTCTGGGCACATAGTTACGCAAGCGGGGCTACAATCGTTCCATGCCAACGCCGGTCTTCTATTCCAAGCCGACATGAACGACGTGCAAGAGCGCCAGGAGTTACCTGGACGAGCGCGGGATTGTCGTCGACCAGATCGACATCAACAAGAATCCGCCGTCACGCGAGTTCCTCGAGAAGCACATCGACGCGAATCGCTTCCTCGATTTCGTGAGCCTGCGGAGCCCCGTCTTCAAGACGCGGCCGCTGCCGACATCGAAGACGGAAGCGATTGACATGATGATGGAGAACCCGAACCTGATCCGGCGCCCGATTCTCGTCCGCGGACCGAAGGTGACGTTCGGGTTCGACAGGGACGAATACCAGAAGCTGAAATGAGCGACGTTCGGATAGGAACATCCGGGTGGAGCTACCCCGGCGGCAAGGGTACCTGGAACGGCATCTTCTATCCCGTTCCCGCTCGGGCACCCGCGCGCACGCGACCCGGATCGCAGGACGTGAACGGCGGCGGGCCAGGGCTCCTCGTGACTGACCCTCCAGGACGCGTCGCGGCGACGCGCCCGGAAAAGTTCGACGAGTTGACCTTCTACGCCGAACACTTCAACACCGTCGAAGTGAATTCGACGTTCTATCGCGTTCCGGCCGTCGCTGCCGTCAGGAAATGGGCGGAGCGCACACCCGCCACGTTCGAGTTCGCGCTGAAGCTCTATCAGAAGTTCACGCACCCCGACATGTTCGCGAAAGCGACGGGCGCGGATCCCGGGGAGCTGGGCCGAAAAGACGTCGACGGGTTCCGGACTGCGATCGAACCGCTCGCGTCAGCGGGCAAGCTCGGGCCGGTCCTTGCGCAATTTCCTGCGAGCTTCAAGAACGAACCGGGATCGCGGGCGTATCTGGAGTGGCTGCTCGAAGCGTTCAAGGCGTATCGCATCGCGGTCGAACTGCGTCATCGCAGCTTCAGCGACGACCCGCTCGAAACCCTCGCGCTGCTCGGCGAGTATGGCGCCGCATGGGTCCAGATCGACGAGCCGAAATTCCGTTTGTCGATCCGGCAGAACCGGTTGCCGAACGTGCCGACGTTCTATTACATGCGCCTGCACGGGCGCAATGCGGCGAACTGGTGGTCACACGAGCAGTCCGAAGACCGCTACAACTACCTCTACTCACCCGACGAGCTGAAGCCGATTGTCGAAGCCGTGGAACACGCCGGCCGTGAGGTGAAGAAGTCGTACGTCTACACGAACAATCATTTTTCGGCGAAGTCGGTGGCGAACGCCGTCGAAATCAAAGCGCAGCTCGGGCAGCCGATTCCCGGCGAGTACCCCGAGGAGTTCGTCGAGCGCTATCCCGACCTGAAACGCATCGTGAAGATCCTGCCGAAGCGGAAGACCTGAACTCGCGCAGCGCGGCCGCGCACGCGGCACGCAACCGCCACGCTCCCGAGCCGATTCCGCCCTGCCGCACTATTTCACCGACGCGCGCTTGAGCATGTCACCCTTCTGGAGCTTCTGGACGACGTCCATGCCGGTGAGTACCTTGCCGAAGATCGTGTACTTGCCCTGCAGCTCTGGCGCGTTCCGACGAAGAATGAAGAACTGGCTGTCTGCAGCAAGCTTGTCAGTACCGGGGTACGCCATGCCGACCGCGCCAAGCACGGGGCCGCGCTTCTTCGTCACCTCGGCCACACCGATCGGTTTTCCGGTTCCCTGCCGTCCCCACCACTCTTCCCGGCTCACGTCGCGCGAGACAGGGTCGCCAATCTGGACGAGGAATTTCGGTTCTGCGCGATGGAAGCGCTGGCCGTTGTAGAAGTTTTTCCTGACCAGATCGAGCACGCGGGCGACCGTCTTCGGCGCCTCTTCGGGATACGTCTCGAACTCGATTGTGCCTTTCGAGGTCTCGAGTACCACGATCGGGCCCGCGCCAGGCGATTTCTGCTGGGCGCTCACGCCGGGGGCGAGGGCGGTCAGAACAGCGAGCGGAAGCAAGAGTCGTTTCAGCATGGGGTGCCATTCATGTCAGCGCTGCGGGAGCACTCACGCGTTCCTCACCAGCTTCCCGACGCGCGTCACGCCGACGCGCGGGCAGATGTCGAGGAGCACGCACTGCGGGCACAGAGGATACACCGGCCGGCAGACGTTCTGCCCCCAGGTGACGAGATAGAGGTTGATGATGGGCCACCAGCGCCGGCGCGTGACTCGATACAGCGCGTGTTCGGTCTGCTCGGGCGTTCGCGTCTGCACCCACCCGAGGCGGTTGGCGATGCGATGGACGTGCGTATCGACGCAGATGTTCTCATCGCTGCGGTGCGCGAGGATCAACACGAGGTTTGCCGTCTTGCGGCCCACGCCAGGGAGCGTCAGCAGCTCCTCCATCGTGTCCGGCACCCGGCCGCCATAGCGCGCGAGGATCTGCTCGCACGTCTGCTTCACGTGGACCGCTTTGTTGCGGTAGAAGCTGACGGGGTAAATCAGCTTCTGGATCTGTGCCGTCGTCAGCTTCGCCATGGACTTCGGCGTTCGCGCGACGCGGAAGAGCCGCTCGGATGCCGCAGCGGTCACCGCATCCCTCGTCTGCGCCGAGAGCATCGTCGCAATGAGGACCTGGAAGGCGTCCTCCTGTCGATCCCGCGAAATCTTCTCGACCGCCGGCTCATCGAGGCCGTCGATCGCCTTCGCGAGCCGGCGCATGACGGCGGCAACAGGCGCACGCACCGCGGGCTGCGCCATGATCAGGGGACGGGCGTCAGCGGCTCGGAGCCGCCGAGCACCGCGAGCACGTTCCGGACCGCCAAATCCGCCATGGCCGTTCGGGTCTCCCGAGTGGCACTTCCGATGTGCGGCGCGAGCAGGACGTTGTCGAGCGTCACCAGATCCGGGTGCACGCGGGGTTCGTCTTCGTACACATCGAGCGCGGCGCCGGCAATCAGCCGCTCCTGAAGCGCCCACGCGAGGCCGGCCTCGTCGATGATCGCGCCCCGCGCCGTGTTCACGAGCAGGGCCGATCGTTTCATCCGCGCGAACGTGCGCTTGTCCAGGAGGTGGCGCATCCCCGCCGTCAGCGGTGCGTGGATGGTGATGACATCCGACGTCACGAGCAGTTGATCCAGCGGCAGGGTGTCGACGCCCGCCGCTGCTGCAGAGGGATGCTGGGAAAAGACCACGCGCATGCCGAACGCCGGCGCCTTTGCAGCCACCGCGCGGCCGATCCGTCCCGCACCGATGATGCCGAGCTGTTTTCCTCTCAACTCGGTCCCGAGCATGTAATCGAGCGCCCAGCCGGTCCAGGCGCCGCTGCGGACGGCGCGATCCGCTTCGGCAACGCGCCGCGCGATGCCGAGAATGAGCGCCCAGGTGAACTCGGCGGTCGCCTCTGTCAGGACGTCCGGCGTGTTCGTCACCGCGATCCCGCGCTGCCTCGCCGCCGCAACGTCGATGTTGTCGTAGCCGACTGCGATGTTCGCGATGATCGCAAGCGAGGGTGACGCGTCCATCACCTCTGCGTCGACGCGGTCCGTCAGCAGGCACAGGAGCGCCTGTTTCCCCGCGATGCGAAGCACCAGCTCGCTGTGGGGGATCGCGCCGCCAGGATACAGGTCCACCTGACACTGCGACTCGAGCTTCGTGAGAACAGACGAGGGGATCCGGCGCGTGAGCAGGACGTTCGTCAATGTCCGTGCGATTGGCAGTACCCGCAGTGATTGCACGCCACGCCAGGCTCGATGAAGCAGGGGCCGCCGCTCGAAGGAAGCGTGGTGTACCGATGATGGCTGGAATGTCCTTCGAAGGTAAGCGGCTGAGATGAAAGCGGCTGCGGCGCGGCGCCGGAGTCACGCGACTCGAGGCGCGCGAGCGTCTCGCGCACCAGCGCGCGAAGCGCCTCCTCGTTCACTGGTACACCTCCACCGCGTCGATGATGCCGATGATCGCCGCGTCGACCGCCGCCGCCTTCCGACGGAGCGCATCGCCGGCGGCTTTGCCTTCAATCACCACGAGCACCTTTTCGCCAATGCCGGCGCCCACCGAATCGATGGCCAGCAACGCGGCGCCTTTCGGCTGATCATCGAGCGTCAGCGGCTGGACCAGCAGCAGCTTCGCGCCTTCGAGCTTCCGGTTTTTCTGGGTGGCCACCACAGTGCCCACGACGCGACCGATCTGCAATTACGACGTGCTCCAGTAGTCGACGATGCCGACGATCGTGGCATCGGCCGGCGGCTCGACGGGGTAGAACGGAAACGAGGCCTCGCGGCCGCGAACGAAAAACACGTTTTCGCCGACGCCCGATCCGACCGAGTCGAGGGCGACGAGCGTGCGCCCGGTCGCCTCGCCCGCGGGATTCAGCGGCTGCAGCACGAGCAGCTTTATCCCGGTGAGGCTGGGATCCTTGATGGTGGACACGACTTCGCCGATCACTCTGGCGAGCTGCATGTCAGTCGCGCACCTGCACGGTATCGACAATGCCGACGATGGCGGCATCGACCGGACAGTCTTTCATGCCCGCCGCCATCCGCGCCGAACTGCCGCTGACGATGAGGACGGTTTCCCCGAATCCGGCGTCGACCGTGTCAACGGCCACGAGATAGTTGCCGTCGGCCTTGCCGGACGGATCGACGGGCCGCGCCACCAGCAGCTTGTTGCTGACGAGCCGCTCGTCCTTGCGCGTGGCGACGACCGTGCCCACGACTTTCGCGAGAATCATTGGTTTCCGGGGGGCTTCGCCCCGCCGATCCCTCCTCGACCCTCGCGGCGCTCGCTCCCAGATGTGGTCATTTGGCGTTTGCCGTCGCCTTGCCGATCGGGAGCGCGTCTTCGAGATTCGCGTGTGGTCTCGGAATCACGTGCACCGATACGAGCTCGCCGACGCGACGCGCGGCAGCCGCACCCGCGTCCGTTGCGGCCTTCACCGCCGCCACGTCGCCGCGAACGATCGCGGTCACGTAGCCGGCCCCGATCTTCTCCCAGCCAACCAGCGTCACCTTGGCGGCCTTGACCATTGCGTCCGCCGCTTCGATCATTGCGACGAGACCCTTCGTCTCGACCATGCCGAGTGCCTCACCCATTCACGTTCTCCCAGTCTGGCGCGCCCATTGACGTGGCGCCTCGGGCAGGCCTGAAGGCCTGCGCTCCTGATCCGGCGCCCCGCCGACGGGCGCCTTACCGCAACTCCTTGATCGCCGCTTCGATGAGCGCCGAGAGTTCGCGGTATGTTAGCCGAATTTCCCCATCTTCTCCTATCGCGCCGCCCCGCCTGCCGGAGACGAGCCGATCCGGGCTGTCCGGCGCGAACACCGTCTGACACAGAGCCTCGACCGTACTCTGCTCGTCCGGCGGGCAGATGGGCGCCGGGCTGCGGATCCCGTACATCCCGCGCAGTCCCTGCAGCCGATCGACTTCTTCCCGCGACAGCAGCCGCTCGCCGCCAAGCAGCCGCGCGACGAGGCTGATCTTGGCGAAATGCTCGATCGTCTCCATCTTGTAATACGCGGAGAACAGATCGCCGCCGAGCGTGAGCGCGCCGTGGTTGGCGAGCAGCATGCCGTCGTGCGCCTTCACGTATTTGCGGACCGCGTCCGGCAGCTCCTTCGTCGACGGCGTCGCGTATTCCGCAATCGGCACGCTGCCGAGCGTCGTGACCACTTCCGCCAGGACGGCGCGATCGAGCGGGATGCCCGCCACGGCAAATCCGGTGGCGATCGGCGGGTGCGCGTGCACGACGGCCTGCACGTCAGGGCGCTGACGGTACACCTCCAGGTGCATCTGCATTTCGGACGACGGATCCCGATCGCCGGCCAGCTTGCGCCCCTCGACGTCGGTGATGCACATCATCTCCGGCGTCATGAACCCTTTGCAGACGCTCTTCGGGGTCATCAGCAGGCGATCGCGATCCAGTCGCACGCTGATGTTCCCGTCGTTCGATGCCGTGTATCCGCGCGAGTACAGCCGCCGCCCCACCTCGACGATGTCGGCGCGAAGCGTCTGCTCGCCCGGGCCGGCACTCACCGCGAGCCGCCCTTTCCGGCGGATGCAGGATTGATGTCCGGGTGGGCCGCTTTCACTCCATCCAGCGCCTGCTGCGCGGCCTTGGCTTCGTCCGAGCCGGGAGGCGCGGCGTCGAGCGCGCGCTGCCACGCGTCGGCGGCGCCGCGGAGATCCTGCTTGCCGAAGGCGCGCACGATCCCGACGTTGAGCAGCGTTTTCGCGTGCTTCGGATTGATGCGCAGCGACTTGTCGAACTGCGCGAGCGCTCGATCGGGCTGGTTCATGTAGTAGTACGAAATCCCGAGATCGGTGCTCACGTTGATGTCCTTCGGATTAATCGCGAGCGCCTGCTGATACCAGTCCGCCGCCTCCTGATAGCGCTCCGCGTCGAAGTACATGTTTCCCAGTTGCACGCGGGTCGCTTCGTCCTTCGGATCTCGCTGCGCGGTCGAGGCAAGCGCGGCGGCGCGGCTCTCGTCGAGCGGCGTGGCTGCCGCCTGTGCGGACTCCTGCCCTGACGCCGGCTGGGCTGACGCCGTGGAAGGGGCCGTGCTGGCGACAGCCGGCGGGGTCTGCTGAGTGCCGATGATCCAGCCGACCAGCACGCCGAACAGCACGCCGGCGACGCCCATCGCGATGGCTTGCCTGTTCACGAGAAAACGATCTTAGCAGTGATCGCGGACACCGAATTCCCGCGCTACCCGCCCTCGACTACACACGCGGCAAGGTAATCGCGGACAGCCTGGGCGAGCCCCACATACAGCGCGTGGCTGATGAGCGCATGCCCGATGGATACCTCGTCGAGGTGCGGCACCATACGGAACACGACGAGATTCTGGAGATCGAGATCGTGACCGGCATTGACGCCCAGGCCAAGCGCGGCGGCGCGGTTTGCCGCCTCCACGTAGCGCGCAAAGCTCCGTCTGCACGACTCGTCGCTTTCCTTGAACGCCCGCGCGAACGGCTCCGTGTAAAGCTCGACGCGGTCAGCGCCCATCGACGCCGCCCATTGCACGGCATCGGCGTCGGGATCGATGAACAGGCTCACGCGGATGCCGCGGCCGCGCAGGTCGGCGACCGTCTCGCGCATCTCGGCGGCCGGTGTACTGGGCGGCCACCCCGCCTGGCTCGTGATCTCGCCGGGCCGCACGGGCACGAGCGTGCACTGATGCGGACGCACCTGGCGCACCAGATCCAGCAGATCGCGTCGCGGATCGCCCTCGATGTTGAACTCCACGTTTTGCCGTCGCGGCTCCAGGAACGACGCGAGCGCGACGACGTCCCCTCGAGTGATATGCCGTTGGTCGGCGCGCGGATGGACCGTGATCCCGGGCGCACCCGCGTCAATGCAGACGCGCGCCGCATCAGTCGGCGAAGGAAGCGCTCCGCCGCGGGAGTTGCGCAGCGTGGCAATCTTGTTGATGTTGACGCTGAGCCGGGGACCGCTCACCCCAGATGCTCCTTGACCGTGTCGGCGATGTCCCGCGCCCAGGCATGAATCTCCTGCTGGTCGCGCCCTTCGATCATCACGCGCAGCAGCGGCTCGGTTCCGGAATACCGTACGAGCAGGCGCCCTTCGCCCGCGAGACGCCCCTCGACACGGTCCATCGCCTCCGCGATGGCCGGCACGTCGCGGAGGTTCTTCTTCGCTTTGACGCGTACGTTCACGAGCACCTGCGGGTACGTGACGAGCTCCGACGCGAGATCAGCGAGTTCCCGGCCGGTATCGGCGATGACCCTCAGGACCATCAATGCCGTCGCAATGCCGTCACCCGTGAAGAGGTGCTCCGAAAAAATCACGTGCCCGGACTGCTCCCCGCCGATGGAGATCTTCCGTTTGAGCATCTCCTCCATCACGTACTTGTCGCCGACGGGGCACCGCACGAGCTCGATTCCGCTCGCCTTCAACGCGAGCTCCAGCCCGATGTTGCTCATGACCGTCGCGACCACGGCACTGCCGTTCAAGCGGCCCTGGGACTGCATGTGGCGCGCACAGAGCAGCATCACCGCGTCGCCGTCCACGATTTTTCCGGTGTGGTCGACGAAGATCGCGCGGTCCCCGTCGCCGTCGAACGCGACGCCGAGGCGATACCCTCCGTCCCGGACCAGCGCCGCAAGATGTTGCGGGTGCGTGGAGCCGCAATCGAGGTTGATGTTCCGGCCATCGGGCGTGTTGCCGAGGACCGTGACGTCGAAGCCCAGCCCTTGAAACAACTTCGGCGCAACCGTCGTCGTGGCGCCGTTTGCGGTATCGATCGCAATCTTCAGCCCCTGCAGCCGCTCCGGATTCGGCAGCGCGAGAAGCGCGTGCGCAATGTACGCGTCGATCACGTCCGTCTTGTCGACGCCGGGCAGCGCGCCATCCCCGGGCACGTGCCAGCTCTCGTCCGAAATAATCGATTCGACGTGGCGCTCGAGATCCTCCGTGAACTTTTCACCGCGGCCCGAGAAGACCTTGATGCCGTTGTCCTCGTACGGATTGTGCGACGCGCTGATCACGATGCCTGCGTCGAACTGCAGCGCGCGTGTCACGTAGGCGATCGCCGGGGTCGGAATCACACCCGCTGACGTAATCGCGCCCCCCTCGGCGTGGACGCCGCGCCCGAGTTCGCGTTCGATCCAGTCGCCGGATTCGCGGGTGTCGCGGCCGACCAGGAACCGGAGCGGCCGATTGCCGGTCCGCATCGCGCGCACCAGCGCCGCCCCGAGACGCGCCACGGTTTCGTGATCGAGCGGGGAAGTGCCGGCCTTGCCGCGAACGCCGTCCGTTCCGAAGAGCTTCTGTGACATGACTCCTGTATCGGTCGCCAGCCGCGGGGCGCGAGCGTCACCGGATCGTGATGCTGACGACGGCGGGGTCTATCGCGGTGACTCCGAACGGCGCCGGATCCACCTGGACCCGAAGATTGTACTGGCCGCTGCCGAGCCCGGCAAGGTCGACGAACGCCTGGACATCGTCGCTGTGGAGCGCCGCGAGGGATTCTCGGGAACCGCGCACGGTGACGCGTACCGTCCTGGGCGACACCTGTGCCTGCAGACGGCTCGCCAGATTGCGCGCGCGGACCGGCACAGCATCGATCTGTTTTTCGACGGGCGCGGGCAGCACGTCGACGATCACCGTCGCGCTCTGCGGCTCCACCAGGCGCACCGACGTATCGGCGACTCCGATGTTTACGACATCGCGCACCCGCGCACGCGCGCCGGACACGTCCACCGGTTCGGTGCGCGCCTCCGAGACGTCGCGGACGTGGCTCTCCGGGCCGACGATCTCGACCATCGGCGGCTCCGCGCTCTCGTGGGCGACGACGAAGCCCGGCGCCGGATCGCCTTCAACGGATGGGACGACGGGAACGCGGCGTTGGAGGGAATTCTCCAGATCGAGCGGAATCGTCGCCGGCAGCACCTGCGAAACGTCAACGCCGAACGGCGCGCGCACCTGATCCGTGCGGATCGCGAAGATGCGGGAACCGGCCCGCGCGGTGGACAAATCCAGCACCGCCACGATATCGCCGGGCTGAAGCCGGCTGAGCACCGCGGACGACCCTCGGACCCGCACGTTTACCGTGTCCGGCGTATTGCCGACAATCTCGAGCGACTGCGGCACGTTCCGGAACTCGATCGGCACGCGCAGTCCGCGTTCGACCACGTGTTCGCCCGCAACAGTGAGCCACAACACGGTCGCGAGCGCCAGAGACAGGACCTTCAACCCGAGGTGGCGGAACGGATGGTACCGCATCACGCCTCGGCGGCCGCCCGCGCGCGCGTGCCGCGGCGCTGCTGAATCAGGCCGCGGAGGCGCTGCCGGAGCGCATCGGGCGACAGTCCGCGCTCGATCTCGCCATCGAGCGCGATCGAGATCTGCCCCGACTCTTCGGAGACAACGACCGCCGCGGCGTCGCTCTCCTCCGTCAAACCGATGGCGGCGCGATGTCGCGTCCCCAAGTCGCGGCTCAGCCGCGGGTTGACGGTCAGCGGAAGAAAACACGCTGCAGCGGCCACCCGGCCCTCCTGCAGGATGACGGCGCCATCGTGCAGTGGCGATCCGGGACGGAAGATCGTGACGAGCAGGTCGTAGGTGAGCGTGGCATCCAGCGGGATCCCGCTTTCGATGTAGTTCCTCAGCCCGATTTCACGCTCGATCGCGAAAATGGCTCCGACCCGCTGCTGCGCCAGCATCGTCGCCGCGACGACGACTTCTTCGATGGTTTCGTCGGCGGCTTCCTGCCGGTTGAAATACCGGAAAAACGGCGCCTGCCCCAGGTGCGCGAGCGCGCGGCGGATGTCCGACTGGAAGATGACAATTGCGGCGAACGCCAGGTAAACGAGCAGGTTCCGAATCAACCAGTTCAGCGTCTGGAGAGGCGCAAGCTGCGAGAGATAAAACAGCAGGATGACGACGAGCGACCCGACGGCCATCTGGACCGCCCGCGTCCCTCGAATGAGTTTCAGGAACTCATAAATGAGGAGGGAGACGATCGCGATGTCGAGCACGTCCCACCAGCCAACCGGCGGACGGCGCAGGGCGCTGCTCAGGAATTCCGGCACTCGGCAGGTAGCTTACAAATGCTGAACGGGAAATGCCAAATGGGGGTGCGGAGAGCGGGGTGCGGAGATCAAGCGGTTTCGCGTTCGCGGATGGCGACGAACCTTACAGACCCTGCGCGGTTTGAAGAAGGCGATCGGCGACGCGGACAACGTCCACCATGGCCGCCACGCCGTGGACACGGACCAGGTGGGCGCCGAACAGCACGCTCGCGGTGACGGCGGCTGCCGTCGCCCACTCACGTTCGTCCGGGGGTCGCTGGCCGACCGCAGCGCCGAGGAACGACTTGCGGGAGGGACCCGACAGGATCGGACGATCGAGGCTGCGGGAAATACTTCCGAGCGCGGCGAGCGCCGCGTAGCTGTGCTCGGCCTTCTTCGCGAACCCGAGCCCGGGATCAACAATGATCGCGTCCCGCGCCACGCCCCCCGATACCGCGCGATCGATCGCCCCGCCGAGCTCACGCGTGATCTCCCCGGCGACGTCGTCGTAGTACGCCAGCGAGTACATGCTCTTCGATCGCCCCCGCGTGTGCATCAGCACGAGCGCGGCCCGGGTTTCCGCCGCGGCGCGTGCGAGTTCCGGCTCATACTGCAGGCCGCTGACGTCGTTGATGATGGACGCGCCGGCAGCGATCGCCGCGCGCGCGACGCCGGCTTTGTAGGTATCGATGGAGATCGGAACGGGCACCCGCGTCGCGAGCCGCTCGATGACGGGCAGCACGCGGCGGAGTTCTTCCTGCGACGCCAGCGGATCGGCGCCTGGCCGGGTGGACTCGCCGCCGATGTCGACGATGTCGGCACCGGCGTCCACCATCGCCAGGCCTGCATCCACCGCGCGATGAAGCTCGAAATGACGACCGCCGTCCGCGAAGGAGTCGGGCGTCACGTTGAGCACGCCCATGACGAGGGTACGCGCGCCCAACACCAGAGGTGCCCTGCCCGGAAGCGGAACCGCGTACGCAGCGCGCCGGACCATTCGTGAATGGCGGAACTGGGACACTCACAGTTCCGCGCGATCTACCGTGCGCGGAATTCGAGTGTCCCGGCGGCTACTCCTGCGTGACCGGGCGCGGGGGAATCGGCGGGACGATTGACGGACGGTCCTTGGCCGCCTTGCGCGCGGCGTCGTCGGCCGGCGTCACTGGCGTCGTAGTGGTCGGACGCGGCTGCTCCAGAGGCAGGCCGGCGACAATGCGGCGGACCTGATCCGCGTCGAGCACTTCGCGCGCGAGCAGCTCCTCGGCGATCTTGTCGAGAGCCGTACGATGCTCCTCGAGCAGCGTTTTGGCGCGCTCGTAGTTCCACGTGACGAATCGCTTGATCTCATGGTCGATGCGAATCGCCGTGTCCTCGCTGTAGTCCTGATGCTGCGCGATCTCGCGTCCGAGGAAGATCTGCTCTTCTTTCTTGCCGAACGTGAGCGGACCCATCGCGTCGCTCATGCCCCACTCGCATACCATCTTCCGCGCGAGTTCCGTCGACCGCTCGAGATCATTGCCGGCGCCAGTCGTCATGCCGCCGTTGGTCAGCTCCTCGGCGAGCCGGCCGCCCAGCAGAATGGCGATCTGATCGTTCAGGTAATCGCGGGTGTAGTTGTGCTTGTCGCCTTCCGGCAGCTGCATCGTCACGCCGAGCGCCATCCCGCGCGGAATGATCGTGACCTTGTGCACCGGGTCGGCATGCGGCAACACGACCGCGAGCAGCGCGTGGCCGGCTTCGTGAATCGCCGTGACCTTCTTCTCCTCCTCGGAGATGATCATCGAGCGGCGCTCGGAGCCCATGAGGACCTTGTCCTTGGCGTACTCGAAATCGTGCATCCGCACGACCTTCTGGTTGTAGCGCGCCGCGTTGAGCGCCGCCTCGTTCACCAGGTTCGCGAGGTCCGCGCCGGAGAATCCCGACGTGCCGCGCGCGAGCACATGGATGTTCACGTCGTCGGCGAGCGGAATCTTCTTTGTGTGGACGGCGAGGATCCCTTCGCGTCCCTTCACGTCGGGACGGTTGACGACGATGCGCCGGTCGAAGCGGCCAGGCCGCAGCAGCGCCGGGTCGAGCACGTCCGGGCGGTTCGTCGCGGCAACGAGGATCACCCCTTCATTCGATTCGAAGCCGTCCATTTCGACGAGCAACTGGTTCAGCGTCTGCTCGCGTTCGTCGTGGCCGCCGCCGAGCCCGGCACCCCGATGGCGGCCGACCGCGTCGATTTCATCGATGAAGACGATGCAGGGCGCGTTCTTCTTTCCCTGTTCGAACAGGTCGCGTACGCGCGATGCGCCGACGCCGACGAACATCTCGACGAAGTCCGAGCCGCTGATCGAGAAGAACGGAACGTTCGCTTCACCCGCCACCGCGCGCGCGAGCAGCGTTTTGCCGGTTCCTGGAGGGCCCATCAACAGGACGCCCTTGGGAATCCGGCCGCCAAGCTTCTGGAATTTCTGGGGCTCCTTGAGGAACTCGATGATCTCCTGCAGTTCCTCTTTCGCCTCGTCCACCCCGGAGACGTCCTTGAACGTGACCTTTTTCTGCGACGACGACGAGAGCTTCGCGCGGCTCTTGCCGAAGGAGAGTGCTTTGTTCCCGCCGCTCTGCATCTGCCGCATGATGAAGAGCCAGAAGCCGATCATCAGGAGGATGGGCGCCCAGGAGTACAGAAGCGTCGCCCAGGGACTGGTCGTCTCCGGCTTCGCCGTGATCTGCACGCCTTTGTCGCTCAGTTTGTTGGCCAGACCCTCGTACTGAGGAGGAGCGTACGTGCGGAACTTCGTGCTGCCCTCGCCGTTGGTCGACGTGGACAGAACACCCGTCAGTTCGTTGCCGGTCATGACGACCGAGACGACTTCGCCGTTGTCGACTTTTTTCAGGAACTGGGAGAACGGCATCGGCGCTTCGGTGCGCTGGAAGCTGGTCGAGAACTGCCAGATGAGGACCCCCACCACGATGAGGACCATCCAGAACAACAAGCTTTTGAGGGTCGAGTTCAAACCAGCCTCCTGATCAACCGGCGGGCTTCCGCGCCGCCGGACCCCGACACGCTCCCTGACTCGCCGCGTCGACGGCTCGCTCGGGACGTGTGGCGCGCTCGCTCGCGCGCGCGAATGACTGGGGGTTTCCCCTGCGCCGGCGCGGCGGCCGTCGCGGCTTCAGTCACGAAAAGCGCCTAAACGCCTCACTGTAAAGAGTATCACGGGCCGGGACGGGTCGCTGACCTTGAACTCCTCTGCCACGGCCTGTCCCGGAACCCAGACAATGCGGTCCCGGCCGTCGACCACGAGGGGCAGCCCGTCACGCTCCACCCGCGGCACCTTCCGATCTACGAGGAAATCCTGCAGTTTGCGTTTGCCCGGGGCCCCAATCGGCCGGAAGCGGTCGCCCGGACGCCGGTTGCGGACCGCCAGGGGAAACGCGATCTGGGCCGCCTGGACGCCCACCTCGGTCCCCTTTGCCGTCCACCTCCGCTCGGTCAGCGGCTCGGCGACCTCAGCCGCACGAATCTCCCAACCGCCCGATCGGACCTCACCAGGGATAGACAGCGGAAAAACAAAAGAGTTCACTTTCGTTCGCCGGCCTCGGACGGCGGGCCGCAATACCACCTCTGAACGCACACGAACGGCTTCCTGCCCCGGCAAGGCGATCGCGCCACCGGAGGAACGAGCGGCCAGGCCAAGAAGAGCCGTCACGTGCTCGAGCGCGACCCCGCGGCCGTTGGAAAACCGTTCCAACACGTCCCGGGCGATGCGCGAACTGAGTGCCGGGTGCGCAGCGTGCAGCGCGGACGCGGCGAGCCTGATTTCGGTGCCGTTCTCAGATAAGACGATCCGCCGCGCCAGATCGATTGCCTGTTGCTGCAGAAAATCTTCGTCGCGCCGCGCGAGCTCGGCTTCCCGCGCGAGGACCTCGACGATACGAGACGAAAACCGCGTTCGGAGCAGGGGAAGCAGTTCGTGACGCACTCGATTGCGCGGAATACCCACATCGGCGTTGGACGCGTCTTCGCGGAAGGGCTCTCCTGCCGCGGCGAGCAACGCACGGAGCTCGTCGCGGGCTACGTCGAGCAGCGGGCGGATTACGCGGCCGCGGACCGGGCGGATACCACCGAGCCCCCGAGTCCCGGCGCCCCTCAGAATCCGAAGCAGCAACGTCTCTGCCTGATCGTCACGCGTGTGGCCCGTCGCGATGACGTCCGCGCTCACCGCAACGGCGGCGCGCTCGAAAAACGCATAGCGCGCGCGCCGCGCCGCATCTTCAATCGATCGCTTTTCGCTCCTCGCGAGCGCGCTCACGTCGACGCGCTCCGCGAGGAACGGAACACCGAGCCGCGCGGTCAGCTCGCGGCAGAACGACTCGTCGGCATCGGATTCCGTACTCCGCAACTGATGATTGAGATGGGCCGCGCCCGCCAGGACGACGTCGCCGCGCTGCTCCAGCGTGTGCATGAGCAGCAGGAGCGCGACCGAATCGCTTCCGCCGGAGAGCGCGACGAGGACGCGACCGTGTGGCGGCGCGAGGTGCCGGCGCCGAATGGCGGCGAGAACGCGCGCGGCAAGCGTGGTCACGGAAATTAATGAATGGGTGACTCGCCAGCCGCCATGTGTGACGAGTGTGAAAGTTGGTGCCGGTGCAGGGACTTGAACCCCGGACGCCGCGGATATGAGCCGCGTGCTCTAACCAACTGAGCTACACCGGCAGCAATCCCCGAGTATAACACCGCGGTTCCGGGTTCGGGGGTGCGGCGGTGCGGCGGTTCCGATTCGAAGTTCCGGGTTCGGGTTCACGGTTCGGGTTCGGGTTCGGGTTCGCGTTCGCGTGCAGGTTGGCGGTCGCAGGTTCAGGTTCGGGTTCGGGTTCGGATTGTCGTTCACGTTGAGGATTCGAAGGCGTCGCGATCAGGCCGACGTCGAACCTCAACGCTCGAACGTGGAACCTCGAAGCGAACCGTCGAACGTCGCACCGCGAACCCCGAACCCGAACGCGAACGCGAACCCGGAATGAGAACCCCCGCACCTCCGCACCGCGGAACCCTGAACCGTGTCGTTAAAGGGAGGCGGCGAGGAGCGGGATGAGCAGTTCGTGGTGGCCGACGAGCGAGTAGCCCTTGCCGATGCCCGCCACCGGCCGCGAGACCACGTTCGTCTGCGGGCGATACATGCGCACGAAATCGATGTTCACCGTCGTCAGGCCGGCGAGCGAATGGCCCTGATTGCGGGCGAGTGCGACGGCTTTCAGAAAGACTTCCGGCAGGACGACCGCGGATCCGCAGTTCAGATAAACCCCGCCTTCGAGCTTCGAGACGATCGAGGTGAAGTAGCGGAAGTCCCGAAGGCTGCCTTCGCCGATCGCCGATCCGGACGCGGAGGGATGCATGTGGATGATGTCGGTGCCCATCGCCACGTGCACCGTGACGGGAATCTCCAGCGCCGCTGCCGCGGCGATCACGCTGAGTCGCGCGTGGGGCGGCGGCTGTTCGAGCAGGAACCGCGCAACCGCTTGTCCAAGCCCGAGGCCGGAGCGAACGCCGCCCGTGATCGCGGCGTTCAGCAGACTGCCCGTCTCTTCGGCCATGCCGAACCGCCCCGGCCCGAGCGCTTCTTCCACGTCTTCGGACGTCGATCCCGACAGGGCCAGCTCGAAGTCGTGGATGATGCCGGCGCCGTTCATGGCAAGCGCCGACACGGAGCCGCGCGCCATCAAATCGATGAGCACAGGCGACAGCCCGGTCTTCAGGACGTGCGCGCCGATCCCCCACACGATGCCGCGGCCGCCGTCGTGTGCGGCGCGCATCGCCGCGACGACCGCTTTGAAATCGGCGCCGGCGAGGATCGACGGAAGTGCGTCGACGAAGGCCGCGACCGTCGTCCCGGCCGGACACGGCCTCGCAAAATCCGGCGCGTTCGCCTTGCTCTTGCGCGACGCCAGCGGATACGTGCGTACGCCGGAGAGGTCGAACTCGTCATACTCGAATTTCACAGTGCCGGCACTATAACGCACCCCGCACCTCGCGCCTCCCGCCTCGCGTCTCGCGCCGCGCGCCGCGCCTCCCACCTCGCGCCTCCCCCTCCCGCCTCGCGCCTCCCGCCTCGCACCTCGCGCCGATCCGCCTTGTCTTGCGATGGGGCCCCCGCTCGGACAGCCCGCTTCGTGCTCGGCGGCCGGAAACACTGTCGACGAGGAGCCGCCTCCGCGCGAATGGGGCGCCCGTCCTCGCCCCCATCGCGAGTGAGGCGGCGCGCTCCGCACCTCGCGCCTCCCGCCTCCCCCCTCGCGCCTCCCGCCTCGCGCCTACGCGATCAGCATCGCGTCGCCATAGCTGTAGAACCTGTAACGCTGCGCGACCGCTTCCCGATACGCCGCGAGCACCCGCTCCCGCCCTTCACGCAGCTCAGGCCCCGAAGATGTCCACCCGGCGAACGCACAGACGAGCATCAGCAGCGACGATTTCGGCAGATGGAAGTTCGTCAGCAGCGCGCCGACGACCTGGAAGCGGAAACCGGGATAGATGAACAGGTCCGCGACATCCCTTCCCGGCTGGATCCGTCCGCCGCCCCGGAGCGCTGCCTGTTCGAGCGCACGCGTCGTCGTCGTCCCCACCGCAACGATGCGGCGCCGCCCCGATATCGCCGCATTCAACGCGTCCGCAGTGCCGGCGTCAAGCGCGAACGTCTCGGGATCCACCTGGTGCTGCTCCACCTCGTCGACGCGAACAGGCTTGAACGTCCCGTAACCGACGTGCAGCGTCACCGTCCGGCGGTGGACGCCCAGGGCGTCGATTGCGGCGAGCAGGGCGGTGTCGAAATGCAACCCTGCGGTCGGCGCGGCGACCGAACCCCGCTCGCGCGCGAAGACGGTCTGATAGCGCGCACGATCGTTCGGCGTGTCCTGCCGGTGGATGTATGGCGGGAGCGGGATGTGACCGATGGCGTCGACCACCTCACTCACGGTTCCCGAGGTGGCACACAGACGAATCCGCCGGCGTCCCTGGAAGCGCCGCTCGAGGATCTCTCCCTCGAGTGCCCCCGCGCGTCCTTCGAAGCGGACGCGAGCGCCTGGCTTCAGCTTCTGTCCGGGGTGCATCAGGGTGTCCCATATCTCACACGAAGATCCGGCTTCGAAATCGACGCGGGACAACAGCAGACATTCGACCGCGCCGCCCGATGGCACCCGATGACCCAGCAGGCGAGCCGGGAACACACGTGTGTCGTTGGCGACCATCAGGTCACCCCGGTGCAGGTAACCGGGCAGGTCACGGATCCCGCGGTGCTCAATCGCTCCCGTCGAACGGTGGAGGACGAGGAGACGCGAGTCTCCAGGTTTCGCAGGAATCTGCGCGATAAGCTCAGGCGGAAGGTCGAAGTCGAAATCGGAAACGCGCACGCTTTACAGCAGGAAACGGCACGGTTGAAAGGTCGGGAGTTGGGAATTGGTAGTTGGGAATTATCGACTGTCGCTCCTGTGTGCACCTCTGTGCACCTCGGCCTTGAGTTTGCAGCCTCACATTTTATGGCCGAGGCGCCGCAGCCAACCGCGACACGCGGGATCACCCCGCCGCAATCAGAAGGGGTCGAGCCCGTTGCCGATCCAATGCCGCCGACGCCTGGCGCGCCAGACGAGCCCGCACCTGTGGTGGTGTCGGTGCCCGTCGGCGTCCGAAACGTCGCGCTGACGATTATCGCCTCGCTGGCTGGCGTGGCGATGCTCAACTACGCCCAACCGATCCTCATTCCGTTGGTGCTCGGGGTCCTGATCGCCTACGCATTCGAACGGCCGGTCTCGGCGCTGGCGCGCATGAAGATCCCCCGCAGCATCGGTGCGGGCATTATCGTCGTGATCGCCGTCGGCCTCATCGCGGTCGGCGTCTGGGCGCTGTCGGGGCAGGCGATGGACATCGTGTCGCAGGTGCCGCAGGCCGCGGCACGCCTGCGCCAACGTGTGCAGGTGCACCAGGCGCGCGGCGGGGCGATCGAAACTGTACAACGAGCGGCGAACGAACTGCAGAAAACCGCGAACGCTGCCTCAGAGCAGGCTCAGACGCCGGCGGCAAGTCCAAACGTCCAGAAGGTGCAGATCGTCAACCCGCCGGTGAACGTCAGCAGCTACTTGTACTGGGGCGGAATGGGTGTGATCGGCGGCCTCGGTCAGACGGTCGTCATTCTGTTCCTCGTGTACTTCTTTCTCGCGTCGGGAAATCTCTACAAGAAAAAGCTCGTGAAGATTGCCGGGCCCCATCTGTGGCAGAAGAAGCTCACCGTCGAAATCCTCGATGACATCAACGCGCAGATCGAAAGCTTCATCCGCGTGCAGGTGATGACGAGCGCGCTTGTCGGCGTCGCGACGATGGCGGCGCTGTGGTATTTCGGGTTGAATCAATTCGTCATCTGGGGCCTGCTCGCCGGCATTTTCAATTCCATCCCGTATCTCGGACCGGTCCTCGTCACGGCTGGCCTCGGAACCGTGGCGTTCCTGCAGTTCAACAGCATCAGCCAGACGCTGCTCGTCTGCGGAACGGCGTTCGTCATCACGAGCCTCGAGGGATTCCTGCTCACGCCGGCGCTCATGAGCCGCGCGGCGAAGATGAATCCGGTCGCCGTCTTCGTCGGTCTCCTCTTCTGGAGCTGGCTCTGGGGCATCTGGGGCGCCGTGCTCGCGGTCCCGATGCTCATGATGCTCAAAGCCGTCTGCGATCACATCGAGGATCTCCAATCCGTCGGGGAGCTGCTCGGTGAATAGTCGCCAGTGGTCAGTGGCCAGTAGCCAGCAGCCAGTAGCGAGTGGCCAGTGGTCGGCTCCCCTCTCGTGCTAACTACTTGAGGCTCGCAACTGGCAACTGGTAATTCGCGCGCCGCGTGCCCCGCGCCTCGCGCCTCGCGCCTCCCGCCTCGCACCTCCCATCTCGCGCCGATCCGCCTGGTCTTGCGATGGGGCCCCCGCTCGGACACCCGCTTCGTGCTCGGCGGCCGGAAAGACTGTCGACGAGGAGCCGCCTCCGCGCGAAGCGGGCGCCCGTCCTCGCCCCCATCGCTGGTGAGACGTCGCGCTCCCGCGCCTCCCGCCTCGCGCCTCGCGCCTCCCATCTCGC
>DATJFQ010000043.1:0-165414 GCA_035495555.1 Vicinamibacterales bacterium
ATGGTCGGGGTAGCTGCCACCGTCGCCTGCGCATGCGCCGCGCCGGGCAGGACCAACCAGAGCGCCGCGACCACGGTTCCGCGAATCAGAAAGGGAGTGAACATCGGCGTAAAGGTTACACCCGTCCGCGACGCGCGAGGCGGGAGGCGCGAAGCGCGAGGTGGGAGGCGGGAGGCGCGAGGCGGGAGGCGGGGGGCGGGAGGCGGGAGGTGCGAGGCGGGAGGTGCGGGAGCGCAACGCCTCGCTCGCGATGGGGGCGGGGACGGGCGCCCGCTTCGCGCGGAGGCGGCTCCTCGTCGACATGTCTTTCCGGTCGCCGAGCACGAAGCGGGCTGTCCGAGCGGGGGCCCCATCGCACAAACGGCGGATCGGCGCGAGGCGCAGCGCGAGGCGCGAGGCGAGAGGCGGCAGGTGAGAGGCGCGACACAGGGCGAGAACCCGAGAACCCGGTTTTATACTTGCCCCGGAGGCCCTGGATGAGGAGATGGCTGTTCGTGGCCGCGTGTGCACTCGCGGTCGCGCCGATTGCCGCCCAGCAGGCGACGCCGTATGCGCCCAGGAGTCTGACGGCGCAGGACTACGCGCGTGCTGAGCGGCTCATGTCGTACAACGTCACCCCGCTCGTGTATCACTCCGGCGTTCGGCCGGCCTGGCTGCCGGACGGGCGGTTCTGGTACCGCGTCGCCACCGCAACCGGAGAAGAGCCGGTGCTCGTCGATCCGGCGCGCGCGTCGAAGGGACGCTGCGATCTGCCGGCCTGTTCGGCGCCTGGCGCGGGCGGCGGCCGCGGTGGCGGACGCGGCGGCGCTCCCCGGACGGACGCGCCGTCACCCGACGGGAAACAGACCGCGTTCATCAAAGACTGGAACCTGTGGGTGCGTGACCTCGCCACCGGCAAGGAAACGCCGCTCACGAAGGACGGCGTCGAGAACGACGGCTACGCCACCGACAACGCCGGCTGGGCAAAGAGCGACCGCGCCATCGTCTTGTGGTCACCCGACTCCAAGAAGATCGCGACCTATCAACAGGACCAGCGCAAAGTCGGCGACATGTATCTCGTGAGCACGCAGGTCGGCCATCCGAAGCTCGAGGCGTGGAAATACCCGCTGGCAGGCGACGAGAACGTCACGATGATCGAGCGGGTCGTCATCGACGTCGCCAGCGGGAAAACGACCCGGTTCAAGATGCCGCCCGATCAGCACCGCTCGACGCTCTGCGACAACATCGCCTGCCGCGGCGGCGAGTGGGCAGACGTCTACTGGAGCCCCGACTCCACGCACGTCGCGTTCGTGTCGACTTCGCGCGACCATCGCCAGGAAACGCTGCGCGTCGCGGATGTAGACACGGGCGACGTCCGCGACGTCATGGAGGAGAAGGTGTCCACCTTCTTCGAGTCCGGCAACGGCGCGGTGAACTGGCGGTACCTTCCCGCGACGAACGAGATCATCTGGTTCTCCGAACGGGACAACTGGGGGCAGCTCTATCTCTACGATCTGCAAACGGGCAAGCTGAAGAATCAGATCACGAGCGGGGACGGCAACGTCACGCAGGTCCTCCGCGTCGACGACAAGAACCGCGTCATCTACTTCCTGGGGGTCGGCAAGGAAAAGGGCGAGGACCCGTATTTCACGCACCTGTATCGCGTGGGCTTCGACGGACGCAATCAGCAACTGCTCACCCCCGAGCCCGCGACGCACGACGTGTCGCTGGCGCCCTCAGGCGCGTACTTCGTCGACAGCTACTCGACGCCCGACACACCGCCGATCGCGGTGCTGAGGGACAGCACCGGCAAGCTCGTGCTGAATCTCGAGAAGGCGGACATCTCCAAATTGACGGCGACCGGCTGGAAGCCGCCGATCCCGGTGACCGTGAAGGCGCGCGATGGGCAGACGGATTTGTATGGGCTGATGTTCGTCCCGACGAACCTCGATCCGACGAAGAAGTACCCCATCGTCAATCACATTTATCCGGGGCCGCAGACGGGCAGCGTCGGCGGGCGCACGTTCAATCCGGCGCGCGGCGACGCCGCCGCGCTCGCGGACCTCGGCTTCGTCGTGGTGGAGATCGACGGCATGGGCACGCCATGGCGGTCGAAGAAATTCCACGAGGCCTATTACGGGAACATGGCCGACAACACCCTCCCCGACCAGGTGACGGGGATGCAGCAGCTCGCGCAGAAATATCCGTACATCGATATCGACCGCGCCGGCATCTATGGGCATTCCGGAGGCGGCTACGCGACGGCGGATGCCATGTTCCGGTATCCCGACTTCTTCAAGGTGGGCATCTCCGAGTCGGGCAATCACGACAATCGTGAGTACGAAGACGACTGGGCCGAGAAGTGGATGCCGCTCCTGTCAACGGACACCATGGCCGCGTGGAACGACCAGGCGAACCAGAACCACGCCCAGAACCTGAAGGGGCACCTGCTGCTCGCGCATGGAACGCTCGACAACAACGTGCCGCCCTACAACACACTGCTCGTCGTCGACGCGTTGATCAAGGCCAACAAGGATTTCGACCTGCTGCTTCTCCCGAACCAGCGGCACGGGTACGGCAACATGTCGACCTACATGACGCGGCGGCGGTGGGACTACTTCGTCCGGTACCTCCTCGGCGCGGACCCGCCCAAAGAGTACCCGCTCGGCCCCAAGACTTCGCAGTGAGCGCGTGGTTCGGTGGTGCGGGGAACCTCGAACCTGAACGCGAACAGGAACACGAACGAGAACACGAACGAGAACGAGAACGAGAACGAGAACCATGAACGACGAACCGCGAAGAGAACCGCCGCAACCCCCGCACCCCCGAACCGCCGAATCGCAGCAGCGCCAGCGCTTGGTGCGCGATATCTCCGATACGGCGCTGTGGGTCGCGCACTACCGCGCCGAGGAGAGTGAGCGTCCGGATGCCGTGTTCCGCGACCCGTTCGCGCGGGTGCTCGCCGGCGAGCGCGGGGCGCAGATCGCCCGCGCGCAGCCGTTCAGCAAGGCGCACTCCTGGTCGTTCGTCGCGAGAACGTACTCCATCGATCGCATGATCGCCGACGAGGTCCGCGCCGGGGCCGACGTTGTGATCAATCTGGCCGCGGGACTCGACACCCGGCCGTATCGCATGGACCTGCCGGTGTCGCTCCGGTGGATCGAAATGGATCTCGGCCCTATCCTCGACTACAAGGAGGGAATCCTCGGTTCCGCCCAACCGGCCTGCCGGGTCGAGCGCATCCGGGTCGATCTCGCAGACGGCCACGCGCGCCGGCAGGCGCTGACGACGGCGCTCGAGGGCAGCAGGCGCGCACTCGTGCTCACCGAGGGACTGCTGATTTACCTCGACGCGGACCAGGTGTCCGGCCTCGCGCGCGACCTCCACGACCTCGGCGCGATGACCTGGATCATCGACATCAGTTCGCCGGCGCTCCTCAAGATGCTGCGCGAACGCGGGGGCGCGATGATTGCCGCCGCCGGCGCTCCGTACAAGTTCGCGCCGGAGAACGGTCCGGACTTCTTCATCCCGCTCGGATGGAAGCCGGTCGAAATCGCTTCCCTGCTCAAGACCGCCGGGCGTCTCAAACGGCTCACCGGCACGCTCCGCTTCTTCGCCCTCCTGCCCGATCCGAAGAAGCTCCCGCCGCCCAGGCCCTGGGGCGCCATCGTCCGGCTCGCGCGCAGCTAGCGGCCTTCGGCCGCGGTTCAGGGTGCGGGGTGCGGAGGTGCGGCGGTTCTCCTTCGCGGTTCGGGTTCGCGGTTCGGGTTCGGGTTCGGGTTCGGGTTCGGGTTCGGAGAAATTCTGCGATGTGCGGCCTGTGGGAGGGAGGCAGTTTCTGCCTTGAAATCCCTTCAGATCCCTGCAAGGTGTTGATTACTCGTGCGGCACCGGTTCTGCAATTTTGGTGCAGCATGGCTGGAGCGAAGCGAGTCGAGGATCTCGAGGCCTACAAGCTCGCGGTGCAGGTGCGGCGGCGGGTCTTTCAGTTGACGAAGAGAACGCCCGTTGCGTCGGACTTCAGGTTCGTCGCGCAGATCCGCGACGCCGCGCGAGGCGGCAGCCGGAATATCTCCGAGGGCTTCGCGAGATTCGCGCCAAACGAATTCCGCGTGTATCTCAGCTACGCCCGTTCGTCGATGAGCGAACTCGAAGACGAACTGGAAGACGGGTTCGATAGCGAATACTTCACCGGTTCAGAGCGCAACGAAGGCCGCGCACTCATCGAGCGCACTATCGGCGCCATCGCTGGGCTCATGGAGTACCTGGAATCCCCAACCGCCCGCCGATTCTACGAAGAACACCGCAAACGCCGCCGGCTGAAGGAGTGGGAACAGAACCCGAACCCGAACGAGAACCAGAACCAGAACGAGAACGAGAACCCGAAATAGAACCACCGCACCCCCGAACCACCGCACCCAGAACCGCAGCGCAGTCAGCGCAGCCCGTGCGCGCGATACAGCGTCGAGAGGATCCGGACGTAGCTGAAGATGAGCGTCTGACCGTCCGGCGTGACGCGGACCCCGCCGAAGTTCAACACGCCTGCGGGATCAGCGCCACTGAGGTCCCGCACATTCGCGCGTTCCCCGGTGGCCACGTCGATCCGGCTGAGACGAGCCGGGATGCCCGATGTGCTGACGTAGAGGTGCAAACCATCTGCTGACCACCCGGCCGGAGAGTCCCCCGGAAGCGAGTTCGCGAGATCCTTCGGCACCCCTCCTGCGGTCGGGAACAAGTGCACGCGCGTGTCGCTGCCGATCGCGGAGATCCACCGCCCATCGGGCGACACGAAGATTCTGGAGCTATTGAGCCCCTCGGCCGTGACGGGAGCTGGTTTGCCGCCGTTGACGTCCTGAACGAAGATGCGCGTCCCTCGCCCGGGCTCGTTCGCTTCGAACGCGATGCGCGTGCCGTCCGAAACGAACGTGCCGTAAGTGATCTGGCCGAAACCGTCCGGCGGCAAGGCACGCGGTTGCCCGGCGCCAACGGGAACCAGCTCGAAGTGCTCGGGGACCGAGATGTTCCGAACGAGCGCGACATCGCCCGCTCGCGTCAGGGCGACGCCAAGGCCGTCCGCGAGGCGGATGGCTGGCGCGCCGTCAGTCGGTCGGAGATACGCGGCTGGCGTCGCGCTGGCGCCCTCGCCTGATTCGTCGAACAGCAGAAGCTTCCCGTCCGGCGTGAGCGCGCGATCGCTCGTCCAGTCGAACCAGCCGAGATCGCGCGGCGCCGTGTCTGCTCCTTTGAGAACGAGCGGTGCCTCCCGATAATCGTCCTGCGTCAGCAGCACGTCGCCACTCTTCCCGACGTCGAGGAGCGCCGATGTGCCCTGCAGGCTGCGGACGACGCGGACCGTCCCGTCAACGGTGACCCCGTACAGGTTTCTCTGTGTGCCTTCGCGCGCTGCGGTGAACCAGATTTCCCTGCCGTCGCTGCTCCAGGCGAGCCCTTGAACGCTCGCCCATCCGGTCGAGAGCGTCTTTGCATGACCCGACAGGTCCACCAGCGCCACGTCGCCGTTGTCGCCGGTATTCGGATGATCGATATAGGCGATGGTCTTCCCGTTCGCCGCGAAACGCGGCTGCTGGATCCAGCCGCTGGTCTCGTGCAGCACCGTGCCGATGGGAAATTCCAGCCGATCCTTGCCGGCCACTCGATGGACGACGAGCAGCTCGCTGGAGCCTGGCGCCCATTCGGCGTACGTGGCGTCGTCCAGGATCGGTTTCGGTGCGCCCCCGCTCAGCGGCACGCGCGCCAGCGTTCCGGCGTAATTGAAGCCCCCCGCGCCGGTGGCGGGATTCAACAGGATCGCGGTTTCATTGCTGTCGGAAATGCTCAGCAGCTGCGCGTCCGGGATCTGAACGGTCGAGGGCTGTGGGGAGCCCGGGCGCAGCGTGAAGGTGCGGAGGGGCTGACCATCCCACGCGGCGCTGAATGCTACGGCCTGCCCCTCTGGCGTGAACCTCGCGGTCGCGATGAGCCCGCGGTTGAAGGTGAGGCGCGCGAACGTCGGTTGGGCGGGCGCTTCGCCGCGATGCCCGAGGAGGTAGGCGCCGGCCAGGCTCAGCGCCGCCACCGTGACCGCAGCGGCGACGAGCGGCCACCGGCGCTTCGTCCGCGCGGGCGGCGGCGCAGCCTGAATGGCCGACGAGTCCGACAGATGATGCGCGAGCTGTTTCAGATCGCGGGCCAGATCCTTGGTCGACGCGTAGCGATCGTCCGGATTTTTTTCGAGGCAGCGCTCGATGATCCATCGCAGGGGCGCCGGCGTCTTCGGGCTCACGGACTCGAGCGGTTCGGGGTCTTCACGGATGATCGCGCTCAGCGTTTCGACGGACGTCTTGCGCTCGAACGCCTTCCGCCCGGTCAGCATCTCGTAGAGAATCGTCCCGAAGGAGAACTGATCGGATCGGAAATCCGCCGGTTGCCCGCTCGCCTGCTCGGGCGACATGTATCCGACCGTCCCCATCACCATCCCCGGCGTGGTCGCAGGCGCGATCGTCGGAGCGTCGCTGCCGCCGGCCAGAGCCGGCTCCGCAAGCTTGGCCAGTCCGAAGTCGACGATCTTCACGAACCCGTCTCGCGACAGCATCACGTTGTCCGGTTTGAGATCCCGGTGCACGATGCCGGCGCCATGAGCCTTGGCGAGCCCGTCGGCGATCTGCGCTCCGAGCTCGATCACGCGGCGCGGCGGCAGCGGGTCGCCGTGCAGCGTTTCACGCAACGACCGCCCCTCGACCAGCTCCATCGCGACGAACACGTTCGTGTCGTGGGTGCCGATATCGTGGACCGTGACGATGTTCGGATGATTGAGTGAGGAGGCCGCGCGCGCCTCCTGCTCGAAACGGCGCAGGCGATCCGGATCCGCAACGCCTGCGGGCAGGACTTTCACCGCGACGTCGCGGCCAAGGCGTGTGTCCCTCGCGCGATAGACCTCGCCCATGCCGCCGGCGCCCACGAGTTCTACGACTTCGTAGGGACCGAGGCGGCTGCCGGGCTGAAGAGACATTCGGAGGGGTGCGGGGGATTATATCGCGCGGATCAACGACGCAACTTCACAACTTCCAATCACGCAAGGCGATTCAGCTGGAAGTTGTCGCCTTGGCTAGTTGTGTAATTGTGTAGTTGTGTAGTTGTGTAGTCGTCAGCGTCATCGTCTCCTGATCACTTTGCCGGGCAGCGCGTTCGTCGCGTTGCCCCCGGCGACGACGGGAACGCCGTTGACGAGTACGTACTCCATCCCGATCGACAACTGGTTCGGCTGCTCGAACGTCGCTTTGTCCGTAATCGTCGCGGGATCGAAAACGACGACGTCCGCCCACATGCCCTGCTTGAGAACGCCGCGGTCGGCGAAGCGCATCTTCGCGGCCGGAAGCGCGGACATCTTGCGGACGGCTTCCTCGAGCGTCAGCACATGCTCCTCGCGGACGTACTTTCGCAGAATGCGTGGGAACGTGCCGTACGCGCGCGGGTGCGGATGCTCCTCGCCGAGGAGTCCGGTCGGGGCCGTTCCCTGTGAATCGTTGTCGAACGACACCCACGGCTGCTTGACGGCGAGCGTGATGTCGGGCTCCGACATCCCGAAGACCGCCACATACGTGTACGCGTGGTCCTTGACGAGCAGATCGAGCAGCGCATCGATCGGTTCGACCTTCCAGAGCGCCGCAATCTGGGTCAGCGTTTTTCCCTGCAGCGGCTTCAGCTCCGGATTCTGCACGACGCAGACTTGAACGGCATCGGGAGCGGGAATTTCCTGCCACTCGTTGTCCCAGTCGCCTCCGCGCGTCTGCATGTCCTTCTTGATTCGCGCGCGCGTCTCCGGATTCTGCAGCCGTTCGATCAGCCGCTCGTCCCCGCCGTCGTGCGCCCACGGCGGCACGAACGCCGACATGGAGTTGAACCACGCGGGGTAGGCGTAGGTATCGGCAGTGATGTCGACGCCGTCCGCCCGTGCCTGCTCGATCTTCGCAACGATCTCGTGCATGCGGCCGAAGTTCTGCTTCCCCGCCGCTTTGATGTGCCAGATCTCCACCGGGATGTGCGCTTCGCGCCCGATGCGGATCGCTTCGTCCAGCGCCTGCAGGACGGTGTCCCCTTCCGATCGCATGTGCGTGGCGTAGATGCCGCCGTATTTCGCGGCTTCGGAGGCGAGCGCGATCAATTCCTCCGTTGTCGCATACGGCGCCGGGGCGTATTGCAGCGAGGTCGACACGCCGACCGCGCCCTGCTCCATCGCGTCACGAACGAGGGCTTTCATCTCGTCGAGCTGCGCAGGCGTCGGCTGCTTGTCGTCGTCGCCGAGGACCATGCGGCGCACCTGCGTTGCGCCGACGTAGTCTGCGACATTGATGCCGATGCCCTGCTTCTCGAGACGGGCGAAGTACTGATCGTAGGTGCGCCAGTCCGGCACGATCTGCAGGTGCTTGTAGCCGACCTCGTCGGCTTTGATGATGCGGTCGTTCAACGGCGCGACGGATCCTCCTTCGCCGGTGACTTCCGTCGTGATGCCCTGGAAAATCTTCGACGGCAGGTGCGGATCGACGAGGACCGTCAGGTCCGACTGCCCGAGCATGTCGATGAACCCCGGCGCGACGGTCTTGCCGCGCGCATCGATGCGCTGCCTGGCCGGTGCATCCGCAAGACGGCCGATCGCGGCGATCCGGCCGTCGCGAATCCCCACGTCCGCGGCATACCAGGGATTTCCGGTCCCGTCGACGACATGTCCGTTGACGATGACGATGTCGAAAGGCGCCGGCGATGTCTGCACGAGCGCGCCGGCCGCCATGGCGGCGACGATGAACGAACGCATCATGATCCGCTCCGATAAACCTGGCCGTCTTTCATCACGAAGCGTACGCGCCGCACGGCTGTGATGTCGTCCAGGAGATTGCCGTCGGTGGCGACGAGGTCAGCGTTCATCCCCGGCGCGATGGCTCCGACGCGCGCGCCCAGTCCGAGCGATTCCGCGCTGAGAGACGTCGCGCTGATGAGGACGTCCATCGGCTTCTCGCCGGCCTCTTTCACCCGATAGACGAATTCTTCGGCATTGCGTCCGTGAGCGCCAGCGACCGCATCCGTCCCGAACGTGAGCTTGACACCTCTGGCTCTCGCGCGCTTGATGGCGTCTGCTGTCGGGGCGATCGCGCGCTGGAGTGTCTCCAGAACGGTCTGATTGAACCCGAAGGCGGTTGGATTCTCCAGATAGTTGTGCAGCACCAGCAGGTTCGGATCGAAGTACGTGCCGCGTGCGTGCATCAGATCGAGCGTGTCGTCCGAGATGAAGGTACCGTGCTCGATCGACGTGCAGCCGGCCAGCACGGCGGCGCGCGCCCCTTTGTCGCCGATGGCGTGCACGACAGCGCGGAGTCCGACGGCTCTGGCCTCGTCGCAGACCGCGTCGATCTGCGCGTCGGTCATCGTCTGGTCGCCGCCGGCGCCCAGACCCGACGTCGCGAACAGCTTGATCACATCCGCGCCGTCCTCCTTCGTCTTGTGGACCAGCGTGCGGAGCGCGTCGGGGTCGCCGGATTGGCTGGTGAGTTGCCTGATCGACGTCAGAACGCGAGGGCCCGGCAGCAGCCCCCGATTGATCTGGTCGCGCACGGGCGCATCGATGGCGGCGCCCACGCTCTGCACGGTGGTAAAGCCGCCGCGCAGCGTCGTCCACGCGTCCGCCTCCGTGGAGAGCGCCGCCTGTTCAGCAGGTTCACCGCCGGATACCGACTTCTGGTGCGCGTCGAAGTGCCAGTTGAGATGCACGTGCGTATCGATCCAGCCCGGCGTGACGGTGAGATGACTCAGGTCGTAGTCGACCGGAGCCGCCGTCGGATCGATGCGGGCGATCCGGCCGTCCTCGATGACGAGACGCGTGTCGTGGATGACGCCGCCGCGGCCGTCGAGCGCGGTGCCGATCGCGATGACGAGCTGCCGGGGCTGTGCACGCAGCGACAAACCGCATGCACACAGCGCCGCGGCGGTCCACGCCGATGCCGCGCGCATGTCCGTCACGCGCGTTCGACGGTGACCGCGGTGCCGTAACACAGCACCTCGGTCACGCCCTGCATCACTTCCGTCGCGTCGTAGCGCACCGACACGACGGCGTTTGCGCCCATCTGCTGCGCGTGCTGCAGCATGAGATCGAACGCCTCTTCCCGCGCCTTTTCACAGAGTTCCGTCAGCAGCGTGATGTTGCCGCCGACGAGCGTCTGCAGCGATGCGCCGAGCGTACCCAGCACCGACCGGGAACGTACCGTGATGCCGCGCACGATCCCGAGCGTCCGCGTCGAACGAAAGCCGTCGATCGACGGCCCGGTCGTCGTCATCGCGTGCGGGATCGCGCCGGTCACTGGCGCCTCGACGACGGCGGGACGATGCCCTTGATGCGGAAATACGTCACCAGGTTGCCGTAGTGCTCGTTGCAATGCCCGATGTTGCCGATGAGCGCTTCGGCACGGGTGATTTTCTGCGTACCGAAGGGCGGGTCGACCATCTGCCCGAGCGTGGCGTCGGTGGCGGCGGCGAACGCCGCATCGCAGTAGGCGAGCGAATCGTTCAGCGCCTTGGTGATCTGCGCCTTTGTGGTGGCGCTCTTCTCGAAATCTCCCTCGGCATGCGGGGATTTCTCCCCCTTGGCGGCGGCGCAGAACGTGTAGTTCGCGCCAGCAACGTGCGCGAGAATCGCGCCGAACGTGCGGACGCTGTCGACCGGCTTGAAGGCGTAGTTCGCCTCATCCATGTCGGCCGCCGACGCCTTGATGTAGCCCGCGACGGTCTTCCACTCGCTGCGGATCGAACTGCTGACGGGATCGCCGCCCGACGCGGGCTGCGCGAACACCGCCGCGGGGGAGAGACACGAGAAGGCCGCAATCGCGGCAATGGCTAAACGCATACGTTTCCTCTTTTCTGCATGAGAGTTGGAGATGGTTGGAAAGTCGATGTAGGCGTCGACACGCGGATCTCAGGTCGTCATGGTTGGGCGATGATATCGGACCTCCCGCCCGCCGCAAACGTAAACTATTCGTACCGCGATTTCGTCTCACGTGAGGATGACTGCCCTGAGGCTCGCCTTCCGCACGCTGTTCAAAACCCCGCTGGTCACGAGCGTCGCGATTCTATCGCTCGCGCTCGGAATTGGCGCGAACGCCGCAATCTTCTCCTGTTTCAACGAAATTCTGCTGTCCTCGCTGAGCGCGCCGCATCCAGACACGCTGGTGAATCTTTCCGCGCCGGGTCCCAAGCCGGGCTCCCAGTCCTGCGGCCAGGCCGGCAGTTGCGAGGACGTGTTCAGCTACCCCATGTTCCGGGATCTGCAGAAGGGGCAGACCGTCTTCACCGGCATCGCTGCGCACCGGCCGTTTGGCGCCAACCTCGCATACGAGGGGCAGACGATCAGCGGGCAAGGCCTGCTCGTCTCCGGCAGCTATTTTCCCGTGCTGCAACTCGTGCCCGCGCTCGGTCGTCTGCTGGATTCGAACGATGACCGGGCCGTCGGCGAAGCACCCGTCGTCGTCCTGAGCCATGCGTACTGGTCAACGCAGTTCGGATCCAATCCCGGCGTCCTGAACCGCACGATGATCGTCAACGGCCAGACGCTGACGATCGTCGGTGTCGCGCCCGCAGGATTCAGCGGGACGACGCTTGGGCTCCAGCCGCAGGTGTTCGTGCCCATCACCTTGCGCGCCCGGATGGAGCCGGGATTCCGAGGGTTTGCGCGCCGCCAGTCGTACTGGGCGTACTTGTTCGCGCGGCTTGCCCCTGGTGTCTCGTTCGAGCGCGCGACCGCGGCGGTCAACGCGTCGTACCACGGCATCATCAACGACGTCGAAGCGCCGCTGCAGAAGGGGATGAGCGATCAGACGATGGCGCGCTTCCGCGCGAAGACGCTGACCGTCACGCCAGGCGGCCACGGCCAGAGCAGCGTGCCGAAGGAGGCCAGGGTGCCGCTGCAGATCCTGCTCGGCGTCACGGCGCTCGTCCTGCTCATCGCCTGCGCGAACATCGCGAACCTGCTCCTCGCACGGTCGGCAGCGCGCAGCGCGGAAATGGCGATCCGCCTGTCGATCGGCGCCAGCCGGTGGCAACTCGTGCGGCAGCTTCTGATCGAATCCTGCGTACTCGCCGTCATTGGCGGCGCCGCCGGCTTGTTCGTCGCGCACTGGACGCTGGCGTTAATCCTCTCGCTGATGCCGGCACGGGCCGCCGAGTCGATGCATTTTTCGATCAGCGGCCCGGTGGTGCTGTTCGCGGCGGCGCTCTCCATCGTCACCGGCATCCTGTTCGGTCTGTTTCCCGCGCTGCACAGCACGCGGCCCGACCTCGTGTCGACGCTGAAGGGAATCTCGGGCCAGCCCTCGGGGACAAAAGGGGCCAAGTGGTTCCGCACGTCGCTCGCGACCGCGCAGATCGCGCTGTCGATGATGCTGCTGGCAGCAGCCGGTCTGTTCGTCAAGAGCCTGCTGAACGTGAGCCGCGTCGACCTGGGACTGCGGACGGACCGCATGCTCACGTTCGGCATTTCGCCGTCGCTGAACGGGTACTCGGCCGAGCGCGCGCGGCTGCTCTTCCAGCGGCTCGAAACGGAACTCGCCAGCGTGCCAGGGGTGACCGGCGTAACGGCCGCCACGGTCCCGGTGCTCGCCGGCAGCAACTGGGGCAACGACGTTGCGGTCCAGGGATTCCAGTCCGGGCCCGACGTCGACAGCAACTCGCGCTTCAACGAGGTAGGGCCGGGCTTTTTCCGGGCGATGGGCATCCCGCTCATGGCCGGACGCGAGTTCACGGATGCCGATATCGTCGACGCACCGAAGGTCGCGGTTGTCAACGAGGCGTTCGTGCAGAAGTTCCACCTCGGCAACGACGCGGTCGGCAAGCTGATGACGGGAGGCGGCGGCACGAAGCTCGACACGACCATCGTCGGCGTGATCCGCAACGCGAAGTACGCGCAGGTGAAGGACAAGATTCCGCCGGTCTACTACGTTCCCTATCGCCAGGACAAGGAACTCGGCGACATCCAGATCTACGTGCGCACGGAATCGGATCCGACGCAGGCGGCCAGCGCGGTGTCGGACGTCGTCCGGCGCGCTGATCCGAACCTGCCGATCGAATCGTTGAAGACCTTCGATCGCCAGATCGAAGAGAACACGTTCATGGATCGGATGATGAGCACGCTGTCGGCGCTGTTCGCCGCGCTCGCCACGCTGCTGGCCGCCGTCGGGCTCTACGGCGTGCTCGCCTATACGGTTGCGCAGCGCACGCGCGAGATCGGGCTGCGGATGGCGCTCGGCGCGGCTCCAGGGCGCGTGCGCGCCATGGTGCTGCGGCAGGTCGGCGTGATGACCCTCGTCGGGGGCGCGGTCGGTCTGCTCGGCGCCTATCAGATCGGAAAAGGGGCAGGCTCGCTGCTGTATGAGATGAAGGGCAGCGATCCCGGCATTCTCGTGCTGGCCGCGGCGCTCCTGACGCTCGTCGCGCTTGCCGCCGGGTTCTTCCCCGCGCGCCGCGCCTCTCGCATCGACCCGATGAGAGCGCTCAGGTACGAGTGACCCTTCGCGCAATAACTCTGAGCTCCCAATGCCCAACTCCCAAACTTGGGAATTGGTAGTTGGAAATTGGGAGTTGATCCCATTTCAGCCAATGATCTCGTGAAGCACATTCCCCGCCACGTCCGTCAGCCTGAAATCGCGCCCGCTGTACCGGTATGTGAGCTTCGTGTGATCGATCCCGAGGAGATAGAGGATCGTCGCGTGGAGGTCGTGGACATGTACGGGCTTGTCGACGACCTTGAAGCCGAAGTCGTCGGTCGCGCCGTAGATCGTGCCGCCTTTCACCCCTCCGCCTGCGAGCCACATTGAAAACCCGAACGGGTTGTGATCGCGGCCGGCGTTCAAGCCGCCGGCCCCGGCACCGATCTCGGCCACCGGCGTGCGTCCGAATTCGGATCCGCAGACGACGATCGTCTCTTTCAGCAGGCCGCGGGACTTCAGGTCTCTGATGACGGCGGCAAACGGACGGTCCGAATCGAACGCGGGCTTGCGATGCTGCGCGTAGAGATCCGAGTGCGCGTCCCACGGATCGCCGGCCGCGTAATACACCTGGGCCATCCGCACGCCGCGCTCGATCAGCCGCACGGCCATCAAACAGCTGCGCGCGGTCGAACCGGGGCCGTACATCTCCAGCGTCGCCGCAGATTCCTTGCGGATGTCGAACACCTCCGGCGCCTCGGTCTGCATCCGATACGCGACCTCCATCGACTGAATCGACGCGTCGAGCTGCGGGTCGTGGATGTCGTCCCGCTTGTCGCGAATGTCATCCAGCGCGGCGAGGAGATCGAGCTCGCGCCGCTGCTCGGTCAGCGTGAACTTGTCGCTGTGTACGTAAGGGACGAGCTTCTGCGGATCGAAGTCCTTGCCGACCAGTTCCGTTTTCTTGCCGACGTTGTTCTTGATGAACGTCCCCTGGTGGACCGCTGGAAGGAACGCGCTGTTCCACAACGGCGATCCGACGGTCGTCGGCATGTCGGGGCAGAGGACGACGAACCCGGGCAGGTTCTTGTTTTCGGTGCCCAGGCCGTAGGTGAGCCATGACCCCATCGACGGCCTGCCGACCTGCGTATGGCCCGTGTTCATCATGAGCAGCGACGGCTCGTGGTTCGGAATGTCCGTGTACATCGAACGAATCAGGCAGATGTCGTCCGCCTGCCCGCCGACGAGCGGAAAGAGCTCGCTGATTTCCATTCCACTCTGGCCGTAGCGCTTGAACGCGAACGGTGACTTCATCAGCGCGCCGGTCTTGCGCTCAGTCGCGACGGCGCCGCCTGGCAGCGGCTGCCCGTTGTATTTCTCGAGCATCGGTTTGTAGTCGAAGCTGTCGACCTGCGAGAGGCCCCCGTTCATGAAGAGGAAGATGACGTGCTTCGCGCGCGCGGGATGATGGAGTCCGCCGGTCGCCGCGGTCGCGGGATCGAGGGCTTTGCCCGGCGTTTGCGCGAGGAGCGTTGCCGCGGTGAGCGACTCGCCGACCATGCTCGCGAACGCGAGCATGCCGAATCCGTTGCCCATCCGGCACAGCGCCTCGCGGCGCGTGACAGGCTGCCCTGCTCGATGTTTCATGACGGCTACTCCACGAACAAGAACTCCGACGAGCTCAACAGCACCTTCAGATACCGCCCGAAGGGCGTCACCGGCAGCAGTTTTTTCGGATCCTTGTCGGCTGCAGACGGCGCGGTCACGCCGGCCATCATGCCGTCGCCCATCGTGGCGTCGTCTTCCGAAGGCTTCGGATCCTTTCCGGGCTTCTTGTCCTTCGGCGCCTTCTCGTCTGCTTCGCGCTTCGCTCTGCGCTCCTCGTACGCGCGCAGCGGCTCGGCGGAGAGGAAGTCGATGCCGGCCTGCAGTTCGCGCGCGTCCGGCGCCCGCCCGAACAGCAGCCGGTATGCGGCGGTCACGCGCGCGGCGTTGTCGGGCACGTCACCGATCCGGCGCGCCAGCGATTCCGCCTGCTGCTGCATGAAATCGCTGTTCATGAGGAAGAGCCGCTGCAGCGGCACGTTCGTGGTGAACCGCTGCTCGGCGCTGATGGTCGGCGCCGGAAAATCGAAGAGCTGCAGATACTGATCGAGCCGATAGCGGCTCACCTTTCCGTACACGGTGCGCCGCGCGGACGCCGGGGTCAGTTCGTCGGACGCGCCGCCGGATTTCTCGTCGAGCCCTCCGGCAACGAACAACGCCGAGTCGCGCACTTCCTCTGCAGTCATGCGCCGGCGGTTGGCGCGCCAGTACAGACGGTTGTCGGAATCCTTCGCAAAGGCCTCCGGCGAATTCGCGGTGCTCAGCTGATAGACGGCGCTCAGGAGAATCTCGCGATGGAGCTTCTTGATCGAGTAGCCGTGCTCCACGAACCAGCTTGCGAGGTAGTCGAGCAGCTCCGGATTGGTGGGGCGCTCGCCAAGCTTTCCGAAGTTGCTCGCGGAGTTGACCAGGCCGGTGCCGAAGTGCCATTTCCACACGCGATTGACGATGACGCGCATCGCCAGCGGCTGCTGCACGATGGCCTCGGCGAGCTCCGCTCGGCCGCTGCCCTTTGTGAAGGGCACGGGGGCGCCGCCGGTCAGCACGAGCGGCATGCGCGTCGGCACCGGGTCGGCCAGCTTGAACGGATTGCCGCGCACCGCCACACGATTCGGTTGAATCGTCGCGAGATCCTCGACGCCGTGTACGTAGGCAAACTTCGGCGGCATCGCCTTCTCAGACGCTTTGATGTCCTCGCGCAGGTCATCGATGTAGCGGCGCCGATCGGCACCGAGCCACCTGTCGAGCGCGGTGCCGCGGAACACGAGCAGCCCCGGCCGGTCCTCTTCCTTCGCGTTCGCCGGGTCGGCGCTGTCGACGAGGTCGCGGCGGAAGACGTCCGCGTAGAGGAACACGCGGTCGCCCTGCAGGCTTTTCAGCTCGAGGCCGCAGCCGGGGCAGAAGTCGTCGTTCGTGATGAACTCGTTCGGAAGGTTCGCGCGCTCCTTTTTCTTGGTGCCTGGAAGCGCCTTCGCGCGGATGATGTCGTTCTCTTCCTTGATCTCACGCGCCTCGAACATCACGTCGAGCAGCAGCGCCTGGAAGCTGTCGGCGAGCGTCTTCGCGCGATCGGCGGTGCCGCCGTCCTTGACCATCTCCTGCCACGGCTTCAGGTACGGATAGAACTTCGGCGGCTTCGCGAGAAAGCGGATCCAGCGCTGGAAGAGTTCGAAATCGAGCTTCTCCTTGGTGGCGGCCGCGGCGGCGTCTTCCTTCGGCTCCCCGGTCACGCGCCAGGCCGCCTGCATGTACTTCGACGCCTGCAGCGCGAGCGTCTGCGACAACTGCTCGCTTTCCGTGTCCTGGAAGTCGGCGAGGAGCTTTTCCTTGTTCTTCCTGTTCTTCTCGAGCGTCTTGTACTCGTCCACGACCCCCTTCGGCGCGAGCGGGTACTCGTGATACGCCGAGTTCAGGAAGACGCCGGCCAGCGCGTAGTAATCGCGCTGCGAGATTGGGTCGTACTTGTGATCGTGGCACCGCGCGCAGGCGACCGTCAGCCCCAGGAAGCCGCGCGAGACCACGTCCACGCGGTCGTGCCGCTCGTCGGCGCGCGTGACCTCGACGGAGCCGTTGTCGTAGTACCACGGTCCGAGCCCGAGAAAGCCGAGCGCCGGCAGCATGCGTGCGCGCACCCGATCGTCCATGGCATCCGCCGCGACCTGTGCCTTGACGAACTGGTCGTACGGCAGGTCGTCATTGAACGCCTTGATCACCCAGTCGCGATAGAGATACGCGTTCGGATACGGGTTGTAGCCGCGGCCCATGGGGTCGAGGCTTCGCGGATCGTCTTCGCCGTAGCGCGCCACGTCGAGCCAGTGCCGTCCCCACGCCTCGCCGTATCGCGGTGACGCGAGCAGGCGGTCGACGACCGTGGCCCACGCCTCCGGCGATTGATCCGCGATGAACGCGTCGACTTCCTCCGGCGTCGGCGGCAGCCCGGTCAGGTCGAGTGTCGCACGCCGAATCAACGTTCGTCGATCCGCCGCCGCGACCGGCGTCAGGCCTTCGCGCTCGAGACGCGCCAGCACGAACCGATCGATGTCGGTTTTCGCCCACCCCTCGTGCTGAACCGCCGGCACGGACGGATGCGCCAGCGGCTGGAACGACCACCACGCGCGCTGTTCGGGTGTCAGCGGCCGATCGACGGACAACGGGCTGGGCGGCGGAGCCGCGGACGCAGAAGGCTTCGCCTCGGGCCATGGCGCGCCGGCTTGAACCCATGCGGTGAGCGCCGCGACGTCGGCGTCGCTCAACTTCGTGCCGCCCTTCGGCATCTTCACCACGCCGGGCTCCTGCCGGACGGCCCGAATCAGCAGGCTCTTGTCGGCGTCGCCCGGCACGATCGCGGGCCCGTGCTCGCCCCCCTTGAGCAGCGCCGCTCTCGAATCAACCCGCAATCCGCCCTTCTCATCGTCTGTGTGGCAGTCGCCGCAGATCTCGATCAGCAGGGGCCGGACGCGTGATTCGAAAAATTCCGCGGATTGCGGTGCGGCGTTGGCAGCGGCCGCCGGTTGGACCTGTGAGGCTGCGTAGAGCCGTGCAGCGGCGGCGCCTGCGAACAGCAGGGCGGCGCACGACAGAAGAATGGAGGGCCGCGCGGCTGTTCGCATGATCTCTCGACGAAGAGCGGCTATTATGCCCGGAATCATGGAGCGTGAATGCGCAAATTAACACTTGTTTTCGCGGTGGTGCTGGCAGCTCAGGCGCAGACGCCGGCGCCCCGCCCGAAACGGCCCGGCGTTGCGACCCCCGGCGTTCGGATCCCGATCACGAAACTGGTACCGGATGCCGTCTACACGATCGGCGGCGCACCCGACTGGATGGCGATCGATGACGAAACATGGGTGTCGAACAGCCCGAAGAACACCGTCGCGCGCATGGATCCGAAATCGAGCGGGTTCGTGACGGTGGCTGTCGGAAAGGAACCCTGCTCGGGTCTTGCGACGGGGTTTGGCACGCTGTGGGTGCCAAACTGCGGTGATTCGACCGTAACCCGCGTCGCGCTGAAGGACGGGAACGTGCAGGCGACCTTTCCGTTGACCATCGCCGATTCCGAAGGTGGCGTCGCCATCGGCGCCGGGAGTTTCTGGATGCTCACCGACACGCACGGGACGCTCGCGCGCGTCGACCCGGACACGAACAAGGTCGTCGCGGAAATCTACGTGCCGCCCGGGTCGTTCGCGGTCGCATTCGGCGAAGGTGCGGTCTGGGTGACGAGCACCGAGCGCAACGTCGTCACGCGCGTGAACCAGTACACCAACGCGATCGAGGCGTCGATTCCCGTCGGTCCCAAGCCGCGGTTCCTCACCGCCGGCGAAGGGGGGGTGTGGACGCTCAACCAGGGCGACGGATCCGTTTCGCGGATCGATCCGAAGACGAACAAAGTGTCCGCGACGATCGAAGTGGGCGTACCCGGCGGCGGCGGCGAAATTTCGGCAGGTGAAGGATCAGTGTGGGTGACCGCGATGGAATATCCGCTGACGCGGATCGATCCGTCAACCAACAAGGTCGCCCAGCAGTTCTACGGCGAGGGAGGGGATTCGGTCCGCGCCGGCCGCGGCTGGGTGTGGCTCACGCACCTGCGCAGCGGGCTCGTGTGGAGGCTTGATCCGCGAAGGATCGAGGCTATGCAATGAATCCTTCGCCTGTTAATTCCCAACGCCCAATTCCCAACTCCCAAAACTCCTGAACCAGTCAGGAACTAATGAATTTGGGAGTTGGTACTTGGGAGTTGGGACTTATTACGCGGCCAGCTGATGCTGGCCGGCAGCCAAAGGCCACGGCTGGCGCGATCCCGCCGCGATCATGGCTGCGCCCACGAGCGCCATGTTCTTCAGGAAATTCACCATCTCTCCCTGCCGGCGCTGCGGATCCGATTCCTTCCAGAACGCGTGCATCTGCGGCGACACGCCGGCGAGGAACGCCGCGATGAGGACGGATCCGATCTTTGGACGATATCCGGTCAGCAGGCTCAGGCCCCCGGCGATCATCATCGCGCCGGACAATTCGACGGCGAGATCCGCCTTCGGCACGCCTTTGGATTCAGCGTAACCTGCCAGCTTACGTCGCTCGAGAAAGTGGTTGATCCCGTTGTAGAGAAAGTAGCCGCCGAACACCGCGCGCCCGAGCACGTGTGGAATCGCCTCCGACGCGCGCCTCGGCCGCTCCTCGCATTCGACTTCCGGCTCTTCAGGTGACCACTCCGAGCCGATGTATTCCCTTTCCATGCGTCCTCCTGCATGGAAAGACAATCACGTCGCGTGCCGGAGATCGGGTTCGAATGGTTCTTCGGCTGGGCCCCAGCGCGGACAGCCCCACGTCGTGCTCGGCGGCAAGAAAGACGTCGACGACGGAGCCGCCTCCGCGCGCCGCGGGGCGGCCCCGTCCGCGCCCCCACCGCGGCAGGAGTCGACGCGCCTCGCGCCCCGCGGGACTCACGCGTCGCGGAGCGTCACCATCGGATCGACGCTCGTCGCGCGGCGTGCTGGCAGATAGCACGCGAGGAACGCAACCACAGCAATGAAGACGGCGACGGCCGTCAAAGTAATCGGATCCGTGGGCTTGATGTTGAAGAGCTGTGCCTGAAGCAGCCGCGTCAGTCCGAACGACGCGATGAGCCCTCCGACGAGGCCGACGATCGTCAGCCGCATGCCCTGCCCGAGGATCATGCCGAGGACGCTGCCCTTCGTGGCGCCGAGCGCCATGTGAATGCCGATCTCGCGCGTCCGCTCGGTGACGGAGTAGGAAAGAATGCCGTAGGTCCCGATGGCCGCCAGCGCAAGCGCGAGCGCGGCGAAGATGCCGAGCAGCTCGGCCAGGAACTTCGGACGGGCCGCCGCGTCCTCGAACACCTGCTCCATCGGCCGCATCTTGACGATCGGCAGCGATGGATCGGCGGACTGCACGATGCGGCGGATCTCGGCCGCGAGCTGATCGAACGGCGCGGATGACCGGACGACGATGTTCATGTTCTGCGGCGAGAAGCCGGTCAGCCGCGGTCCCTGCTCGTTCAGGAAGTACACCTCGGTACCGGCTTTCTTGTTGACGCCGCCCTGCTTGACGTCCCGGACCACGCCGACGATCGTCAGCCACGGCAGCGTCGCGCTGAATCCCGGCTTCAGCCGCTGTCCGATCGGATCGATCTTGCGGAAGCCGAAAAACGTTTTGGCCATCGTCTCGTTGATCAGGACGACGCCGCCGCCGTTGACGTCCGACAACTGGAAATCCCGACCCTCCACGATCGGAATGCCCATCGTCTTGATGTAATCGAGCGAAGCGGTCTGGTAATAATCGACGTTTTCTGCGGGCCCGTCTTTCGGATCGCTCGGCGACATATAGCCGTCGATATTGGTGTCGTTGGCGTTCACGTCACGTGTCGGCGGCAGGCCGCTCATCGACGCCGCAGCCGTCACGCCAGGCAGCTGCTTGATTTGATCGACGATCCGCTCGAGGAAGTCGACGCGGTCCTGCGCCTTCGGATAGCTCGCCGGCGGCAGCACGAGGCCGAATGTCATGAGATTCGTCCGGTTGAAGCCGGCGTCGACCTGCATCAGCTTCTCGAAGCTGCGCAGCAGCAGTCCAGCGCCCACGACGAGCACGACGGCGAGCGCCACTTCGGCCATCACGAGACCGCTGCGGACGCGCGTCCGCGCGGTGCCCGCTGTCGAGCGCTGCCCGCTCTCCTTCAACGACATGCTCACGACCTGCTGCCGCAGGTGCAGCAGCGGCGCCATGCCGAAAATGATCCCCGTGACCACCGAGATCAGGATCGTGAAGATCAGCACGCGCGGATCGAGCGTGATTTCCGACACGCGGGGGATGCTGTCGGGATTCGCGCTCAACATCAGCCGCAGGCCGGCGAACCCGAGGCCCGCGCCGATGACGCCGCCGACGAGCGCGAGCAGGACGCCTTCGGTCAGGAACTGCCGCAGCAGACGAAAACGCCCGGCGCCCAGCGCCGAACGGATCGCGAACTCCTTCTGTCGTGTTTCAGCACGGGCGAGAATCAGGTTTGCGAGATTCGCGCAGGCGATGAGGAGCACGAACCCGACGGCTCCCTGCAGCACCCACAGGGCGGTCGCAATCCCGCCGATGACTTCAGCCTTCAACGGCTCCATCTGGATGCGATGGGTTTTCGGATCCGGCGAGTGGCCGCCGCTCAGCGACCGCCATTGCGTCAGCATGCCTTCGATGTCGCTCGCCGCCTGCGCGGGCGTGACTCCGTTTTTCAGACGACCGATCAGGTAAAGGAAATGATTGCCCCGGCGCGTGGGAAAGGTCTTCGGGTCGATGGTCAAGGGCAGGTACACCGCAATCCGTTCGTCATGGACGTCGTAGCCGCGGGGCATGATCCCGACGATGCGCGTAGGTGCGCCGTCAATCTTCACGGACCGGCCGATCAGCGATTCGTCGCCGCTGAACTCGTTGCGCCATGTGTTGTACGAGACGACCGCGACGGGCTCGGCGCCCGGCGCCGAATCGGCCTCGGTGAACAGGCGTCCCCGCAGCGGCTGGACGCCGAGAACGCCCAGCAGCTCGGGAGTGACCACGGCGGAGTTCACGCGCTGCGGCCGCTCCGGCGTACCGAGATTCACGGAACCTGACCGGTATCCACCCACGTCTTGAAAGGATCGGTTGCGCTGTTTGAATTCCAGGTATTCGGGCGGCGAAATCCAGAACTTGTCGAACCCCAGCGACGGAAACTGGCTGGTGATCAACTCGAGGCGATCGGGTTGCGGATACGGCAGCGGCTTCAGCAGCACGCCGTTGACGACGCTGAAGATGGCGGTGTTCGCACCGATTCCCAGGGCCAGCGTCAGAATCGTGACCGCCGCGTACCCCGGGCTTTTCGTGAGGGTGCGAAGCGCATATTTGACGTCCTGCAGCAGCGTGGTCATCTCAGCCTCGATATCGTTGTACGACGCAACGATTAGACGTTGACGGAGCGGGAAAAGGTTGCTAAAAACAGCCACCCGAAGCGAAGATGCTTACGCAACTGCGCAAGGCGGTTACCTTGGGTAGTTGTGAAGTTGGTAGTTGTGTCGTTGACGCGCGAGGACCACACTGACATGCCGGCGCCCGACCTTGGCGAGATGGAGCATCTCGTCCTGCTCGCCATCCTGCGGCTGGGACGTGAGGCGTACGGAATTCCGATTCTGGACGAAGTCGCGTCGAGAAGCGGGCGGACCGTCTCGAAGGCCACGGTCTACGTGGCGCTGAAGAGCCTCGAACGCAAGGGGTTCGTCTCGTCGCGCCTCGGCGAAGCCACGGCGGAGCGCGGCGGGCGCGCGAAGCGCTTTTTCCGGCTTCGGCCCTCCGGCCTCAAAGCGCTGCGCGACTCACGCGCCATGCTCCTGCGTCTGTGGCGCGACTACGAATCGGTGCTCGACCACGCATGACGACGCTTCCGCCGCTCGCCCGCGCGCTCTCACGGCTCATCCCTGCGGCCGACCGCCAGGTCATCATCGGCGACCTGCTCGAAGACGCCGACTGGCGAGGATTGCACGGCGGCCGGCTGACGCTGTCGCTATGCGCCGCGTGCGGCGCGATCGGCGCAGGGCTTGCGTTCGACAACGCACGCGCCGCGCTCACGTGGCCCTCCGCGGGTGAACTCGTGGCCGGCCTCACCGTCGACGGTAGTCACCTGCTGCGAGGGCTCACCGCCCGCGCGTGCATCATGCGCGCCTTCGTCTTCGGCGCCGGCGTTTTTCTGCTCGCGCGCGGGGTCGAGATATTGATCGCTTCGCTCATGATCGCCGCGGATCTGCGCTGAAGCCTCAGCGTGCTCGCGCGTCAATTGCACCACTACCAACTTCACAACTACTCGAGACGGCAACTCCCAAGTGATCGCCTTGCGTAGTTGTGTAGTTGCGTGGTTGTGTAGTTATCTCCCTGTCGTCAACTTCCACCACCCTTCACCCGCCGCCCCGTCGTAGGAGGCGGAGGTTCTTTCATCAAGCGGTTCGTCGGCTGAGCGGCCAGCATCTTCAGCGCTTCCTGCACGGCGCGCTCGAGCTGCGGGTCGTGGCCCGCGATGACGTCCTTCGGCCAGTTCTCGACGTCCACATCCGGCGATACCCCGACGTTCTCGACCGCCCACTTGCCGTCGCGGTCGAAGAAGCCGCCGCGCGGCGCGATCATCGAGCCGCCGTCGACGAACGGCGGCGTGTCGGCCGTGTGCACAAGCCCGCCCCACGTGCGTTTGCCGACGAGCAGGCCGATCTTGCGCCGCTTGAACATATAGGGCATCAGGTCGCCGCCGGAGCCGGCCATCTCGTTGATGATCATCACCTTCGGTCCCCAGATACCCGCGGCGGGACTCGTGAACGGGACCCGATCGCCGGCCACGTTGTTGAAGTAGCCGTCGAAGTCGCGCTGCAGCGCGTCGACGATATAGTCGGCCGCCGAGCCGCCTCCGTTGAACCGCTCGTCGACGACCGCGCCCTGCTTGTTCTGCTGCGCGAAGTAGTAGCGGTTGAAGCTCGTATAACCCGGCTCACCCGTGTTCGGCAGATACACGTACGCAAGCTTTCCGTTCGACAGCTTGTCGACGAGCCGCCGATTGGCTTCCACCCAGGCGCGCGTGCGGAGCGCCTGCTCGTTCGCGACCGGCACCACGGTCACCTGGCGCGCCCCTTCGAGGGACGGCCGCTCGTTCACCGAGATCACCGTCTGCCGGTTCGCCGTGCCATCGAGCAGGCGGTAGATGTTGTCGGGCGCCTTCAGCTCGACGCCGTCGATCGCAACGATGTAATCGCCGGTGCTGACGGTCACGCCCGGCGCCGCGAGCGGCGCGCGCAGATCCGGGTTCCAGCTTTCGGTGTCGTAGATCCGCGAGATGCGATACCGGCCATTCTCGACCGCGAAGTCGGCGCCAAGCAGCCCCCCAATCGACGGCGGCACATCGGGCATGTCGCCGCCGCGCACGTACGAATGGCCGATCGCGATCTCCGCTCCCATCATGTCGAGCAGGTAATTGAGATCCGCACGGTGATTGACGTACGGCAGCAGTTGCCCGTATAGCTCGCGGTCCTTGTTCCAGTCCGTCCCGTGGAGGTTCGGAACATAGAGGTAGTCGCGCTGGTTGCGCCAGCCCTCGTTGAAGATCTGACGGAACTCTTCCTTCGGGTCGAGATACATGCGCAGCGACACGGCTACCCTGCCGGTGCCGGGCTGCGGAGGTGTTTTGTCGGCATCGACCAGGAACAGCGACGGCCCGGCCGGCGCGCCGCCCGCTCCCGCCGCGCGGCCGCCGCGTCCGCCGCCGCCCGCCGTTCGATACAGCAGCTTCTTGCCGTCGGCGCTTACCGCGTAGTCTGCGACGCCGTTGACGAAGGTTGCCGCCCGCCGATCGCTGAGGCGATACCTGTGCAGGCTGCTGCCGCTGCCCCCGGGCGTGGTGTCGTCAGCACCCGTGCCGCCGGTCTCGAGATAGAACACGGTGCCGGCGACGCCGGGGCGCAGCTTCGAGTACTGCCGCACCGGCACGCCTGCAACCGAGATGATGCGGCGCGACAGACCGTCGAAGTCGATCTGCACGTTCGTGGCCGGACGCGGCGCGCGGTCCGGCTGCGCCGGTGCGGCGTTCGGATTCTGCTGCGCGTCCGCGCTCGTCGTGTCTGCAGTGCTCGACGCGTCCGGGGGCGGTGCGCCGCGTCCGCGCCCGCCGCCCTGTCCCCTGCCGTTCTGATCGCCTCGCCCGGGCGCGAAGGTGATGCCGTTGTCCTCATCGCTCTCGGGCAGCAGCGGGCTCGGCTCGTTTTTCTTCAGCACGGCCAGATACAGCCCGAACGTCTCGTTGTGATCGTACGACGTCATGTCGAGCCACTGCGACTTCAGGCCGAAGTCCGTCGACGCCAGGAACCACAGGTACTTGCCGCCCGCATCGAACACCGGCCAGACGGCGTCGGCGAGGCCGTCGGTCACCTGCTTCGATTCACCGGTTTCCACGTTGCTGATGAAGATGGCGTGGTAGAGCGAATCGAGATGGCTCGAGTACGCGATCCATTTCGAGTCGGGACTCCACACCGGATCGACGGTGCGCTGCGGCACCATCCATGGATCGGCTCCGACGATCTTCGCCTTGGCGCTCTCGACGTCGAGCACCCACACCTTCAGGTTCGTGTCGGTGTACACGATCTTCTTCGAGTCCGGCGACCACGACGGCGTGTAGTAGTGCGTCGGGTGCTCGAGCGCGATCTCGCGCGGCGGCGTGAGGCCGCCCTGCGATTCGATCACGAGCTTGTACTCGCCCGACTTGTCGCTGAAGTACGAGACGTACTTGCCGTCGGGCGACCACGCGGGATCGTGTTCCGCCGACGCGCTCGAGTGCGACAGGTTCCGCACGTCCCCCTTCTCGGCGGGAATCGTGAAGATCTCGCCGCGCGCCTCGACGAGCGCGCGCTTCCCCGTCGGTGAGAGCGCGAGGTTGGTCATGCGGCTGGTGACGTCCTCCCATCGCGGCATCATCCAGGGGAAGTCGCCGTGCGCGGTGATGTTCACCACGTGTTCGCGGCCGGACTTCGGGTCGAGCTCGTGGATGTAGCCGGCCTGCTCGAACACCACGGCGCCGCCGCCCGCGTCCATCGTCTTCACGTCGAAATCGGCGAAGTTCGTGACCTGCGCGAGTTTTTTTGCCGTCGTGTCGAACGACCAGACGTTGGCGACGCCGTCGCGATCGGAAATGAAGAACACGCTGTCGCCAACCCACACCGGATCCATGTCTTTCGAATCCGTCCACGGCGGCGTGGTCACATCCCATGTCCTGGTATCGGCAATCCAGATTGGACGGTTCTGCCCGCCGCGATAGTTGCGGCGTTCTTCGTCCCAGGAGTTGTTCATGCGGAAGGCGATGTGCGTCCCGTCAGGCGAAAACTTGCCCTGGTACGCACGCGGGAGGGGCAGCGGCTCGGCGATCCCGCCGCCGGCCGGAACCGTCCAGAATCGGGGCGCGCCGGTCGGCGCCGCCGTCGCGCGTGAGGACGTGAACACGACTGACTTGCCGTCGGGCGTCCAGCCCTGCACCGCATCCGCGCCGGGGTGCCATGTGAGCCGTGTGGGCTCGCCGCCTTCGGCGGGGACGACGTAGACGTCGACGTTGCCGGCGTACTCGCCGCTGAAGGCAATCGACTGGCCGTCAGGGGAGAAGTGCGGATTCGTGGTCTGCCCCTGAAAGCTCGTCAGCCGCCGCGCCGCGCCGCCCGCGCGATCCACGATCCAGATGTTGTTCGCGTACGCAAAGGCGATCTGCGTCGCGCTGATCGTCGGCATCCGCAGCAGCCGCGTCGCCGCGCCGTCGGCTGCGGCTCGCTCGACGAACGCGCCGGCCGCGCACAGCAGTCCCGCCACGCACAGGAAAAATCGTCGCACAACCCCTCCAGGAAATGAGCGCATGCTAGCACGGGTAGAACTACACAACTTCCAATCTCGCAACGACTCGAGACGTCAACTCTCAATCTGCTTGTGTAGTTGGTAGTTGTGAAATTGTGTAGTTAACTCTTTAGCGAATGCAGCCGCCGTCTCGGAAGTTCGGCCGCGGGGCGGCACGGCAAGTCGTCGTCGCCGTCATCGCCCTCATCGCCCTCGGCTATCTCGGTGCGATCGGGTACCTCGTCGCCAGCGAAACCTCCATCGTCTTCCGTGCGGACGTGCCGTTTGGCGCGCTGCGTCCCTCCGCGCCGTTCGAGCAGATCGAGCGGCGCCGTGCCGACGGGACGACGCAGATCACGTGGGTGATGCGGCACGACGCGGCCGCGGCGGGCCCATGGGTGGTGTTTTTCCACGGCAACGGCGCGCCGATTTCGTCGCGGCTCAACATCCTGCACTACGAACGGCTGCGGCAGCTCGGGCTCAACGTCATCGCGCCTGAGTACCGCGGCTACGCCGGGACCGGCGGCATCCCGACCGAAGCCGGCGTCGAGCGCGACGGCCGGACGGCGTACGACTATCTCGTGCAGACGCTGCACGTCCCGCCCTCCCGGATCGCGATCTTCGGATGGTCACTCGGGTCGGCAGTTGCGGTCGACGTCGCGTCGCACGTGCCGGCTGCGGCCGTGATCCTCGAAGGTGCGCCCTCGTCGCTCGTCGACATCGGCCAGATCCGGTATCCGTTCATCCCGGTTCGCTGGCTGATGCGGAACCCGTTCGACTCGATGGCAAAGATCGGATCGGTGCACGCGCCGCTGCTCTTCCTCCACAGTCCTGATGACGCCGTCGTGCCGATCAGCGAAGGCCGCCGGCTGTTCGCCGCCGCGCCGGACCCGAAGCAGTTCGTCGAGATCCGGGGCGGTCATGTCTATGCCGTCGAGCGCGATCCGCGGTTCTTCGACTACGTCCATCGATTTCTGGTTGCGCAACGGTTGCTGCCGGTCCAGCCGACAGCGGCGGGCCAGTAGGAAGCCGCGGCCGCGGGGTTACTCGTCCGGGCGCACCGAGCGCTTGCGTTTGATGCTCGCGCGGCGCCGCTTCGCATCGAGCCGCCGCTCCTTCGACGCCTTCGTCGGGCGCGACTTCCTGCGGGCCTTCGGACGTACGAGCGCCCGGCGAATGAGGTCCGCCAGCCTCGAACGGGCGTCGTCGCGATTGGCCAACTGGGTACGCGCCGCACGGGCATCGATCACGAGAATGCCCTCCGCGGTAATCCGGTTGTGCGCGATGGCGCGCAGACGGTCGAGCACTTCGCTCGACAGTCCGGACCGCGCCAAATCGATGCGCAGTTCGACCGCTGTCGAGACCTTGTTCACGTTCTGCCCGCCCGGGCCCGACGAACGCACGAAGCGCTCGTCGATAGCGGCCTCGTCCACCAGAACGCCTCCGATCATTTCGAACGGCATGATGTTTCTGAATTGCCCGCGGGCGATTTGTGACAAACACGGGGACGGACGACGAATCGCCGGTGCCGCACGCCCGTATACTCGCAGCAATGCGATCGTGCGTTGCGCTCTTGTTCATCTTTCTGTCTTCGGTACCGACCCATGACCGGGCACCCGAACGCGCACGCTCACCGCGTCACGTCGAAATCGCGCCGGGCATTCACCTCTTCATCACCCCGCCATATGGCGACGTCGGTCTGGACGGCAACTCGGTGGCCATCCTCAGCGACGACGGCGTCGTCGTCTTCGACTCGAACGGCACGCCGGCGGGGTCGGCCGCTGTCCTCGAGGAAATCCGGAAGCTGACGCCGGCGCCGGTGCGGTACGTCGTGAATTCACATTGGCACTGGGACCACTGGTACGGAACGGAGACCTACGCGAAGGCGTTTCCTGGCGTCCACGTCGTCGCGCACCAGAAGACGCGCGAGATGATGACGGGCCCCGCGATTGAGTTCAACCGACCGGGTCTTGAAACGCAGCTCCCCGAGTACATCGCAGCACTGGCAACCCGCGCGGCCTCGGATCCGACGCTGCAGCCGCTCCTCGATATCGATCGGTTTTTCCTGGATCAAAAGACGCACGCAAAACTGGTGATCCCCGATGTGACGTATTCGTCGGAGCTGCACCTCTACGTCGGGGGTCGCGAGATCCAGATCCGTCACGAAGACCGCGCGGTCACGCCTGGTGATACGTACATCTACCTGCCGAAGGAACAAGTGCTGCTCACGGGCGATCTGCTGGTGAATCCGATCGCGTTCGCCCTGAGCTGCTATCCGTCAGGATGGCTGAAGACGCTGGAGCGCCTTGACGCGCTCGATGTATCGGTGATCGTGCCCGGACACGGCGAGCCGCTCCACGACAAGGCCCTGCTGCATGCGCACATGGACGCGATGCGCACGATGCTGGAAGTCGGCCGCTCGGCAAAGGCACGCGGACTCGATCCGGACCAGGCGCGGGGCGAAGCGATGGCACGGCTCCACGATGTCATGGTGACGATGACCGGTGACGATCAGAAGCGCAATCAGGACTTCAAGGTCTATCTCGTCGACTGGTACATGCACCGTGTTTACGACGAACTGAACGGGGCGCTGACGGACGCGATCGCCCCGATCCCACGTCGCTGATCAGCACCCCCACCCAGCACCGAGCACCCAGCACCCCGCCGGCGAAGCCGGCGGACTTCATGGTTTCATCACCACCTTCAGGCACTCGTCTTCCTTGTCGCGGAAGATCTCGTAGGCCGTCGGCGCGTCGCTCAGATTCATGCGATGCGTGATGATGAAGCGCGGATCGATGTCGCCGGCTTCGATGCGCTCGAGCAGCGGACGCATGTAGCGGTGCACGTGGGTCTGGCCGCTCTTGATCGTCAGCGATCGATTCACGATCGCGCCGATCGGGAACTTGTCCATGAACCCCCCGTAGACGCCCGCTATCGAGACGTGGCCGCCATTGCGCACGCACATGATGGCTTGCCGCAGCGCCGCGCCGCGCTCGGTTTCCATCATCATCATCGTCTTCGCCTTGTCGTAGACGTGCCAGGCGTTGGCGGCGTGCGCCTCCATGCCGACGGCATCGATGCATGCATCGGCGCCGCGGCCGCCGGTCATCTCGCGGATCGCGTCAAAGACGTCGGTCTCCTCGTAGTTGATCGTTTCGGCGCCGGCGCGTTCGCGCGCGACCCGCATCCGATAGTCGAATCGATCGATCGCAATCACGCGCTCGGCGCCGAGCATGTAGGCGCTCTTGATCGCAAACTGTCCGACCGGTCCGCAGCCCCACACCGCGACGATGTCGCCGGGCTGGATGTTGCAGTTCTCGGCGGCCATGTAACCGGTTGGCAGGATGTCGGACAGGAACAACACCTGCTCGTCTTCGAGATGATCCGGCACTTTCAACGGACCGACATGCGCGTACGGCACGCGCACGTACTCGGCCTGCCCTCCCGCATACCCGCCCAGCATGTGCGAGTACCCGAAGATGCCGCACGGCGAGTAGCCCCACAACTGCTCCGCCATCATCGCGTTGGGATTCGAGTTCTCGCACAGCGAGTACATCTCGCGTTCGCACATGGTGCAGTGGCCGCACGCGATGGGGAACGGCACGACCACGCGATCGCCCACCCGGAGATTGCTGACGGCGTCGCCGACCTCGACGACTTCACCCATGAACTCGTGCCCGAGCACGTCGCCGCGCTGCATCGTCGGGATGAAACCGTCGTAGAGATGTACATCCGAGCCGCAGATCGCCGTGCTCGTCACTTTGACGATCGCGTCGTGGGGATTGAGGATCTGCGGGTCCGGAACGTTGCGAACCTGAATGTTCCTGGTGCCCATCCAGCATGTGGCCTTCATCGGCGTCCTCCCGCGGCGCGCCGGCGGCTGCCCGCGTACGGTTGCGCCGGCTGAGACACACTCGAACTGCCGGGCGTCTGCGCGACCTCACCGGTTTCGATGAGGCTCTTCACACGCCGCAGGTCGTCATAGAGCTGCTGCCCCGGCTCTTCGCCAAAGAGCTTCGCGAACCACTTGCCCGCCTTCCCGCCCGGCGGGTCGTACTGCAGTCGAACCCGCAGCTCGGTACCGCGATCGCCGGGTGCGGGCCTGAACTCCACGGTGCCGCTGTTGGGCACGTCCGCACGATCGAGCGATCGCCACGAGATCCGCTGCGGCGTGTCCTCGATCATCTCGGCATCCCACTCGATGCGCATCCCCGCAGGGCCGCACGCCACCCAGTGCGAAATGCGGCCGCCGAGCGGTTCGACCGACTCGAGATGCCGCATGAACCGCGGGAGATTGTCGAGCTGGCGCCAGAAACTGTAGACCTCATCAGGCGGTGCATTGATGGTGAACGTCTTCGATACGCGAATGCTCGTTCGCTGACGCGGCCGCAATTCCGTGACCTCCGCGCGTCCGTTCTCGCGACCGACGCGGCGCGCGGCCATCACATCCGCCATAAGGACGCCGCCCACCGAGGCCATTCCGATCGCGAGCTTCCGGCCGTCCGTGCGGTTGCCCTCGCGCAGGGCGGCTCCCATCGTCGCGAGATCCAGCACGTCGCCGGCGACACGCGTCCACAGCCACACCGCGTCGTCCGCACCGGAGCCGAGGATGGCGGTCCCGTTGGCGATCTCGCGCGCGCCGTACGCCCGCAGCAGGTTGCGCGTACGGTCGTCGTCCCGCACGCCGATCAGTTGAGCCACGGATCCAGGTGCCGCGAGCTCTGCGAGACCCAGCCCGATGCTGAACCAGCCCAGCCCTTTCGCGAGCGCGCCATCAGCGGTCCCTTGCTGTACTCTCATTGACACTCCTTCATATGAGACGGTCCGCGCGAACGTGTGCAATGCGCGATCCGTATATGAACGGTGAAATATGCGCTTCATCGTTCAACGCGTCAGGCTCGTCACGCGCCGTCTGTCCCGCGCGCCGCTGTTCACGTCCGTGGCCATCATCACGCTCGCGGTGGGGATCGGCGCCAATGCCGCAATCTTCAGCGTTGTCAACGGCGTGCTGCTGAAACCGCTGCCGTTCGACGAGCCCGACCGTCTCGTCGGCGTGTGGCAGACCGCGCCGGGACTGAACCTCGGCCTGCTGAATCAGTCCCCTGCGACCTATTTCACGTACCGCGACGAGAATCACGTGTTCGAAGACATCGGGTTGTGGGACAACCGGACGGTGTCGGTGACCGGTGTCGGGGAACCGGAGCGTGTCGAGTCGTTGAACGTGACCGACGGGCTGCTGCCCGTGCTGCGCGTCCAGGCGGCGCTGGGCCGGCGTTTCACAGCGGATGATGATCGACCGAACGCGCCCAATCGCGTGATGCTGACGTATGGCTACTGGCAGCGGAAGTTCGGCGGTGATCCGTCAGTCGTCGGAAAGCTCATCACGATCGACGGCGTCCCGCAGGAAATCATCGGCGTGCTGCCCTCGAACTTCACGTTTCTGAACACCAGTCCCCAGCTGCTCATCCCCTTCAAGTTCAACCGCGCGGAAGTGTTCGTCGGGAACTTCAGCTATCAGGGGATCGCGCGGCTGAAGCCTGGCGTCACGCTGGAGCAGGCGAACGCGGACGTCGCGCGCATGCTCCCGACGGTCGTCGATCGCTTTCCGATGCCCAAAGGCTTCACCAAACAGATGTACCTGGACCTCCACATCGGCCCGAAGGTGCGGCCGCTCGCTGACGACGTCATCGGCGACGTCGGGCGGGTGTTGTGGGTCCTGCTGGGTACCGTCGGAATCGTGCTGCTCATCGCCTGCGCCAACGTCGCGAACCTGTTTCTCGTCCGCGCCGAAGGGCGGCAGCAGGAACTGGCGATTCACGCAGCGCTCGGTGCGGGGTGGCGCAGGCTGGCCTTCGAACTTCTGTCCGAAAGCGTGACGCTCGGGTTGATCGGCGGCGCCGTCGGGCTGCTGCTCGCCTGGATGGGGATCCGGGGTCTCGTCGCGTATGCACCGGACGGCCTGCCGCGCGTCCACGACATCGGCATCGACGCCCGCGTCGTCGCGTTCACGTTCGGCATCTCCGTGGTGGCCGGCGTGTTGTTCGGCATGCTGCCGGTGCTGAAGTTCGCGACGCCGAACCTTGCGAACGCGTTGAAGCAGGGCGGACGGCTGTCGAGCGCAGGCAAGGAGCGCCACCGCGCGCGCAATACGCTGGTCGTCGTCGAAATCGCGCTTGCCGTGGTCCTCCTCGTCGCGTCGGGGTTGATGATCCGCACGTTCCAGGCGATGCGCCATGTGAATCCCGGCTACACGGACCCGGCGCATCTCATCACCTTCCGCGTCGCCATCCCCGATTCGATCGCTCCCGATCCGGTGCAGACAGCGCACATGGAAGAGCAGATCGCACGCGCGCTCGAGCGAATCCCCGGTGTGACGTCCGTCGGCGTGACGTCGTCGATCACGATGGACGGCCACGACGACAACGACCCGATTTTTGTCGAAGACTTTCCGTCCCCCGAAGGCAAGCTTCCGGCGCTGCGGCGCTACAAGTGGGTGGGCGCGAACGTCTTCCCGACGCTGGGCCGCTCGATGATCGCGGGTCGTTCCATCACCTGGGACGATGCGTACAACCAGGCGCCGGTTGTCGTCGTGAGCGAGAATTTCGCGCGGGAATACTGGAAGGACCCGACGCGCGCGATCGGCCGGCGGGTCCGCAACACCCCGGGCGATCCGTGGCGCACGATTGTCGGCGTCGTCGCCGACGAGCGCGACGACGGCGTCGCGAAGCCGGCGCCCGCGGTGATCTACTGGCCGCTCGTGGTCGAGCACTTCTGGGATTCTCCGCACATGGTGCAGCGATCGGTCGCCTATGCGGTGCGCACTCCTCGCACGAAGTCGCCGACCCTTCTCAAAGAACTCCAGCAGGCGGTGTGGAGCGTGAACAGCAGCCTGCCGGTCGCATCGATCCGCACCGTCGAGCAGATCGCCGCGGCGTCGATGGCACAGACGTCGTTCGCGCTCGTGATGCTGGCAATTGCCGGCGGCGTCGCCCTGCTGCTGGGCATCGTCGGCATCTACGGCGTGATCGCGTATCTCGCGTCCCAGCGCACGCGCGAGATCGGCATCCGCATCGCGTTGGGCGCCGCGCGGCGGGACGTCAGCGGGCTGTTTCTTCGCCACGGGCTGATCCTCGCGGCGGTCGGGATCGGCATCGGCATGATCGCGGCTGCAGCGGCGACGCGGGTGATGACGGCGCTCCTCTTCGGCGTGAGCGCGCTCGATCCGGTGACGTATGTTGCGGTGGCGGTTGCGCTCGGGGGTACCGCGCTGATTGCGAGCTATCTGCCCGCCGTACGCGCGACGCGCATCGATCCCGCGGTCGCGCTGCGAACCGAAATGTAGCAAGCGCCGGCTTCGCCGGCGGGTGCTTCGGGCTGGGGGCCTCGGGAGGGCGGCCGTTTATTGGGCGGTGACGGCGGATCGGTCGATTGACGCGATCGTCGGGCGGCCGGCAAGCGCCATCGCGAGGCGCAGTTCGTCGCGGAGCAGGGACAGCACCGCGCGTACGCCCTGCTCTCCATCGGCGGCGAGACCCCACAGATAGGCGCGGCCGATGAGTACGGCGCCGGCGCCCAGCGCGAGAGCTTTCAGCACGTCGGCGCCGCGACGGATGCCGCCATCCATGAGCACGTCGGCACGGCCGGCGACGGCGTCGGCGACTTCCGGCAGCGCCACGATCGATGGCGTCGCGTCGTCCAGTTGCCGGCCGCCGTGGTTCGAGACGATCACACCCGCCGCTCCGTGATCGACCGCGAGGCGTGCGTCCTCTGCCGTCAGGATGCCCTTCAGCACAATCGGCAGCTTCGTCAGCGAGCGCAGCCACGCGACGGCCTCCCACGTCAGCGAGGCATCGAACAGATCGTGCACGTAGGCCCCAAACGACGACGTCTCTCCCCACCGGGACGCGTCCGTCTTCAACGCCGCAAAGTTCGCGATGGACAGATGCTCTGGTAACGCAAACCGGTTGCGCACATCCCGCTCGCGACGGCCGAGGAGCGGCGTATCGACCGTCAGGACGAGCGCGCGGTATCCGGCCTGCTCCGCTCGCGCGACGAGGTCCCTGGTGACCTCACGATCCTTGTACACGTACAGCTGAAACCAGAGCGGCCCGCTCGCCGCGGCAGCGATGTCCTCGAGCGTGCACGTGGAAAGCGTGCTTGCGACCATGAGCGTACCGGCGCCGCCCGCCGCACGCGCCGCCGCGCACTCCCCGTCGGCATGCGCGAGCCGGTTGAACGCCGTGGGCGCGAGCATGATCGGCATCCCGATCGAGTCCCCCAGCACCCGCGTCGCAAGATCGATGCGGCTTACGTCGACGAGCACGCGCGGCCGGATCAGGATGCGGCCGAACGCGCGGCAGTTCTCGGCGAGCGTCCGCTCATCACACGCGGCCCCGGCGTAGTACTCGAACGCCGCGTGTTCCATCCGCTCGCGCGCGGCCTTCTCGAAATCGTGCACGTTGATGCGATCCATCGGTCAGGGCTGTCGGACGGGTGTGAACGTTCGTTCCAGATAGCTGGTGACCGCCGCGCTGACGGCCTCCCAACTGTGAAACCGCAGAAAATCGTGGATGTCGTCGGGGATCACGATCGACTCCACCTTCACCCCTTTCTCGCGCAGCCGCTGCTCGAGATCGACCGTCTGGTGAAAATCGACGTTGCGGTCGTCGTCTCCCTGAATCAGCAGCACCGGCGAGGTCCACGTCTTCACCGCTGAAATCGGCGACGACTCGTACGTCACCTGCGCCGCGCGGCGCAGGTCGTCGACCGTGATGCCGTCACCCATGAACGCAGGCTTGAGGTTCGCCGGCGGGCCGGGGCGCCAGTCCCAGTTGTGCACACCGTGGATATCGACGCCGGCGGCAAAGATGTCGGAGTTGCGGCCGAGCGCGAGCGCCGTGAGAAAGCCCCCGTAAGAGCCGCCCCAGATCCCCATCCGCTTCGCGTCGACGTCGTCGCGCCCCTGCAGATAGTGCGCGCCCGCAAGCACGTCCAGATATTCCGACGCGCCGCGTGCACCGGCCTTCTCCGGCCGGTGGAACTCATAGCCGTAGCCGATCCCGAGGCGATAATTCACCGACAAGACGATGAAGCCGCGGCTCGCGAGGTATTGATTGACGGCGTAATCGTGCGAGTAATACCCCATGTAATGCCAGCCGAGGAGCATCTGCCGCGGCGGCCCGCCGTGCACGTACACCAGCGCGGCGCGTCTGGCCGGACCGCTCGACGACTTGAACAACTGCCCATGCACCTCGACGCCGTCGCTCGACCTGAACACCACCTGCTGCGGCGTCACCAACTGTGCCGATGGGAAGTTCGCCGGCACGTGATCGTCCGCCAGCCTGCGGGCCGCGCCTCCAGCCAAGGGCTGCACCGCCGGCAACGGCGTGTGCTGCGCGTCAGACTGCAGATACACGATGAAACGATCGTCGGACGTGACGACCGGAGACCAGTCGATCGTCGACCCGGAGGTGAGCGGCTGTGGCGACGCGGAATCGACCGGCACGCGAAACAGATGCCGCCTGTCCACGTCGAGCGGATCGCGGCCGGTATTCGCGCTGTAGACAATCGCCGTGCGATCGTGCGTGAGCGCCGCGTGCTCCACCATGAAGTGGCCCGGTGTGAGCAGGGTCGCAGATCCACCGGCTGCCGGCACCGAGTAAAGGTGCGGCCAGCCGTCCTGGTATCCCATGAACACGATGCGATCGCGGGCGGCCCAGGACGGCGGCATATTCCCCGCGATGTTCGGCGCGCCGTCCATCATGCCGTTCCCGCTGTGCCATGCCTCATGGCCCCGGCCTGTAGAGGCGTCCGCCACCCAGACGCTCCACGGCTGCGGCCTCGGCTCCAGCGTGGGCACGCCGCCCGCACCCGGCCGACGCACGAACAATACCCGAGTGCCATCGGGAGACCACGCGGGATCGCTGTCGCGCGAGGTCGACGGCGCGAGGTACCGCAGGGGCTGATCGATCGACGTGAACAACGCGATGAAACTGTGATCTTCCCGGTCCGAGACGAACGCGAGCGTCCGTCCGTCAGGTGACCACACGGGCGCCTCGCTCGTGCCGCGGGCAAACACCGCCTCGGGCGGCTTGGAGCCATCGACCGGCACAATCCAGATCCGGCGGTCCCGCGTGAAGGCGATGCGCGACGTCTTCGAGCTGATTGCCGGCTGGTCGCCTTCGGCGATCATCCTGGGCGCGCCCCCGCCGGCTGCCGCAACTGTCCAAATCTGCAGCTTTGGCTGCACGGGACTGCTCGTCGGGTCCGGCATGAGATTGCCTTCCGCGGGCCAGTTCGACCCGTGATCGCCGCCCCGAACATAGACGATCGTGCTGCCGTCTTCGGTGAACGCCAGCCCGGTCAGCTCCTGCCCATCGTCTGCGTCGTACGGCGTCACTTGTCGCGGCGTAAAGTCCGGCGCATCCGCGACGTAGATATTGCGGACCCCGCGTTCGTTGAACGTCCATGCGACCCGCGCCCCGGATGGTGCGGCGATCAGATTCTCCGGGAAGGGATAGCTCATCACCTGCTCGAGCGTGAAGCTCGGCGGCGCAGATTGCGTGTAGGCGGCTGGCGCGGCGCAGGCGATCGCGACGGCCATGAAGAAAATACGCTTCATGGAGCGCGATTATACAAACTGGTGCGTTAGTGAATTGGTGAATCGGCTCACCAATTCACGTCTTCGGCTATTTCTCGCTGCGGCGGGTGTCCCGATCGTCGGTCGGATTGCGGTCGAAATCAAAACCCGCGTCAGGATCGGTGTTGATGTCGCTGTCGCTGACTTCCTGCTCGAAGTTGCGGCCGGGCTCATCACGGGCCTCCATACGCTCGGCTTCGCCGGGTGGACGCGCCCGCTCTGCCTCTTTCTGCCTGTCGCGATCTCGCATCGGCACCTCCTCGCACGGACCAGATGCAAGAATGGTGTAATGTCAGCGACGGTCCTTTCCTGATGGGCACGATACTTCAGCATCTTCCCGCCGGCGAGAAGGTCGGCATCGCGTTTTCCGGCGGTCTCGACACGAGCGCTGCCATCCACTGGATGCGGAGCAAAGGCGCCATCCCCTTCGCTTACACCGCCAATCTCGGCCAGCCGGATGAGCCGGATTACGACGACATCCCACGGCGAGCCCTGCAATACGGGGCCGAACGCGCGCGCCTGGTCGACTGCCGCGCGCAGCTCGTCGCTGAGGGGCTTGCGGTACTCCAGTGCGGCGCATTTCACATCTCGACGGCTGGCGTTCCGTACTTCAACACGACACCAATCGGCCGCGCCGTCACCGGCACGATGCTCGTCGGCGCGATGAAAGAAGACGACGTCAATATCTGGGGTGACGGCAGCACGTTCAAAGGCAACGACATCGAACGGTTCTATCGCTACGGGCTGCTCGCCAACCCGTCGCTGAAGATTTACAAACCGTGGCTGGACCAGCAATTCATCGACGAGCTCGGCGGGCGCGCGGAAATGTCCGCGTACATGAGCCGCGCGGGATTCGAGTACCGGATGAGCGCCGAGAAGGCGTATTCGACCGATTCGAACATTCTGGGCGCGACACACGAAGCCAAGGACCTCGAACGCCTCGACACAGGGATTACGATCGTCGAACCGATCATGGGTGTGGCGTCGTGGCGCGACGACGTCGCCGTGGCCCGTGAGCGCGTGACGATTCGCTTCGACGAAGGCCATCCGGTGGCGTTGAACGGCATCGAATTCAGAAGCGATGTCGATCTGATCCTCGAAGCCAATCGAGTCGGGGGACGCCACGGACTCGGCACGAGCGATCAGATCGAAAACCGCATCATCGAAGCGAAGAGCCGGGGTATCTACGAAGCGCCAGGGATGGCGCTGCTCTTCATCGGCTACGAGCGCCTCGTGACCGGCATCCACAACGAAGACACCATCGAGCAATATCGCGAGAACGGCCGCCGCCTGGGGCGCCTCCTGTACCAGGGACGCTGGTTCGACCCGCAGGCGATGATGCTGCGCGATACGGCGCAGCGCTGGGTCGCGCGCGCGATCACCGGAAGCGTCACGCTGGAGCTGCGGCGCGGGAACGATTACTCGATCCTCGACACGGAATCGCCGAACCTCACATACAAACCGGAGCGCCTGACGATGGAGAAGGGCGCATCGGTCTTCACGCCGCAGGACCGCATCGGGCAGTTGACGATGCGGAATCTGGACATCACGGATACGCGCGCGAAACTGTTCACGTATGTGGAGGCCGGCGTGCTGGCGCCATGGAGCGGGTCCGCGCTTCCGCACCTGCCGGAACCACGGGAGCCGCACGAGGAGTAGGTCGATGGAACGCCCGCGACTGGCCGCTCGGAGCTGGAAGCTGGCCGCTGGCCACTCGAAACTGATCACTGGCCCCTGGAAACTGGCTACCGGCCACTCGAAACTGATCACTGGCCTCTGGAAACTGGCTACCGGCTACCGGAAACTGGCTACCGGCGACTGGAAACTGGCGACTGGGAGCTGGCTACTTTTCCTTATCGCCTGCGGCGGAGGCGGCAGTTCGATGCCTGCTTCACCCTCCGCGACGCCCGCGCCGTCCGCATCGACCGCGTGCCTCGCGATTGGGTCGACTGGCGGGTCGGGCGCAACCGCGATCGTCAACGGCGCCGACTGCTCGCGCGATTCGGGCTCGGTCGTTCTGCTCAACCTCCTCGATGCGACCCAAACGATCAGCGCGCAGTGTTCAGGCACGGTCATCGCGCCGCGTGCGATCCTCACCGCCGCGCACTGCGCGGCCAACGCGGTCACGTCGCGCGTCTTTACCGGCGCCTTCCCCGAACTCCTCGGCACGAAGGTCTCGGCGGACGCCGACTACCATCAAAGCGCGGGAAGCGCGTTCGACGTGGCTGTCGTCACGACCGACGCCGATCTCGGACGTCCGCCGATTCCGCTCCTCACGAGCCGCGACGCGCGCGTCGGTGAGGCCGCGGTTATCAGCGGCTGGGGGAAAGACTCGGCAGAACTCGCCGGTACCCTCCGCGCGGGCAACACGTCGATCACCGTCGTCACCACCGACGTGCTGCAGACGCAATTCAGCACGTCCTCCGCCTTCGTTTGCCAGGGGGACTCGGGCGGTCCGATTCTCGTGCAGGAAGGGGGGACGTGGGCCATCGCCGGCGTCATCTCCGCCAACACGAACATCGCGTGCAACACGGGCAACAACTTCTACGCGGCGATTCGAAGCCCGAGCGTGACGTCGTTCATCCTCAATCAGGCGCCGGACGCGGCGCGGCGATAGCGATGCGCCGCGTCGGTTCAGGGTTCGGGGGTTCGGCGGTTCGGCGGTTCGGTTCGAGGTTCCGGTTCGAGGTTCCGGTTCGGGTTCCGGTTCGGGTTCCGGTTCTTTGGCGCTCGACCATCGAACATCGACCATCGACCATCGACCATCGACCATCGAGCATCGAGCATCGAGCATCGACGACCGTGGCGACTGACTTGCTAACCTGACTGCGTCGTGTTTACGCACGAATTGTCCGGATACTGGTACTCGCGCTGGCTGTTCGAGCGCGGGCTGGCCCTCATCTACCTGATCGCCTTTCTCGTCGCTGTCAATCAGTTCATCCCGCTTGCCGGCGAGCGCGGGCTGCTGCCGGCGGCGCGGTTCGTCAGAGACGTCCCGTTTCGGTACTCCCCAAGCCTGTTCTACTGGTGGCCAACCGACCAGGCGTTTCGCGTGGGCGCCTGGGTGGGCGTCGGGCTGTCGCTCGTCGCACTCACGGGAATCGCGGCGCGCTATGGTGCCATCCCGGCCGCGATCGTCTGGGGCGGCCTCTACCTGCTCTACCTCTCGTTCATCAACGTCGGGCAGACGTGGTACGGGTTCGGATGGGAATCGCTGCTCGTCGAGGCGGGATTCTTTACGATCTTCGCGGGCGCAAGCTTCACCGCGCCGTCGGCGCTGCTCAACTGGGTGTATCGGTGGACCCTCTTCCGGCTGATGTTCGGCGCCGGGCTGATCAAACTGCGCGGCGATCCGTGCTGGCGCAACCTGACGTGCCTCGACTACTTCTTCGAAACGCAGCCGATGCCCAACGGGCTGAGCTGGTACCTGCACCATCTGCCGAAGCCGGTGCTGCACGGCGGCGTCGCGTTCAATCATGTCGTCGAACTGATCGTCCCGTTCGGATTCTTCCTGCCGCAGCCCTACGCCGGCATCGCCGGACTCTTCACCATCGCGTTCCAACTGATTCTCATCATCGGCGGCAATCTGTCGTGGCTGAACTGGCTGACGATCGTGCTCGCGTTCACGACGCTCGATGATCGCTTCCTGAGATGGCTGCCGCTTTCCGTTCCACCGCTGCACGCGATGGGGACCGTGCACAAAAGCGCCATCACGGCCCTGGCGGTCGTCGTTGCACTCCTGAGCATTGCGCCGACGGCGAACATGCTCTCGTCGCGCCAGGTCATGAACACGTCGTTCAATCCGCTGCAAATCGTCAACACTTATGGGGCGTTTGGCAGCGTCACGAAGGAACGGTACGAAATCATCATCGAAGGCACGACGGACGAGACGCCGACGGACACCACCGTGTGGCTCGAATACCAGTTCAAGGGCAAACCTGGCGATCCGGCGTATCGGCCGCCGCAGATCGCGCCGTATCACCTGCGGCTCGACTGGCTGATGTGGTTCGCCGCGATGAGCACGCCGTCCGATTACCCGTGGTTCTCGGAACTGCTGCTGAAGCTGCTGCAGGGCGATCCGCAGGTGCTTGGGTTGCTGAGATCGAATCCCTTTCCCGACCGTCCGCCGACGTGGATTCGCGCGCAGTTGTATCTGTATCGCTTCACCACGCCTGAAGAACACCGACAGACCGGCCTGTGGTGGAATCGCAAGCTCGCGGCGCCTTACTTTCCGGCGGTGCGGCTGAAACCCTGATCGCGTTGCCGCTGTACACTGAAGCCATGATCGGCCTCGGCCGCTGCTGCGCCGTCGTCGTGACGGCCTGGGCCGCACTCGGCATCGGCGCGCCCGCACAGAGTCCGACGATTCAGCAGCGCAAGCCGCTGCGGTCCACGGTCGATCTCACCGTGGTGACCGCGACGGTCCGCAATGCCGACGGCCAGCTCGTCCCCGGCCTCCCGAAGGAGGACTTCGAAGTCTACGAGGATGGCGAACGGCAGCCGATCGCGCAGTTCACGAATGAACGCGTGCCGATCGGGCTGGGGCTGCTGCTCGACGTCAGCGACAGCATGTTCGGGCGGCGGCTCCAGGACGCGCGCGAAGCGGTGCAGAGATTCCTGCTCGAACTGCTGGCACCGTCGGATGAATTTTTCCTGATGGCGTTCAACCACGAGCCGCGGCAGCTCACCGGCTGGACATCGGAACCGGCATCTGTCCGCACCGCACTCGATCAGCTCAGGCCCACGGGTGCGACGGCGATCTACGACGCCGTCAAGGCGGCGCTCCCTCTCATCGACACGCGCAATCGCGAGCGGGCCGCGCTGGTCATCATCTCGGATGGCGCCGATACGGCCAGCGACACAACGCTGTACGATCTGCGCACCGAGCTGCTGCGGACCGACGCGTTCATCTTCGCGATCGCGATCGATTCTCCGAAGGAACAGGCGATCAACACGCGCGTCAACCCCGAGGCACTCGCCGAAATCACGAACCAGACCGGCGGACACACGGATGTCGTCCGGGATTCCGCCGATCTCGCTGCAGCGACGGCGAAGATCGCCGACGAGCTGAACAGTCAGTACGTACTCGCCTACGCGTCGCCGCATCCCGGCGACGGCAAGTATCACAGCATCCGGGTCCGCGTGACGCTGCCCGGCTACCGTGTGCGCGCGCGAAACGGCTACGTGTCGCGGAAGCCGTCGTAGCTATCCGAGGCCCTTCCCGCGTGCAGGTGGTGAATCTCGCGCGGACGGCGGACAGGACCCGCGGCGAGAACGCTCTCTCTTAGTGGAGACCCGCCATCTCGAAAATGACCTTGGCCAGCGCCGAGTAGTCCTCGTCACCTCGCCCGGACTCGATCAGCCTGTCCACCAGCCCGTGCACCACCGACGTGACCGGCGACGGCGAGTCGTGCTCATGCAGGGTCTCGCCGGCAATCCGGTAGTCCTTCGCGTACAACTTCGCGCGGAAACCCGGGACGTAGTTGCGCTTCAGGATCCGCTCGCCGTGCACCTCGAGGACGCGGCTCGCCGCGAACCCGCCGAGCAAGGCGTCCCGCACGAGGGCAGGGTCTACACCCGCCTTCCGTGCGAGCGCGAACGCTTCCGCGACGACCGACAGCGTGCCGCCAATCACCATCTGGTTGCACACCTTGCACAACTGCCCCGCGCCTGATGCGCCGATTCGTACGACGCGCTCGGGATTGCCCATCGCGTCGAGTACGGGCTTCGCGGCGCTAAAGATCTCAGGATCGCCTCCGACCATGATCGACAGCGTCGCGTTGATCGCGCCGATTTCTCCTCCGCTCACCGGCGCGTCCAGCATCGCTGCGCCGGATTCCGCCGCCCGCGCCGCCAGCCGTCGTGCGGTTGCCGGCGAAATCGTACTCGTGTCGATGATCACCGTACCCGGCTGCATCGCGGCGAACACGCCCTCCGCGCCTTCGAGTACCTGCTCGACATCGGGACCGTCCGGCAGCATCGTGACGATGGTCGTCGCGCGCCGCGCCACATCGGCCGGCGAGCCGGCCGGCGTCGCTCCTTCGCCGGCCAGTTCGTCGACCGGCGCGCGGCTGCGGCTGTGCGCGACGACGGCGTAGCCGCGCTTCAGAAGATTGCGCGCCATGGGCTTCCCCATGAGCCCGAGTCCGATGAAACCGATCGTCTGCATACGAAGAGGCCAATTATAGGTGCGCTAAGATACGGCCGGATGCCTTCATCGACAGCAGGGTACCTTTCCGGCACCACTCTCGGCCGCTACAAAGTTGGAACGCTGCTCGGAACCGGAGGCATGGGTGAGGTCTATCGCGCCGACGACCTGGAATTGCAGCGCGCCGTCGCGCTCAAAGTGCTTCCGGAACAACTCGTCGGCGATTCCGATCGGCTCGAGCGCTTCGTCCGTGAAGCGCGCACGGCGTCTTCGCTGAACCATCCGCATCTGCTCGCCATCTACGATGTCGGCCGCGCGGTCCCGGAAGGCTCCGGCCGCGCCGTGCAGTTCATGGCGATGGAGCTCGTCGTCGGGAAGACGCTGCGCGCCGTGCTGGACGACCGCACGCTGGATCTGCGTCGGCTCCTCGACGTCGCGCTGCAGGCGGCCGATGCCATCGAAGCGGCCCACGCCGCGGGCATCATCCATCGGGACCTGAAGCCGGACAACGTCATGGTCGCTGACGGAGGCTACGTGAAGGTCCTCGATTTCGGGCTCGCGAAGCTGCGCGACGACCTGGCGGTCGCGAGCGCGGGCGCAGAGGTCACGCGCGCCGGCACCACGCCTGGCCTCGTAATGGGGACCGTCGGCTATATGTCGCCGGAGCAGGCCCAGGGACGACCGGTCGATCAGCGGACGGACATCTTCTCGTTCGGATCCATCCTCTACGAAATGTCCGCGGGCTCGCGCCCGTTCGGCGGTCCGTCGGCTGTCGACACGCTTCACCAGATCGTCCACTCGGATCCACCGCCGCTCGCGCCTCAGGTGCCCGCCGAACTGCAGCGGATCGTCGCCAAGTGCCTTCAGAAAGATCCGGACGACCGCTACCAGTCGATGAAAGAGGTTGTCGTCGATCTCCGCGCTCTTCGGCGGCAGCTCGATTCGGGGTCTGCGCGAGTGGCCGCCGTGACGTCTCCGCGGCGGACCGCCGTCATGCCGATTGTTCTCGTGGCCGTGCTCGCGGTCCTCGCCGGCGCGTTCCTGTGGTCTCGATCGCGCAGCGCTCGGTCTGCAGCGGCTGCTGGCCCAATCTCACTGGAACGCGTGACGGGCAGCGGCGACATCATCGATGCGGTGATCTCGCCCGACGGCAACAACATCGCGTATGTCCGATCCGCCGGCGGCCGCCAGGGGCTCTGGCTTCGGCAGCTCGCCGGAACGCGGCCGATCGAGCTCGTACCGGCCGGCCCCTTTGGTTACTGGGGGATCGCATTCTCACCGGACGGCCAGTCCATCTTCTACGTCGTCCGTTCCAACGCGGAGCCCGCGGGCGTGCTGTACGAGATTCCCACCCTGGGAGGTCATGCGAAGGCGCTCCTTCGCGGGATCGACAGTTCCGTCACGTTCTCGCCAGACGGGCGGCGGATGGCGTTTTACCGACTCGAGAAGTCCCCTGGCGACAGCGCGCTGGTACTTGCCGACATAGACGGCTCGAACGCTCGCGCGATTGTGACGAAGCACGCGCCCGAGGCGTTCGTCCCCGAGTTCTACAGCGCCCCATCGTGGTCACCGGACGGCGCTCACATTGCCGCCGCGCTCAAAGACAGCCGGAGCGGAACCTCGGTCCTCATCACGATCGATCCGGCCACCGCCGCGGAACAGAGGTTTGACGGCTCGTACGTCTTCGCGAGCGCGACGGGGTGGCTGCCGGACGGCTCGGGCGTGCTTTTCGTCGGCCGCAACGCGGACACGTCAGGGAATGGCGCCGGCGGCCAGATATTTTTGCAACCGTATCCATCCGGCCCGGTGCGGCGCATCACGAACGATGTGATGCAGTACCGCAACATCAGCCTCACCAAAGACGGGCGCAGTCTGATCAGCGTCGGTTATGACGTGGGCGGTCGCTTGTACGTGCAGCCTGTCGACGGCGGCGATGCCGTGACCGTGGCGGCGGAACGCTACGACGGGGCCTTCGGGATCGACTGGTCACCTGACGGCTCGGCGATCGTGTTCACGCGGATCGTCAACAACACCCCGCAGATCTGGCTGATGGCGCGGGACGGCAGCAACGCGCATCCGCTCGTCAGCGACGGAGCCGCGCGGTTTCCGGTGCTGACGCGCGATAACCAGTCGCTCGTATTCGCCGGGAGGCGTGCGGGCCAGACAGGACTCTGGCGGAGTGCCGCGGACGGATCCAACCCGCAGCTCATCGCAACCGTGGCAGACGCGGCCGACGTCGCCGTCTCGCCCGACAACCGGACGGTGTATTTCACGTCTTTGTTGAACGGCACCGGAACCACTTACCGCGTGCCGATCACCGGCGGCACACCTGTCGAGGCGATACCCCGAATGATTTCACCGGCGGTTTCTCCCGACGGCCAACTCCTCGCCGGCGTCTGGACGCCGACCGAGCAGGGGGCGGTTACGTTAGCAGTGCTGACGACCGATGGGCGACCCGTGGACGTGTTTCGAGACTTCGCGGCGCCCTCCAACGGCTCGTCGATTGTGTTCACGAACGACGGCAAGCACCTGCTGTTCACGAGCGTGGAGCGCATGAACATCTGGAACCATGCGCTCGGATCATCCACCGCGGCAAAGATCACGAACTTCTCCGATATGTGGGTCAACCGCTTTGCGCTCTCCCCCGACGGGAAATGGATTGCGATGTCTCGCGGGTCCGCCGTACGCGACGCGTTCCTCATCAGGAATCTTCCATGACACGACATCTGGTTCTCCTCGGCACCCTCGTCGCCTCCTCGGTCGTGCTCGGTGCACAGCAGCAGGGCCGCGGGCAATTTCCCGGCGGCCTCAATCCTGACGGTTCGCTGCGTCCGTCGCGTCCGGTCGAACGGCTGTTCTCGCAGGACGCGTATACGGAGTACTCGATTCTCGAGCCGGGCAGCGAGTCGTTCCGCATCAAATATCTTCCCGAGACGGCACGCGCCGGCGCGACGGAACTCGTCAACGCCACCCGCGGCGGGAGCGAGGGGTCCGACATCGAGGTCTACGATCCGCGCACGGGGAAGCCGCTGAAGTTCACGTATGCGCCGGATCCGAACGACCCCGAGACGCACGCCATCCATGCGCAGCTTCCGATTCCGGTGCCGGAGGGCGGCATCGGCCGTGTGCTGATCTACAAGACGTACAAAGATCCGCGCACTTACATGATGAACGGCAAGGACATCGTCTGGGTCCGCAGCCTCGCCGGCTACCGCCTCGGCGTGATCCTGCCAAAAGGATTTGCCTTCACCTCGTACGACATCGCCGCCCAGCTCTCGACGACGGCCGATGGACGATTGAAGCTGGCGTTCGCGAACGCGAGCGGACAGGCGAACCCGCTGACCGTCCACGCGCATCCGACAACGGTCACGTTCCCGCCGTCGAAATTCGAGGACATGTTTTTCGACGACATCAAGACGCTCTACGACGTCGGGGAGGACGGCCGCGTGTCGGTCGAACAGACGTACAGCGACTACCGCAAGGGCGGCCGCGCCACGATCGACGCGTTGGCGTACATGCCGCTGCAGGATGCGAAGGTGATCGATCTCGACACGGCGAAGCCGCTGCCGATGACGCGGAGCGGGAGGTCGGCATCGGTCGCTCTGGAGGTGCCCATCGCGAACGACCGCCAGAGCGCACACCTGAAACTGACGGGCACCCTGCCGTCCGGCGTCGCGAGGATCACCAACGGAGAACTCGTATTCAGCGCAACCCTGCACGGATTGCGAAACACGATCCTGCTCCCTGCCGGCTGGGAGATCTCAGGCGTGTCGCAGTCGGGGACGGTCGGCACCTACCGCGGCCGGGCGTTCGTCGCGCTCATCAACCTGAACGCGGAAAATTCATACTCATTGACCGTACGCGCGCACCGGCAATAGGGCGCGTCTGCGATAACTTCGCAACTTCACAACTACCAACGACACAAGGAAGCACCTCGAGCCGTTGGTAGTTGCGCAGTTGTGTAGTTATCGTCGGGGCTCTTCGTAATATTTCCTGTACATGCCCCGTCTGAAGATCCAGCCACCCAGCGGGCCCAGCCATCCGAGCACGTAATACATGTGGCCGAGATCGGTGATCTCGATGAGGTTGCCGTCGAAGTCCTTGCAGAAGAACAGCCAGTGTCCCCGGGGCGACTGCTCCGGCGGGCTGACGATTTCAAGACCTTTCGACGCCAGGTACTGGTGCCACTTCTGGATGCCGCGAACGTTCAGGCAGATGTGCGTCGCGCCGATTCGGTTCCAGGCAACTGGAATGGGCGGCAACTGCGGCGTGAAATGAAAGATTTCGATCACGGCGCCCCCCGGCATCCGAATCCACCCAATCCTGCAGGTGCCGCTCGGATGGTCCACGCCGAAGAAGCCGCGGATGCGGTCGGCGGCCGCGTCGGAGACGCCGACGAGCGGTGCCCCGAACACGTCCCAGTAGAATCTCACCGCGCGGTTGAAGTCCGACACCGTGATTCCCGTGTGGCTGAAAGAGCGCGCTCTCATAAATGCTTCAAGTCGTTCGCGATGATGTGATCGGCGACGCGCAGCGCCTGCGCGGCAATCGTCAGCCCGGGGTTCACCGCCGCAGACGAGGGGAAGAACGAGGCATCGACGACGAACAGGTTCTCCACGTCGTGCGTGCGGCAGAACGGGTCCAGGACGGACCGCTGCGGGTCGGTACCGAACACCAGCGTGCCGCACTGATGCGTGGTGTTCTTCGCACCCGCCGAGTGCGCGAAGATCTTCGGCGACCAGAAGCCGAGGCGCCCGAGCAGATCGCGAAGCCGCTCGACGAGCATGCGGTGCGCGCGCACATTGTTCGGGCGGTACTCGAGGACGATGCGGCCGTCTGACGCGAGCCGGACCCGGTTCCGCTCGTCCGGCAAATCTTCGGTCATCGCCAGCCAGTCGGTCGCCCGCGAGACCCATTCGTGGTACGCCCACAGCGGGATGTGCCGCATCTCGACGGCGCCATATCGTCGCGTGTCGCCGACCACCTTCGCCATGATGGCCTGCGTGCGCCCCTGCGACTGGATCTGCCCCAGCGGAAACGCCGCGTAGGGCCCCGCCAGATAGAAATCGTTGATCGCCAGCGTCTTCTGGAACTCGTCGGCGTTCCGCCGCCAGCGCACGCCTTCCAGCATCGTCGCGAGGTGCGCCATGTAACGGCGGCCCACGAGCCCGGACGAATTCGCCAGCCCGTCGCGATGGCGGTCCGACGCCGACGCGAGCAGCAGCGCCGCGGAGTTGATCGCACCGCACGAGAGGACGACGAGCGGCGCGGTGACGCGATCGGCCACCCCCGCGCGCTCGACGTCGACGCCCGTCACCGCCCGCCCCGAGGGATCAATCACGAGCCGCCGTGCGCGCGCGCCGGTCCATAAGGTGACGTTGGGCCGACCCGACAGCGGCCGGACCGCGATCACGTCGGCGTCGCTCTTGGCGTGAATGCGGCAGACGAACGAATTGCAGGTATTACAGAGTCGGCAGCCCTCGGGAGTCCCGGGCTCGAGCACGCCGAGCGGCAGCGCCGACGGATGGTACCCCATCGCGCGCAACTGCTCGGCGATGCGCGCCATGCCTGGCGCATGCGGAACGGCGGGAAACGGATACGGTCCGTGCGGCGGCTCCGTCGGATCGTCGCCGAGGCTGCCGCGGACGCGATACAACTGCTCGGCGCGGTCGTAGTACGGGGCCAGCGTGTCGTAGTCGATGGGCCACGCGGGCGACACGCCGTCGACGTGCTGCAGCTCGCCGAAGTCCTCGCGGCGGAGCCGGTAGAGTACGCTGCCCCAGAACTTCGTATTGCCGCCGACGTTGTAGTGCGTGTACGGCTGAAACTCGCGCCCTTCCTCGTCCAGCCAGCGCTCCTGCGTGCGGTAGCGGAGATGCTGCCAGACCGCTGCGGCATCCCAGTTCTCGTCCTCCTGCGGGACGAAGTCGCCGCGCTCGAGGATCAGGATGCGCGCGCCGGATCCGGCCAGCGCGTACGCGATCGTGCCGCCGCCGGCGCCGCTGCCGATGATGATGATGTCGAAATGCTGGTTCACTGCCCCGAGGTCCCGAGGGTCGCGTAAATCTGCTCCATCAGCCGGTGATCGTCCATCGCGCGCTCGAGGCTCATCTCGGGCGGGCGGCCGTCGCGGATCGCGGCCAGAAAATCGCGGTACATCATGCGATAGCCGCGGAAATCGTAAAAGCCCGGCAGCGTGACCCTCGGCAACCCGCGGCCGCGCGTCAGCACGAACAGCCCGTTCGATTCGAACGTAATCACCCCTTCGCGGCCGAAAATCTTCGACAGCCGGAGCCCTTTGAGCAGCGACGGCACCTCACGCGAGTAATAGAGCGACCCGACGGCACCGTTGTCGTAGTGGAACGCCACGAGCATGCTCTTGGCGCGCCGATCACCGCCCCCGCGCGGCAGCTCGGGACGGAATCCCGCCACCGAGGTGATCGTCGGGCCGAGGCTGTTCGCGACGTGCAGCCAGTGAACGCCTTCCTCGAAGAACGCGTCGCCCCCGGCCATGGACTCGTCGTTCCGCCAGTCGTCGCCGGTCTTGAGCCGGCGGGCAATCGTCGTGAAATGGGCGAAGACCATCTCGCCGATCGAGCCGCGCGCGATCACGCGCCGGAGTTCGGACGCGAGCGGCTTGTAATGATCGTTCTCTCCGACGATCACCACGCGCGCGGCGCGGTCCCGCGCGCCGCGGACGGCATCGTAGTCCTCCATCCGCGGGAACGCGGGCTTCTCGACCATCACGTGCTTGCCCGCCGCGAGCGCCTCCATCGTCAGATCGCGGTGCTGATTCGGGGGCACCGCGACGACCACGGCATCGATCGACGCGTCCGCGACCGCCTCGCCGTAGCTGCCATAGCTCTTCACGCCGTCGAAACGGCGTCTGAAGGCCTCTGCTTTGGCTTTGTCCCGGCTCGCGTAGCTGCAGGCGATCTCCGCCCGGAGCGCCTTCATGTGACGGCTGTGCACGGCCGTGACAAATCCGCAGCCGAGGAACGCGAGCTGAAAGGGCATCAGGGGCGCCTCCAATTTCACCACATTTGCGCTCTGCATTACGCTGGTGGTGATGGAAAGCGCCCATCTCGGCGCTGACACGCCGTCGGCCGGCGCCGACGCCGGTGTTCACACGGGCGCCACGACGATGCGCGCGCGCCGGTGGCGGGGCCGCGGCGTCGCCCGCAAGTGGCGGTACCGGCTCGCGCCCGATCCGCTGCTCCGAAAGCCGAAAGGCGCGCTCCCGCTCTGGGCACGCGCCCGCCGTGTCTTCTGGTCCTGGTGGCCGTGGCTCACCGCCTGCGTGTACAGCCTCGTGACCGACCGCTGGGGGTGGGCCATCGGCACCGGCGCGATGGCGTTCGTCAGCTACATCATCACGCCCGCGGAAGCCCCGCCCCGATATGGCCTCGATCACGAATTCTCGGTCGACGACGAGGAGTTCGTGGCATCGATGGAAGGCGCGACGGGAGTGGCGTTCGCGCCGGGGAACCGCCTCGACGTGCTCAACAACGGGGACGCCTTCTATCCCGCGATGCTCGACGCCATCCAGGCGGCCGAAGTCTCCATCACGATCGAGGCGTACATCTACTGGGCCGGCGAGATCGGGAAACAATTTGCCGAAGCGCTCGCGGCGAAATCCGGCGAAGGCGTGCGCGTCAAGATCCTGCTCGACGCCGTGGGTTCATCCAGCATCGGCGAAGAAATCCTCAACATTCTGGAAGGCGGCAAGTGCCAACTCGCCTGGTACAACCCGATGTTCTGGCGCCGGCTCGGCCGCTACAACCACCGCACGCATCGCAAGTCCCTCATCGTCGACGGGCGCGTGGGATTTACCGGCGGCGCCGGCATCGCGGACCACTGGAAGGGCAATGCGCGAGATCCGGGCGAATGGCGCGACATCATGATCCGCCTCGAAGGCCCCGCCGTGACGGCGCTGCAGACCGGCTTCGGCCAGAACTGGCTGCAGACGACCGGGGAGCTGATCTCGGGACCGATCTACTACCCGCCGCACGACCCCGCCGGTTCCCTCCGGCTCGAAACGATCATGAGCTCGCCGGAGATCGGCGCGTCCAGCGTACGGATCATGTATTACCTGTCGATCATCTGCGCGCGCTCGTCGATCTACATCGCCAACCCCTACTTCGTGCCCGATGCGGCGGCGATCGAGGCGCTGCAGGACGCATGTCGCCGCGGGGTGGACGTGCGCGTCATGGTGTCGGGCAAGTACAACGACAATTGGCTCGCGCGCCGCAACTCGGTCCGCCTGTATGGACCGCTGCTCCGGGCGGGCATTCGCGTCTTCGACTATGACCACACGATGCTGCACCACAAAATCATGGTGGTCGACGGCTGCTGGGTGACGGTCGGGACGACGAACTTCGACAACCGATCGTTTTCGCACAACGAAGAGAGCAACGTTTGCTGCTACGACCGCGCCCTCGCGCGGCAGGTGCACGAGATGTTCGAAGCCGACATGGGCGGGTGCGTCGAAGTGACGTACGACAACTGGAAGCGCCGAGGCGTGTTCCAGCGCGTTGGCGAAGTGCTCGCGGCGTTGGTCGAAGAACAGATATGAGGGGCGAGGGGCGAGGGGCGAGGCGCGAGGTGGGAGGGGCGAGGCGGGAGGCGCGAGTTCGGAGTTGGGAATTGGGAGTTGGGAGTTTTAGTTGATTGTCTTTTGATCCGAGTTCCCTGTTTCTCTCGTTGATCGTGAGCGGCGTGGGGTTCGTGCTGTTCACGTACGGCAAAAAACAAGACCGCTTTCCGCACCTCGCGGCGGGGCTGGTGCTGATGATCTATCCGTACTTCGTCGGGAGCGCCGTGCCGATGCTGCTCGTCGGCGCCGCGATCGTTGGGGCGCTGTGGCTCGCCGTCCGCAGCGGGTACTGACGTCGGCTTTTCATATGATGGGCACATGGCGCAGGAATACCTGCCGGCCGCCGGACGTGACCGGTTCCTCCCTCTTTACGATCCGCTCACACGGCTGCTCGGGTGCCAGGCCGCCATTCGGCCGCTCATCGCACAGGCCCAGCTCGCGCCTGGCATGCACGTGCTCGACCTCGGCTGCGGCACCGGCACGGTCGCCGTGCGGATTGCCACCGAACACCCTGACGTGAGAATCACGGCGCTCGATCCCGATCCGCTCGCGCTGGTCCGCGCGTCGCGTAAGGCTGCACGCGCGCGTGTATCGATCGCATTCGACCAGGGATTCGGTGAGCAGCTTCCCTATGCGGATCGCTCGTTCGACCGCGTGTTGTCGTCCATGATGTTCCACCACCTCCGGAGGGAGGTGAGGGCCGCCGTCCTTTCCGAGATCCATCGCGTGCTGCGGCCCGGCGGACGCCTCGAACTGCTCGATTTCGCCGGAGGCGCGCACACCAGCCTTGCCCAACTGCTCCACGGAAATCATCTCGACGCGGCGGCGGAGGACCGCCTGATCCGCCGGATGGGCGAAGCCGGGCTGAGCGGCGCAACACGCGTCGCCTCGCGAAAGACCCTGGTAGGCGTGATCGCGTACTACCAGGCCTCGCGAGCGAACTGACGGGAGGACGCGCGGCGCACCAATTGCAGGCGTCGCGAATGCTCAGGAGGTCCCGTGTCGAAGCTGGCGAGAGGTCGATGGCCGCTGCTGCGCCAACTCGCTGATGGTACGCGCGGGGACGGACCCGATGTGATGAGCGCGGCGACGGACCGGCTGCGGCCGCGTAATGCCGGCGCGTCCATCGCGCGATCGATCTGCCCGTATTGCGGGGTGGGATGCGGCCAACTCGTCTATCACCGCGGGAACGATCTCGTCTCAATCGAAGGGGACCCCGCGTCGCCCATCTCGGGAGGCCATCTCTGCCCGAAAGGCGCGGCCAGCCACGAGCTGCTCACACATCCGAACCGGCTGACACGCGTCAAGTACCGCGCGCCATACGCGACCGCATGGCAGGAAATCGATCTCGAGCGCGCGATGGACATGGTCGCCGATCGCGTCTGGGCTTCGCGCGAACGCGGGTTCGTCGAAGCAAAAGACGGCAAGCCGCTGATGCAGTTGCCGACGGTCGCGCACCTCGGCGGCGCGACGCTCGACAACGAAGAGAACTACCTCCTCAAAAAACTCTATGCAGGCGGCCTGGGCATGGTGGCCGTCAGCAATCAGGCCCGGATATGACATAGCGCGACGGTGCCCGGTCTGGGCACCTCGTTCGGTCGCGGCGGCGCGACGACGGCCCTGCAGGATCTCGCGAACGCGGACGCCATCCTGATCATGGGCTCGTCGATGGCCGAGCAGCATCCGGTCGGCTTCCGGTTCGTCGTCCAGGCGCGGGAGCGCGGCGGGACCGTCATCCACGTCGATCCCCGCTTCACGCGGACATCGGCAATGGCCGACGTGTGGGTGCCGCTTCGCGCCGGGACGGACCTCGTGTTCCTCGGCGCGATGATCAACCACGTACTCCAGCAGGGCCGCGAGTTCCGCGATTACGTCCTCCACTATACGAACGCGTCGACGATCATCCGCGAAGACTTCCGCGACACCGAAGACCTCGCCGGCGTGTTCTCCGGCTGGAATGCCGCCGAGCAGAAGTACGACCCGTCGTCCTGGCTCTACCAGGGCGCGGAATCGGATGCGCAGCACCACGAAACGAGCTCGACCTCGTATGGGCTGTTCGGCCAGGCCCGCGGCGGCCAGCCCTCACGCCTCGCAGGCGCCGACCGCGATGAGACGCTTCAGCATCCGCGCTGCGTGTTCCAGGTGCTCAAGCGCCACTTCTCGCGCTACACGCCCGAACTCGTCGAGCAGGTCTGCGGCACGCCGCGTGACGCGTTCCAGCGTGTTGCCGACGCGTTCTGCAGCGCGTCGGGGCCGGACAAAACGGGCGCGATCTGTTATGCCGTGGGCTGGACGCAGCACTCGACCGGTTCGCAGATCATCCGGGCGGCCGCGATCCTCCAGCTGCTGCTGGGAAACATCGGACGGCCGGGTGGCGGCATCATGGCCCTGCGCGGCCACGCGTCGATCCAGGGGTCGACCGACATTCCCACGCTGTACGACCTGCTGCCCGGGTATCTGCCGATGCCGAATTTCGAGGCAGGGACGCACACGCTCGCCGAGTACCTGCAGAAGAACGGCGCGGAAACGGGTTGGTGGTACAACGTCGACAAATACACGATCAGCTTGCTGAAAGCCTGGTATGGCGACGCGGCTACGCGCGAGAACCAGTACGGCTACGACTGGCTGCCGCGGGTAACCGGCGATCACTCGCATCAGGGATATTGGCTCGAGATGGCGGACGGCGGCCTCGAAGGCCTGTTCGTGTTCGGCCAGAATCCGGCGGTCGGCGCGCCGAACTCGCGCCTCGAACGCCGTGCGCTGGCGGAACTCGACTGGCTGGTCGTCCGCGATCTCGCCGAGATCGAGACGTCGAGCTTCTGGTACGACTCTCCCGAAGTCCAGCGCGGCGAGTTGCGGACGGAAGACATCAAGACGGAAGTGTTCCTGTTCCCCGCCGCGGGCCACGTCGAGAAGGAAGGCTCGTTCACCAACACGCAGCGGCTGATTCAGTGGCGCCAGAAGGCCGTCGATCCTCCAGGCGACGCGAGAAGCGATCTGTGGTTCGTGTTCCATCTGGGGCGGCGCCTGAAGGCGAAATGCGCGGCGGATGCGCGCCCGCGCAATGCGGGCCTCAGCGCGCTGACGTGGAACTACACGACGCGGGGTCCACTTGCGGAGCCCGACGCGGAAGAAGTGCTTCAGGAGATCAACGGACGCCGCGTGCACGACCGCGCACTCGTCGGCGGCTTTGCCGATCTGAAGGGGGACGGAACCACCGAGTGCGGTTGCTGGATCTATTCAGGCGTGTATCCGCAGGCTGGACGCAATCGCGCGAACGAACGCGAGTCGCACGACGCGCTCGGCCATGGCTGGGCGTTCTCGTGGCCGTCCGATCGGCGGATCCTCTACAACCGCGCGTCGGCGCGGCCGGACGGCTCACCCTGGAGCGATCGCAAGAAGCTCGTCTGGTGGGATCGTGACGCGCAGCGCTGGACGGGCCTCGACGTGCCGGACTACATCGCCACGAAACCTCCCGATCATCAACCCGCGCCCGGCGCGAAGGGCGACGATGCGCTGGCCGGGACGACCCCGTTTCTCATGCATCAGGACGGCCTCGGCTGGATCTGGGTGCCGACGGGCCTTCGGGATGGTCCGCTGCCCGCCTATTACGAACCGCTCGAATCTCCAGTGGGCAATGCCCTCTATCCGGCGCATCCGACCAATCCGCCGGCCGACAGGATGGAGCGGTTCGACAATCGCTTCGTCCCGATTGGCGATCGGCGCTTCCCGCACGTGCTCACGACGTATCGCCTCACGGAGCACCATACGGCCGGCGGCATGAGCCGATATCTGTCGCACCTCGCGGAGCTGCAGCCCGAGTTCTTCGCGGAGATTTCGCCGGAGCTGGCCAGCGCCATTGGCGCCGAGCCCGGCGGGTGGGTTACCGTCGCGTCGCCGCGCGGTGTCGTCGAGGCGCGGGCGCTCGTCACCGCACGCATGCACCCGCTGCGGGTCGGCGGCCGCACGATCCACCAGGTCGGCCTTCCCTACCACTGGGGCACGAAGGGGCTGGTCACCGGCGATTCGGCAAACGATCTGATCGCGATGTCCGAAGAACCGAATGTGCGCATCATGGAAACCAAGGGGCTGGCGTGCCACATCGCGGCTGGGCGGCGCCCGCGCGGCAGAGCGGCACTCGACTATCTCGAATCCTTGATGCGGGGAGAGCACGTTGGCGACGAGCGCGTTTCTCACTGACACCACGCTTTGTATCGGCTGCAAGGCCTGCGAGGTCGCGTGCAAGGAGTACAACCAGGTGCCGGCCGACGGCTTCGCCTGGTCGGGGAAGTCGTACGACAACACGATGCACCTCGGGCATTCGACATGGCGCCACGTCGCGTTCGTGGAGATGGAGCCGCGTATCGGCATCGGCGGCAACTCCGGCGAACAGATCTCGTGGCAGTTCCTCTCCGACGTCTGCAAACACTGCGAGCACGCCGGCTGCCTCGAAGCGTGCCCGACGGGGTCGATCATGCGGACCGAGTTCGGAACGGTCTACGTGCAGCCCGATATCTGCAACGGCTGCGGCTACTGCATCGTCGGCTGCCCGTTTGGCGTAATCGATCGCCGGCCGGACGACGGCCGCGCGTTCAAGTGCACGTTCTGCTACGACCGTCAGCGCGCGGGCAGCATGCCTGCATGCGCGCAGGCATGCCCGACACAGTCGATTCTCTTTGGCGACCTCGAGGAGCTGCGCGCGAAAGCCGACGGGCGAATCGAAGATCTGCACGCGCGCGGCGTGAAGGACGCCGTCATCTACGATCCGCGGGACACGAGCGTCGGAGGGATCCATGCGATGTTCATCGTCCGCGGCGATCCCGAAGCGTACAATCTGCCCGCCAGACCTGAAGTGCCGACCGTGTATCTGCGCGACGGCTGGCGGTCCGCTGCGGCCGCGGCAGCGCTGGCGGTGGTAGCGACTGCGCTCGCCTTCAGAAGGTCCAGGTAATGTCCTCGACTTATTACGACGTTCCGTTGCTGAAACCGCCCGTCTGGACGTGGGAGGTACCGGCATACTTCTTCATCGGCGGCGCGGCTGGGGGTGCAGCCGTGATCGGCGCGATTGCGCAGTGGACGGGCGCAAACGGTAATCTCGCCCGCGATGCGCGCTGGATTGCGGCTGCGGGCGCTCCGGTCTCTGCCGCACTCTTGACGGCGGATCTCGGTCGTCCGGAGCGCTTCATCAACATGCTCCGCGTGTTCAAGCCGCAGAGCGCGATGTCGGTCGGGTCCTGGACGCTGTCAGCCTTCTCCGCATCGACCGCGGCAGCCCTCGTACCGATTTCCGCGATCTCGACGACGGCCGTTCCGTTCAGCGCGGTGCTCGGCTGCGGGATGCTGACTTACACCGGAGTGTTGATCGGCGCGACCGCGATTCCGGTGTGGAATGCACACGTGCGGACGCTGCCGATCCACTTCGCCGCTTCCGGCATGGCGTCTGCGGCGGCGCTGTTGACGGTGATGGGACACGACGACCCGGCGATCAACCGGATCGCACTCGGCGCGGCGGCCGTTGAAACGCTGATGGGCGCATCGATCGAATCGAATCGCGCCCCCGTTTCCGAGCCCCTGCGTGCGGGGCTGAGCGGCCTCGTCGTCCGGACCGGCGGCGTGCTCTCGGGGCCGGTTCCGCTGCTGCTCCGCGGCTTGAGCCGGTCGCGCCGCGCACGTCAGGCCGCGAGCATCGCCGCCCTGGCGGGGTCGCTGCTCACCCGCATCGGATGGGTGCTCGCCGGGCGCGCGTCTGCTCGCGGCGAGTCCGAGTCACACGCCCGACGGCAGGACGACTGACTAAGGTGTACGGGTCCCGCCCCGAGCACCGAGCACCTGGCACCAAGCACCGAGCACCCGAGTGACCTGTTCTGTCATTCCAGCCGGACAGAATGGCGGAGCGCCGCCACGGTGCATGACGTAAAATGACCCTCACCGCCGCCACTTCGAGGACTCCCGTGACCGCCCCCGTATTCCATGTGTCGACGCTCGACGCCGTCGATTGGCTCCGATCGATGCCGTCGGAATCCGTCGATCTGCTCGTGACCGACCCCGCGTACGAGTCGCTCGAGAAGCATCGGGCCATCGGGACGACGACGCGTTTGAAGCACAGCAAATCGTCCAGCAACGACTGGTTCGCGGTGTTTCCGAACGCACGGTTTCCGGAACTCTTCGCGGAAGCGTATCGCGTGCTGAAGCGGAACACGCATCTGTATCTCTTCTGCGACGCGGAAACGATGTTCATCGCCAGGCCTGAAGCCGAGCGCGCCGGCTTCCGGTTCTGGAAACCGCTCGTGTGGGACAAGAAAACGATCGGCATGGGCTATCACTACCGCGCGCGCTACGAGTTCATCCTTTTCTTCGAAAAGGGCAAGCGCCGGCTGAACGATCTCGGTGTGCCGGATGTCATCACCGTGCCGCGCGTCCATCGCGGATATCCTGCCGAGAAGCCCCCGGCCGTCTCCGCTGTCTTGATCGAGCAAAGCTCGATCCGGGGTGAGCTCGTGGCGGATCCGTTCATGGGATCCGGCAGCGTCGGCGTTGCGGCGCTCGAGGCCGGCCGCTGCTTCACCGGCACGGACCTGAATCCGGAGGCGGTGCGGCTGACGACGGAACGCCTCCGCGTGTTCGCGCCGGATGCGATGCCCGACGCCCCTGCGCGCGAACCCGAGCAGCTCGGATTCATCGACACCCGGCCGTGACCGGCGCGGAATACGCCAACCTGATCGCGTCGTATCTCGCGCGGCGATTCGGATCGCGCGGCCTCACCGTCTATCGCGAGATCCGCGTCGGCAAATCGATCATCGGCAAGAACCGGTGCATCGATGTCTTCTGTGTGCGCGCCGCCGACAGCACGGCGTTCGCAATCGAGTGCAAGTTCCAGGATTCGCCCGGAACGGTCGACGAGAAGATCCCCTATGCGCTCGATGACCTCGAGGCGCTGCCGATGGCGGGCTGTATCGCCTACGCCGGCAAGGGATTTTCCGAGGGCGTTCTGCACATGCTGCAGGCCGCGCCGCGAGCGGCGTATTGTCTGCCCGTGCGCGACCAGCACGACTCCTCGGCCGACACGCGCGAGCTCGATCATCTGCTCGCCGCGCACTTCGGATGGTGGGATGTGGTGATAGGCAACAGGAGACCGGTCTAGTCCCCTGGAAACGATGCAGTGGCGCAACTGCCAACTACCCGAGGCGTCACTCTTCGAAGTGATCCTCTCGGGTAGTCGGGAATTCAGATGTTGCGGTGCTGGCAGACGTCGTCAGCGACACTCCGTATGCTGGCAGCCGCACCGCAACTCGGTAATGCGAGCGGCGTCCTTGCAGTGTTCGCTGCAGTACTTGCCGAAGGGGCCCTTGCCGTCGACCACGCAGTTGCAGTTCTCGTGCGCGCATTTGTTCTGAGCCATGGCGCCCTCCCTGCTCAGAGGGTACACCCCGGTTCACATTTGCGAAGCTCAGCAGGGCGGAGAAAATCAGATGGTCGAGATCTGGCAGGTGTGCCGGTATTCGGACCTCATGATCTTTCAAGAGATCTTTTGATCTTTGCGTGCCTTTCATAAATCTTTTGATCTTTGCGTGCCTTCAACCGATCCTTCGATCTTTGCTTTCGATCTTTGCTTTTGATCTTTCGATCTTTGCCTTTCGATCTTTGCCCTTCTCTGCGAGCTTCCAGAACTGGCGCTCGCTGAGGACGGTGATCCGGTGCCCCTTTGCGCGCAGCCGCTTGATCTCCATCAGCTTCAGCCCGCCATCGCGGCCTGCGGCTTGAAGCGCGTTCGGCCGTCCGCGGACGAGCACTGTGGTCTGCGTCGACGGCCCGCTGTGCACGATCGCGCCCGCGCGACGTGCCGCCTGCGCCGCTTCGGCCCGTGTGCGGCTCAGGATGCCGGTGAACGCCACGTGAACGCCGTCGAGCGAGCGCAGCACGCCGGCACGCAGCGATACCGACCGCGTGCGGAGGGCGTCGATCATTTCATCCGCGCTCTCGTATCGCTTCCGCCGCTCCCCGATGCAGCGATGCACGATCTCTTTCAGGTGGTCGCTGCAGCGGAAGGACCGAACGTCGGCCGTCCGGACGCGGCGGCTCGCGTCGCCGAGCACGAGCATCCCGAGCAGCTGCCCGACCTGGTACACATCGTCACGGGCCTGCCACTTGGGCGCCGCGCGATTGAGCAGATCACTCGGCGCCGTCATGCGGTTCATCGTGTGCGCGGTGATCCCGCGCGTGTCGCTTTGCTGGCGGACGATGCCGAAGTCGCCGAGCTTCAGCCGCGGGCCGGCACAGACGAACACGTTCACCGGGGTGAGATCCCGATGGAGCGTCTGGCCTCGATGCAGCTTGCGAAGGACGTCGAGGAGCCCGGCGATTTCGCGCCGCACGATGGTTTCCGACCATCCTCTCGACGCGCGGCGCAGGAACGCGCTGAGGTCGCCGTGTTCGGCGTATTCGAGCGCCAGATAGTACAAGACGCGCCCGTCGGCGCGCATCAGCGGAAAGCAGTCGTACACGCGAATCGCGCGCTCATGGCCGTCGAGGACCTGGCCGAAATACGCCTCGCGCAGCCAGCCGTCTATGCGTGGGCTGACCTTGATGCAGACGTGCTGCGGCACGGACGTCGAGCGCCCCAGCCGAAGCGCAAGATACGCCTGGCCGAACCCGCCTTCCCCGAGCAGGCGTTCGATTCGATAGTGCAGGCCCGTTTCAGGGCTGACGATCACCTGGCCGTCCGCCAGCAGTTGGCCTGAATCCGCCGGTATGGCGCGCGCCGAACGCGTGGCGCGTGTGGTCGCCGTCCATGGATCACGCGTCACGCGGCTGTTACTCCGGGGATGTGAGTGCCGCAATCGTGCGTCCGGCTTCGCTGGCCATCGACGTGATCACGTCGGCGGCCGAAGGCAGATCAGCGATCAGGCCGGCGCTTTCACCCGCCGGCATCGGGAAGTAAGCCGCGTCACCGCGTTCGGCGGCGCGCTTGAAAATTTCTTCCGCCGCGCTCGACTGCAGCATCGGCGGCAGCACGGGCGCCTCGCCGTACTCGTCGGAATAGCGGTTTCGAAGGGTCCGCATCGGCAGCCCCGTGAACGCGCTGCTCACGACCGTGTCGCCGGGTCCTGCAGCAATCACGGACTGCTTGAAGAAGTCCGGCGCGATCGACTCGCGCGTGGCGATGAACCGTGTCCCGAGCATGACGCCGGCGGCGCCCAACGCGAGCGCGGCGACGAGACCGCGGCCGTCGACGATGCCGCCCGCCGCCAGTACCGGCCTCCTGACGTCATCGGCGAGGCGCGGCACGAGCACCATCGTCCCCGCTTCACCCGTGGCGCTGCGCCAGTTCGATCGATGGCCGCCGGCTTCGGTGCCCTGCGCGACGATGAAATCCGCGTCGGCGTCTGCCAGCGCCCGCGCATCCTGGAGGTTTGTGACCATGGCCATGACGCGAACGCCTCGCTCGTGGCATTCCCTCACCATCTCGCGGCCCGGATTGCCGAGGCCGATGCTCCACACCGGCACGCGCTCGTCGAGCAACACCTCGAAGTTGGCGCGCACGAGATCTGGAAACCGGACGGGGCTCACGTCGGCGGCAGACAGGCCGACGCGCGATCGAATCTCGTTCAGCCGCTGACGGGCCGCTGCGCGTGTCGCGGGATCGATGGTGTCTGGCGCGATTGGCGCGACGACCGACGGATGCAGCCAGAGGTTGACGCCGAACGGCGCAGGCGTCAGTTCTCGTATCTGGCGAATCTGCGATCGCAGCGCATCGGGCTCGAGCCGCAGCGCCGCAAGAATGCCGAGTCCGCCTGCGTTGCTGACGGCCGCGACGAGTTCAGGGCCGGCAACCCGGCTCATGCCGGATTGCACGATGGGATATCGAATGCCGAGCGTCCTGCAGAACGCCTGCGCGCGTCGAGTCATGACGGTGAACGCCTTTCAGAGTCCGCGACCTCGGATCACGCCGATCAGCAGGAAAATGACCGCGATGACGAGCAGGATGTGCAGTCCCCCGCCAAGCGTGGTCTTGGTGATGATCCCGAGCAGCCACAGAATCACGAGGATGACGACGATGGCCATCATGGGCGAGGTTCTCCAGGCTGTTGCCGCTGTGTGTGGGCGTGGTGGAGCGTGACGAACGGGATCAGCATGGGGACGCGGCTCGCATACGCGCCGTACCGATCGGCCCCGAGCTGCGCTCGCAGGAAACGCTCTTCGAGACGCGCTTTCACGTACCAGCCGGCCGTCATGATGGCGGCGCCGGCAAACGCGAGCGGTGTGCCGCGCATCACCGCCGTCGCAAAGGCCGCGAGCGTGATGCCGCTGTAGATGGGGTGCCGTACGATCCCGTATGGCCCCGTATCGATGATCTGGTGATTCGATTTGCGCGTCACGCTGCTCGACCACAGCCGGCCGATGTGGAGGCGGGCCCACCAGGTAAACGCGAATCCCGCGGCGGCAGCCGCGATCATCGCCGTGTCCACCGCGCGACCACTCTGCCAGAGCCGGACGTCGGCATCGCCGCCACGATCGTACGCGCCGAACAGCAGCAACAGGCCTGCCATCGCGAGCAGCCGGTACAGCATCTGATTCGATGCGGGCGGCCGATCGACGGAGCGATCGCTCCAGAATGCGGCAGCGAGCCACGACACCCACCACACACCCCAGAGGGCTGCCATGACGGTCATCGCCGTCGAAGCGGAATGCATGGCTCGAGAGAACTGCGGCGCACGCGTCAGCCCTTCACCTGGAACCGCTTTTCGATGAGGAACGCGCGCACGCGGTCGCGAAGATCGCCCTGCAGCTCGATGCCGTCTTCGAGCACGGCGCCGCCGGTGCCGCAGGCCCGTTTCAACTCCGCCGCGAGCGCTTTCAGGAACGCCGCGTTCCGCGGAAGGCCATAGACGACCGTCACGGTCTTGCCGCCGCGGCCCGCTTTCTCCATGCGCAGCTTCGCAATCGGCCGGCCAGGGACAGGGTCGTCCGACGCCCCGCCGCAGCGGCAGCCGCGCTCCGGCTGGCCGCACCGCGGACAGATGCGTCCGGCGGCCGACGAATAGACGATTCGGCTGTTGCGATCGCTCACCGGCCGATTGTAGCGTGCCGTAGCGCTTCCGAAGGCGTCGCATACCATCCGCGTGTAGTAGACTTTCCGCTTCGATACCTCACCTGCGACCAGAAGGAGGCTCGATGTTCCTCGTGCGAGACATCATGTATTGCAAGCCGGGCATGGCGCGACCCATGGTCGAGAAGTTCAAGGCGCTGTCGCGGCTGACCCAGGGCATGGGGCTCGGACAGATGCGCATCATGACGGACGTGAGCGCGGAACGCTACTGGACCGTCGTCACCGAAATGGAAGTTGCGAGCGTCGAGGATTACACGACGACGACGCGCAAGGCGATGGAGAACAAGGAATTCCAGGACGCCATGAAGGGATATCACGATCTCGTCGAGCACGGACGGCGCGAGATCTACATGGTCGAGCAGTAAAGACTGCCTGGAGATCCGCGGACTGAGGTCCTTGGATAAACGGCGGGTGTGCAGCGCGCAACTCGAGGTTTGCGCGCCACAGCCCGCCGGAGCCCTGTTACTTGCCGGGTTCTGCGATCACCGGATCCGGCACCTTGTTCTTGACCGGCGTGATCGAGTGCAGATACGCGAAGACCGCCTTGAGGTCCGCATCCGTCATCGTACCGAACGGCTGCCATGGCATGGGCGGCAGGATCTGTCGGCCGCGCCCTTGATGGCGGCCCGTCCGAAGCGCCTCGATGAACTGCTGTTCCGTCCAGGAGCCGAGCCCCGTTTCCGGATCCGGCGTGAGGTTTGCCGTATAGCTGATCCCCCACGGACCGGACCAGGCGGTACCCGACGCATCGGCACTGACGATCCAGGGGCCTTCTGCTTTGGGCGGCGGCGGAAGCTTCAGGTCCGCGGGATGCCCTGACAAATACCGCGCTTGATCCGGCTCCGGTCCATTGGCGCCCATCTTCTGGGGCGTATGGCAATCTGTGCAGCCGTGGTTCTTGACGAGGTACTCACCCCTTTTGACGAGCGCAGCGGCTGCGGGCGTGCCCGTGCCTGCCTTCTGCGCGGCAGGACGCGAGGGGGTCTGGTCGGCAGCGCTCACGAACGCGATCGCGGTCACGCCAAACATCACGGGCATGAGCAGCCGCGTCGCTCCGCGCCAATTTCGCTGGATCATCGTTTCGTCTCCTTTGTGTGCTTGTCGGCCGCCAACTGCACGGCGGGTAAATCATCGGTGATCCACTTCCGAATCAGCCGCACGGCGTCGTCGTCGACCAGGTGCGTACCGAGCGGCGGCATCTGTGTGACGGGGTTTCGCGACGAGATGCGCGCAACGAGCACGCTCGCGTCGGGGTTGCCGGGAGCGAGCCGGACCTTGGCGCCGGGAACCTGGAAATGGCTCGGACGTCCCACCGCCGTGAGCACGGCTGCGGGCGACGCGCTCACCGGCAACCCGAGCGAATAGCGGAGCGAGAAGCCGAGCGACGCGAGCTGGCCGGTGGACGTGTGGCAGATTCCGCAGTTGGTGTTCAGGTAGCCGAGCGCCGCCCGCGCCGTGGGCGTCCGGGCGTCGATGCGGGGAGGGACGCGGAGATATCGCGGCGGGAGTCCCCGGAGCAGCCCGCGTTCGACGAGCGCCTGAAGACTTACGCCACCTTCGGGAACCGGCTCCGCATGCGGAGCGTTCGGATCGCGATCCGCCGAGAGCTGGAGCGTGTTGATGCCGAGCACGCGTGCATCACTGGCGGCATGGCAGGCGAGGCAATCGGTTCGCGACGGAATCGAGTGCCGCACGCCGGGACGAATCTCCGCGCTGCGCGCAACGCCGAACTCCGGTGCGAGCGGCGCGTCCGTCTCGTCCTCGTTCCACTGATACGTCGCAAACAGCCATCCCTGGGCGGACCGCTCGATGAAGCGCGTCTCGACGCGATGACCGTTGAACGCAAATTCCTTCCACAAGCGCGTGCCGACGGGAAAAATCCAGCGCTCCGGGTTCGAGGCGTCGATCCACTTGCCGCGCGGGATGCTCAGCCATCGCGTCTTCCCGGCGCCATCGCTCCAGAGCGGATACTGCGGCGAGTACGGAAGATTTCGGGACGCAATCGTCTTGCTTTGCCAATCGGCATAGAGGCCGGTGTCCTGAAGGCGCGGCGGGAGCGTGCCGATGGAAAGCGTCCTCGCGGGGATCGCGGCAATCGCCGCAGCGACGGCAAGAGCGCTGACGGTGGCGCGCATGGACGGGCCAAAGAGTCTAGCATGGCTTCGCCGCGACGTCACAACGACGCGAGCTCCAGCGACGGAAGGCAGATCGTTGTGAAGTTGTGCAGCCATCTATCGGAGCCCGCGCACCAGGTAGAGGTCCGACTGTGTGACCCCGTAACCCTGGACGTAGGTTCCGCCGTCCGGCGTCATCAGGATCTGACCCACGCGGACGGTGCCGACCGACTCGGGAACCGGCAGAATGGTGCGCACCGGCGTGCGCGCACCGGTCGTGAGATCCAGCCGCACGATGTCCACCGAGTCCGCGCCCGCGTGACGGATCGCCACCAGGACGGAGTCGTTCGACGCAAAACAGACAACGCCCTCTTGCTCGTTGTCGATGAATTTCAGCGGCGCCGGCTGCCCCTTGCCGTCGATGGGATAGAGCATGCGCACGCCTTTGTCGCGGGCCACCACGTGCGTCCCGTCGGGCGTTGGAAGAATGCCGGTCACGCGTTCAGGCGTGATCGGCCGAGGCGGCCCCCCGGCAAGATCCTGCACCCAGACCCGCGCGGCTTTCCCCGGCTCCGCCCCCAGGAACACGAACCGCTTGCCGTCCGGCAGGAACCGCGCGTCATCGTGGGTCAGCGCGTCGTTCGTGAGCGTGCGCACGTCGCCGACGCCGGTGGGCAGCAGAACGAGCTGTGCGGGTGAGGGATCGAGTTTCTGCGCGATCACCCACTTCGCGTCCGGCGACAAATCCATGGCCTCTCCGGTGCCGAGCCGCACCGCGGGCGATCCATCGAGCTTCCGGACGTACACGCCGTACCCCGGGCCGCCGCCTTCGCCTTCTTCCGTGAAGAGCAGAGTCGTTCCATCGTGGCTGAGCGCACGCGGCTGCGTCCAATCCAGCCAGGAGAGATCACGCTCCCGCGTTTCGTTGCGCGCCATACCCGCGGCACCGCGGCGCGCGATGTCGTGCGAAAGGAGCATGGCGCCATCCGGAGCGATGCCGCCGAGGACGAGCGATCCTGGGACGCGAAGCACCGTCCGCTGGATGCCGTTGAGTGTCGTCGCCTCGAGGCTTCGAGACAGTCCTTTCTGCGCACAGGTGAACCACACTTCGGCCCCGTCCCGCCCCCACGCCAGGCCCTGGGTGCTCTCGCATTCTCCGGAGATCCGCTTCACGCTCCCGGCCGCGTCGACGACCGCCACTCTTCCCCGATCGTCCCCAAGCAGCGGATGATCCAGGAAGGCAACCATTTTGCCGTCGCGCGAGACGTGCGGATCGGTCATCCAGCCGCTCGTTTCATAGACGACGTGGCCGATCGGAAACTCCAGCCTGAACTTGTTGTCGACGTAGTGCGTCACGGCCAGCGAGGTGCCGTCCGGCAGCCAGTCGGCGTCCTGCACGTTCTCGAGCACATCGCGCGAGGCACCGCCGAGGCTCGCGCGCTGCAGCGTGCCGGGGCGCGCATAGCCTCTGACGGCGATTCGATGGGCGATCAGCGCCAGCTCGCCCGTCGATGACGTCGAGACGACGTCCGCGTCCTCGTACGGCAGCGGCGCCGAATCGGAACTGTCGACGCGGGTGCTGAAGATCCGCAGCGGTCCGCCATCCCACACCGCCGAATACAGCATCGTCGTCGCGTCGGGCATCATCCGCGAGTACCAGATCAATCCTCGCCGGTACGTCAGACGCTGAAACTGCGGCGCCTTCCACGGGGGAGCCGCCCACAACAGGTGTCCCAGGACGAACGCCGCCGCGCCCACAACCAGCAGCGCCGCCGTTACCGCCGGCATCGCCAGCTTTCTGCGCGGCGCCGCAATCGATGCCGCCGCAGCGGCCGCCGTCGTCGAGTGCGATGTGCCGGAGAGTGCTTCCAGCGCGATCGCGAGGTCGTGTGCGGAATGGAAGCGGTCCTCGGGCAGCTTCTCGAGGCAGCGCCGGACGATGCGATCGAGCGCGCCGGGGAGATTCGGATTGATTTCGGCGAACTCCGGCGGATCCTCCTTCAGGATCGCGTTCATCGTCTCGACCTGAGAATCGCCGTGGAACGCGCGGCGGCCGGTGAGCATCTCGTAGAGGATCGCCCCGAACGAAAAGATGTCGGTGCGCTGATCGAGCGGCTGTGCACGGACCTGCTCGGGCGACATGTAGCCAACGGTGCCCATCACCATGCCGGCCGCGGTCTGCGCCATCCGCGTTTCGCCGGATGCCATCGTCGCGGCGGCCTGTGCGCCGTCCGCGCTCTTCGCCAGGCCGAAATCGAGAATCTTCACGACGCCGTCGCGGGTCACGAAGATGTTCTCGGGCTTGAGATCGCGATGGACGATCCCGCGCCCGTGCGCCGCGGCGATCCCGCGGACGATCTGGACGCCGTACTCGATGGCCTTCCGCACCGGCAGCGCCTGCTCGCCCATGCGCGCGCGCAGCGTTTCCCCTTCGAGGAGTTCTGTGACCGCGTAGGTGATCACGCCGTCCGTCGAGAAGTCGTGGATCGCGAGGATGTTCGGATGCGACAACGCGGCGACCGCCTGCGCCTCGCGTTCGAACCGGGCGAGCGCGGCCGGATCGCGCGACAGCGCGTCGGGCAGCACTTTGATCGCGACCTCGCGATTCAGCCGCGTGTCGCGCGCGCGGTAGACCTCGCCCATGCCGCCGGCTCCGAGTCGGTCGATGATTTCGTAGGTGCCGAGACGAGTGCCGGTGCTGAGCGCCATGGAGCGGGCAGTGTACACCGCCCGCGGCTTCGCTGCGGACGCGGTGCGTGGGGCTCAGTGCCTCGGATGGGTGCCTGGCAGGCTTCGCAGCGCAAGGGGATCCTTGATCACGCGTCGGCAAACGGACTAATGTCCCCAGCATGATTCTTCAGATCGTTCGCCGGCTCACGTGGCCTCTCGCTCTTATCGCGCTCGTATTCGCCGCTGCTTTCCCGCTACCGATGCACGCGGCGGCGCCGCAAGGTCCAACGGATGGGTCCATCGCGTCTAACCTCTATTCAGGGCTGAAATGGCGCAACATCGGGCCTTTCCACGGCGGCCGCATTTCGGCCGTCACCGGCGTCATCGGTCAACCAGGCACGTTCTACGTCGGCACGCCGATGGGCGGTGTGTGGAAGACGACCAGTGCCGGGGTCACGTGGTCCCCGATCGTCGACCAGATCACGAACATCGACAGCATCGGCGCCGTGCAGGTCGCACCCTCCGATCCCAATATCGTGTACGTCGGCAGCGGCGACCCGATCGCCGGCGGCGACGGCGCCGGCATGTACAAATCCACGGACGCCGGCCAGACGTGGACGCACATCGGGCTGGACGACGCGCACCGTATCAGCAAGATGGTGATCGATCCGAAAGATCCGAATCTCGTCGTGGTCGGCGCGGTGGGCGATGGCAACAGCGGCGAGGCCGGCGGTATTTATCGCACGACCGACGGCGGCCACACATGGCAGAAGGTCCTCACGCCGGCGGGCACGACGGCGGTGCGCGATCTCGGGTACGACTTCGACATGCCGTCCCTGATGTTCGCCACGACCATCGGCGCCGGTGGGCGCGGTTTCGGCGGTCCCGCCGCCGGACGCGGCGCAGCGGCGCCCGAACCGGCAAAGCTGTTCAAGTCGACGGACGAAGGCAAGACGTGGACGGAAGTGACGACGGTGCCCAAATATCCCGGCCGCATCAGCGTGGCCGTCGCGATGCACACCAGCGGCCAGCGCATCTACGTCGTCGGATCGCCGATCGACAACGGCTCGGGGCTGTATCGGTCGGACGACGGCGGCGCGACGTGGAAGCACATGGCCGGCAACGACACACGCGTGGCGAACGGTCAGGGCAACTACCAGTCGGGCGTGTTCGTCGATCCCGCAAACCCCGACGTCGTCTATGTGACGAGCATCGCGCTGATGCGATCGACCGACGGCGGCGCCACCTTCGAGTCGTTCAAGGGCGCGCCCGGCGGCGAGGATTACCACATGCTGTGGATCGATCCGACCAACGGCAAACGCATCCTGATCGGCGCTGATCAAGGTCCGACGGTGACGCTCGACGGCGGCAAGACGTGGAGCCTGTGGTATCCAATCCCGATCGCGCAGGTCTATCACGTGTCCACCGACACGCGCTACCCGTACTCCGTCATGGGCGCGCAGCAGGACACGGGCGCCGTGATGACTCGCAATCGGGGCGACTTCGGGCAGATCAACTTCACCGACTGGTCGCCAGTCCCCTCATCCGAGTTCGGCACGCTCGCGCCGGATCCCTTGCATCCCGAGATCATCTACGGCGAAGGATACGGCCCCGGCGGCGGCGGAAGCGGCATGGTGAAGATCAACATGGCAACCGGGCAGTGGCAGAACGTCGCGCCCAACTTCGGCGTCGACGCGCAGAAATACCGTCAAGCGCGGGACTTCTGGAAGAAGTTCGACCCGTTCGATCTGCACGCGATGTACGTCGGCTACCAGTGCCTCGTCGTCACGACCGACGGCGCGCACACGTGGAAGCCGTTCAGCCCGGACCTGACCGCCCCCAAGGGTGAAACGCCTCCGGCGTGCGGCGCACCGCCTCCGCCGCCGTCCGGAGAGGGGCGAGGAGGTGCTCCCGCCGGCGGCGGACGCGGCGGTGGTCCCGCCATTACCGATTTCGTCCTTTCTACCGCGAAAAGAGGTGTGGTCTGGACCGTCAGCAGCAACGGACAGATCTACACGACGGGCGATGCGGGCGTGCACTGGACGAACGTGAGCAATATCAGCGACCTTCCCGCGAACGCGAACTTCAATACGATTGACGGGGCGCACCACGACATCGGCACCGCATACGTCTCGGCGCGTCTGGGCGCGGGCAGAGGCGCTCCCGAAGGCGTCGACACGAACATCCCGTTGATATGGCGGACGCACGACGGCGGCAGGACGTGGACGAAAATCGTCAACGGTCTGCCGAGCGATGAGCGTACCGGCAGCTGGGTGAACGTCGTCCGCGAAGATCCGAAGCAGAAGGACCTGCTCTTCTGCGGCACCGAAACCACCGTCTACGTGTCGTTCGACGACGGCGACCACTGGGAGTCGCTGCGGCAGAACCTGCCCAGCACGTCGATCCGCGACCTTGTCTTCCATACGGACGATCTCATGAACGACGTCGTGATCGGCACGTATGGCCGCGGGTTCTGGATTCTCGATGACATGAGCCCGCTGCGCGAGATCGCCGCCAGGCGCGCGGAGATCACTTCCGCGCCGGCGTACTTCTTCAAGCCTGGCGACGCGATCCGTTCGCGCATCAACGTGAACTGGGATCAGCCGATGTCGGTCGAAATGCCGCACGCGCCGAATCCGCCGTACGGCGCGATCCTCTATTACCACCTGAGCCGCCCGGCCCGCGAGATCACGCTGCAGGTGTTCGATGCGGCTGGCGGTCTGGTTCGCACGATCTCCAGCACGCCGCCGGCCCCGATCGAGGGTGCGATTTTCCCGAGCTATTGGTTGAAGACGCCCGATTCCCGTGCGCTGCCGACCACCGTCGGCACCAATCGTGTGAATTGGGACCTGCATTACGACGATCCGCCGTCGATCAACCACGATCTCGAGGATGAGATGAATATGGTGGAAGGGATGACGTCTCCGGGGCCGCACGGGCCGCAGGTCACGCCTGGCACCTACACGCTGAAGTTGACGGTTGACGGCAAGGTGTACCAACAGACCGTCACGGTTCACAACGATCCGCGCGTTGGCGAAAGTCCCGCGACGCTGAACGCGCTCGACGCGCAGCACCGGCTGACGATGCACGCGTATCAGGGGATGAAGGACAGCTACGCTGCGAACGAGCAAGTCGCTGCGGTCCGCGCGCAGGTCGCGTCGATGCAACAGCAGCAGCCGGCGCTGCCGGCCGACGTCGCGGCGAAGGCGAAGGACCTCGACACGAAGCTGGCGACGTTTGGCGGCGCGGTCGAAGGCCGCGGCGGCCGCGGATTCGGCGGCTTCGGCGGACGCGGCGGAGCGGCGCCGGGCGCGATGCAGTCGTTTCTCGCGTTGAACAGCAGCTTCAACACGATGGTCAGCATGATGCAGGTGGGCCTCGACATGGCGCCCACGCCTGCGCAGATCGATACGTGGGAGAGCGACTGCCGTAACTACAACACGACGCTTGCGGCGTGGAAGAAGGTGGAGACGGACGATGTCGCGGCGTTCGATGCGGAGCTGACGAAGAACAGTCTGAAGCCGCTGACGGTCACCCCGACGAAGCTGACGCCCGCGTCGTGTACGTTCGACGCCGCGGCGCCCGCGAGTCGCCGCTGATCGCTAGCGGGACTGCGGCGATGGGGCGCTCCGCACGCCGGACGCCGCACGCCCCGCGATGGGGCCCCAGCTCGGACAGCCCCGTTTCGTGCTCGGCAGCCAAAAAGACGTGTCGACGGGGAGCCGCCTCCGCGCGAAACGGAGCGCCCCGTCCTCGCCCCCATCGCCGCAATCCGCGCTCCGCACTCCGAACGCCCGTCCGGCATGTGATGCCAGCCAGCATCAGCGGGGTCGCCGGAAGCGCGCGCGCGGGCCTCATCACGATCTCGCGTCTCCGAGTGGGTTCCGTCGCGCTCAGAGATGTCGCGGCCGTCATCGTCGAGCGAAAGGAGCCTGCGATTGACGGGTTGATGGCGACGCGCCAGTTCGCAAGCCTGTCATTCGCGGCGGGCGCACGGTGCATGGTGGCGAGATAGCAGCCGCGATGATCCTGACGATGGGCTGTTGTCGCTGGGAATTGGCCGTTGGGAATTGGGAATGGTCTTCGTTAGTCTCTGAGGAGTGTCTTTTTATCTCGGGCTCGACGCCAGCACGCAGAGCCTGACCGCGACGCTGATCGAGGTCGAAGGCGAGCGCCGCGCGGCGATCGACGAGTGGTCGCTCGACTACGACGAGCTGCCGGGGTACGGAACGGACCACGGCGTACTTCGCGAGCCTGACCCCGCCGTCGTTGCGGCTCCGCCGCGGATGTGGGTCGATGCCCTCGACCGCGTCATTGGGCGAGTCGCCGCCGTCTGGCCGCGGGAGATGGCGCGTCTCGCTGCCGTAGCGGGTTCAGCGCAACAGCATGGGAGCGTGTATCTGAATGCCGACGGCTTGCGCGGCCTGGCGTCGCTCGACGCCACCGGCTCGCTTGCCCCGCAGTTGAGCGGTGCGTTCTCGCGAACGCTCTCACCCGTGTGGATGGACTCCAGCACGACAGAGGAATGCCGTGAAATCGAACGGGCCGTGGGCGGGGCCGCCGTCCTCGCGGAGCGGACCGGATCGCGGGCATTCGAACGCTTCACCGGACCGCAGATTCGCGCGTTTTTTAAGCGAGACTCTCCGGCGTACGCGAACACGAGACGTATCCACCTCATCTCGTCGTTTCATGCGTCGCTTCTTGCGGGCCTCGATGCGCCGATCGATCACGGCGACGGGTCCGGCATGAACCTGATGGACCTGGCGACGCGGTCATGGTGGCCGAAGGCGCTCGAGGCGACGGCGCCGGATCTGCGATCGAGACTTCCGCGGCTCGCGCCCTCATGGACCATCGTCGGCACGCTCGCGTCGTACTGGCGGACCCGCTACGGTCTCCCCGCAGCGCGGGTGATCGTCTGGTCGGGTGACAACCCGTGCAGCCTGATTGGCAGCGGCCTGGTGCGTGAGGGACGGCTCGCGATTTCGCTCGGGACCAGCGACACCGTGTGCGGCTTCATGCGCGACGCGCAACGCGACGCAGGAAGCGGCTATATCTCCGCGGCGCCAACCGGCGAATTCATGGGGACGACGGTGTTCAAGAACGCGTCGCTCGCGCGGGAACGCGTTCGCGATGCCTTCGCTCTCGACTGGGCCGGCGTCTCGGCCGCCTTGAACTCAACGCCGCCGGGCAACAACGGTGCGCTGATGCTGCCGTGGTTCGATCCGGAAATCACGCCGCACGTGCTGACGCCGGGCGTACGGCGCATCAATCTCGATCCGGCAGATGCCGCGGCGAACGTCCGCGCGCTCATCGAGGCGCAGATGATCGCGATGGCGAACCACACGCGCTGGATGGCCGCCGACCCCTCGCACGTGCTCGCTACGGGCGGCGCCGCTGCCAACCGGGAAATCCTGCAGGTGATGGCCGACGTCTTCGGTGCAGAAGTGATTCGCTCGAAAGCGTCCAACGCGGCGGCGCTCGGCGCCGCGCTGCGCGCCTTGCACGCGGACCGGCTCGCGTCAGGCGACGCCATCGAGTGGGAAGCGGCGGTTGCGGGATTCACTGAGCCGGATCCCTCCGCATCTGTTGCGCCGAGGCCGGAGGCGACGACCGTCTATCGCGCGCTGCGGCTTCGCTACGCGGAGGCGGAGACGAAGGCGCTCGAAGACTGCCTCTAAGCGCACACTCCGCACGTGCCAGCGATGGTCAGGAAGCTTCCTGCTCCATCAACAGTGACGAATCCTGTGCTGCCCGACAAGATAGACGTCGAGCCGCCGCGTACGACGAATGCTCGCACTTCCGCGTTGCTGGACGAACGCACGTCCATTGAAAACGTCACGATCATGAGACGACCGGAAGTTCCGCTGGTCCGGCCGCTCGCAGCCGAGCGCTACAAGGTGCAATTCACGGTCGGCCGCGAGCGCGTCGTCGATGATCTTGCGACGCAGCACTCACTGCCGCCAGCATCTGACCTGACGCGAGCGCCGCTTCCTCGACGGCGGACTCGGCGAATGCCGTTCACGAACCCTCGGTTCCGACAAACCGCGCTCGTCGTTCACGTGCAGCTCGCCGGAGATCAGGCGGCCGTGTCCTCGGAGACTGCGCGACGCAAGGCCCGCGGTGGCGATTGTCGGGGCCGCCTTCGCTCCCGCCGGGCAATCGTCATCGTCGCGGCCTGCCTTCTGCATTGGTGCCCCGTGCGGTTGAAAGAAAAAAGGCCGGCTGGCGCCGGCCTTCACATTTGAGCTCGTACGAGCAGCCAGGTGCCGCTAGTCAGGACCCGCGAGCCGCCCGCGGCATTCCGCGCGCCGCACTCCGCACTACGCGCAGCCGCTCGTCGTTCCGCAGTTCGTGCACTTGTAGCACGCGCCGCTGCGGACCATGATCGAGCCGCACGTGGAGCACGGCGGCGCATCCTCCTGATTCTGAATCGCCGCGAAGGATGCCACCTTCGCGCCGAGCGTCAAGCCCCGTCCCACGGCGGGCGCGTCAGGCGTTTTCGCCGTCGCCGCGACGTCCAGCGGCAACTGCTCGGGCGTGGAGGCCACCTCGTCGCGGTTGTTCACCCCCGCGCGGAACTGCGCTTCCGGCGACAGGAACTTCGCCGCGAGCCAGCGGAAGATGTAGTCGACGATCGACTTCGCAAAGCGCACGTCCGGGTTGCGCGTCATGCCGGACGGCTCGAAGCGGACGTGGCTGAACTTGTCGACAAGATCCTGCAGCGGCACGCCGTACTGCAGCGCGTAGCTGATCGCCTGGGCGAACGCATCGGCAAAGCCGGAGATGGTCGAGCCCTCCTTCGCCATGACGAGGAAGATCTCGCCCGGCATCCCGTCCTCGAAGAGACCGACGGTGATGTAGCCTTCGTGGCCGGCGATGTCGAACTTGTGGGTGATCGCCTGGCGCTCGTCCGGCAGCTTGCGTCGAACGGGCTGCGCGGCGACGGCGACAGCGCCCGCCGGCGTGAGAACGCCCGCGTTGAGGATCGCCTGCTTCGACGTGTTCAGCGGCTGCGTCCGTTTGCTGCCGTCGCGATAGAGCGACACCGCCTTCGCGCCCAGCCGCCACGCGTCGACGTAGGCCTGCTGGATGTCCTCGACGGTCGCGTCCTTCGGCACGTTCACGGTCTTGCTGATCGCGCCCGAGAGGAACGGCTGCACGGCCCCCACCATCTTGATGTGGCCCATGTAGTGGATCGACCGCGTGCCGCGCGCCGGCTTGAACGCGCAGTCGAAGACCGCAAGGTGCGGCTCCTTGACGTGCGGCGCCCCCTCGATCGTTTCGTTCTCGTCGATGTACTCGATCACTTCCTTGACCTGCTGCTGCGAGTACCCGAGCTTCTTCAGCGCCATCGGCACGGTGGTGTTGACGATCTTCATCATCCCGCCGCCGACGAGCTTCTTGTACTTCACGAGCGCGATATCCGGCTCCACGCCGGTCGTATCGCAGTCCATCATGAAGCCGATGGTACCGGTCGGGGCGAGCACGGTCGCCTGCGCGTTGCGGAACCCGTACTGCTCGCCCATCTCGATGACTTCGTCCCACACGTTCCGCGCGGCAGCCATCAGGTCCTTCGGGACGTTCGTCTTGTCGATGTCCTTCAGCGCCGAACGGTGCTTCCGCATGACGCGGAGCATCGGCTCCTTGTTCTTCTCGTAACCCGCAAACGGGCCGCCCTGATCCTTCGCGATGCGGGACGACTCCGCATACGCCGCCCCGTGCATCAGCGCCGTGATCGCCGCCGCGTAATCCCGCCCGCCGTCGCTGTCGTACGGCAGCCCGCGCGACATCAGCAGCGCGCCGAGGTTGGCGTAGCCGAGCCCGAGCGGGCGATACGCGTGCGAGTTCTTCTCGATGGCCGGGGTCGGATACGACGCGTTGTCGACCAGAATCTCCTGCGCCAGAATCATCGTCCGGCACGCCTTCTCGAAGCCGACAACGTCGAACTCGCCGTCGGCATTTCCGGAGTCACTACGTACGAACTTCATCAGGTTGATCGAGGAGAGATTGCACGCCGTGTCGTCGAGGAACATGTACTCCGAGCACGGATTGCTCGCGTTGATGCGCGCCGCGTTCGAACACGTGTGCCAGTCGTTGATGGTCGTGTCGAACTGCATCCCCGGATCGCCGCACACCCACGTGCCTTCCGCGATCTGCTTCATGAGATCGCGGGCCTTGTAGGTCTCCATCGGCTGGCCGCTGACGACGGCGTGCGTCGTCCAGTCGCCGTCGTCCAGCACCGCGCGCATGAACTCGTCGGTCACGCGGACGGAGTTGTTCGAATTCTGGAAGAAGACCGACCCGTACGCGATTCCCGTGAACGAGCCGTCGTAGCCCGCATCGATGAGGGCCCACGCCTTCTTCTCTTCCTCGACCTTGCAGTTGATGAACTCCACGATGTCGGGATGGTCGGCGTTGAGGATCACCATCTTCGCCGCACGCCGCGTCTTGCCGCCGGACTTGATGACGCCCGCGAACGCGTCGAAGCCCTTCATGAACGAGACCGGACCCGACGCCGTGCCGCCGCCGGCCAGCAGCTCCTTGGACGAGCGGATATTCGAGAGGTTCGAGCCGGTGCCGGAGCCGTACTTGAAGAGCATCCCCTCGGTCTTGGCGAGCGTGAGGATCGACTCCATCGTGTCCTGCACGGAGTTGATGAAGCACGCCGAGCACTGTGGATGCGTTTCGAAGCCGACGTTGAACCACACGGGCGAGTTGAACGCCGCCTTCTGGTAAACGAGCAGATGCTTCAGATCGTCGGAGAAGGCCTGAAGATCGTCTTCGCTCGCGAAATACTTCTGCGCGGCCGCCCATGCCGTGATCGTGTCCACCACGCGCCCAATGAGCTGCTTGACGCTCTTTTCGCGCTCGGGTGTGCCGATCTGGCCGCGGAAGTACTTCGAGACGACGATGTTGGTCGCCTGCTGCGACCAGAACTTCGGGATCTCGACGTCGCGCTGCTCGAAGACGATCTCTCCCTTTTCGGAGCCGATCACAGCGGAGCGGAGGTCCCATTCGACTTCGTCGAACGGGTCGACTCCCTCCTTTGCAAAGAATCGCTCGTAGTCCAGTCCTGGCGCCGCCGATACGGGCACCTGATTGGACGGGCGGGTCTGGCCGGTCGCGTCGACCTGAGCAGCGCCTCTCTGCATCTGTACCCTCCGCAAAAAACCGATGGGCATCGACACCGCTCCCCCGGGCGGGACGACCCCGTCAATCATGATGATGTTGCTGGAACAGCCGGCAGACTGGCGATTGCGTGGAGGCTGGGAAACCCCGGTCCCGTCCGCTGGCTGGCGGACAAATATGGACCCTGTGTTACGCCGCTGTCAAGACCAGATCCACTACATATTGTGCCTTTTTGCGACCGGAGGCGCAACCTATGGCGGAATTCACACTTTGGCGCGAGGTTCTTTCACGCGACCTATTTTAATGACGAGGTTGCCTGCTCGATGGGGCGATGTTCGATGTTCGATGTTCGATGGACCTATCGTCCTGCAAGGTCATGCGCCAGGGCTTCTCCCTTGCCGGCGATGCTCTGGGCGAACACGTAGTTTCCTTGTTTCAGAGCCGATTCAGCCTGGTCGAAGAACATCTTGGCCTGGTTGTAGGAATTCTTCCGTTCGTCGCTCAGCAACGGGAAATTGACGCTGTTGAGCAGATTCCGGCCACGTTCGATCGTTGCGCGAATCTGGCTCTCCGCCTGCGTGTCGTTCGCGGTCGCGGGCGTCCGGAGCTGCGTCGGCGGCTGCGGCACGGGCGCCGGCGTTTCCGGCGCGACGGGCGGCTGTTCCGCGGCCGGTTTCGTTTCCGCGGGCTTCGGCTGTTCCCGTTCTTTCGGCTGGGGGCGCGCCGGGCGGTTCGCCGGCGGCGCGGGCGGAAGGTCCGCCACCGGTTCGGGCGTCGTCTCCGGCACAGGCGCGGGCTCGATGACTCGCGGCGGCGGCGGCGGCATGGCGAGCGGCGGGATATCGACGGGCTTCGTCTTGGCGGACGCCGAGGCGCATCCTCCCGCCGACGCGGTAAGAACGATCAGCGCGATGATTCGGAGCAACACCCTCATGTGACGCCCGCGCCAGTAGCCAGTTGCCAGTTCCCAGTTGCCAGTTCCCAGTTGTCAGTTCTCAGTTGCGCTCGCAACTGGCTACTGGTTACTGGCGACTTTCACGCCTGCGGAAAGATCAGTTTAAACCGAGTTCCGGCGCCAGGGGTGGACTGCACCTCGACGTCGCCGTCGTGCAACTGGACGATGCGGTAGACCATCGACAGGCCGATGCCGCTGCCCTTTTCCTTCGTCGTGAAATAGAGATCGAAAATCCGCTGAAGGTGTTCCGGCGGAATGCCGATACCCGTGTCCTCGATGTCGATTTCGACGGAGCCGCGGCCCGACCGGCACGCGATCCGCAGCGTTCCGCCGTTGGGCATCGCCTGGATTGCATTCAACGCGAGATTCAGCAGCGCCTGCCGCAGCATCGCCGGGTCCGCGTTGATGTCGGGCAGATCGCGCGGGCACTCCTGGCGGACGGCGACGCGCATCCGCTCCGCCTCGGGCGCGATCGTCGTGACGATGTCGCTGATCACGTCGCCCAGTCGCAGCGGTTGGAGCTTGAGTTCGTCGGGCCGCGCAAACTTCAGGAACCCGTTCAGGACGGTGTCGAGCCGCTGGATTTCCTTCCCGATGATGTCGACGTGCTTCGACACGTCGGGAAACGGCGGCGCGTCGAGCACCGCCTGCGCCGGCTCGCGCAGCGTCCGTCCGGTCACGTCGGCCTTGCTGCCGACGGTTTGACGCTGCAGCTTGCTTCGCAGCAGCTCGAGGTGAATCGTCATGGCGTTCAGCGGGTTCTTCACCTCGTGCGCGACACCCGCCATCAGGCGGCCGAACGCGGCGAGCTTCTGCGAGTACTTGAGCGTCGAGTGCACCTGATTCATGTACGACAGGTTGCGCGCGACGAGGATCGCCCCCACGAACTTGCCCGCGTCGTCGTCGATCGGGTGCGTCATGACGAGGCGGTCTTCCTCTTCCCCGACGTCGACCGACACCGGACCCTGACCTTTGTGCGCCGCCAGCGTGCGTTCGACGAGCTGGCGGACGGGATGATCCGGCGGCGCCATCAGATCGAGTGTCTTCACGTCGCCCGCCGACGAGAACCGCGGCAGAAGAATGGCCATCGCCGGATTGGAGAAAATCAGCGTGCCGTCGGGATTGAACAACGCAACTGCGTCCTCGAGATTTTCGACCACGGATTCGAAGTCCGTCCCCCCGGAGAGCGCCTTGGCCCGCGACGCGGACAGCTGGTCGCTGACCGCCTGGAAGGACGTGCCGAGATCCTTGAACTCGTCGCCTTCCGGCAGGTCGAGGCTGACGTTCAGTTCGCCGCGCCCGAGCCGCGTGAGCCCGCTCTGAATCACGTGAATCGGACGCAGCATCCACTGCGACATCAACAGCGCCACGAGGCACGACAGCAGCAGCGCCATCGCCACGTCCTGCAGCGACTGACGCAGCGCCTGGCGCAGTTCGTCTTTGACGAGCAGCGTCGAGAAACCGATGCGGATGGACCCGAACTCCTGCTGGTTGATCAGCAGCGTCTGCTGTACTTCGTACGTCCGGTCCGAATAGACGGCGCGCAGCAGGGCAATCGAACTGCGCTCGTCGACCAGCTTGCGCAGATCCTCCTGCTCGGGGATGCGTTGACCTTCGAGCACCGCGGAACTGTGCGCGATCGCGATGCCGTCCTTGTTGACGATGGCGGCGTAGACGACGTTCGGCGAGTAGGCGAGCGCGGATTCGAGCAGCGACCGGATGCTGCCGTCGTGGGCCAGCGCCGGGTAGGGATCGGCGGCGGCAATCACGACGTCGCGCGCGCGCTGAAAGATCATCTGCTTCAGCATGTCGCCGCGAAGCGCCGACTCCTGCAGACTCAACCTCGCGAGCGACGCGAGGTGAAACACCGAGAGCACCGCGACGATGACGACGACGAGCGTGGTGACGCCGGCGACCTGACGGCCTTTGAGCGACATGCGCGATCGCTAGCCGTTCGACAGGCTTTCGTCCTTCATCCGATTCAGCTTGTTGTGCAGCGTCTTGAGGCTGATGCCGAGAATCTCCGCGGCGCGCGTCTTGTTTCCGCGTGTATGGTCGAGGGTGAGCAGAATCAGCCGGCGCTCCGCCTCGTCCACCGTCGTGCCCGGCGTGAGCGTGACCGTCGGCAGCGTTTCCTCGCCTTTCGCGACGAGCAGCGGCGGCAGGTGGCGAAGCGTGATGAAGTCGGCGTCGGCAAGAATCGTCGCGCGCTCCATGACGTTCCGCAGCTCGCGGATATTGCCAGGCCAGGGATACTGCTCGAGCACCTGGATCGTTTCCTGGTCGACCGCTCGCACGGATTTGCCGTTCACCGCATTGAATTCGTTGAGGAAGCGCTGAATCAGCAGCGGCACGTCCTCGCGGCGATCGCGCAGCGGCGGTAGCTCGATCGTGAAAACGTTCAGCCGATAATACAGGTCCTCGCGCAGCTTCCCGTTGCGCACCGCCTCTCCAGGATTGAGGTTCGTGGCCGCGATCATCCGCACATCGACCGACTGCTCCTGGCGTCCGCCGAGCCTCCGGAACGTGCGCTCCTGGAGCACCCGCAGCAGCTTGACCTGCGTCGCCGGCTGCATCTCCGCGATCTCGTCGAGGAACAGGGTGCCGCGGTGCGCGAGCTCGAACACACCGGTTCGACGCTCCTGCGCCCCGGTGAACGCGCCTTTCTCGTGGCCGAACAGCTCGCTCTCGAGCAGCGTCTCGGGGATCGCAGCGCAGTTGATGGCGACAAACGGGAACGTGGCGCGCGGGCTGAGTTCGTGAATCGTCTGCGCCACCAGTTCCTTGCCGGTCCCCGATTCACCCCAGACCAACACCGACGCGTTGGTCGGCGCCGACTGTTCGATGACGCGATACACCGAGCGAATGCTCGGACTGTTGCCGACGATCCGTCCGAAGCTCCCCTGCTCGCGGAGCTGCCGCCGGAGCTGCTTCACCTCGCGCAGGGTTTCCTGCCGCTCGACGGCTTTCGTGAGCAGAATGCGCAGGCGCTGCGGGTCCACGGGCTTACTCAGATAGTCGTACGCGCCTTCCTTGATGGCTTCGACGGCGCTTTCTACCGTGCCCTGCGCGGTCAGGAGAATGAGTGTGAGGTCGGAGAGCTGGTCTTTCAGCGCCCGCAGCAGATCGAGGCCGCCCATGCGCGGCATCAGCAGATCCGTGACGATGATCGCGGGGCGGAAGGTCGTCACCTTCTGCATCGCTTCTTCGCCGTTGCCGGCTTCGTCGGTGATGAAGCCCCACGCCCCGACCAGTTCGGCGAGGCCGATGCGCGTCGCGGGATCGTCCTCGACGATGAGCACCCGCTCGGCCGTCGGCAGCGTCGCATCCGAACGGCCGGGGTCGTCTGCGGGCGTTCGATCGGTTTCTGTCAGCATTGCCACAGCTTTGTACGTTCCTTCTGTCGGGATTCCGTTGTCGCTCAGTGTACCACCCAATAGAGTAAGAGTTACATGGTGAGCGGAACGGAATTCGATACTTTCCCGATAATTCTTTCACTCCCGCAGGTGCCGGTACGGCCGTTGCAAAAGTCGAGCTGGAAACGAGGGAGATGCCATCATGAGAGGACTCGCCGTCGTCGGAATCGCCGCAGTGATGCTTGCCGCGTCGGGAACAGCCACCGTGTCCGCAGCGCGGCCGTCAGACGACTATCGTGAGGTCACGATTCCGGCTGGGACGGTTCTGCATCTGACGCTCGAGACGCCGGTCGGATCCGACACCAGCCGTCTCGAGGAGGCGGTTCATGCGTCGCTTCGAACGCCGGTGATCGTGCGCGGCGTGGAAGTGCTGCCCGCCGGCACACCCGTGATCGGGCACGTCACCGCCGCCCGCCGTCCGGGCAAGGTGAAGGGGCGCGGTTACGTCGCCATGCGGTTCACGAACGTGGACACGCCGGGTGAAGGGACTACGCGGATCCGCACCACGGCCGCTGGCCATCTCGCCCCGGCGACGAAGGAGAAGGACGCGCTCAAGATCATTGCCCCCGCGGCTGGCGGTGCGGTGCTCGGACGCGTGGTAGGCGGAAAGGGCGGCGCGCGCACAGGAGCCGTCGTAGGGGGCGCGGCTGGCACCGGGTACGTCCTCTCGACGCGTGGAGCGGAAGCGCGGCTCGGCAAAGGCGCGAGGGTGGCGGTGAAGCTCACGGCGCCGGTGACGGTCCGCGTGAAGAAGTAGAGGCGCGAGGCGGGAGGCGGGAGGCGCGAGGCGGGAGGCGGGAGGTGCGGGAGCGCGACGCCTCACCAGCGATGGGCGCGAGGACGGGCGCCCGCTTCGCGCGGAGGCGGCTCCCCGTCGACATGGCTTTCTGGCCGCCGAGCACGACGCGGGCTGTCCGAGCCGGGGCCCCATCGCAAGACCAGGCGGATCGGCGCGAGGCGCGAGGCGCGGGAGCGCGACGCCTTACCAGCGATGGGCGCGAGGACGGGCGCCCGCTTCGCGCGGAGGCGGCTCCCCGTCGACATGGCTTTCTGGCCGCCGAGCACGAAGCGGGCTGTCCGAGCGGGGGCCCCATCGCAAGACAAGGCGGATCGGCGCGACGGGGGAGGCGCGAGGCGGGAGGCGCGGAGTGCGGCGTGCGGAGCGCGGGGTGCGGGAGAGGCGAGGCGCGAGCGGCGAGGCTATCCGCCGAGAAAGAAGAACTTCACCACCTGCGCGAGATTGAAACCGGCGTGCGCCACCATGGGGGCTACGACCGAGCGGCGGGCGAGATAGAGCGCGCCCCAGAACGCGCCGAGCGCCGCGGTCGCAACGGCCACGTCGTAGCCCTGCTCGATGTGGCCGAGGCCGAAGACGACGCTGAAGAGCGCGAGACCAAGCGGTCCGCCGCCGAGATACTGCTCGAAGCGGTGCAGGATGAAGCCGCGCTGAATCTCTTCGCGCACCCCGCCGGCCACCATGACGACGAATCCAAACATGATCGCCGCGCCGCGCGTCCGGGCCAGATCCGCGAACGGGTTCTGCGGCACGTTGTGCAGCGCCGGATCGATCATCTGAATAATCGCCAGGACGAGGATCACGAGCATGAACGACAGCGGAATGATCGCGATCCCGAGCGCGATCTCGATGCCCGTCCTCCGCTGCGCGAACAGCGCCAGCCGCGGCGACTCGCGATGCGACCGCAGGAACAAGAAGACCAGCGCCACGAGCAGGACCGTGTCCGACAGGGTCAGCGCGAAGACGAACGCCGGTGCGAGCTGACCGCCGCCCAGCCGGACCTTCATCCCGAAGGTGCTCAACACGGTGATGACGGCAAGCTGCGTGGGAAACCCGGAGCAGAGGATCACTTCGAGCGCAGCAGCCACCCGCTCGATCGGGAGAATCGGCCGCGGGCCGGTCGTCTCGTCGGGCACGCCCCTCAGTATGACGCGAAGGGGCGAATCCCTCATCCCTAATCCCTGATCCTCGAATCGCTCATCCTCAAATCCCGGATCGCGAATCCTGAATCCTTCATCCTCGAATCCCGAATCCGCGCGATCCGCGGTGCGGGATGCGCGGATCCGGAAGAAGGGATTTCAGGATAGCGATTCGAGGATCGGGGACGAGGAATCAGGGATTCGCTCGCTACACCGTAAAATAGGCCGATCCCTGTGCCCAAACGTTTCGAGCGCGGCCGGCTGGTGCTGGTGTGTCTGTTCCTGCTCTCGCTGCCGGCCATTACTCCGCGGCTGTACTCCTCGGACGAGGTCCAATACTTCGCGTATCTCCGGTCGCTCTGGTTCGACCACGATCTGTCGTTCGAGAACGAATATCAGCACTTCTACGACGCCGGCATCGCGCGGAGCGACGGGTTCCACGAAACGTTTCTCGAGCGCACCACCGAGACGGGACGCCGCATCAATTTCGGGACGCTCGGTTGCGCGATCCTCTGGGCGCCGTTTTATGCCGCCGGCGATGTCGTGGCGCGCGCCACCGGGGCGCCGCTCGATGGATACTCGAAACCGTATGTGTCGGCGGTCGCCTACGGTTCGGCCTTCTACGGTTTCGCCGCGGTGCTGCTCGGCATCGCGTGCGCCGAGCGCCTCCGATTCGCCGGCGTGATCGCGGGCGTGATGGTGTGGGTCGGTACGCCGCTCCTCTTTTACATGTACGTCGCGCCGCCGTTTTCGCACGCGTGCTCGGCGTTCGCGGTGGCGCTCTTCGTGACGGTGTGGCTCCGGGTGCGCGAGCGATGGACGCCGCCGGGACTTTTCGCCCTCGGGGTGACGGCGGCGCTCATGGCGATGGTCCGCGAACAGGACGCCTTCTTCGTGGTGGGGCCGGCGGTGGATTTCCTGATCGCGCCGGTTCGCCGAACCACCATTCCTGCCGCGCTCGCCGGCATCGCCGGCGGTGTCCTCGCGTATGCACCGCAGGCGCTCGCGTATCTGCGGCTGAACGGACATCTCGGCCCGCACGCCTCGGTGGAACACAAGATGTCCTGGTCGGCGCCGCACCTGATCCAGGTGCTCGTCTCACCCGAGCACGGGTATTTCCTGTGGACGCCGCTCGCCGCGATCGCCATCGCCGGGCTCGTCGTCATGGCATCGCACGCAGACCGTCGCCGGATCGCGCTTTGTATGCTCCTGATGGTGGCATTCCAGGTGTACATCGGCGGGTCGGTCGAATCATGGACCGTTGCCGGCGGCTTCGGACAGCGGCGCTTCGTCGCGCTGTCGGTACTGCTCATCATTGGTCTCGCGGCAGCCTTCTCGGCTCTGACGGCCCGCGCCGCGCCCTCGGCTGCGACGGTCAGGCGTGCGGTCATCGCCGTTGCTGTCGTCGCGGTTTACTGGAACATCGCGCTGTCCGCGGAGTTCGCAATCGGCCTGATGGATCGCCAGCGGCTGCAGCCGGCGCGCAACGCCTACGATGCGTTCGTCACGATTCCGCGGGAGGCGCCGTCGCTCGCATACCGGTATCTGTTCGATCGGCAATCGTTCTACGCGCCCCACAGGTCACAGTGAGCCGCATGCGCATCCTGTATCTTGCGGACATTCGCTTTCCCCTCGAGCGCGCGAACGGCATCCAGTCGATGGAGACGTGTCACGCGCTGGCACGCCGCGGACATGCGGTCACGATGATCGTCCGGCCGGACACTCACGCACCGCCGCGCGATCCGTACGAGTTCTATGGCGTGGAGCGGCTGCCCACGCTGAGGATCGAACTCGCGCCGACGGCGCCGGTGGCGGCTGCGAGGCGTGCGGCCTACATGAGCTACGCAATCGGCCGCGCCGTCGGCCACGCGCGCCACGATCTGATCTTCACGCGCGACCTCGGGATCGCCGCGATGCTCGTACGGCTGCCGCGGTCGGTCCGGCCGACGCTCGTCTATGAAGCGCACGGCATCGCCGCCGATGTCGCCGCCTCGCTCCCGTCGCTGCTCGGAACGGCGCCGGAGCCGTCCGCCGCAAAGCTGCGTCGTCTGGCGCGTCGCGACCGACGAGTATGGAACGACGCGGAGGGCTACGTCACGATTACGTCGGGTCTGGCCACCGAGTTGACACGCCGCTATGGCACGCGCGCGAACGTCACCGTGATTCCCGACGGCGTGCGGCTCTCGGCCTCACCGGCGGCGAAGCCGTTCCCCCGGACGGGTGGCAACGATCCGCGGCTGTACACCATCGGCTACGCCGGCCATCTCTATCCGTGGAAGGGTGTCGAGCTGATCATCGAGGCCGTCACGGCCCTTCAGGATACGCGTGCGCTCATCATCGGGGGGCACGAGCACGAACCGGATTTGCAGCGGCTGCGCGATTTCGCGGTCAGCATCGACTGCTCGTCGCGCGTGACGTTCACGGGAGCGCTGCCCCCACCGGACGTCGCGTTGCGGCTCCAGGAGGCGGACGTGCTCGTGCTGCCCAACCCCGCGTCGGCTATTTCGACGCACTTCACGTCGCCGCTGAAGCTGTTCGAATACATGGCTGCCGGCAAACCGATCGTGGCGAGCGATCTGCCGTCGATCCGCGAGGTGCTGCGCGATGGCGAGAACGCGCTCCTCGCGCCTGCCGGGAATCCTCCGGCCTTGACCGCGGCGATCCGCCGCGTGAAAGACGATCCCGCACTGGCCGCGAAAATCGCGGCTCAGGCGCGAGCGGACGTGGTCGATTACACGTGGGATCGCAGGGCCGAACGTCTCGAGCCGCTCTTCGCGGAGCTGACGGGGTGATTTCCGAGCGACTCCTCGCGCTCGTGCGGTGTCCGGACTGCCATGGCGCGCTCAGCGGGACGCCGGATGTGCTCGTCTGCCAGTCCTGTGGCCATCGGTTCGGCGGCGGCGCGCCGGCGTATCTCGATCTGCGGCCGCACGTCGACTTCGACGAGCGCACGAAATATCTGGACGAAGCGCTGCACGCGGACGCGCGGCACGAACGCGTCTCGCCGCCGTTTCTCGGATCGAAGGTGCGCAACGACATGCTGCGCGCGTTTCTCGCGCCGGGACCAGACGACCGCGTGCTCGATCTCGGCTGCGGCAGCGGCCGCACCCTGCTGTGGAATCGTGACTGGCGTTCGGCGACGGCAGGGATCGACATCGCGCCGTTCTTCGCGGAAGAAGCCCGCGCGGGCGTAGACCTGCTGCTCGGCGATCTACGCCGGCTGCCTTTTGCCGACGGGACGTTCACCAAGGCGTTCTCGCTGGACGTCCTCGAACACCTGTCGCCGGACGCGCTTCACGCGATGCTGTCCGAAGCGGCGCGCGTGCTCGCACCCGGCGGGCAGTTGTTCGTCTACACGCACGTCAGAAAAAACGCGCGCATCGCCGTGGCTCTGAAGTGGATCAATGGCCTGGCACGCCGGCTGGAGCGCGCCGGTCTCATCGACCTTCGCCAGGAGCGGCTGCGCAAGTCGGACCATCTCAACCCGCTCGCCGACATCCCCGACCTCCGGCGCGTGGCCGCCGCCACCGGCTTCCGCATCCGGAAGATCCGTTACTACACGCCAATCGCCGGCGGCGTCATCGAAAACATCCTCATGCGCATGGCCGAGCGCCAGCTCGCGCGCCGCGCGCAGAAGAACGCCCGCGCGCCAGAGAAAATGGCGTCTGCCGCGCTGAGCGATGAGGATGCGCTGAAGGCGGCACGGACGGCCGGCAAACAGCACATCGCGCGGAGTCCGGCCCTGCGCGCGACCTTGTCGCTGGCCACCGCGGTCATGAAGCTGGACGTTGTCCTGTTCGGCACAATCGAGTCAGGTCCGTTTTTCGCGCTCCTCGAACGACTGGAGCCGCACCCGTGAAGATCCTTTACGCCGCGATCGATCAGGTGGTCCCCGGGACGACAGGCGGATCGGTCCACGTGGCCGCGGTGGCGAACGGCCTCGCGGCCCTGGGACACGAGGTCGTCGCACTTGTCACGCCAGGTCCAGGCCTGCGGGAGGCGCCGGGGGTGCGCTGGCTGTCGCTGCCGCCGCCATTTGGCCAGACGCATCTGCGTCTCGCGCGGACCCGCGCCATCGAACGCATCGCCAGAGCGGAACAGCCCGATGTGATCATCGAGCGGTACCACAACTTTGGTGGCGAGGCCATCCGCCTCGCCCGGCCACTTGGCGCGGTCGGCGTGCTCGAGGTCAACGCGCCCGTGGTTGACTTCGCCGGATCGCGCAAGGCGCAGCTCGATCGCGCGCTGCTCGTCCAGCCGATGCGCCGGTGGCGCGAGCGGCTGGTATCGGCCGCGGACCTGATCGTGACGCCGAGCGCGGGCATCCTGCCACCGGATACGCCGGCAGAAAAGATCGCGGTCCTCGAGTGGGGCGCTGACACGGACCTGTTTCGTCCGGGCGCGGGCGAGGCGCCGTTCCTCCCTGGCCCGGCAAAGACGCTCGCTGTCTTCGCGGGCGCATTCCGGAGTTGGCACGGCGCGATCCACCTGGTCCGCGCGATCCGCCGGCTCGAGTCCCAGGGCCGGCGAGATATCGGCGCGGTGTTGATCGGCCATGGCCCGGAGTGGGACACCGTCCGCGCCGAAGCGCACGGTTCGTTGCTCGTGCAGTTCACCAACGCCATGCCGCATCCCCAGATACCGGCGGCGCTTGCGAACGCGGACATCGGCGTGGCCCCCTTCGACGTCGGCGCACACGGCCCGCTGTCGCTCGGGTTCTACTGGTCGCCGCTCAAGATGTTCGAGTACATGGCCGCAGGCCTCCCCGTCGTCGCGCCCGCGGTCGATCGCATTCCCACGCTCGTCGCGCACGAGCGCGAGGGCATTCTGTACGATCCTGCAGTCCCCGGTTCGCTCGCGGCGGCCCTGGTGCGCCTGGCAGACGACCCGGCACTTCGCGCCCGTCTCGGCGCCGCGGCGCGCGCACGCGCAGAGAACCAGTACAGTTGGGCGGCACACTGCCGCACCTTGGTCGCAAAGATGCAGAGGTGCAAAGATGCAAAGATCTAAAGATGCAAAGATCTAAAAAGATCTAAAGATCTAGCGGCATGCAAAGATCAAAACACATCCCCGGTCTCTGATCTTTGCTGGCCATCATTGCCGTCTTTGCGATCTTTGGGTCTTTGCGATCTTTGGATCTTTGCCATCTTTGCGACTGGTTTGACTCCGTTGCCCTCATCGATGCGTGATCGAGATCTTTGCTGAAGATCCTGCTGGTTACCGACGCCTTCCCTCCCGTCTGCGGCGGCAGCGGCTGGAGTACGTACGAACTGGCGCGCGGGCTCCGGAGCGGCGGACACGACATCGCCGTCGTCCAGCCGAAGCCCGGAACGACGGGGGTCCGACGGGCCCGGTACGAGGGCTTCGACGTGCACGAATTCGGTGCAGCCGCGCCTGACGTTCCCTATATCCGCAACTACTTCAAAAGCGAACGCCTCACCCGAACACTCGCAGCGTTTCTGCGCGATCTGATCGCGCGAGAACGCTTCGACGTCGTCCACGGGCAGCACGTGATGACGACTCTCGCGGCGATCGAGGCAGCGGAGGCGATGCAGGTCGCGTCGGTGGCTACCGTGCGCGACTATTGGCCGGTCTGCTACTGGTCGGATCTGCTGCACACGCGCGACGGCCTGACGCTCTGCCCCGAATGCACCGTCGCGAACATGACGCGGTGCATCGCACCACGCGCCGGTGCGTTCTGGCCGGCGGCGCTGCCGATGATCCCGTACATGCGCGCGAACCTGACGCGCAAGCGCGAAGGGCTGGCGGGCGCGGACGCGGTCATTGCCGTGAGCCGCCGGATCGCAGCGGATCTGCGGGCGCGCGCGCCGGAACTGGAATCGACACGGATGGAAGTGATTCCCAACCCTGTGGACGTCGCGGCGCTGCGCGCCCGGGCCGCCGCGCGACCTGCCGCCGCTCCGGCCGGCGCGTACGCGTTGTATCTCGGCAAGCTCGCACACAACAAAGGCACGGATCTTCTCCTCGACGTGGCGCGGGAGGCAGGGCTCGACTGGCCGCTCCTGATCGCTGGTGAAGGTCCGGACCGCGCAGGCATGGAACGGCAGGCCGCTGCCGCCGGCGTCGACGTCCGCTTTACGGGCTGGGTCGATCGCGACGAAGCGGCGCGGCTGCTCGGCCACGCGGCGATGCTGATTTTCCCCTCGCGCGGGCCGGAGTCGTTGAGCCGCGTTCTGATCGAGGCGAGCGCGCTCGGGACACCGATCGCCGCACTGGAAACGGGAGGCACGCGAGACATCGTCGACGCCGACGTGACTGGACTGCTGTCGTCCACGCCCCATCAGCTCGCAGCCGACGTGCGACGCCTCCGAGATGACGAGGGCCTTCGAACGCGCCTCGGCGCCGCCGCGGGGAAGAAAATCGAGCGGGAGTTCGACTCCGCCGCCGTCGTCTCGCGGATAGTGCTGTTGTACGAAGAGCTCGTGCGCAAACGCAACGAGAAGCGATGAGAGTGGCCATCGTCGCGCGCTCCGTGTTTCCACTGCACGGGTACGGCGGTCTCGAGCGTCATGTGCACGATCTGGTGCGCGCGCTGGCTGCCCGGAACGTCGCGGTGACGCTCATCACCCGGCCACCGATCCACGATCGGCAGAGCGATAACATCGCGCCCGGCGTTCGGACGCTCTTTGTCCCGTATCGGACATTTCCCTTTGCCGGCCGCCGCGGAACGACGGTGCTCGATCGGAGCACCGCGTATCCGCTGTTTGGCGAAGCGGCGGGCCGGCAGGCCTTCGAGCTAGCGCGCGCAGGAGAGATCGACATTGTTCACGGGCTTGGCGCGAGCGTGCTGGGGTATGCGCGGCGCCGATCCCAGTCGACGATACCGCTCGTGTTCAACCCGCAAGGGCTGGAGGAGTTCGGGGCAACCGATCCATCCCGCGCGCGCCTGAAGCGGCTGGCGTACTTCCCGCTGCAGCGCGCCGTGATCGCCTGCGCACGCGCGGCAGACGCGGTCATCGCGACGGACCGCTCGCTTGAACCTGTCGTACTCCGTCACCTCGGGATTGCGCGCGATCGCCTGCGGACCCTCCCGAACGCCATCGACGTTCCGCACGTCGATTCCGCGACTCACCAGTCGGTCGTCGCCGATCTGCGCTCGCGTCACGCGATCGGTGAGGACGAAATCGTTTTCTTCAGCGCCGGACGGCTCGAAGCAAACAAGGGGTTTCACGTGATGCTGCGCGCGCTCTCTGCAGCGGGCGCGCACGGCGGCCTCGAAACACGCCGCTGGCGATGGGTGCTCGCGGGCGACGGCCCGTTTCGGCGCGACCTCGTCTCGCTCGCCTCGTCACTCGGGATTCAGGCGGGCGTCCTGTTCGCAGGCCGTGTCCCCGACGACGAGATGCATGCGTGGCACGAGATCGCGACGCTCTTCGTGCATCCGACGCTCTACGAGGGCAGCTCGCTCGTGACGCTCGAAGCGATGGCGCACCGCCGCGCAGTGATCGCGAGCCGCGCGGGAGGACTTCCCGACAAGGTACGGCCCGGTGCGAACGGCTGGTTGGTGCCGCCCGGCGATCCCGGCGGGCTAGCCGCGGTGCTCAGCGGCTCAGTTGCGAATCCGGAGCGGCTGCGGGAATTCGGAGAAGAAGGACGCCGAATCGTGGAGCGCGAGTTCTCGTGGGACGTGGTAGCCGATGAGACTATCGCGCTGTACAAAGAGCTGCTGGCGCGCTCACATCGCAAACCATAGCATCCATGCCCGAGCGGCGATGACCCACGCCGTCGCGATGAGGACGGCGGTCGCGATCCTGCCACCGACGCCTTTGCGGAGGCCATATGATGCGCCCGCACCTGCCAGCAGGAGAAGCGCCGGAGAGGTCCCCAGCACCACGCGCGAGACGAACTCGACCGTGTAACGCTGATACGCAGGTTGCACCCGCATGACGGCGACGCCGACGAACACCACGTAGGCCGCGGCGCACGACAGAATGACCAGCGTCGCGGGATCGCGGCGCCGCTCGCGCGCGATTCGCCAACCGCCAACCCCGCCAAGGATGAGGAGTGGCCAGCCAACCCAGGTCCCGCTCCGCTGCACCGCATCCGCGACGCGCATCGGGAGCGATGCTGCGGTCTGTCCCCGGATTTGCGACGGCGCGGGCAGTGGGGCGGCGGCCGGCGCACCGGTGCGCACGCGAAGGGCGTCCTTGTAGACGTCCACGAAATGACCGTAGTACCCCGCGACGGCAATCGCAGACGACGCGACGGCCACGAACAGCAGCGTGCGCGCCGCGCGCCGCATCTGCTCTCCCCCGACCACCCACTCGAAGACGGCCAGCGCGAGCAACGTCGCGGCGAGCAGCGCAAACGTGCTCACGTGTGACACGAGTGCGAGCGTGCAGACGGCCGTCAACACCAGCGCGTGAAGCCGCGGTCGCCGCGAGCCAGGCAGGAGGGCCGCAATCACCAGCGCGGCAATAGACGCCGCGTGCCCGAATTCGTTGGTCAGGTTCGCGTTACCGATCACTTCGAAGGTGATCGGCACCGTAAACGCCAGCATCAGCGTCGCTGCGGCGGCGATCCGATCCCGCCAGGCGCGGATGACGAGCCAGAACAGCAGCACGTACGAAACCGCATCGGACACGGCGACGACGATTCGAAGCAGCAGCGCGTGATCGGATGTGAGCCGCGCCCACGGCGCCGCGAAAAGATACAGGCCGATCGCATAGGGGAAGCGGACGCCGCCCGGCATTGGCTGCGTAAAGAAGTAATGCCCGGCCAGCACCGTATCGAATCGATGCGCCTGGAAGACGACGTCGATTGGCAGCTTCGACGGGTGCAGCAGTCCGAGGAGCTGCACATACAGCGCTGCGGACGCAGCGCATGCGAAAAACGCTGTAAACGGCGTCAGGCCTCGGCGGCGGGCCGCCCCGGCGAGCTGCGTCGCGAGGAGCGTCAGCAACGGAATCCAGATGCCCAGCCGCGTCATCGTCTCGACGAACGGGCTGAAGGCGGCGATACCCGTGTTCAAGGGCACGCTTTGCGCGATCGCTACGGCGACCCCGAGGACCAGCGCGGCAGCTGCTGCCGCCCCGGTCAACGCGCTCACGAGCGCGAAGACGGCCGGGACCGCGATTGCCGCAGTACGCGCGGAGGACGGCAACGGCAGCCCGCGTCCGTCCGAGGGCGCACACGAGATGCGATCCACCTGGACGCCCAGCGGCCGGGGGTCCTGCGGGCCCGGCACGATCGCCGGGTTCACCGCGAACGAAATCCGCGTATCCGCACGTGAGGCGCGCGGCGGCAGCGCAAACCCCACGTTTTCGAAATCGATCGGCGCCTCACGGGACACCGCAGGCAAGCCGTCCACCAGGATGTCGAGATGCGGCGGCGTGATGCGGTTGGCGCGCAGGCGCGCCGAACACGCCCACGCTCGATCGCGCGCAAGGCCGGCGAGGACCAGCTCCGCCCGCGACGACGTCCATGCAAACGAGAGATCGCCCTCGCGTTCTGGAGGATAGAAACCCGCCATCACCCGGCGGGGCAGCTCGGCGTCCATGCCAACGATCACCGGGCCGCGCACCCTCGACGCGGCGAAGGATACGACCACGGCCGCCGCGGCGGAGACAAGCGCGACCGTCGTGGCGCGAGCCGCCCGGCCCAGAAGGTCCGTTGACATGGGAGTGAAGCGCCGATCGTATCCGACCTGTTAAAGTAATGCCGTTCTGGAACCGTACCTCCTGCGGGATCCCGCGGAATTCATCGAATCTGCTCGTCGCCCTCGTCTCGGGCGGGTGCTCTGTCTGGCCGCGATCATCGGCGCGGCGGCCCTCCTGAGGTTCTGGTCACTCGGCTCCGGGGTTCCCTATGCGCTCGGCGTGGACGAACCGGAGATCGTCGAGCGCGCGGTACACATCCTCAAGAGCGGCGACTTCAACCCGCATTTCTTCGACTATCCGTCGCTCTACATCTATCTGCAGGCGCTCGTCGCCATCCCGCGCTTCATCTGGGGCGCACTCTCCGGTCAATGGGGCACGCTTGCGTCGGCACCGGCCACCGCGTTCTACGTGTGGGCGCGAGCGGTCACGGCAATGCTCGGCACGGCGACGGTGTACCTCGTCTACCGGTGCGCGAGACGATGGGACGAACCGACGGCACTCGTAGCCGCGGCCATCATGGCCGTCATGCCGCTCCATGTGCGGGAATCCCATTTCGCGCTCACCGATGTGCCGGTCACGTTCCTCGTCGCGTTGACGTGGCTGCTGTCTCTGAGCGCACATCGGCGCCCGGACGCCTGGCGCTTCGTGCTCGCTGGCGCAGCAGCCGGTCTCGCGATGGCGACGAAATACAACGCCGTCTTCGCGATCGTCATGCCGCTGCTGGCCTGCACGGCGCCGCGGATGCGGCTCTCGCGCCTGCAGGCGATCGCGATCGTCGTCGCCGCATGCGCGGCGGCGTTCCTGATCGCGGCGCCGTACACGCTGCTCGATCTACCGCACTTTCTCGACGGCTTCGCGCGGCTCGTCGCCGCCTACAACGGGCCGTCGCCGGCGGAGGCGCCGGTGGTCACGTACGCGAAACACCTGCGCAACGCGGTCGGCTGGCCCGCCGCCATCGCAGGGGTCGCGGGCCTGCTGCTCGGGATCGTGCAGATCGCGAAAGGACCGGATCGCGCCAGGTGGGCGCTCGCGATCCTTTTTCCGGTCGTGTATTACCTCTTCATCGCACGCCAGCACATCGTCTTTGCCCGTTATCTGCTGCCGGCGGTTCCGTTCGTCGCGGTGCTCGGGGCCGTTGCCATCGTCGCGGCATCGAGGTGGGTCGCGACACGTTCGCAGCGCGCGGCGCCGATCGTTGCTGCGGTCCTCATCGGAGCGGCGATCGCGCCGGGCGCGGTGACCGCGCTTCAGTTCGACCGTGAAATCGGCAGGACGTGGACGAGCGAACTCGCGTATAGCTGGATTCTGAGCCACGTCCCGCACGGCAGCCGTGTGGTGATCGAGAGCCGGAACCTGCTCCTGCCGGTTGGTTACGACGCGAGGAACGTCCCGCAGCTCCGTCAGCAGCCGCTCGACGCCTATCGCGCCACCGGCGTCAGCTATCTCGTGGCGTCTTCGCAGTGCTACGGTCCGTATCTGGCCTCGCCAGCGTCGGATCCCGCGGCTTACGCGGATTACATGCGACTGTTCATCGGAACTGAGGAGCTCGCGCGGTTTACGCCGTCCGAGCAGCATCCAGGCTCCGAACTGCGGATCCTGAAGGTCCCGCGGTGATCGTCCGCTGGACGTCATGGACCATCATCGCGCTGTGTGCCATCGACTTGTGCGCGAGACAGGTCGCCAGGCGGTCGCTAATCGCCGGCCTGAGCGGTACGACGCCTTCACTCACGGCGATCGTCCTGGTTTCGATCGCCGTGTTCGTCATTCTGATACTGCCGAGGACCCGACGACGGACGCTGCCGATCCTCGCGCTGGCGTTCGTGCTCGGGCTCGTCGCGCAACTGCAGCTCGGTGCGCGGCTGCAAAGCGACGGCTTCTACTACTACGCCTACCTGCGTTCGCTCGCGTTCGATCACGACGTCGATTTCAACAACGACTATCGGCTGCTCGGCCTCGGCGACAAAACGTATCTCTTCCACGCGACGCCAACCGGCTACGCGCATTCCGCGTGGACGATCGGGCCCGCCTTCGCGTGGGCCCCGTTTTTCGCCGCCGGTCACGTCGTGGCCCACGGGCTGCGCCACGCGGGTGTGGACGTCGCGACTGACGGCACCTCGTATCCCTACCGGCAGGCCGTCTGCATCTCGGGATTGGTGTACGGCCTGCTGGGCTGCTGGTTCTGTTACCGGCTGACCCGACGCTTCTTCGATGCGCCGCTCGCGGCCGGCGCGACGGTTCTGGCAACGATCGGATCGTTTCTCATCTGGTATTTTGTGAAGGAACCGACGATGACGCACTCGCTCGCGATGGCGTCGGTCGCGGGGTTCGTCTGGCTCTGGGTGGCCACGCTCGAGCGGCGCACGCGCTGGCAATGGGCAGCGCTTGGCGCACTCGCGGGGTTCATGGCGCTCGTGCGGTGGCAGAGCGCTCTCTTCGCGATCCTTCCGGCGTTCGATTGCGCGCGGCCGCTCGGGCGCGCGGCGGCCGCTCGCGATCGTCAGGCCTCTTTGCGCACGCTGGCTGGCGGACTGCTCTTTCTCGCCGCGGCGGTGGTCGTGTTTTCTCCGCAGATGTTCGCGTGGAAATCGATCTACGGCAGCTTTGTCGCTCGTTCTCCGGTCGGACCCCAAATCCGATGGGGCGCGCCGCAGCTCTCGGACGTGCTCTGGTCGGCGCGCAACGGCCTGTTCAGCACGTCGCCGCTGCTGTATCTCGCCGCGATCGGTCTCGTGATCTTCGCCCTCGCGGAACCCGCGATCGGGTGGCCATCGATCGCCGCGATCGCGCTGATGGTCTATTTCAACGCCGCGATTCAGGATTGGTGGGGCAGCGCGGCCTTCGGCGCCCGCCGGTTCGACGGCACGATTCCGCTGTTCGCGATTGGCCTCGCGGCGTTCTTCCATCACTCCGCTGCGATCGTCCGGCGGCACCCGATGGCTTCGGTTGCGGCTGCCCTTTCCGTTCTGGCGCTGTTGAATCTGGCGCTCGTCGGCGCGGCGCAGGCGGGCACGGTCCGCATTGGCGAAACGCTTCCGTTCGACCGCGCGTGGGCGGCGGAGGCGCGCGAGATCCACGGATGGTTCGGCAATCCCTTCAGCTACCCGGCCAACCTGGTGTTCGCGCTGCGCAATCGCGTTTCACCCGCCGTCTACGATCTCCTCCGGACCAATCGTTTTCTGTCCGATCCGCTGCGCCCGTACGGGCGTATCGACATCGGGGGCGACGACGAATGGATGGCGACCGACGGCTGGTACGGCCCGGAGCGCGAAGGATCGATCACCTATCGCTGGGCGGCGCAGGACGCGGAGCTCCGGGTGCCGCTCGATCACAGCGCGCCGCTGCGCATAGACGTGAGACTGCACGCGTTTGGCTTCCCGGGCGCGCCCACGCAGGTGTTGACGATTTCCGCCGACGACGCTCGCTGCGCGCCGGTCGTCGTCGGAGGGGACTGGCAGACAGCCCAGTGCGTGCTGGACGCCTCGGCGTGGCGCGGCGGCGTCAATCGCGTTGTGCTGCACTTCAGCCGCGCGGACAGGCCCAGCGATGTGGGAATGGGCGGCGATCAACGCTCGCTGGCGGCCGCGGTCGATTACGTCCGGTTCACGGAGGTGCAGTAGCGGAGCCTACGATGGCGCGACGTACAGCACCGTCACGTCAGCGCGGCGCCGTAACCCGCTGATCCAGTCGGCAATCATCTTCGCGCGCGACGGATCGGTCGTCCCGAACCGCTGGTTGAAATACGTCTCCATCCGCAGGTCGTCGCGGACCCATCGCCTGAGCTGATCGGCGCTCATTCCGGTATCGGCAAAGATCCGCTGAAGGTTGGATTCCCCGCCCACGCGCTGGACGACGATGTTATAGCGCCGGTCGATCTCTTCCGGCGCGGGCTCCGGCGGTTGATAACGATCCACTTCCCCAATGATCAGCGTCCGCTCGATCAGGCGGTCCAGTACGGCCGAGGTCGCATCCGGGCGGTTCGTCTCAGGCGTGAGGAGCTGGAGCATCGAGGCCGCATTGACGTCGGACAGCGTGAGCGCCTGACCGTTCACGACCGCCATGATGCGGTCGATGATCTCCGCGTGCGCCGGCACGGCCGACGCGGCGATGGCGATCGCTGCCACCACTACGAGTACTGCTCTCTTCCTCATTCCTGCTCCCTGCCTTTTCCGCCCGCCGCGCTCCGCGTTCCGCGGTCCGCCGTTCGCACTAAAACGCCTGACCAATCGAGAAATGCAGCGCCGTCCGCGGCTCGAGGTTGCCGCCGATCACCCTCCGGTCCATCTTGAAGCCGAGATCGATCCGGATCGGACCGATCGGCGACCGGTAGCGCAACCCGAAGCCCGTCGCGCCGCGCAGATCGGTGAGGTCGAATTCCGACGCCCGGGCGAACACGTTGCCGCCATCGATGAAGAACGCCGCGCCGAGATCACGCCACACCGGCGTCCGCAGCTCGAGGTTCAGGATCACCAGCGCGCTGCCGCCGATCGGAAACCCTTCAGAACTGATCGTGTTCGGCGCGCCGACGCTGTCGAGCGCGTAACCGCGAATCGTGGTATCGCCGCCGGCGAAAAACCGCTCGCTCGCGGGCAGGTCGCGAATGACCTCGGTCGTCGTCGTGCCGTCCGCCTCGACCGTCGTCACCACCTGGCGGAACGGGTTCGCGAGCCCGACGCGCGCCCCGCCGGCCAGCACGAGGTGCGGGCGTCCAAGGTTGCGGTAATAGAAGCCCTCGACCAGTCCTTTGGTGAAGCCGACCTGCGATCCAAGCGATCGCGCGGCCACCGTCGCGTCGATGCTGACAAGCGTCCCCTTCTGCGGCTCCAGCACGTCGTCTCTGGTGTCGCGCGCGACGGCTCCCGAGAACTCCGACAGGCGCACCTGTGGGAAGACGCGATCGATCGTGACCTTCTCCTGGTCCGTCAACTGCTCGTCGAAGACGCGCGTGGTGCTGAACGAATACTGGACGCTGCCCCGGACGGAGGGCGAAACCCTGTGCAGCAGCTCCGCGTTGAACCCTTTCCGCGCGAAGTTGAACGTCGTCCGCACCCCCTGCTCGATGGCGGCGGTTCCGGTGAGGTCCCCATATCCGCTGAACGCCTGCGGCTCCCTGTACGTGCCGACGACGCGATACTCGGAGAACCCGAAGGGGTTCGAGCTCTTGGCGGTGTCGCACCCGCCTTCGACCGGAGTCGCTGTCGCCGTGTCGCACGTGACGCTGTTGGGCCGCAGGCTGAGCCGCGTGTAGAGATTAATAGAACGATTCTTGCCGCCGAGATTGCGCCGGCCGATCTCGAAGAACCCGCGCGGCGCAAATTCGTAGACGTCATGGGCCTCCCCTCCCGGTGTCGACGCCCGGAGGAGACGATCAATCTGCGCGCCGCCGCCGAACCCGATCGTCGTCCGCAGCGCTTCTTCGACGGTCACGACGACGTCATGCGAGCCGGGGGCGCCGTGCGGGAGCTCGGTAATCTGGACGCGGCGAAACAGCCCGAGGGCAGCGAGCCGGCGCTGACTTTCCACTTTCGCGGAATAGCTGAGGGGCTTGCCGGGCTCGAGGAGCAGTTCGCGCCGTATCACCTTTGGATCGGTTCGCGTGTTTCCGACGACGAGGATGTGGTCGACAATCGTCTGCGGTCCCTCCTGGATGCCGAAGGTGATATCGGCGCGCGTGCCGTCCGCCGAACGTGTGATCCGCGGGGTGACCTGCGCCGACTCGTAGCCGTGGTCCAGATACAGCACGTCGATCGCGTCGCGAGCCGCGGCGACGTTCGGCGCATAGAACGGCGCACCGGATCGCAGCCGCTGCACGACGGCCAGGATGTCCGCGCTCGACAGGCCTTTGTTGCCCGTTACGGCTATCGATCCGACGCGGACCTGCTGCCCTTCTTTGATCGTGATCACCGGCCTGACCACGCCCGGCGCGATTTCGTTCGAGGCGGACGCAACCGCGGCGTCGGGGAATCCATTCTCCTGATAAAGCGCCTGGACGACGCCGACCGCGGCGTCGAGGTGGCTCACGACGAAGGGATCGCCCATCAGCAACCGCGTTGCCGGCCGATCGAGGCGGTCCTTGATCTCGTCCTGCCCGATGCTCTGATTGCCGGTGATCAGCAGTCCGCCGGGCGCGACACGATAGAGCGTGCCGCGGTTGATGTGAAACGTGATGATCAGGCGCGAATCTTCCTCGCGGCGATCCGGCGGCGGTACGTTCGCTTTCCAGTACCCGAGATCCCGCAGGTAATCGGTGATGCGGCGCGCCGAGTCTTCGAGGATGTCCGGGTCGACGGAGCCTTCGCTCTCGATGGGAACGAGACCGGCGAGCTTGTCCTTGGGAAGCTGGTCGCCTTCGTAGCGTACGCTCACGAGCGGACCTGGATCGATGTGGACGCTGACGGCGACCGACGTGCGGTCGTCGCTGATCGACGGCCGTTCGGTCGCCGTCGCGAGGTAGTACCCGCGTCGGCGCATCGAGGTCGCGTAGGCTTCCAGTTTCGCCCGCAGCTTCTCGGGGACGTAGAACGAGCCGACGGAGAGGTCGAGGCGATCCAGCACCTGCGGCTCGGAATCGAGCGGCGTGCCTTCGACGGTGACCTTCGACACGCGCGCGCGGGGCCCCGCGGTCACGTTGAACACCAGCGTCGTGCGATCAGGGTTGTGCGCGATGATCGGCTGTCCGACGCGAACCACGGCGGACAGGTATCCCTGCTCGCGGTAATACTGTTCGAGCGTCGAGGCCACGTCCGCCGCGCGGCCCACCGAGGGCGTGGCGCCGAACCGATCCGCCATCCGCCGGCGGAGTGCGGACTCTGACAGGCCGAGGTCGCCGTGGAATTCGACCTCGGAGACCGCGTGAATGGGTGTCAGGAGGTATTTGAGCGCGACCCCGCCGCCTGGGGCGTGTTCCGCGTCCACGCGCACGTCGTCGAACCGGCCGAGACTGTACAGGTGCGTGATTGTTTCGCGCACCGCCGCAATCGAGAGCGGCGCGCCGACGGGCGTCGCGATGACGTTCATCAGCGCCTCATCGGAGGTCGGTCTGCCTTCAATCTCGAGCGAGACCGACGCCACGCGCTCGCCTACATAAGCGGCGGCAGCGGGCTGCGGGGACGAGGCCGAGGAGGGCGCGGGCTGCTGGCCTGCCGGGGCGGCCGCCTGGAGACTCACCGCCGTGGAGGGCGCGCCTTCCACCGACGGCGCCGTCTGAAGCAGGAGGAAGACGAGAAACGGCACCATCACGTCAGAAGCTTCGACGGACGCGGAAATCAATGGAGAACGTGCGGTCGCCCGTCTGCGTGAGAATCCAGCCCAGGCGATCCGTCTGATCGTATTCGAGCACGATGATCTGCTCGCGCTGCGTGGTGCCGAGCGCGCGCGAGAACGTCAGATACGCGCGGTCCGACAGGCGCTTGCCGATGATGAGGCGGGCCGTCGGCGTGAGTGGATCGTTCTGCGTTCCGAGGCTGGGCGCGAGCTGCACGGTGTTGATCCCGAACGTCTGTTCCACCGCGCGGGTCACCGGCGCCGCCAGCGGACCCGCGAGCACCTGAAGAAGACCGGCGCGGAGCAACTGCTCTTCGGACTGCGTCACGTCGCGCTGGTTCAGCGCGCGCAATTCCGGGTTCGAGACGTCCGTGGACTGCCCGAAGAGCACCGACAGGATGTCGACGGGTGTGAGCGGCGGGTCCGAATTGGCGGAGAAGTTCAGGTGGCCGCCGACCGTGCCGCTGATCGCGAGCGTGATGCGATAGGTTTCGTCGACGCTCGGCACGTGTACGCGCGTTTCGGCCTCGACGTCGAAAAATGGTTCGATGGCCGTCGGATTGTAGAAGTCCACCGTGCCGCGCGTGACGACGAAGCGGTTGCCCTCGAAGAAGACCTCGCCGCGTTCGATGTCGGCGCGGCCGAAGAGCTGCGGCTTGTCGTAGGTACCGCTCAGCGTCAGGTTCGCGCTGGCGGTGATCTGCGCGAGCGCGCTCTTGATGACGAGGCTTCCGGACGGCGCATTGACCTGGATGTCGTACCGCAGCGGGATCGTGGGCGCCGTGCTCACGGGCCGGGGCAGGGTCGTCGAGGAGCCGCTCGCCAGGCTCAGGATGTCCGACGTCGGGTCGAACTTGCTTTCGTACAACCCGTTGCGAACGGTGACGGTGCCGCTGAGCACCGGCGCGCTGAGCGGCCCATGCAGCGCGAGCGCCGCGTCGACGGTCGACCGGAATCCTTCCGGATAGCGCAGGTTCATCCCCTCGCCGTTTGCGGTGAGATCGAAATTGCCGAGGGTGAACCCCTGCATGCCAATCCGGCCGCCGAACTGGACGCGGCCGCCGCCCAGTTCGGCGGTCGCGCTGTCGACGCGTATACCCTGCGCGTCGAACGACAGATGGCCGTTGATGTTCTGGAGGCTGTGCGGCAGCGCCGTGTACCGGATACGGCCGTCCGAAATGTTCGCCTCCCCCGCAAACACCGGCGCATCCAACGGCCCCTGGATGGACGCTTTGAGCGACGCATTGCCCGAACTCCGCAGCTCACGGAAAAAACCCTGCAGGATGCTGAGGTTCGCGTCGCCCGATGCGGTCAGCGCGATCCGGTTGTCGTGCAATCCGATTTCGCCGTCCAGCGTGAGCGACGTGCCCTCGCCCGCCAGCGTGAACTGCTGCACCTCGACACGATGCCGGTCGAGCGCCAGCTTCAGCGGGCCGGCGTTGTGCAGCGAGTAGTCGAACAGCTTGAGATCCAGATTGTTGACGGTCGTGTCGACGATCAGATGATCGATGTCGGACAGCTCCCCTGTCACGTGAATCGTGCCGCCGGCGACGGCGGTCGTGAACGGCGACAGCCGCGGCTCGAAAAACCGGAGGTACGGATCGAGCGACGTATCGGAGAAGTTCAGCGTCAGGTCGGTATCCATCTCGGGAGTCAGCGCCACGCGCCCCGCACCGGTGACGGACAGCCGCGGCGACTCCGCATCCATCTCCATCGTCAGCATCTCGTTGCGCATGGAGAGCCGGCCCCGCACCTGGCCGATGCCTTCATCTCCGGCAAAGAGATCCGCGATCTGGATGCGTACGTCGTATCGCGGGCTGTCGAACGTGCCCGCGCCCGTCGCCGAAAATTCCAGACGACCCGACAGCGGCGCGCGCGGGAACGAGAGGGTCGCGAGCGACTCCACCGGAATGTGCTGCCCGTTGGCGTCGAAGCTGTAGGTGCCGTCCCATCCGACGAACGCCGCGCCGGTCACCCTCCCGGTGCTTTTCGAGATGACGATGTTGTCGAGGCGGACGCCGGGGGTGCCCGTGCTCTCGAACCGCAGATCCGAGGTCGCCGTGTCGAACGACTCGCCGTAGGCAACGCCCTTGTCGATCTGCAATCGTCCGTAGCCGGCGGGCATCGTATAAGCGCCGGTCAGGCGGTACTCGCCGGACGCGAGGCCCTCGACGGGATAGTCGTCGAGATCGAAGGCATGCCGCAGATCGACGAGCGGTCGATTGACCATCCGGACCGTTGCGTTGATTTCCTCGCCGTGATCCTTCCGCGGATAGCCCAGCGAGAACTTTCCATCGGCACTGATCTCCGAATTCCCGGAACGGATGCTGCTCTTCGAGATGAAGACGTAACTGTTCTGAATGATCAGATCGGCCGCGCTCCTGCCCCACAGGACGTCCCACGCGCGCATGCGTTCGCCGTCGAAGTGGCCTTCGATGCGCGGCTCGGAAAACGCCCCGGTCATCAACCCGTCGAACGTGCCGCGCCCGCCAATGGGGATGGCGCCCGTCGGCGTCCCGAACGCCGTCATGATCCCGGCGAGTACTCGATCGCTCTCCTGCCAGTCCAGGCTCGTCACGTGGAATGGCATCGTCGAGTGCTGGCCCCACGCTGTGCGTCCGGTGAACGCGACGAACGTTTCGTCGGTGGCGGCCCAGCTGCCCTCACCCACCTGAACGCCGCTCGGGTCGATTGCGTAGTCGATCCGGCCCGCGACCGGCGCGTGACCGATTTCGAGATGCGAGTTGAACGGTCCCTGTAATGGCGGCAGGGGGTCGACGCGCGCAATTTGTGTGGATTCGATCTCGCGCGTCATCGGTGTCGTGCCCGGCGGCATCGCGGCGGCGATCTGTCCCGTCCCGCGCTTGTCGCTCCATTTACCGAGGGGCCATTCGAGGTGGTTTTTTCCTGAGGCTCGTCCAGCCAGACGGATTCCCTGCAATTCGAGGAAGTCCGTGAGGCGCGTGAGATCGACGTCGGTGTACTGCGTGTCCCAGGCCGCGATCGTCGGGCGGTGCTGTCCGAGCGGCGCCAGCCTGTAGCTGAATCGCGCGCGGCCGCCATACAGACCCGAGCTGACGTCGGTGACCTCGAACCGGTCCGGCACCCACAAGACGTGGCCTTTCACGCCGGGAAAGCGCCACGCGTTCACGCCCGCTTCCGGACTCGTGAATGTCCCCTTCAGCTCGCGCCCTCCCTTGAAGATGTGGAACGTGCCGTCGAACTCCCCGTACCCCGACGTGGTGAAGTTCATGTCCTTGAAGAAAATTCGTTTCTGCGTCGGGAAATCGATGTGCGACTTGACCTTGTAGAGCATTTCCGGCCAGCGGGAGAAATCGACGGCGCCGGTGACCGCGGTGCTGGCGCCGGTGCTCTGCAGGTTGATGGCATCGAGGATGATGCGCGTGCCGTCGATCTTGAACCGCGTCTGCATGTCCGCACGGAACGGTTCGTAGGACTGGATCGCGACCGCGCCCTTACTGAACTGCGCCGTTCCATGGTACGTGTCGAGGCCTTTGAAGACGTTCACCGTCAGATTCGGACACACGACGCTCCAGGGGGTGCCGTGGTCCTCGTACGTGAACTGCCCCCGCCTGGCGATGACGGACTGGACCGTCGTCGTGAAACGCTTCGGTCCTGGCGGTTTGGATTTGTCCCGGGGCGGCCCGCCGAATCTCGGGAAGTTGTGGCGGCCGTCGGGAAACGTCTCGACGAGCATGTTCCAGTCGCTCATGTCGACATCGGAGACGATCAGTTCGCCGCTGAAGACGCTCCACCACGGCAGGTTGACGTAGATCCGCTTCGCCGTCAGAAACGGGCGGTCGCCAGGCCGCAGACCATCGATGGTGACGTTGTCGAGTTCGAACGTGCCGCTCAGGAGGAGCACCTTGAGCGTGCCGATGTGCATCGGCCGATCAATGTATTTCGACGCGGCGGTTTCGGCGCGCTTCTTGAGCGACGGCCCGAGGTCGATCGTGAGGGTCGCGACGACGATCGCGGCGAGGACCGCGATGAGAACGGCAACCACGCGCAGCACGGGATGCGTGCGGCGCGTCCGCGGCGCGGGGACTGGTGCCGGCGTGTCGTCTGCCGCCGGCTGCTCCGGTGGATTGGGATTCTCTTCGAGCAAACGGGTGGCGGCTCGCGCCGCTCGTCACCGATAGGGGCTTTCGTTATTCAATGACCACGAGCACGCGGCCCGCTTCGACGGACGTTCCGGCCGAGGCCGCCACCTCGCGAATTCGTCCGGCGACCGGCGACCGCAGCTCGTTCTCCATCTTCATCGCTTCGATTACGACCACCGGCTGGCGCGCTTCGACCTCGTCCCCTTCGCTGACGAGCACGCGCACGACCCGCCCGGGCATCGGCGCGACGATTTTCTGCTCGCCCTTGGCCCGGCCACCGGCGCCGTCGGTGGAGGCGTGCCGGCGTCCGTTCAGCGTCACCGGCACGCTGATGCCCTCCCACACGGCCAGCCGCTCGCCGGCGCTCGCGGCCGGCGCCAACTGCACCGTGCCGCTCAGGTGCCCGTCCTCAGGAAAGAGCAGCGACAACCCGAACTGGCCCACCCGCTCGACGTCGACCATGGTTGATGCGCCGTCCACGGTGACTTTGAACCATCCCTGCGGGAGGCGCTCGACCGCGACAATCCTGCGCCGGCCGTTCACGTCGACTTCGAACGTGCTCACTCAGCCACCAAGCGCTTCCCGCCTGGCGGCCGTCTTCCATGCATTTGCCGGCTGGCTTCCCGATGCCTGGCCGGGCGAAGAGGCCGACTTCAACCATGCGTCGAGCCCCGCCGCGATCGCAATCCGCTGCTCTTCAGGCTCGCTCAACGCGGAGAACGACTCATCTCTATCGGCGAGCACGTGATCGAGATACGTCGTGTCGAAGCGCCCGTCGATGAAGTCCTGCTGTCCCATGAGCCAGCGGAAGAACGGGATCGTCGTCTTGATGCCGAGCACCTCGTATTCGGCGAGCGCGCGGTTCATGCGTGCGATTGCGGCGGGTCTGTTGCCGGCCCACGCGACGAGCTTTGCGATCATCGAATCGTAGAACACGGGGACGGTGAAGCCTTCCGTCACTCCGGAATCGTCGCGGACCCCGGGGCCGCTCGCGGGGCGGATGCCGCGGACCAGGCCCGGTGACGGCATGAAGCCGAGGTCAGGATCTTCGGCATAGATGCGGCACTCGATCGCGTGGCCGCGCGGCGTCAACGCGTGCGCGGGATCCAGCGTGAGCTTCTCACCGCGCGCGATCCGGATTTGCCAGTGGACGAGATCCTCGCTCGTGACCATTTCGGTGACCGGATGCTCGACCTGCAGCCGCGTGTTCATCTCGAGGAAGTAGAACGAGCCGTCCTGGTCCAGGAGGAATTCGATCGTGCCCGCGTTGGTATACCCGACGGCCGATGCGACGCGGGCGGCCGCGGAGGCGATGCGCTCACGCAGCGCGGGCGTCACCGCGAGCGACGGTGATTCTTCGACGACCTTCTGGTGGCGGCGCTGGATCGAGCACTCACGCTCGACGAACGGAACCACGGTGCCGTGATGATCGCCAAGCAACTGGATCTCGATGTGCCGCGGATGCAGGAGACGCCGCTCGAAGTAGACGGCGGTGTTGCCGAAGGAGGATCCAGCCTCGGACCTCGCCGTGCGGACCGCGGCCAGCAGGTCGGGCGCGGAGCGGACCTCGCGCATCCCCTTTCCGCCGCCGCCCGCGACGGCTTTCACCATCAGCGGATACCCGATCCGGCCGCCCTCACGCAGGATCTCGTCGTCCGTTGCGTGCTGACCGAGCGGCGCGTCGGTGCCGGGGACCACGGGAACCCCCGCGGCGATGGCGACTTCGCGCGCACCGGTCTTGCTGCCCATGCGCTCGATGGCCTTCGGCGTCGGGCCGATGAACGTCAGCCCCGCATCGGCGCACGCCTGCGCGAACACGGCGTTCTCCGCGAGAAAGCCATAGCCGGGATGGACGGCGTCCGCCCCGGTGGCTTTCGCAGCCTCGATCATTCGATCGATACGCAGATAACTTTCGACGGCGGGACTCGGACCGACGTGGACAGCCTGATCAGCGTCGCGGACGTGGCGCGCCGCGCGATCGCAGTCGGAATAGACGGCAACGGTTGGAATGCCCAGTTCGCGGCACGCGCGGATCACACGGACGGCGATCTCGCCGCGGTTCGCGATCAGGAGTTTCACCGGTACATTCTACCGGTTCGGGGATCGGGGTTGGCGGGCGCAAGACGACGGTTCCCCGGCGGGGCGCGACTGAACCCAAGCGGGGTCAGACCCCGGACGTTCGTTTACACACTTCCGGGGGTCAGACCCCGGTCGGCGGGCAAACGGGGTCAGACCCCGGACGCTCGATTACACACTTAACCGAACGCACGCGAGCAGCGCCGCGTTCGCACAGGCAGAGAATCCAGCGCGCCCCGGCGTGCTCAGCGCGCGAGAGCACCAAGCACCAAGCACCAAGCACCGAGCACCGAGCACCGAGCGCCCCGCTCGTCAGAGCGGAATGTTGCCGTGTTTTTTGGGCGGGTTCTTGTCCCGCTTGGTCTCGAGCGCGTTGAGCGCGGCGATGAGTTTCGGACGGGTCTGCCGCGGATGAATCACTTCGTCGACGAACCCGCGCTCGGCGGCCACGTACGGGTTCGCGAATTTCTCGCGGAACTCGGCGATGCGGGCGGCCCGGGCGGCCTGCGGGTCCGCCGCCTTGTCCAGTTCCCGCTTGTAAAGGATGTTGACGGCGGCGTCGGGACCCGTCACCGCGATCTCCGCCGTGGGCCACGCGAAATTCATGTCCGTCCGAATGTGCTTGCTCGCCATGACGCAATACGCGCCGCCGTACGCCTTGCGCGTAATCACCGTCACCTTCGGCACGGTCGCCTCGGCAAACGCAAACAGCAGCTTCGCGCCGTGGCGGATGATGCCGCCGAACTCCTGCCGCGTGCCGGGCAGGAAGCCGGGAACGTCCTCGAACGTGACGAGCGGGATATTGAAGGCGTCGCAGAAGCGCACGAAGCGCGCGCCTTTGACCGACGCGTCGATGTCCAGCGTCCCCGCCAGCACCGCCGGCTGGTTGGCGACGATGCCGACGGAGCGGCCGCCGAGCCGCGCAAACCCCACGACGATGTTCCTGGCGAAGTGGCGATGCACTTCCAGAAACACGCGATCATCCACCACGAGGTGGACGAGATCGAGTATGTCGTAGGGCTGGTTCGGAGACTCCGGTACGAGGCTGTCGAGCGTCTCGTCCTCACGGTCGATCGGATCCGCAACCTCGAGGCGCGGCGCATCGTCGACATTGTTCGACGGCAGGTACGAGAGCAGTTCCCGGATCAGCCGGAGGCATTCGCGATCGTCCGCCACCGCGAAGTGCGCGACGCCGCTCGTCGCGTTATGGGTCATGGCGCCGCCGAGTTCGTCCTTCGTGACCTCCTCGTGCGTGACGGTCTTGATGACGTCGGGCCCCGTCACGAACATGTAGGAGGTGCCCTCGACCATGACGTTGAAGTCGGTAATGGCCGGCGAATAGACGGCGCCGCCGGCACACGGGCCCATGATGGCCGAGATCTGCGGAATGACGCCTGACGCCAGCGTGTTGCGCAGGAAAATGTCCGCGTATCCGCCGAGCGAGAGCACGCCCTCCTGGATGCGCGCGCCGCCCGAATCGTTCAGGCCGACGACCGGCGCCCCCATTTTCATCGCCAGGTCCATGATCTTGACGATCTTCGCGGCGTTGGTTTCCGACACCGAGCCGCCGAACACCGTGAAGTCCTGCGCGAAGGCATAGACGGGCCGTCCGTCGATCCGCCCCTGGCCGCACACGACCCCGTCGCCTGGAATGACCTGCTCGGCCATCCCGAAATCGCGGCACCGGTGCGTGACGAGCTTGTCAATCTCCTGAAACGAACCCGGGTCGAACAGCAGGTCGATACGTTCGCGCGCGGTCAGCTTGCCGGCCTCGTGCTGGCGCTCGAGGCGCTCCCCGCCCCCGCCGAGTGCCGCGCGGCGTTCGAGATCTTCGAGGTGCCGGATCGGATCCATTAGAAGGCGGGGAGCGTCGGCACGCCCGTTCGTCGAGTCTGATCGCGCGTCATCATCTATTTTCTGGCGCCCGCGCCATACGCCTTGTCCCAGTCCGCGAGGAATTTCTTCAATCCGCTGTCGGTCAGCGGATGGTTGAACAGCGAATCGATGATTGCGGGCGGGCAGGTGCAGATGTCCGCACCGAGCCGTGCCGCTTCCACCACGTGCATCGGATTCCTCACGCTCGCGACGAGCACCTCGGTGTGGAAATCGTAGTTCTCATAGATGTCCACGATGTCGCGAATCAGCTCCATCCCGTTCGTCGAGATGTCGTCCAGCCGGCCGACGAACGGACTGATGTAGGTCGCGCCCACCTTTGCGGCGAGCAGCGCCTGCGTTGCCGAGAAACACAGCGTGACGTTGACGCGGATCCCTTCCTGCGCCAGCGTCTTGCACGCGCGGATGCCGTCGCGCGTCAACGGAACCTTGACGACGATGTGTTTGTCGATCGCGGCGAGATCGCGTCCCTGGCGCACCATCGCGTCCCAGACCAGCTCGGTGACCTCGGCGCTCACCGGCCCCTGGACGATGTCGCAGATTTTCTTGAGGTTCTCGCGGTAGTCCCCCTGCTCCTTCGCCAGCAGCGACGGATTCGTCGTGATGCCATCGATGATGCCGAGCGGCACCAGCGCTTCGATGTCCTTGATGTGGCCCGTGTCGATGAAGATCTTCATGCCCGTGCTCCTCGCAGTGTGATGCCCTGGCCGACGGGATTGCTCAATTCGCCGACGCCCTCGACCGTGATGGTGACGCGGTCGCCGGCTTTGAGCGGCCCGACGCCGGCTGGCGTGCCGGTGGAAATGACGTCGCCGGGCAGCAGCGTCATGACGCGGCTGACGAAGGCGACGAGCGTATCGATGGAAAAAATCAGTTGGTTCGTGGACGACTTCTGGCGCCGGTCGTCGTTCACCCAGCCTTCGATCGCCAGGCCGCCTGGCGTGTTGTAGTCGACGCCCAGCGCGATGCACGGACCGAGCGGCGCAAACGTATCGAAGCCTTTCGCGCGGGTGTACTGTACGTCCTTCGCCTGCAGTTCACGCGCGGTGACGTCGTTCATGCAGGTCAGGCCGAGCACGTACTCGCGGGCGCGGTCCTCCGGGACGTGCGATGCCCGCTTGCCGATGACGACCGCGACTTCCGCTTCGTGTTCGATGCGCCCGGCGCCTTCGGGAAGCACGATTGATTCGCCGGGACCGATGACGGCCGTGGACGGCTTGATGAACATCATCGGCTCCTTCGGCAGCAGCTTGCCCTGCTCGGCCGCGTGGTCCTTGTAGTTCAAGCCGATCGCCACGATTTTCGACGGCGTGACGGGTGCAAGGAGCTGGTGGCCCGAGGAGGCAATGTCATCGCCCGCTTCGTAGGCGGCGAACAGATCTCCTTCGAGCAGGCGCCAGCGTCCGTCCTCTTCGATGACGTGCCGCGGCGTGCCGCGGTAGTCAATCCTGTAGATACGCTTCATCGAGCCGTCTCTTCGACGCGCGCCGACGGCGCGCTCCGGTTCCCCGCGCGGTCGACCGCGACAATCACATACGCATAGCGCACGCCCGGCTGTGCGGTCGTGTCGCGGAACCGCGTCTCCCGGATCGGCTCAGGCGTGAGCGGCAGCAGTGTGTCACCCGGAGATTCCGCGCGCAAGACCAGGTAGCCCGCAACGTCCGGTTCGTGGTTCGCATCCCAGATCAGGTTCATCGCGCCGGTCGTGGCCACGGCGGCGAGTCCGGTCGGCGCCTCGGGCGCAAAGCGATCCACGGGCGTGACGCACACCGGAGGGCTCGGTTCGCTTTCAATCGACGTCGACGCAATCGTTTCAACGGTCCTGACGACGAAGCACTGTTCTTTTCCGGGCTCCGCCCCGCCGTGCTCGAGCGCCAGCGTGTCGATCGGCTGCGGATTGAGCGGCGGCGGCATCGACACGAGCGGCGGTGACGTCTCCGCCGGTTGAGATTTGCTATACGCGTACACGTTGTAGGCGAACGGCGCGTGCTGGCCCGCCGGCGCTTCCGGCGCGGACCACTTGATCGTGACGCTCGTCTCCCCGAATTCGGCCGAGACATTCGACGGCGGAGGTGGCGGCGACACGATCGGTACGACAACACGTGCAGACGGCGTACCCGGATGGCCTTTCTTCGTGACGCCGCGGATGACATAGACCCGCGTCACGGTCGCCGCTGGAGTCGGCGGAGCCGCGGGAACGGGGGAAGCCGCCTGCGGTGGCGCACCGGGCGCCGCTGAACTCGAGCTTTCAGGCTCTTCGCCGCCGGACGTCGCGGATTCCGTTGCCGGCGTCTGCGGCAGTGCGGAAGGCACCCCGACGACGCCTCCACCTCCGCCCGTTGCGGGCACGGACTCAGGCGAGGTGAGCGGCGGCACGGCAGGCGTCGACATCCCGGCAGCTCCCGGAGCCGCCGTGGTCGCCGAACCCTGAGGCGCCGGCGTTGCCGCCGTCGTCGACGGCTTCGCCATCACTTCCGGCGTCGTCTGCGCGTCGGTGAGGTGTTCTGCGAAGACAATCTTGTCGCCGCCGCCGGGCCGCGTGTCGGGGGGCGCGCTTTCATCGGGTGCTTCGTCCGGATCCGCCGGCGGCTTGATCGGAATCGACGCGATGGCGTGGGCCTTCGTCAACAACTCGCGGTTGGGCGGGACCGTGGCTCCCGCATCGACGGTGACGGCGTAGATCTCCAGATGATCCAGCGCAAGCGCACCGCGTCCGTTCGCGTTTTTCGCCGGCACGGTGATCGACAGATACACGGTGTCGCCGGCCACGCGGCCCGCCGTATTCGCGGGACGATCCGGGACCAGATTGAGCGGTGGGAGCGGCGGCCCCTTCTTGCCGCAGCCGCAGACGAGCGCCGCCAACATGACCAGCGCGGCGCGACCCGTTCGGCGCAGAACCACAGCGTTAGAGGATATACCGCGAGAGATCTTCGTTGCGGGCGATGTCGCTCAACATCCGGTCGACGTAGGCATCGTCGATCGTCACCTCGCGGCCTCCCATGTCCGGCGCCTCGAACGACAGCTCGTCGAGCAGCTTCTCCATGACCGTGTGCAGCCGCCGCGCGCCGATGTTTTCGGTGCGATCGTTCACGAGCGCCGCGAAATCGGCAATGCGCTCGATGGCGCCGCTGGTGAACTGCAGCTCGATGGCTTCGGTCGACAACAGAGCCGTGTACTGCCGCACGAGCGCGCTCTTTGGCTCCGTCAGGATGCGAACGAAATCGTCCCGGCCCAGGGCTTCGAGTTCGACGCGGATTGGAAACCGCCCCTGCAGTTCGGGAATCAGATCCGACGGTTTGGAGACGTGGAACGCTCCGGCCGCAATGAACAGGATGTGGTCGGTGCGGACCATTCCATATTTCGTGTTGACGGTCGTGCCTTCGACGATCGGAAGGATGTCGCGCTGCACGCCTTCCCGGCTCACGTCCGGCCCCTGCCCGCTCTCGCGGCCGGCAACCTTGTCAATCTCGTCGATGAAGATGATGCCGGACTCCTGCGCGCGCTCGACAGCGGCGCGCGCGACGCTGTCCATGTCGACGAGCTTCTGCGCTTCTTCCTGCTCCAGCGCCTCGAGCGCCTCCGGAACGCGGACGCGTCGCTTCTTCGTGCGCCCCTGAAACAGCCCCGGCAGCATGTCCTTCATGTTGATATCGACTTCCTCGACCGACGACCCGGCGATGATCTCGAAGGACGGGAACGAGCGCTCACGGACGTCGATCTCGACCTGCTTCTGATCCAGCCGGCCGTCGCGGAGCTGTTCGCGCAGCTTCTCGCGCGTGCGCTGCGCCTGGTCCCGGATGGACGAGGCCTGCTCGTCGTACTCGGACGCTGGCGGGAGCGGCGGGAGCAGCAGATCCAGTACGCGCTCTTCAGCATTCTGACGCGCCTTCTCGCGGACTTCGGACGTCCGTTCCTCACGGACCATTTCCACCGAAATCTCCGTGAGATCGCGGATCATGGATTCGACGTCGCGTCCGACGTATCCGACCTCGGTGAACTTCGAGGCCTCGACCTTCAGGAACGGCGACTGCGCCAGCTTCGCGAGCCGCCGCGCGATCTCGGTCTTGCCCACGCCGGTCGGCCCGATCATGAGGATGTTCTTGGGCACGACTTCTTCCGCCATCTCGGCCGGGAGTTTCCTGCGCCGCATCCGATTGCGCAACGCGATCGCGACGGCGCGCTTCGCCTGGTGCTGGCCGACGACGTACTTGTCGAGTTCCGCGACGATCTGCCGCGGCGTCAGCGACTGCAGCGTCGAGGACGTGGTCTCGGGAAGATAGATAGGCATGAAAGCAACGGTCAGGAAAACGTCAAAGCACTTCGATCGTGAGCGTGTCGTTCGAATAGATGCAGATCGCGCCGGCGATGTGCATCGCCTGTTCCGCAATCGTCCGGGCGTCGAGCGACGTGTGCTGCGCGAGCGCTTTGGCCGCAGCCAGCGCGTAAGCGCCACCCGATCCGATCGCGACGATGCCGTCGTCCGGCTCAATCAGGTCGCCGTTGCCCGAGAGCAGATACGTGGAGTTGGCGTCCATCACGAGGAGCATGGCTTCGAGGCGGCGCAGCATCCGGTCGGTGCGCCAGTCCTTCGCCAGCTCCACGGCGGCGCGGTCGAAGTTCCCGCGGTACTGCTCGAGCTTCGCCTCGAACCGCGAAAAGAGCGCAAATGAATCCGCCGCCGAGCCGGCAAAACCAGCGAGAATCCGATCGTTATAAAGACGCCGAATCTTGCGAGCCCGCTGCTTGACGACGGTGTCGCCCAGCGTGACCTGCCCGTCGCTGGCCATCACGGCCTGCCCGTTGTGGCGAACCCCGAGGACGGTTGTCGAATGGAACGTCATGAAATCGGCCAAAATCGCAGTCTACCACTCGCGCTGCCGGCGTTCGGCCGTTCAGCAGGCGTCCACCGAAGCGGACAGGCGGCCATGAGGCACAGGACACCTCGCCGGCCGCGGGCGCGTCTTATCTAAAGAATCCGACGATCATCGGTGGCAAATGTGTTGCAGAATTGCCCTGTTGGACGTCCAGCTTCAGGCGCGGAGGAGCGCACATGAGATTTCTTACATTTCGCCTCAGCATGGTGGCCGCGGCCCTGGCCATAGCGGCGGCTCCGGCAATGGCGCAGAAACCGGGCGAGTCGGGCGGCACCCCTGCGGCTGATCGGACCGCCATCGATCGGCCGACTGTTGCCGACAGCGGCGCGCGAAGCGCACCCGCCGCACCGGCGGGGTCGGCGGCGTCCTTCGGCAGCATCTCGAGCGCGAGCGCGTCCGGCTCGTCGTCCGCCTCTGTTCCGACGATGGGATTTGGCGGGTCGCGTGCGGCGTATCGCGAGGAAGCCCCGCAGCATCGGACCCAGGCCGGCGGAACGAGCACGGGGCAGGCCGTGCCGCGCGGCAGCTCGGGCGGCAGCAGCGCGTCGCAGCCGTCCAGCGGCAGCTCGTCGGGAACGCGTTCGGCGACCCCGGCGCGGCAGGGGTCGAGCCCCTCGCACGAGAGCGGCACGCAAGCCGTTCCGAACTGGGCGCGCCCCCGCGGCGATCGTCCCGCGACAGACAGCGCTACGCAGCGCACCACGCCGCGGCCTGACGGGCGCGGGTACTATCTTGGCCGTTACGATCCGTTCGGCTATTACGGGTCGCCGTACTACTATGGCAACTCGTATTACGGGAACTACTACTCGCCGTTCTATTCGCCGTACATGCTCGGGTACGGGTTCGGACTCGGCTTCCCCTGGATGCTCGATCCCTGGTACGAAGGCGACGATTTCGGGTATGCCGGCGGCGGTTATGGCTACGCACAGAGCTATTCCCAGGGCACTCGCGACGAAGATCAAGGCTCGCTGCGTCTGAAGGTGAAGCCGCGCGACGCGAAGGTCTATGTCGATGGCTACTTCGTCGGCACGATCGATTCGATGGACGGCGTGTTCCAGAAGCTTCCGCTGAACGCGGGGCGCCATCGCGTGTCGGTGAAAGCCGACGGCTATCAGCCCGACGAGTTCGACGTCGTGATTACGCCGAACGAAACGGTGACCTATCAGGGAGACTTGAAGAAAATTCAGTGAATTGCAGATTGCAGATTTGAGATTGCAGATTGCCGGGATTTCGCGTGAGAGATCAGCAATCTGCAATCAATCAGCAATCCGCAATCAATCAGCAATCTGCAATCAGCAATCTGCAATTTCTCCGACGCGTCGCCCTCGTCTCCCTCGTTTATGACGGCGTCGTCGGCGCCGTCCTGCTCGCGGCGCCGGGCACGCTGGCGGCGTGGTTCGGCGTCGCACCTCCTACCCCTCGCATCTTTTCCGATCTGAACGGGTTGTTTCTCCTCGCGGTGTCGGCGGGCTACTACCTGCCGTGGCGCGATCCGGTGGCGGGCCGCTGGTACATGTGGGTGATGGGGCCTGGTTTGAAAGGCGCAGGAGCTGTTGCGTTCGTGCTCGACTACGCCCTCCGCCACTCGCCCGCATCGTTCCTCCTGTTTGCGGCAAGCGACGGCACGCTCGCGGTCCTTACGCTCGCCGCGCTCGTCGCCGGACGAGAAAGTACGCGGGCACCCCGGCAGCAATAACCGCGAGGCCGGCGGCCGCCGTCGGTCCGTTCCGCCAGATTTCGTTCATCACGATGACCGTACTGGCGCCGACGAAGATCGCGGGGGCCCATGGATACCCGAGCGCGCGAAACGGCCGTGGCGCATCCGGGTGTCGATGCCGCAGCACGAACAACGCGAGTACGGCAATCGCGGAGAACAGCACGACCGCAAACCCGGTGTAGCTCACGAGCTGCGACAGCGTGCCCGAGAGAACGAGCACGCCGCTCCACACGCCCTGCGCGATGATGGCCGACGCCGGCGTGTGAAACTTCGCGTGGACCGTACCCGCCGACGGGACGAACAATCCGTCGCGGGCCATGGCGAAGTAGACGCGAGGCCCCGCGATCACCATCGCGCTGATGCTCGCCGCGAGGCTCACGATCGTGAACAGCGCGAGCACGTCTCCGGCGACGAATCCAAACAGCCGCTCGGCAACGGTGTCCATCAGCCGGCTGCCCGGGACGGCAGCGAGTTCGCGCGCAGGCATCGCATACACGTACAGCACATTGAGAGCGACGTAGAGCAGCACGACGCTGATCGTTCCGATTGAAAGCGCGAGCGGCACGTTGCGCGCCGGCTCGCGGACCTCCTCAGCGACGTACGCGGCCGCGTTCCACCCTGAGTAGCTGAACATCACGGGGACGAGCGCGAGCAGAAACGAAACGGGCGCGACGGTGGCCGTGCTGGCGAAGTGCGCGCCGCTGCCGCGGCCCGCCGCGAGCCCGATGGCCACGAAGAGCGCGATCGCACTGACCTTCAAGGCCGCGAGCGTGTTCTGCAGCAGCCGCCCGGGCCCGAGGCCGCGTACGTGGATCAGCGTCAGGGCTACGATCGCCGTGAGCGCCACAATCGCGCGCGGCGACACGACGAGGCCGGGGATATGGAGGAGCGGATCACCAGACGCGGCTGCCGGTACAAAGCGCCCGACGTAATCCGCAAGCGCCAGTGCGCTTGCCGCAATCGCGCCTGAGAAGCCCGCGACGAACGAGGTCCAGCCGGTGAGGAACGCCGCCATCGGGCCGAAGGCGTCCCGCAGGTACACGTACTCGCCGCCAGCCTGAGGTCGCAGCGCGGCGAGCTCCGCGTACGCCATCGCGCCAAAGAAAGCGAGCGCCCCTCCGACCGCCCACACGCCGATCATCCACAACGGCTGCGGCACCATCCCCGCGACGATCACCGGGACGAAGAAGATGCCGCCCCCGATGACGTTGGAGATGACGATGGCTGCCGCGTCGAGCGGCCCGAGCCGGCGCTGCAGGCCGGCAGAGGATACGGTGGGTCCCACGCGCGCCGCTCAGTGTTGCGGCGTGAGCAGCTGACGCGGCAGATCGTACACGGCGATCTCGACCCAGTGCGACGAGCTGTGCTTCGCGAAGATGTGGACCCGGACGTCCCGGAAGTGGCTGTTTGCGAGCATATCCGCTCGTGTCTGCGGCGGATCTCCCGTGTAGCCGGCATTGGGCCGAACCGTCAGCGGCTCGGTCGTATCGCCGTGGAAATCGACGTTCTGCAGGAATACGTCTTCCCAATCCGATTCGGTCTTGCCGTCGGCCGGGGTCGTCCCCGGTAATGGCAACTGCCGGAAGTAGACGTTCAGCTGCAGGGGGTGAATGGAGGACGACGTGTTCTTGTGGATCGTGAAGGTGATGCTGGGAACGATCTTGTTGCGTCCGTCGACGACCCCGGCATCGTAATAGCCGCCAAGTACGTCGGTGACCTGCAGCGACTTTTTGAGATCAACCTGCGGTCCGCAACCGGCAGCCAGAACCGTGAGGATCGCGACTACGCCGAGACGCTTCATCGCCGAATCTTAGCACCCGGAGAACCCGGAGCACCCCGAGAACCCGAGAACCGGATCTCAGAATTCTTTCACTTGTACGCGCTTGCGCGCTTCCTCCGGCGTGATCTTCTTCGCGAGGAACGCGGCGACGTCGCTGCCCTTCACCCGCAGCACGATTGTAGAGGCGTCGTCGACCGCGCCGGGCATCAACGGGCCGTCGCTGTCGCGCGCGGCAATCGTCAGCCACTCGTCAGGTCCGAGATCCATCGGGCCGCTGTAGTTCAGCATGGCGTCGATCAGCGCCGACTTGATCGACTCGGTGTAGAGCTGGTTCGGATCGCTCTGGTCGACGGGGACCGGCACACCAGGCGTGTCCGCCAGATTCTGCGCGGCGACTCGCCCAGGCGCACCTTGTGCGACCGGCGACGCATCGGCTCCGGCCGGGGGAATCGGAATCGGTCCGACAGAACTCTCCAGGCGCTGCAGGTCCGCGCGCGCCCGCCGCTTCATGTCCGGGTCCGCGTTCGACGCGAGCACCTGCTGCAACTGCTGCCGTCTGGCGTCTCGCAGCAGCATCATCGTCGACCACGCGACGCTTTGCTTCATCTGCGGCACGTCGACATCGAAAAAGACGCCGTACCCGTCGAGCGCGAACCCGCGGGCGCGAGCCGTACCGGTCACGATGAGACTGCCGGGTTCGGAGACCTGCAACTGCCGCGCGAGGCCTTCCGCGCCGTTTCGCACCGCCGCGACGATGACACCCTCCATCATCCGGACCTGCTGCTGCCTCGCCTCGCTGTGCGGCGCCGAGATAGCGGTCGCCGGCGGAGGCGGAACGGGCGATTGGACCGGATCCTGGCTGACGGTCTGCGCGAACGCCGGCGCAGCCGCGAACGCGATGACGACGAAAACGGTTCCTTTCACGATTGCACCTGGCCTACTTCTGTTGCCGCGTGGACGTGATCACGTAATTGGCGAGCTCGCGATGCGCGGCGGCATCCGCCGTCGTCATGGCATCGATGCGCCCCAGCCCCTGCTGAATGCGCGAGAGGTCAGCCACGCGCTGCGCGTCGACGTCGCGGACCACCTGCCCGATCCGGATGGCGAGCTCGCGCTGCTGGCGGGATTCGCTCTGCGCCAGGAGATCGCGAACGCGCGTCAGCATCTCCGTGTCCGACATGTGATTCGCCGTGCCCGTCGACACCATTCGAACCGCGGACGGGATCACCGGCTTGTGGGATTCCGCCTCGAGTTCGCCGAGCCGCCGCTGCATATCGGCAACCGATGCATCGAACCTGGCGAGATCGACGCCAGGCGCTGGAGACGGCACCACCGTGGACGCGGGCGCCGGATTCGTGTTCCATCCGGTTCGAACGGAGAAGCCGTCGCTGCCGACACGAATTTCGACGTGCGCGAGCGCAGACGCGGCGGCCAGCACGAACACGGCAGCGGCGGCTAAACCGGCGGCCGGCGTCCACCACGCGCGCCAGGACGCGTGCGGGTGCGCGGGGGCGTGTGGGTGCGCGTGTGCGTGCACGGCGGCGCCCGGGTGCGCGCCAGCCCGGGTATCGGCGATCGTCAACGCGAGATCGGGCTGCGGAGGCGCCCACGTTTTCAAGGTCGCCCGCAAGCCCTGGAATCCGGCGAGGTCCTCACGGCACGCGGCACAGCCGCGCAGGTGCCGTTCGAACGCGGCCGCATCCTCCCCGGAGAGGTCGTCGTAGAGATACGAAACCAGTTGTTCGCTATCGCACTTCGTAGGCATGATCGTCCGTGATCGTCATGATCGTCCCGTCAGCGAGTCACCGGTCAATCCGGCGCCGGCAAGCTGCCGGCGCAGAACGGTGAGCCCCTGATACAACCGTGTTTTCACCGTGCTCAACGGGCAGTCGAGGAGATCGGCGATCTCCTGAAAGGTCAGCCCGTGGTACTCCTTGAGAATGATCGCCGTCCGCTGCTCGTCGGGGAGCGACGCCATGGCGCGCGCGACCGCATGTGACAACTCGCGCCGCGCGACGAGGTCCTCGATGGATTCGGCGGGCGTCGTTTCCGTAGCCAGGTCGAGGAGGTCGACCCCTTCCGGCGCCTGCGCGACGGGCTGCCGCCGCTGCCGTCGAATCCAGTCGCGGCAGAGATTCAGCGTGATCCGATACAGCCATGACGAGAACTTCGCCTGCCCCTTGAAGCCGCCAAGGGCGCGGAAGGCGCGGAGAAACGTCTCCTGGCAGACATCCCGGGCGTCGTCTTCCCGGCCGATAACCCGGTAGGCGAGGGCATAGATCGGCCGTTCCCAGCGCAACACGAGCTGGTTGAAGCTGTCGAGATCGCCCCCCATGGAACGGGCGACCAGCTCTTCGTCCGTCGACGCCATGCCGAGGGAGGTCACGTTCTCAGTAGGTTTAGACGCGCCGCGAGGGGTTTGGCCGTCCTGCGGCATCTTTCAAGAGTAGCGCACGCGCGTAAGATATTGATGCCGATGAGTTTAGAACCGACGCCTGGTCTTCCGCAACTGCAGCGGGAAGTGCGGTTTCACACCGGGCTCCGCGACCTCCTGCTCGCGTTTTCCCGCGACGCGACGTCCACGCAGTCGCTTCCAGACGCGCTGCGGAAGATGACCACGTCCGCCGCCGATTTGCTCGACGCGCGGCAAATCGACATCTGGCTGCACGATCGCCGCGCCCGGGAGCTTGCGCTGACGGTGTCCACGCCCCGGGGGTCTGACCCCGATACGGCGGGCGGTGGCACCGACTTGGGGTCTGACCCCAGAGTCGCGGTCGAGGACCGCACACACGTCGCCGCGCGCGCGCTGCGCCTGCAACGGCCGGTGTTCGACGGCACCCGCGTGCTCGCGCCGCTGCGCGGATGGCGCCGCGCGCTCGGCTCGCTCATCATCCTGCCGCCGATCGGCATCAGCGAGACGCAGCTCGACGAACTGCTCGAATTCTCGTACGAGATCTCGCGGCAGCTCTCGATAGCGATCGAGAACGTCCAACTGCTCGACGACATCCTGCAGCAGCGGCGCCTCCTCGAAGACACGTTCAACTCACTCATCGATCTCGTCGTCGTCGTCGACGGCCGCATGCGGATTGTGCAGACGAACGACGCGTTCGCGGCACGCGCCGGCATCTCACGCGAGGAGCTGATCCAGCAGCCGATCGCGGCATTCGTATCGCCGGCAACCATCGAGTGGCTGGAAACGACGGCCGGATCCGCCTGCGGATCACAGCCGGTCAAAGACGATCTGCTCGCCGGTATTTTTCTGTTGACGTCGACGCCGCTCGTCAGCGCGGACCGGCAGGCCACGGGCCGCGTGCTCGTCGCGCGAGACGTCACGCGCGAAACCGAGCTCCAGCAGGAACGCGCGGGCCTGCAGGAGCGGCTGGCCCAGTCGGAAAAGCTCGCCTCCCTCGGCCAGTTCGTCGCCGGCATTGCGCACGAGATGAACAATCCCCTGCAGGGTGTGCAGGGCCACCTCGAGCTGCTGCTCATGTCGGATGCGGCGCGCCCGGTCCGCAAGGAACTGCGTCAGATTTATCAGGACGCCGATCGCGCAGCGAAGATCGTCCGCAATCTGCTGGTGTTCGCCGGGTCGCGGCGGATGTCGCGCCGCCGCGTCAGCGTCGATCGCGTCGTCGCCCGCGCGCTCGCGAGCCGTGCAGCGAACCTGCAGCGCCACCAGATCGAGATCGTCTTCGAGCCGCACACCGACAGCGTCCCACCGGTGCTCGGCGATTCGCTGCTGCTGCAGCAGGCATTTCTCAACATTTTGATCAACGCGGAGCACGCGGTCCTCGAGAGCTCCGCCTTGCCGCGGCGTATCACGATCACCACCGGGAGCACTGACGATCGGGTCAGGATCGGCATCCGTGATACCGGCTCGGGCGTGCCGCCGGGCGCTCTCCCGCGGATTTTCGATCCCTTCTTCACCACCAAGGAAGTGGGCCAGGGGACGGGCCTCGGGCTCGCGATCACCTACGGCATCGTCCAGGAACACGGCGGGACGATCAGTGTGCAGAATCTGCCAACCGGCGGAGCCGAGTTCACCATCGAACTGCCAGCAGCGCCTTCAGTGGTAAAGTGACAGACGACTCCGCCCATGATCGATGAAAGTTTCCTGACGACCGAAGAGGTCCTGGAGTACCTGCAAGTCAATCTGCGCACCGTCTATCGGCTGATCAAGGCCGGCAAGCTGCCGGCTGTACGCGTCGGACGGCAGTGGAGATTCCGCAAGCGCGATATCGACGCGTGGTTGGAAAATCAGCGTACCAGGGGCGCCCGTCCGACAGCGGTCACGACCCCTCAGGCTCAGGTGCGACCGCCGACGACCCCGAGCGTACAGGTGCGACCGCGTGTGCTGGTCGTGGACGATGAAGCGAGCATCAGGGATCTGCTGTCGAAGACGCTCGCGTTGGCAGAGTACGACGTCGACCTCGCGTTCGACGGACGGACGGCTCTCGACCGCCTTCGGACGACGCCATACGATCTACTGATCACCGATTTGAAGATGCCCGGCATCGACGGCCTGACCGTCATCCGGGAGGCGCGGCGTCTGAAGACCGACCTGCCGGTCATCATTATTACTGGGTTCTCCACCGAAGCGAGCGCGATCGAGGCAGTAAACCTGGGTGTATCCGGGTATCTGACCAAACCGTTCCGCGTCCCGCGCGTCCTCGCCGTCGCCGCCAAAGCCCTCGGCGAGTAGCCGGAACCCACGCCAAGCCCCGGAGAAGAGCCCCGAGAGGCGCCGAGACGGGCGCCCCCGAAAAAGCGCCGAGACGGCCCCCGAAAAAGGGGACAACCGCCATTTTTGTCAAAAAAACGCGGTTGTCCCCTTTTTTCGCAAAAAAAGGCGGTTGTCCCCTTTTTTTGCGAAAAATGGCGGTTGTCCCCTTTTTGGGCGCGCAGGCGCTTTAGTGTCATATAAAGTTCTCTTGTGCCGCACCGGCATAGGGCCCGCTCTTCGGCGACTTCCGCCTCGAGACCCACACGGCGCGGCGACAGGCTTCGCGTCGGCGGCACGCGGCTCGCGCTGCACGACGCAGGATTCGCGGGGCTGAGCTGGTCCTTCGAAGGCGGCGACCTCTACAGCCGCTCGGATCCGGGCGACTACCAATTCTCCAATCTCACCACGACGGCGTTGACGTTCACCGGCTTCGTCACCGCGCGCTCGTCGACGACGACTGATCGCGTCGCCCTGGCTCCAGTTGGTGGCCGACGCGTCGTACGTGCGTTACCGGGCGCCCGGCGCGACCGCCGACACGCGCGATTACTCCTACGTTGCAGGCTCGCATGTGCTGCTCCCTCGCGGGTCCGTCGAGGTGAACGCCACTCGCTTCTCCCCCTCGATGCCACGGAAGTCGAGACCGCCATCACGCACGACACTCCGAGGGTGGATGCCCGGTGTGCTAAAATCGCACTCTGCCTGTGCTCCTAAGCTGTTGGGCAACCGTGGTTTGCCCACCCTACAGGAACATTCACCCACTGCAGTGATTCAGCTCTCGAGCCTTTCCAAATCCTTCGGCGACCGCGTTCTCCTCGACAACGTCACGTGGCAGATTGACGACCGCGAACGCGTCGGCCTGAGCGGCCCGAACGGCGCCGGCAAGACGACGCTGATGAAGATTCTGGCAGGGCTCGAGGAGCCTGACAGCGGCACGGTCGTGAAGCCGCAGGGCCTCACCATCGGTTACCTCCCGCAGGATGGACTGACCTACAGCGGCCGCACGCTGCGCGAAGAAGCGAGCCTCGCGTTCAAGCCGCTGCTCGACATGCGCAATGAGATCGCCGACGTCGAGGAGCGCCTCGGGCACGATGCCACGGAAGCCGAGCAGGAAGCGATGCTCACGCGCTACGCGGAGCTGCAGGACGAGTTCCGGCGCCGCGACGGGTATGCGATCGATCTGAAGGTCACAACGGTACTGCGTGGCCTTGGATTTATCGACAGCGACATGGACAAGGCGACGCAGACGTTTTCGGGCGGCTGGCAGATGCGCATCGCGCTCGCGCGGCTGCTCCTCGGCCGCCCGGGCCTGCTGTTGCTCGACGAGCCGACCAACCATCTGGACCTCGACGCGCGCAACTGGCTCGAAGAGTACCTCGCGGACTATCCGCACGCCGTGATCCTCGTGTCGCACGACCGGTACTTTCTCGACGCGGTGGTCACGCGCGTGACCGAGATCGGCCTGCGCACACTGACCGATTACCACGGCAACTACACGGCGTTCGAAAAGGAGCGTGACGCGCGCGCCGAGCGGCTGCGCCAGATGAAACGCGAGCAGGACGACGAGATCGAGCGCATGCAGGCGTTCATCAATCGGTTCCGATATCAGGCGACGAAGGCCGCGCAGGTCCAGAGCCGGGTCAAAATGCTCGAGAAGATCGTCCCGATCGAGATCCCTCCGGAACGCAAGCGCGTGCACTTCCATTTTCCCCAGTGCCAGAAGAGCGGGCGCATGGTGCTGGAACTGAAGCAGGTGCGCAAGGCGTACGACGGCCGGCCGGTATTTGCCGACCTCACGCTGCACATCGAACGCGGCGATCGGATCGCGCTCGTCGGCCCGAACGGCGTCGGGAAGTCGACGCTGATGCGCATGCTGTCGGGCGCGGAGGCGCCCGATTCGGGAACGCGGATCGAAGGGCACCACCTCGTGATGCAGTACTTCGCACAGGATGAGGCGACGCGACTGGATCCCACGCTGACCGTGTACCAGACGCTCGCGGGTGACTCCCCCATCCACATGGTCCCGCATATCCGCACGATCCTCGGCGGGTTCCTGTTTTCAGGAGACGACATCGACAAGCCGGTCCGCGTGCTGTCGGGCGGAGAGCGGACGCGGCTGGCGGTCGCACGCATGCTCCTGCGTCCCGCGAACACGCTCCTGCTCGACGAGCCGACGAACCATCTGGATCTCGATTCCAAAGACGTCCTGCTCGAAGCGCTGGAGGACTTCGCCGGCACCCTGATCTTCGTCTCGCACGATCGTTACTTCGTCGATCGGCTCGCGACGAAGATCATCGAAATCGGGGGCGGGAGTGCCCTCGTCTACCCAGGGACATACGAAGAATTCCTCTGGAGCCAGAAGCAGAAGCACGAGCGCGCGATCGAGAAGGCACAACCGAAAGAAGACCGGGCAGCAGGGCAGCGTCAGGCTGGAAAACCGCCGCCATTGCCAAGCGCGCCGCCCAAGCCGGACGCCCGAGGCCAGCGACATCACCGCGAGCAGCAGATCGACGCGCGCCGCGCAAAAAAAGAAGCGGACGCCCGCAAGCGGCGCATCGAAGATCTCGAGACGCGGATTGCGGCGCGCGAGGAAGAAATCAAGAGTCTCGAGGCCCGGATGTCAGCCGACGGATTCTATGAAAATCATGCGGTCTCGAAGCCGGTCATCGATCGTCACCAGCAGCTCATGTGGGAAGTCGGCGATCTGATGAATCAGTGGGAATCGCTCGCGGCGGAGACAAAACTGTAATCACCTGTCAAATCCGTCAGCAGCCCAACGAGCCGGCCAGCACGCCATCGCCCGGAATTCCCCGTATTTGCACGCTTTTTCCGCGGCAGCACCGGGGTACGCCCTTTGCCCCTGAAGCGCACACGGATACGCCTGTGAGCGCGAAAGATTTGGCGGGAGATCGCGACCCCCTTACACTACTGTCACCCGAACCGCTTCCCGGGTTCGATATCTCCATGCCTCGAAAAGCTCCTCGCCGTCCCGGGCGGAAGCGCGTCCGTGGCGGCGCGTCAAAACCCACGGCGCCGCGCCGGGACGACCCGTCTGCCGTACCGGATACGTTCTATCGCGACCTCGTCTGGAATCTGCGGAACGGCGTCGTCGCCGTGACGCGCGACGGCCGGGTGGCCGTCATGAACGACGTCGCCTACAGCATCCTTGGACTGAAGCCGCAGCCGGCGGACATCGGCCGTCCGTTCACCGAAGTGCTGCGCGACGTGCCCGACGTCTGCCGCATTATTGCCGGCGCATTCGATCTCTCGCATCTGCCGAATCGAGCCGAACTCCGCCTCAAGCGCACGGCGAAGGTGATCGGCTACACGCTCTCGCACGTGTGTGACGCCGGCGGCCACCTGCTGGGCGCGACCCTGTTCTTCAAGGACCTGACGCGCGTCGAACAGCTCGAAGAGCGCGAACGGCTCCGCGATCGCCTGGCCGCGCTCGGCGAAATGGCTGCGGCGATTGCCCACGAAGTGAAGAACCCGCTCGCCGGCATCGAAGTCATGGCGGGTATCCTGAAGCGCCAGCTGCCCGACTCGGAAGACGCGCAGACAATCCTGGGCGACATCATCAAGGAAGCCAAGATGGCGAACGCGATCGTCATCGAGGTCCTCGATTTCGTCCGCCCCATCCGGCTCCAGGTGGAGCAGATCGCGCTGTCGGAGGTCGTCGACGACGCGATCGCGACGGCGGAGAGCCATGCGGCCCGCGGGGCGGTGCAGATCGCGCTCACGATGCCCGGCGATCTGCCGAATCTGCAGGGGGACACGCACCAGCTCCGGCAGCTCTTCACCAACCTCCTCGTGAACGCCTTCGAGGCCCTGGGAGGAACCGGCGAGGTGTACATCGCGGCCCACGCGCTGGCGGAAGAAGAGAGCGGACCAGGCGTCGAAAACGCGGGACCGATGATCGAAGTGACGGTCAGCGATACCGGGCCGGGCATCCCCGCGGAAGTGATCGATCGCATCTTCAGCCCGTTCTTCACGACGAAACCGCAGGGGTCGGGGCTGGGCCTCGCGATCGTCCGGAAGATCGTCGATGCGCACGACGGACGGATCGACGTCGGGGCACGCCCGGGCGGCGGCACGGTATTTCGCGTGACGCTGCCGGTCCGGACCGAACACGAACTGTTTCGATAACGGAGTTATTCGGAGGACGTAAATGGGGCGGATTCTCGTTGCGGACGATCACGATTCGTTGCGGCGCGGCATCGTCCGCGCGCTGACCGATGCGCGGCACGAGGTCGATGAGGCACCGAACGGCAACGTGGCGATCGAAAAGCTGCACGAAGGGCAGTACGACGTCGTCCTGAGCGATCTCAAGATGGGCGGCAGCGACGGCATGGACGTGCTGCGCACGGCCAAGTCCCTGCACCCGACGACGGCGGTGATCCTCATGACGGCGTTCGGCTCCGTTCACACGGCGGTCGAGGCGATGAAGATCGGCGCCTTCGACTACGTCCAGAAGCCGTTCGAGATCGAGGAGATGGAGCTCAAGATCGAGAAGGCGATCGAGCACCGCCGCCTCAAACACGAGATCGAGTACCTGCGGCACACGCAGCAGGACATCTACGAATTCGACCGCATCGTCGGCGCCAGCGGTGCGCTGGGCGCCGTGCTGGCGATCGTGAAGAAGGTTGCCAAGAGCAACACGACCGTTCTCATCCGCGGCGAAACGGGCACCGGTAAGGAGCTCATCGCGGGCGCGATCCATCACAACTCGCTGCGCGCGGCGCGGAACTTCGTCAAGGTGAACTGCGCGGCGCTCCAGGAAAACCTCCTCGAATCGGAACTCTTCGGGCACGAGAAGGGCGCCTTCACCGGCGCCGACAAGCAGCGCGTCGGCCGATTCGAACAGGCCGACGGCGGCACCCTGTTCCTCGACGAAGTCGGCGACATGAGCGCGAACACGCAGGCGAAAATCCTGCGCGTCCTGCAGGAACATGAGTTCGAGCGCCTCGGCGGAACGCGGACCTTGCGCACGGACGTGCGCGTGATCGCCGCCACGAACCGTCCGCTCGCGCAGATGGTTGCGAACGGCCAGTTCCGTGAGGACCTCTACTATCGACTGAACGTCGTCTCGATCGACATGCCGCCGCTGCGCGAGCGCAAGGACGACATCCCCGCGCTGGCCGGCTTCTTCCTGAAGCGGTTCGCGGGCGAATTGAAGAAGCGGCTGGACGGGCTCGCGCCCGACGCCCTCAAGCTGCTGATGCGGTACAACTGGCCCGGCAACATCCGCGAGCTGGAAAACGCGATCGAACGCGCGGTGTTGCTGACCGAAGGGCCGCTGGTCAATTCGGGCGATCTGCGTCTGGGCGAGCTGTCGACCGGCTCGACGACCTCGGTTGACGGCAGCCCGGTGGTGAAGATCCCGCCAACGGGCATCGCGCTCGAAGAGATCGAGCGTCAGGCGCTCGTCGAAGCGCTCAAGATGTCGAACTGGGTCCAGAAGGACGCCGCGGAACTGCTCGCGATCAGCCCGCGCGTGATGAACTACAAGATCAAGACGCTGGCGATCGAGTACCCGCGCGGCCGCCGAGTGGTCGAAGTGGCGTAGGGCGGAATCAAGATCAACTACTCAACTGCACAACTACCAATTACCCAAGGTGCCGGGTCGCCTTGCGCGGTTGGAAGTTGCGAAGTTGTGTAGTTGTCTTTCGTCCATCGTCCATTGTCCATCGTCCATCGTCTATCGCCGTTTCCTCGGCGCGATCGAGAAGCCCGCGATATCGAATCCTCCTGGCGCGAGCTGATCGTACGTCCCACCTGTCAGCCAGACCTTTGACATCGTCAGGAAGAGCGTCATGTTCTTTGTCGAGGAGAACAGGCGGACATCGCGCAGGCGGACGCTCATGCCCCACGTGTAGCCGGTGCGGATCTCGCGACCGCGCGGACCCGGGACGCTCAGGACGATCACGCCTGGTGGGCCGAAGAACTGAATCCGGCCGATGTCGACGAGGCTGATGTGCGAGCCCACGAGGCCGTAGAAGCGGACGTCGGTCGACGTGGTCGTCCACAAACCGTCGATGTGGACGCGAGTGAGAAACGAATTTTTCAGAAGCTGCTCGTCGTTGACGCGCTGGGCCACGGTGGCGGCGTGAATCGCCTCCGCGCCCGCGTCCGCGTCCAGTTGCGCGATCAGGCGGCACGCGGTCCCGAGCGCACCTGGCAACGTCGCGACGGCCGTCGCGGTGAACGCGTCGCAACGCGGTGCCAGCCATGCCGGTGCGGGCGGTTTCGCGACGCGTTTGATGATCCGGCCGAAGGGGTCGTGCGCCGGCTCGTTGTGCCACCGTTTGTCGGCCTTCTCCCATTTCGCCATGTCGCGGAGCCACGCGTCGAGTTCCCGTGATTCATCGGCAGTCAATCTGGCCGGGGGCGGCGAGAGCGTCAGCGGGTGTGATGGAAGGGACGTCGACTGCGCGCGCACGGGCACGGCCGCGGCGAACAGGGCGCAGATCGACAACAAAGCGATCGAACAGCGCAAAGGCACCCCCAACGTTCGGTTCGGATGCGGAATACTCCTCCGCCAGCTAAGTAGAGTCAAGTTTTACCGGCGTCCTGGGCGTTCCTTTGCCGGAGGGTTGAGGTCGGGCGTCGGCAGGGCTCTGCCCTGAGCAGGCGGACCTCTCTACGCTTTTGGGTGGGCCTTGCGGTAGGTTTCGAGCAACTGCGCGGCGTTGACGTGTGTGTAGCGCTGGGTCGTGCTCAGACGTGAGTGGCCGAGGAGTTCCTGAATCGCTCGCAGATCCGCACCGGCCTCGAGCAGGTGCGTGGCGAACGAGTGCCGGAGGGCATGCGGGCTGATGCCGTATCGCGTGCTGCACTGCGCCACGTATTTGCGAACGAGCTTGTCCACGCTGCGCGTCGACAGCCGTCCGCCCCGATAGTTCAGGAACAGCGGCTGCGAAGTACGTAACCGAGCGACCGGGGTCTGACCCCGTCCGCGGCGGCGACCGGGGTCTGACCCCGGAAAGACGGCCGCCGAACCCTGGCCCCCTGCGTCGGTACGCAGAAATTGCTCACGGTCAGCCAGCCACGCGCGAATCGCGAACGCCGTGGACTGATTGAACGGGACAATCCGTTCCTTTCGACCCTTGCCCAGCACTCGAACGACGCGCCCCGAGACGTTCACGTCGTCGAGATCGAGGCCGACGAGCTCGCTGAGACGTAGGCCCGAGGCGTAGAACAGCTCCAGGATCGCGCGATCGCGGCGGCCGAGCGGAGTCGACCCGTCCGGCTGCTCGATCAGCTTCGACATCTCCTCGACGGCGAGGTGCGCCGGAATCCGCTGCTCCCGCTTTGGTGTTCCAACGAGCGCCGCCGGATCGTTCTCGAGCACACCTTCGCGCCGGAGGTAACGCCCGAGCGCACGAATGGCGGACAGCTTTCGCGCCGCCGACGCTTTCGACTGCCCGTTGCGATGCAACTCGCCGAGGAATGCGCGCGCGCCCAGATGGTCGAGGTCGGCCGCCGTCAGATCGACGACGCGCCGATTGAGATGCGACGCGAGGAACGTGAGGTATTGGGAAATATCGCTGTCGTAGGCGCGAATGGTGTGAGCCGACGCGTTCTCGTTGAAGCGGAGGTGTTCGAGAAACGCTTTCAGGTGCTCACGCATGCGGTTCGCCAGCGCTCCAGATCCTCGAGCGCGCGTTCGGAGATCGCGAGATTGCGATCCTTCTTGCTCTTGATACGCCGCTCGAGCGGCGGAATCAGACCGAAGGCGATGTTGGACGGCACATAGTGTTTCGGATCCGCGTGGGACACGTAATAGGCCAGCGCGCCCATCGCCGTCGTTCGCGGCATCGCGGCCGGTGCTTCACCCAGCGCAATCGCCGCGGCGTTGCATCCTGCCATCAGGCCCGATGCGGCTGATTCCACGTAGCCTTCGACTCCGGACATCTGACCCGCAAAGAGCAGGTCGTCGCGCATGCGCGTCTGCCAGGTCTCACGCAGCACCGTCGGCGAGTTCACGTACGTGTTGCGGTGGATCATGCCGAAGCGAACGAACTCCGCCTGCTCGAGGCCAGGAATCAGGCGAAGGACCTCGGCCTGCGCGCCCCACTTCATCTGCGACTGGAAGCCGACCAGGCTGAAGTGATCGCCGGCGATGTTGTCCTGACGGAGCTGGACGACGGCGTACGGTTCGCGCCCGGTGCGCGGGTCGGGCAGTCCCACCGGCTTCATCGGCCCGAATCTCAGCGTGTCCACCCCGCGGGAGGCCATCACTTCGATTGGGAGGCAGCCCTCGAAGAATTTGGGCTGATCGAACTCGTGGAGGCCCGCCTTCTCCGCGTCCATGACCGCCGCGTAGAAGCGCTCGTATTCGTCGCGGGTGAACGGACAGTTTAAATAATCGCCATCTTGAGTGTCCGACGCGCAGGCTGTCCCCTTTATTTGCGAAAAATGGCGGTTGTCCCCTTTTTTTGTGTGTTCGGGGCCGCGCAGGCTGCGGGACCACCGGGAGGCGCGATAGACCTTCGTCATGTCGATCGAGTCGGCGAGGACGATCGGACTGATCGCGTCGTAGAAGTACAAATGCGAGGAGCCGACGAGCGCCGCAATATCAGCGGACAGCGCGTCGGAGGTCAGCGGTCCGGTTGCGATGATCACCGGACCCTCATGAGCGGAAGGGATCGACGTGACCTCTTCGCGCAGGACGGTGATCAGCGGGTGCGAAGCAATCGAGGCGGTCACGGCCTGCGAGAACCGCTCACGATCGACGGCGAGCGCCGCGCCCGCAGGCACGCGCGCCTCGGTTGCGGCGCGCATGACCAGCGACGAGAGACGCCGCATCTCCTCTTTCAGGAGCCCGACGGCGTTATCGAGCTTGTCGCCCCGAAAAGAGTTGCTGCAGACGAGTTCGGCGAGGCCGTCGGTCTTGTGCACCGCCGTCGGACGAACAGGTCGCATCTCGTACAAGCGGACGGGCACACCCCGCGACGCGACCTGCCACGCCGCCTCGCTGCCCGCCAGACCCCCGCCGACAATGGTGACACTACGAGCGTCGGTTGTTTCAATCTCCAACTTCACAACTCCGCAACTACCCCGGTTCCAAGGTTACCAGCATCAGGCGTCACGAACGATGCTCCTGAAGGGTTGCCAGTTGGGAATTGGGAGTTGGGAGTTGGGAGTTGTCACGTCAGGCAGTCGTGAGTTCTTCTGCCTGACGTACAAAATGACACGCTTCGTTATTGCAGACGAGCTGACGGCCGTGCCGCTTGGTGATCTTTTCCACCAGGAACGGCGCGCCGCAATCCGGACACTTCTCCGCGACCGGCTTGTTCCACAGCGTGAAATCACAGTCGGGATAATTCGCGCAGCCGTAGAACACCTTGCCCCGGCGCGACTTGCGTTCGACGATGTCACCGCCATCCTTCGGGCAGAGGACGCCGGTCGACTTCTGCTTGACGAACTTGCAGGTCGGATAATTCGTGCACGCGGTAAATTCGCCGAACCGCCCCTGCTTGATCACCAGGTTCGCACCGCACTTGGGGCACTTCTCGTCGATGATCTGGTCGGGCTTGGCCGCCGCGATGCCCTGTTTGGTCTCGATGATCTTCCGTGTTGTCTTGCACTCGGGATAGCCCGTGCACGCGAGGAACTGCCCGAAGCGGCCGCGCTTGACCACCATCGGCTTGCCGCAGTTCTCGCACGTCTCTTCGATCTCCCCTTCCGCCCCGGGCTCCGGCGTCTCGAGCTCGCGCGTGTTCTCGCACTCGGGATAGCCGCTGCACGCGAGGAACAGACCGAACTTGCCGGCCTTGATCACCATCGGCTTCCCGCACTTGTCGCAGGCCACCGGCGGGTCCGGCTCATACCCTTCCTTCATGTTGGGCATGTCCTTGGCGGCGCGGGTCAAATCCTTCTGGAATTTACTGTAGAAGCTCGAGAGGGTCGACTCGTAGTCGGAGGTGCCCGACTCGATTTTGTCGAGATCTTCTTCCAGCTCGCGTGTGTAGTTGACGTCGAGGATGTCGTCGAACGCGGGGCTGAGCAGCTTCTCGACGAGCATCATGCCAAGGAACGTCGGCTTGAACTTGCCTTCGATCTTGTTGACGTACTCGCGCGCCTGGATGACGCCGATGATCGTCGCGTACGTCGACGGACGGCCGATGCCGTTCTCTTCGAGCGCCTTGACGAGCGTCGCTTCCGTGTAGCGCGGCGGCGGCTGCGTGAACTTCTGCTCCGGCTTCAGCTCGCGCAAGGTGAGCGCGTCGCCCGGCGACAGCGCCGGCAGAATCCCCGTCGCGTCCTCATCGTCTTCGGCGGTTCGCGCGTCGGGGCCGGGACTCAGTTTTTCGTCAGCGCCCTCCAACGTGCGGTTGTAGACAGCCATCCAGCCCGGGAACTTCGGGACCGAGCCTTTGACGCGAAACAGGTATCGATCCGCGGTGATGTCGACCGTCGTCTCGTCGAACGTCGCCGGCGGCATCTGCGATGCGACGAACCGTTTCCAGATCAGGCTGTACAGGTAGTACTGATCCGACGTGAGGTGCGCGCGCACCGCGTCGGGGTGCCACTGCATCGACGTCGGCCGGATTGCTTCGTGCGCATCCTGCGCGTCGGCCTTCGCACGGTAATAGGTCGGTTTCTCCGGCACGTACTCCGCCCCGAAGGTCCTGCCGATGAACTCGCGGACTTCCGTGAGCGCCTGGTCCGACACTCGGGTCGAGTCGGTCCTCATATACGTGATGAGGCCGACGGCTCCTTCGCCGGGCAGCTCGATGCCTTCGTACAACTGCTGGGCGACCATCATCGTCTTCTTGACGGGGAAGCGCGCCGCCTGCTGCAGCTTGCTCGTGATGAACGGCGGAACGGCGCCCTTCTTCCGCTCCTTCGTCGTGACCGACTCGACGTTCCACGACGCGCGTTTCACGTCCGCGAGGACGGCGTCCGCCTCGGCCTGGTTGCCGACTTTGATGTTCGCGCCGTCCTTCTTCAGGAGCTTCGCGTCGAACTCCGGCGGCACGGGACCGGCAAGCCGCGCGGTGATGTTCCAGTACTCATCGGGCACGAACGCTTCGATTTCGCGCTCGCGATCGACGACGAGCTTCAGCGCGACCGACTGCACGCGTCCGGCGCTCAGGCCGCGGCGGACCTTGTCCCAGAGGAGCGGGCTGATCTTGTAGCCCACGAGGCGATCGAGCACGCGTCGCGCCTGCTGCGCGTCCACCATCTTCTTGTCGATCGTCGTCGGCTTCTCGAGCGCGCTGAGCACGCCCTTCTTCGTGATTTCGTTGAACATCAGGCGGCGGATCTTCTTCTTGTTGCCGCTGCCCAGTTCCTCGGCGAGATGCCAGCCGATCGCCTCACCTTCGCGGTCGGGGTCGGTCGCGACGAAGATCTCGTCCGCCTTCTTCGCCTCGGCCTTCAGTTCCGTGAGCACCTTCTTGCGCGAGGCGATCACCTCGTACGAGGGCTCGAAGCCTTCCTCGACGTCCACGCCAAGCTTGCTCTTGGGCAGATCGCGCACGTGTCCCATCGACGCGACGACTTTGTAGTCCTTGCCCAGATATTTGTTGATGGTCCTGGCCTTTGCCGGCGATTCGACCACCACGAGTGCCTTTGCCATAAGTCACTTTCGCCCCGCGAGCACATAGCGCCCGCCGGGCATCCTCTCTATCCAGCCCCGTAATTCCCAATCCGTCAACCGGGGCAGCATTTGCGTTGCGGCTAATCCCACCGTAGCAGACATTTCGTCGACGTCGTAGGCCTGCCCGGGGGTCAACCTGTCAAGTAACGGCTCTTGAATCAGCGAGTTACCGGAAATTTTCACCTCTGCCGGGGCCGCGACCGGCCAGCCCAGCCCTTCAAGGATATCGTCCGCAGTTTCGACGACCTTTGCGCCGTCCTTGAGCAGGCTGTGCGACCCGCGGTTCCGGCCGCTCAGCACGCTGCCGGGCACCGCCATCACATCACGGCCCTGTTCAGTCGCGCATCGCGCCGTGATGAGCGAACCGCTCTTTTCCGAAGCTTCGACGACGACAACGGCGAGCGAGATCCCACTGATGAGCCGGTTCCGCAGCGGAAAGTGCTCTTGGAGCGGCGGCGCTCCGGGCCCGAGTTCGCTCACCAACGCGCCATGTTCTTCGATACTTGCCGCCAAATCCCTGTGCTCGGACGGATAAATTACGTCGGGTCCGCTGCCGAGGACCGCCAGCGTGGTACCCGCGCCCTCGAGCGCGCCGCGATGAGCGGCTGCATCGGCACCGCGCGCCAGGCCTGAGACGACCGTTGTCCCGCGCTCTGCGAGTTCCCGTGCGAGTCGTCTTGCGACTTCGAGCGCGTATGGAGTTGCTGCGCGGGATCCGATCACCGCCACTGCCCGCGACGCAAGCGTGCTCGCATCTCCGCGCACCCAGAGCACCGGGGGAGGATCGGTGATCATCCGCAGCAGCGGCGGATACGCATCCGCCCAAATGGGCACGGGCGTAATCCCTCGCGCGCGTCCCGACTCGAGCAACGACGCCGCAATCGCCAGCGCGGCATCGATCAGGGCTGCGGCGTCGGCGTCGGGCCGGCAGACTGCGATGACGTCTTCCAGCGAAACCGGACTGCCGCCTGATTGATCGGTGAGCGCTTTGAAAATCGCCGCCGCCCTGGAACGCGAAGTCCCTGGCAGGGCCGAGAGCGCGACCGCGCGCTGAAGATCCATGACGTTCTCCAGTGCCGCGGCCGTCCGTGGGGAGCCCGAATACAAACGGGGCCCGATCCGCGGCTGCCGCCGGCAGCAACGACCCGACCCCTGTCCTTATTATAGGCGCCGGAGTGTCCTCCGGCAAACGGTGGCGAGTTACGCAACGCGCGCTGATTTACGAAAACCGGTGCAATTTCAGACGATAACCAGCGTTCTTTCGAGTTCCACTACGGTACGGGCATTGCTGGTATAGTGAGCCCGATCCATCATGCGCCGCGCAATCCTCTTCTGCGCTCTGGCCCTGTTCCTGGTTGCGCCGGCGGCACACGCCAGCGCGCGCTCCGACGCAAAGAAGCAGGTCGAATTCGGCATCAAGGTCGCGCAGAACGGCCTCTGGAACGAGGCGCTCTATCGCTGGAAGAAGGCGGTGGAGACCGACCCCACGTATGCGGCGGCCTGGAACAATCTCGCGATCGCGTACGAGCACGACGGCAAGTTCGAGGAAGCGAAGGCGGCGTACGAAAAGGCGCTGCAGCTCGATCCGAAGAACCTGATGATCAAGCAGAACTACGATCTGTTCAACGAAATCAATGAACGCACGAAGAAGCGTCGCGCTAAGTAGCCTGGTGCTCGTCTGCGGGATCGCGCTGGGCTGCACGGGGTTCTACGAAATCCCGATCGAGACGCCCATCCAGCCGAAGATGGACGTCTCGGCATTTCAGCGTGTCCTCGTCGCGGGCTTCATCAGCGGCGGCAGCGAGGACATCGACGCGAATCAGGAAACCGTGCGCCTGCTTCGCAGTCAGCTTCGCACCAAGTCGCCGCTCCGCGTGATCGAAGCCGAGGTACTGCCGCTCGCTGCGGTCGCCGAGGATCAGCTCAAAGAGGCGTCGACGCCGGCGGGCGCTGAAGGCGTCGCGCCCGTTCCCCAGATCCCCACGGCCGATGTGCCACCCAAAGCCTCCGATCCGAAGGCCGGGACCGAGCCGAAGGTGAAGAACGAGAAGGATCTGGAGAAGTACAACAAGATCTTTGCGGACACGGCGTACTGGAAGAAGCTCGGCGAGGAATACCAGAACCCGCTCATCGTCACGGGGACCATCCTGTTCACCCCGAACTCCACGTCCGGGTTCGTCACGCGGCAGCAGGAAATCTACGACTCGTTCGGCCGCCGGCAGGTCGTTCCGGTCCGCATGTATCAGGAGCGGAAGGGATACGTGCTGCAGCCGAAGTTCATCTTCATCGACGGCCGCACGGGCGCAACGATCTACTCCGAGACGTTCCGCGAGGAACGCTTGTATCCCGCACAGCAGACGGTGCCCGCACTCAGCTCGTATTTCGAGCTGATGGACCAGATCATGCCGAGCTTTCTGAGCACGCTGAGTGCGCAGAAAATCCGCGGCACGAGGGTCCTGCTCAAATAGGTTCTCGGGTTCTTGGGTTCTGGGGTTCTCGTGGTTGGGTTTCTCGGGTTCTGGGGTTCTCGTGGTTGGGTTCTCGGTTCTAGCGTTCTCTCGTTTTCGGGTTCTGATCGTCGTGAAGGGACGATCCTGTCGGTTAGTAAGCCCGTCCTCCGACCTTCCCAATTGGATTGTTACCGGCCGCGGTCGAACCGGTGTGGACGACCTCAGCCGCTAACCAACTGAGTCTCGGGAATCTAACTCGGCGGGAGCAACCCGAGAACCCGAGAACCCGAGAGAACCCGAGAACCCGGAGAACCCAACCCGAAAACCCTAAAACCCGAGAACCAGAGAACCAGAGAACCCAAGAACCCTGAGAACCCCCTCTGTGTTATCCTATCGTTTTGCCTCTCCTCCATAAGGAGCCAGCAGCAGTGTTTGCAATCATCCAGAGCGGTGGGCGGCAGGTCAAGGTCGCGCCGGGAGCCGTGGTCGAGGTCGATCGGATCGGCGACGCCAAGGCCGGCGACGAGGTCAGCATCGATCGCGTCCTCTTCCTCGAAAAGGACGGCGGCGAAGTGCTGGCCGGGGCCCCCTTTGTGGCCAACGTCAAGGTCCTCGGCGTCGTGGACGGCGAGTCGCGCGGGCCGAAGATCCGGGTCTTCAAGAAGAAGCGCCGCAAGGGCGAGCGCAATACCAAAGGGCACCGCGCCACCTACACGCGCGTGCGCGTGACCGACATTCAGGTGTAAGAACCATGGCTCACAAGAAGGGACAGGGCAGCTCACGCAACGGCCGCGATTCGAACTCGCAGCGGCTCGGCGTCAAGCGATTCGACGGCAATGTCGTCACGGGCGGGTCGATTCTCGTGCGCCAGCGCGGGCGCCGTTTTCGTCCGGGTCTCAACGTCGGCCTCGGGAAGGACGACACGCTGTTTGCGAAGGTCGACGGCGTGGTGAAATTCACCGATCACGGCGCGCGGGGCCGCGTCATCTCCGTCCTGCCCATCGACTAGTCAGTAGCTCGCCGGGGACCGTTGCCAGTTTCCAGTTACCAGTTCCCTGTTAGTAGTTTTCAGTCGGCCAGTTCGGACTGGGCAGCTCCTGGACCCTGGCAACCGGGAACTGGCAGCTGGGAACTGGAAACCGGCAACTGGCGGCTGTCATGTTCGTCGACGAAGTAGAAATTCACGTCGCAGCGGGCCACGGCGGCCGCGGCGCGCTGAGTTTCCGCCGGGAGAAGTTCATTCCGCGCGGCGGCCCCAACGGCGGCGACGGCGGCCCGGGCGGCAACGTCTATATCGTTGCCAATCCCAATCTCAACACGCTCCTCAACTATCGCTTCCAGAAGAAATTCGAGGCGGCCCGCGGCCAGCATGGCGAAGGCTCGAATCGGACGGGCCGCACGGGCGCGGACGTCACGCTCGAAGTCCCCATCGGCACGCAGGTCTTCGAGCGCCACGCCGGCGGCGAGTACGTGCTGACATACGATCTCACCGTCCCAGGGCAGCCAATCCTCGTCGCGAAAGGCGGGCTGGGCGGGCGCGGGAACGCGCAGTTTGCGACGTCCACCAACCGGGCCCCGCGCCGAACGGAGCCGGGACTGCCGGGGGAAGAAAAAGACCTTCGGCTCCAGTTGAAACTGCTGGCGGACGTCGGTCTCGTAGGCTTCCCCAACGCCGGCAAATCCACGCTGATCTCGCGCATCTCTGCTGCCCGGCCGAAGATTGCCGACTACCCCTTCACCACGCTGGAGCCGAATCTCGGGGTGGTGTCGCTGTCGGGCGACCGCACGTTCGTCGTCGCCGACGTGCCCGGGCTCATCGAGGGGGCGCACGAGGGGCACGGGCTCGGGCACCGGTTCCTGAGCCATCTGGAACGCACAAAAGTGCTCGTCCACCTCGTCGACATCTCGTCGGTCTCCGGACGCGATGCTGTCGAGGATTTCGACGTCATCATGCGCGAGCTGCGGCTGTTCCCGGGACGCGACGCCTCGGGCGAGCGTCTTCAGGACAAGCCGATGATCGCCGCCGCGAACAAGATCGACGCGCTGGACGATCCAGACCGCCTCGAACGGCTGCGCCGCCATTTGCAGCAGACGGGCGTTCCGCTTTACGCTGTGTCCGCGGCGACCGGGGAGGGTGTTCCGGCGCTGCTCGAAGCCATGTGGACCGCCGTCAGCGCCAGGCCGTCGACTGAACTGTCGTCCAACGCGTGATCGAACGCATCGGCATTCTCGGCGGCACCTTCGATCCGATTCACTGCGGACACCTCGACGCCGCGCGCGCCGTCCGACACGCGCTGCGGCTCGATTCGGTGCTGCTGGTCCCCTCCCACATCCCGCCGCATCGCCCCGTCCAGCCCGTCGCCTCCCCGTTCCATCGATTCGCAATGACCGCGCTCGCGGTGAACGGCGTCGACGGCCTGCTCGCCAGCGACGAGGAACTCTGCGCTGATGGTCCCTCGTACACGGCCGAAACCCTCGAACGTCATCATCATCGCGGGCTCGCGCCATGGCAGATTTTCTTCATCACCGGCGTCGACGCGTTCGCGGAAATTGAGACGTGGAGGCGGTATCCGGCTGTGCTCGACATGGCGAACTTCGTCGTGGTGTCTCGGCCGGGGTACGACCCAATGGGCCTGCCCACGCGGCTCCCCTCGCTTGCAGCGCGCATGCAGCCCGCACACGCGTTCGACGCGGCGTCGAAACAACCCTCGATTCTGCTGCTGGATGCACCGACTCATAACGTGTCGTCCAGCGAGGTGCGGGCACGACTGTCCAGCGGCCTCTCGGTCAGCGGCCTCCTGCCTGCGAGCGTGGAGGCGCACATCGGGAAACATCACCTTTATCGTTCGCAGGCGCACGTCACCGCCCGCATTGCACAGGCAGACGAGTTGCATGGCCAAAGCTGAAACACAGAACACAGCGACGAAGCGAAAGCGTTCACCCCGCTTGACGGGCGAGATCGCGAAGGCGGTGCGGGCCGCGCTCGACAAGAAAGCACAGGACATCGTCGTGCTCGACCTCCGGCACACGCCGGCCTTCACCGATTTCTTCCTGGTGTGTTCCGGGCAGACCCAGCGCCAGGTGCACGCGATCGCGGACGCTGTTGAAGAAAGCCTGAAGGCGGCCAAAATCCGCCCGTCACATATTGAGGGCTACGACCGCGCCGAGTGGGTGCTGATGGACTACTTCACGTTCATCGTTCACATCTTCACCCCGCAGACTCGCGCGTTCTACTCGCTCGAGCGCCTCTGGGGAGATGCTACGAAGATAGAAGTGTCTGACGATGGAGTTGCCCGATAGCTGCAAGAGAGTAACTACACAACTTCACAACTACCAACTACTCAAGACGTTGTGGAGTTGGTAGTTGAGTAGTTGCGGAGCCATCGCGCGAGCGGTTGCCGGCACGCGAGCGTTCTCAGATGCTGCGCTCGCACTGTTCATAGCTCCCGTGTGCGCCGCCTGCCGCGAGCCGCTCTCATCTCCAACGCTCGGGGCTGTCTGCGAGCGCTGCTGGTCGTCTATCCATCCGTTCGTGCCGCCCTGCTGCGTGACGTGCGGCGATGCACTGCCGTCGTGGCGAATCATCAGCGTCTCGCAGGCGCTATGCGCCCGCTGCCGCCGCAGCCCGTCATTGATTTCGGCGGCCGCGGCGATCGGTCCTTATGAAGGCACGCTCAAAATCATCCTTCAGGCGCTGAAGTACGACTCGCGCACGAGCCTTGCGCGGCCGCTCGGGGAGCGCCTGCGCGTGTCTGCCGCCCGGGTCCTCCAGCGCGCAGACGCCGTCGTCCCTGTTCCGCTGCATCGCTCGCGTCACCGGAAGAGAGGGTTCAACCAGGCGCGCGAACTGGCGAAGCACCTCGGGCTCCCGGTGCTCGACGCCCTGGTGCGGTCGCGCGCCACGTGTTCACAGGCCGATCTCCCCGCGTCCCGGCGCCACGCGAATGTGCGCGAGGCGTTCGCCGTCCGCCGCGGTGCTGACGTTCGCAGGCTCACGCTGGTGATCGTGGACGATGTGAGTACGACGGGGGCGACGCTGAATGCGTGCGCGCGGCCGCTGCTCGACGCAGGCGCCGCAGAAGTTCGCGCGGTGACCGCGGCGAAGACGTTGACGCCGACGCCCTAGTGGTTCGCCAACGAGATCCGTCGTCGGTCGGGCCTCGGACGGATCACAGCAGCGACGTGACGGCGGCTATCACATCCGCAGACACCAGCGAGCGATCGCGTGCGCCGTCGAGACGGAGCCACTGTTCGCGGGCAGCCTGCCGAAGATAACTATTGCGCACGCGGCCGAGGAGCGCGAGGTCCCGTTCGTATCGATCCCTGTTCGCCGCTTTCCGCCCGGCGGCGGTCTCCGGGACGATGTCGAGCAGGATCGTCAGGTCCGGCTGCGGCAGCAGTCGCTGGATCTCCGCGAGCCACGCCGGATCGAGGCCCTGAGCTTCCCCATACGCGATGCTCGACGCCAGATAACGGTCGCAGACCACGATCGTGCCCGCCCCGAGCGCGGTCTCGACCTGCGGCTTCTTTTCGAAGCGGTTCGCGATGTAGAGCAACTGCATCACGTCGGGCGGGTAGTCGCGGCGGCCCTGCAGCGCTGCGCCGATTTCCCCTCCGATCGGCGTCTCGTAATCGGGAAACGACAGCAGTTCGCAGCCGCGGCCGCCGGCTACCAGCGCGTCTCTGAGCGCCTCCGCCTGCGTCTGCTTCCCCGACTGGTCAAGCCCTTCGAAGACGATCAGCAGGCCGCGCATTTGGGACTGGGAGTTGGAAGTTGCGAGTTGGGAGTTGACACGCGAGCGTCACAATTCCAGCGCGAGCAGGTCGTCGAGAGTTTGCCGTCGCCGAATGAGCCGAACGGCGCCGTCCTCGACGAGCACTTCCGCGGGCAACAGCCGGCGATTGTAGTTTGACGCCATCACGGCCCCGTAGGCGCCAGTGTCCATGACCGCGTACAAATCGCCCGGTTGCGGATCTCGGACCTGGCGATCCGTTCCGAGCGTATCGCTGCTCTCACACAGAGGCCCGACGATGTCGGCGGCGCGCACCGGCGCCTCGTTCTGTACGATGGGCTCGATCCGGTGGAAGGCGTTGTAGAGCATCGGCCGGATCAGCTCCGTCATGCCGGCGTCCATGACGACAAACGACTTACGCTCGTCCTGCGGCTTGACGTCGATCACGCGCGTGAGCAGTGCGCCCGCCGGGGCCATGATCTGCCGGCCCGGTTCGAGCACGATGGCCAGACCTGAATCGCGGACGACCGGCAGCAGCGCGGAGGCGTAGTCTCGAGCGGACGGAACCGGCGAGCCATCGTAAGACACGCCGAGCCCGCCGCCGAGGTCGAGATGTTCGATCGGGGTACCTTCGTCCCGCAGTTCCCGCGCGAGCTGGACGAGCGCGCGCGCGGCCTCGGTGAGCGGACCGAGATCGGTAATCTGCGATCCGATGTGGATGTGCAGGCCAGCGACGCGTATCGACGCCCGGTCTCGCGCGCCCCGCGCAATGGCCTTGACGCGTTCGAACCGGATGCCGAACTTGTTCGTCTTGAGGCCGGTGGAAATGTGCGAATGCGTGCGGGCGTCGATGTCGGGATTGATCCGCAGCGCAATCGTGACCCGCGCACCACGCGCGGATGCGATCGCCTCGATGCGGTCGATCTCGCCTGCCGATTCGACGTTGATCGCCTTGATCCCGAGCGCGATGGCGTGGGTCAATTCAGCCGGCGTCTTGCCCACGCCGGTGAAGACGATCTGCGATGGCGTGAACCCGGCGCGCAGCGCGACGTCGATCTCGCCGCCGGAGTTCGCGTCGGCGCTGCTGCCGAGGCCGCGGAGCAGCCGCGCAATCGCGAGCGTCGAGTTCGCTTTCAGCGCATAGTGGATGGTGTGCGGGTAGCCCGCGAACGCCTCGTCGATCGCGCGGTAGCGCGAGGTGATCGTCGCAGCGCTGTACACGTACAGCGGCGTGCCGTGCGCGTCGGCGATCGGCGCCAGCGGGACGCCGTCGCAGACGAGCGACGCGTCCTGACGGTAGAAACCGGTCACAGGTGTGGTGAACAAAAGAGTGTAAGATAGCAGATCACGACGCATGTCTGCTGATTCCGCGGCAGCGCCGCAGCCCGCCACGCCCGACACGCTCATCGAACAGTGTCTGGCTGGCAATCAGGCGGCGTGGGAGACGATCGTGCGCCAGAACTGGCGCAAGGTGTTCAACGTCGCCTACAAATTCGTCGGCAAGCATGACGAGGCGGAAGATCTCACGCAGGACATCTTCCTCAAGATCTTCAAGGCGCTGAACACGTTCGATCGCCGCGCGAATTTTCAAACGTGGATCGTCAGCATCAGCCGCAACCTCTGCATCGATCACTATCGCAGCGTGCGGAAAGAGCGGCAGACGGTGGCGCGCGACGTCGACATGTCCGACCTGCAGCCGGCATCCGCCGAGCGTGGACCGTACGCCGTGGCGGAACATCAGGACCTGCGCGCCCAACTGCGCGTTGCGCTGGAAACGCTGCCGTCGACGCTGCGTACGGCCGTCGTGCTCCGGGATCTGCGGGAGCTCTCGTATCAGGAGATCGCGGATCGACTGCAGTTACCCGAGGGGACAGTGAAGTCACGGATCAATCGCGGCCGCATCGAACTCGCGCACCAGCTGCGGCGGCTGCAGGAGAAACAGCCCGTTCGCCCGCGGAAACGCGGCGGATCGCGGCGCAGCGGAGTCATCGAATGAACATCACCACCGAACGGGCGAATGGCATCGCGGTCGTACGCGTCGGGGAGTCGCGTCTCATGTACCCGCTGCTGTCGGAATTCTCATCGGCGGTGCAGAAGCTCATCTCGTCCGGCGAGCGCCGCGTCGTCATCGACCTGTCGTCGGTCGGCTACGTCGACAGCGCGACGATCGGGTGCCTGATGGATCTCTATCGTCAGGCGAGCGCAGCGGGCGGCGCCTTGAAGCTGGCCGGCGTCCAGAAGCGCGTCGAGACGATGCTGACGATGACCGGCGCGCAGAACTTCATCGAGGTCCACCCCGACGAACCGTCTGCCGTCAAGAGCTTCGGAGCCTGACATGCGGACCATCACGCTGACGACGGGCGCGCCGGTCGAACTGGACGGCGATCTGCTGACGCTGCTCGAAGCGCTGTACAAGGAGGTGTCCGCGCGGCAGGAGCTGCAATCAACCTTCGAAGACATGGCCCGAGAGATTCAGCACGTCATCGAGCAGATGACCGAATCCGAGCGGAAACAGTACCTGTCGGAAAGCCTGTTTCTGAACACGGTGTCATACGAAAACGAACGCCTCGCGTCGTACGTGAAGAAGCTCACGAACAAGTAACCGGCGAACCGGCGAACCCGAACGCGAACCCGAACGCGAACCCGAACCGCGAACGGAGCGAACCACCGCACCGCCGAACCGCCGCACCCGGAACCGCACGTGTCACTGAACTACCTGGCCGCCCGCTTCACCTGCTCCTGGCCCTGGAGCACGATGGTGCTGCTCTGCGATGGACGCCTCGTGTGCGGGTGCGCCGATCCGTACGGGAAACGGGTGCTGGGAGACACGCGGACCGCGTCGGTGTCTGCCGTCTGGACCGGCCCGACCGCGACGGCGCTGCGCGAGGACCTCAACAGGGGCGGCTCCAAGTTCTGCGGCGACTGTCCGCTGAAGCTGCCGCTCAAAGGCGCCGAGCCGCCGCAGCGCGATCTGAACGTGCCGGCCCTCCCCTCGCGCCTGTATATCGAGTGCACCGCCGCCTGCAACATCTCGTGCAGCCAGTCCTGCTGCGCGCCTGAAACGGGCATCACCCGCACACGACAGGCGGGCATGCTGGATTTCGATCTGTTCACGCGCGTCGTGGACGAAGCGGCGCGGTCCCTCGTCAGAATCGATTTCTTCAACTACGGTGAAGCGTTCCTCCATAAACGCGCGGTGGAGATGTGCGAGTACATCAAGTCCAGGTACCCGCACGTCTATCTCTACTCGAGCACGAACGGCCTCGCGTTCAGCGAGGAACAGGCGCGGCGGCTCGCGCGATCGGGCATCGACGAGCTCACGTTCTCGATCGACGGCGCGTCGCCCGAGACGTACATCAAATACCGCCAGCGCGGCGATTTCGACAAAGCCTTGCGGAATCTCCGCACGGTGCTCGAGGAAAAGCAGAAGCACGGACGCGACGTACCGTTCGTGAACTGGCGCTATATCCTGTTTACGCACAACGACAGCGACGGGGAGATGAACCGCGCGCGCGATCTCGCGTCAGCAATCGGAGTCGACAGGCTGTCGTGGGAGATCACTGACCATCCCGAAGACTTGTTCTCCCGCCGCTTCGCGCCGGGGACGCCGGGCTACGACAGCATCCGCCACGAGATCTGGGATCAGAGCGGGCTGGGAAACGCGGTCCCCGGGGCGACTCCGCGCGCACGGATTGACGTCGAGGAAACCTGGTTGACGTCGCTCCTGAAGCGCCCGGTCAGGGCTGCAGCCGGGTCGACGGTCGAGGTGCGAACCACGGTCCAAAACCTCTCCAGCCGCCCCTTTCCCGCGCGAGCGAGCTACGGCCGCAGACTCGTTCGTCTTGGCGCGCAGCTCTGCGCCGCGGACGGCGCGCTGATCGAGCGGGACTACCAACGCGCCTGGCTCCCGGAGCATCTCGCGCCGGGCGCGGCCGCACGCATCCCGATCACGCTGAAAGCGCCCGCGCAGCCGGGCCGCTACAGGCTCAAATTCGATCTGGTTTACGAAGGAATCGACTGGTTCGAAACGTGCGGGTCGCCGGTGACGACGAAGGACTTTCAGGTGGTGTAAGCGGTGGAGCGTCGGACGCCGCGCGCCGACCGTCCAGCGTCGGCCTTCCAGCCTCGGACGTCACCCGCTAATTCGCCAGACGGGGAGCCGCAGCTGGCGCGCTCGCAGCCGCGGGAATCGGTGCGACTGTCTGATCGGCGGACGCCTCGACGAGACGCCACGCATCGACGTCTTCGAGAATCCGCGCAGCAAACGCCGTATGCAGCGCGTGGCCGGCGCGATGCGCCACGAGGTGTCCGATCACCGGGTAGCCGACGAGCGACAGGTCGCCAATCGCATCCAGGATCTTGTGGCGGACGAATTCGTCCTCGAACCGCAGCGCGTTCTGATTGAGCACTCCCGTTTCGCCGAGCACGATCGCGTTGTCGAGCGACCCGCCGAGCGCGAGGCCGCGCTGCCGCAGCATCTCGACTTCCTTCAGGAACCCGAACGTCCGCGCCGGCGCGATTTCTTCCACGAACGTCTCGTCCGTGATCTTCATCGTCCGCGACTGATGCCGGATGAGCGGGTGATCGAAGCTGATGCTGTAGGTGACCTTGAAGTGATCCGACGGATAGAGCGCGATGCGCTTGTCGCCCTGGCTCAGTGAAATCGGCCGGAGGACTTTCAGGAACTTCTTCGGCGCGGACAGGCGCCGCACGCCGGATTCATTCAGAATCAGATAGACGAACGGCGCCGCGCTGCCGTCCATGATCGGCACTTCCGGCGTGTTCAGCTCGACGATGCAGTTGTCGATGCCGAGCGCCGTCAACGCCGCGAGCAGGTGTTCAACCGTCTCAACCGAGACCGCTTCGCGCGTCAGCCCTGTGGCCAGCCGGATCCCGCCAAGATGGGTGACCGTGGCAGGGATCTCGAGGCCTCCCAGGTCGGAGCGTTGAAAACGGATGCCGTAGTCGGCCGGAGCCGGCTTCAGCGAAAGAGTGACCTTGTTTCCGGAATGGAGTCCGATTCCGGAGCAGGAAACAGGTCGTCGTAGGGTGCGCTGCGCGTTCATGGACCTCTTTAGGGCCGCTGGGAGGGCTGCAAGCAGCTCAGCAAAGGAGCTGCCAGCAGCGACTTCCATGAAAAGTTGCACCTAACCGGTCTGGATTCAGTAACTTGTGAATCTGACACCGTCGCACTCGCTGTCAGAAGACCGTCAAACTGTGGCTCTCTGACCACAGGTAGCGGGGCGCAATTCGTGGCAGTTTTACCACACCTGCCGAGTCCATCTCTTACAAGAATTGCCATCGGACCCGTCACGACGCCGCTGCCGCGGGCGGTGTTCCCAGAATATCGGCTAGAAACCGCCCTGTGAAGGAATCTCGGCTCCTCGCGACATCTTCAGGAGTCCCCGTCGCGACGATGCGTCCGCCGGCGGCGCCTCCCTCGGGTCCAAGATCGACAACGTAGTCCGCCGACTTGATGACGTCCAGGTTGTGCTCGATGATCACAACCGTGTTGCCCTGATCGACAAGTTTGTTGAGGACGTCCAGCAGCTTGTGGGTGTCGGCGAAGTGCAGTCCCGTCGTCGGCTCGTCCAGGATGTAGAGCGTCCGCCCCGTGCCGCGGCGCGACAGCTCCTTCGCCAGCTTTACGCGCTGCGCTTCCCCGCCGCTCAACGTCGTCGCCGACTGCCCGAGCTCGATGTAGCCCAGGCCCACGTCCTGCAGCGTGCGCAGCTTGTTCGCAATGGGTGGGAAGTTTTCGAGCAGCGGCAGGGCCTGGTCGACGGTCAGGTCGAGGACGTCAGCGATCGACTTGCCGCGATATTTGATTTCGAGCGTCTCGCGGTTGTAACGGCGCCCCTTGCACTGCTCGCACGTGACGTACACGTTGGGGAGAAAGTGCATTTCGATCGCGATCACGCCGTCGCCCTGGCAGCTTTCGCAGCGTCCGCCCTTCACGTTGAACGAGAAGCGTCCCGGGCGGAAGCCGCGCGCGCGCGACTCTGGCAGCATCGCGAAGAGATCGCGGATGAAGGTGAAGAGCCCCGTGTAAGTCGCCGGGTTCGACCGCGGCGTGCGGCCGATCGGCGACTGATCGATTTGAATGACCTTGTCGAGGAGGTCGATGCCCTCGATGGACGTGTGGGCGCCGGGTTCGTCCGCCGCGCGATAGAGCGTTCGCGCGAGCGAGCGATAGAGGATGTCGTTGACGAGCGTCGACTTGCCGGAGCCGCTGACGCCGGTGATCGTGACGAGCGTCCCGAGCGGAATCTCGACGTCGATGTCCTTCAGGTTGTTCTCGCGCGCGCCGTGGATGACGATCGCCCCCCGGGTGCGGGACCGGCGGGTCTTCGGCGTCTCAATCGACCGTTCGCCCTTGAGATACGCGCCCGTCAGCGAGCCGTGCCCGTTGCTCACGAGCTCCGTTGGATGGCCCTGGAAAATCACGTGGCCGCCGTGCTCGCCTGCGCCGGGCCCGAGATCGATCACGTAATCGGCACTGCGAATCGTCTCCTCGTCGTGTTCGACGACGACGACCGTGTTGCCCAGATCGCGAAGACGCGCGAGCGTGGCGAGCAGCGCCCGGTTGTCGCGCTGATGCAGCCCGATCGACGGTTCGTCGAGCACGTATAAGACACCGGTCAGATTCGAGCCGATCTGCGTCGCAAGTCGAATACGCTGCCCTTCGCCGCCCGACAGCGTGGCCGCGCTGCGGCCGAGCGTCAGGTACCCGACGCCAACGTCGTTGAGAAAGCGCAGCCGATCCCGAATCTCGCGGAGGATACGGCTCGCGATGAGCGACTCGCGATCGGTGAGTTCCAGCGATTCGAAGACGTGAAGCGCCTCGCCGATCGGCAGCCCCACGTAGTCGACGATCGTTCGGCCTTTGACGCGAACGGCGCGGCTCTGCGGCTTGAGACGGGCGCCCTGGCACGAGGGGCACGGCCGCAGGCCGCGATACGGCTCGAGCGCTTCCTGATCGACCCAGCTGCCCTCTTCATAGCGACGGCGCAGGTTCGGGATGAGGCCTTCGAACCCCGCGCCGAAAGGATCCTTCTCCTTTTTTGGTTCCTTCCGGCCGGCGGCGGCCGGCGAGGCGCCGAAGAAGATGAGATCGCGGATCTTCCGCGGAAGGCGCTTGAACGGCAGCGCGAGATCGATTCCGAACGTGCGGCTCAGCGTAGCGAGCGCTTCCTTCACGAGCTTGCGGTCGCCCTTCGCCCAGGGCGCGATGGCGCCGTCCTGCAGCGACACCGATTCGTCCGGCACCAGCCGCACGGGATCGAAGTCGTACACCGCGCCAAGCCCCTGACACTCCGGGCACGCGCCGTGCGGCGAATTGAACGAAAAGGCGCGCGGCGTCATCTCCGGCATGCTCACGCCGCAGTAGGTGCACGCCAGCCTGCGCGAGAACAGGCGATCGCCGCCGTCGAGCGTGTTGATGACGACCACGTCGTCGGCGAGATTCAGCGCGATCTCGACCGACTCCGTCAGCCGCCGCTCGATACCCGGCTTCAGCACCACGCGATCGACGATGACGTCGATGGTGTGGTTGCGGCGGCGATCCAGCTTGATGTCTTCGTCCAGCGACCGCATCTGTCCGTCGACGCGGACCTTCGTGAAGCCGCGGGCCCTCAGCGCGGCAAGCTCCTTCTTGAACTCACCCTTCCGCCCGCGCACGAGCGGCGCGAGCACGTTGATGCGCTCCTCGACCGGCGAGAGCATCACCATGTCGATGATGCGCTCGAGCGACTGCGACGCGATTTCGCGCCCGCAGAGATGGCAATGCGGGACGCCGATGTTCGCGAAGAGGAGCCGGAGATAGTCGTAGATCTCGGTGACGGTGCCGACGGTCGACCGGGGGTTCGATCCCGTTGTCTTCTGCTCGATCGCGATCGCGGGCGAGAGTCCGTCGATCAGGTCGACGTCTGGCTTCTCCATCTGCTCGAGGAACTGCCGCGCGTACGACGACAACGATTCGACGTAGCGCCGCTGTCCCTCGGCGTAGATCGTGTCGAAGGCGAGCGACGACTTCCCGGAGCCTGAGAGGCCCGTAATGACGACCAGTTGATCCCGCGGAAGGTCGACGTCGATGTTCTTCAGGTTGTGCACGCGCGCGCCGCGCACGGCAACCCAGTCGTGAGCCATGCCTTACTGGAGCGGACTTTTCGAGGGGGCCAAAAAGGGAAATTTTATCACACGGGATCGTTACGGCAGAGGCAGCCTGCGTCGTAATCGTTCCAGTAACGCGTCGAAATCGGCCGGCAGAGGAGCTTCGAACTCCAGCCGGCGCCCGTCGAGCGGATGATCGAACGCGAGTCGCCACGCGTGGAGCGCGTGCCGCTCGAACCGAATCGTGCGCAGCGCATCCGGTCCGAAGGTGTACCGCTTCTCACCGACGAGCTGGTGCCCGCGAAGACGCGCCTGCAGACGAATCTGATTACGGCGCCCCGTCACCAGGCGCACCTCGATGAGCGATGCGTCCCGATACGATTCGCGCACGCGGTATTCGCTGACCGCGTCCGTGCCGCGCGGATCCCTCGGGTGCGTCGACTTCTGGATCAGCGCCTTCTCGTCCCAGACGAGACGGTCGCGCCAGGTGCCCGAACGCGGCGCCGGATGCCCGTACACGACAGCGAGATATACGCGTGCGGGCTCGCGTCGCCTGAACTGATCCTTCAGCGCCGCCTGCGCACGCAGATGTTTCGCGAACACGACGAGGCCGGACGTGTCCTGGTCGATGCGATGGACGACGAGCGGGCGCCGTTTACCGAACGGCCGCAGGTACGTCTCGACGCGATCGAAAATGGAATCCGCGCCGCGCTTGCGCTCCAGCGGGACGCTCAGCAGCCCCGCGGGCTTGTTGACGACGATGAGCGACCCGTCCTCGAAGACGATGTCGAGATCGGCCGGTCGCGGCCGGGCCATACGCTACGCCCGTCGCGTCAGCCGGCTGTGTGAGTAGCCGTAGACGAAATACAGGACCAGTCCTATGGCGAGCCAGTACCCGAATCGCTCCCACGCCTGGTGCGGAAGACCGCGCATGATGAAGATGCAGCCGGCGGCGGACAGTACGGTCACGGGCCAGACGAACGGCACCCGGAAGGGCCGCGGGCGGTCGGGCTCCTTGTACCGGAGTACGAGCACACCGATCGAGACGAGCATGAACGCGAACAGCGTCCCGATGTTCGTCAGATCGTAGGTCTCGCCGGCATCCCCGATGAGCGACCAGCACGCGACGAACACGCCTGTGACGATGGTCGTCGTGACCGGGATCTTCTGCGCGTTGAGGCGCGCCGCCCAATGCGGAAGGAGCCCGTCGCGCGCCATCGCAAAGAAGATTCGCGGCTGTCCGTACTGGAACACGAGGAGGACGGCCGACATCGAGACGGCGGCGCCGAGCGCCACGATCCACCCGACCGCGCTGAAACCGGCGAGCTGCAGCGCGCGCGCGAGCGGATCCGCGACCGCGAGCTGCTGATACGGCACCATCCCCGTCAGCACGGCCCCGACGATGACGTAGATCACCGTGCAGATCGCGAGCCCGCCGAGGATGCCGATCGGCAGGTTGCGCTGGGGATTCTTCGTTTCCTCCGCGGCGGTCGAGATCGCATCGAAACCGATGTAGGCGAAAAAGACGATTGCGGCGCCCTGGTGAATGCCCTTGAACCCGTTGGGGGCGAACGGATGATAGTTCGCCGCGTGCAGGTGCGTCGCGCCGACCGCGATGAACAGCGCCAGCGCGAGCAGCTTGATCACCACCATGATGTTGTTGGCGGTGGAGCTCTCGCGCGCGCCCTGCAGCAGCAGCCACGTGATGAGCATGACGATCGCAAACGCCGGAACGTGGACGACGATGGGAATTCCGAGCAGATGCGGCGCGGAATCCAGCAGGCCGTGGATGGCGGGGTCGGGACTCAGCAGGGCGGTCCGATATCCGGTGGTGAGCCACGGAGGCAGCGTCCAGCCTAAGCCGTGCAGCAGCGTGTTGAAGTAGTCTCCCCACGAGATCGCGACGGCGACGTTTCCGACCGCGTATTCGAGAATGAGATCCCAGCCGATGATCCACGCCACGAGTTCGCCCAGCGTGGCGTAGGTGTACGCATAGGCGCTCCCTGCCTGCGGAATCATCGCCGCGAGCTCCGCGTAGCAGAGGCCGGCGAGCGCGCACGCGACGCCGAGCAGCAGAAACGAGAACACGAGCGCCGGGCCCGCACCCTGCCGGATGACCTCTCCGTTCGGCCCAATCTGCCCGGCCGCGGCGGTGCCGATCGCGCTGAAAATGCCGGCCCCGATGACGGCGCCGATCGCCAGCATGATCAGATCGCCGGCGCCCATCACTCGCTTCAGCGCCTGCTCGCCTTCGACGACGAGTTCGGCGATCGGTTTACGGCGGAACAGTTGAGTCATGTGCCGCGAATTCTATGGCAGGAGCCCGTGAATACCAACGGCAAGGCGATAGACGCTGTCGGTCGTCGCGATGGCGATGCCGCCGTGCGGATCGAACGCGAGGCCGATCAGCGCGCCGCCGCTCAACACCAGTTCGCGTTCGTCGGGAGCGGTGGCGCGGAAGCGATACACGCCGCTGCTTCCCGCCAGCGCATCGACGACGTAGAGGTAGCCCGCCGCGTCGAACGCGAGCCCTTGAGGCCGGCCGAAGCCGATGGCACACACCGCGGGACGGCCGTTCGGCGGAATGCGGTACACGACATCGCTCGGGCCGAGCGTCGGACCCGTCACATACAAGGCCGCGTCCGGACCGAACGCGAGATGAAAGGCCGCGACGCTTGCGGGCAGCGTCGCGAACGTTTCCGTGCGCCCCTGATCGTCGACGCGCAGAATCGATCCGGATCGATCGCCGACGTACAACGCGCCGTCCGGGCTGAACGCGATCCCGCACGCAATCCCCAGCTCGCTCGCGTGCAGCGTTGCGCGGCCGTCCGCCGTGATGCGATAGACGCTGCCGTCGAAGCGGCTCGACACGAACAACTCGCCGTCGGGACTGAACGCGAGCGAGGTCGGATTCGGTACGTCGCTGACGAACGGTTCGCGGGTGCCATCGTGCCGCACGACGAACATCGTGACGGGTGCCTGCTGCCCGCGCGACCCGCTGAAGGTGACGAACAGATTGCCGTGGCGATCGTAAGCGGGACTGTCGACCTGATGCAGCCCCGTCGCGAGCGGCGTGCCGACGTCGATGAACGCCGTCTCGCCTGGGAGTTGATCGATCCGGATCGCGGTCTGCCCGCCCTCCAGGCCCTCCGGAATGATCACGGTGAGCGCCGTCGTCGAGGCCTTCGCGAGACGCGCCGGTACGCCGCCGACGCGAACGAGTGCGACGTCGGGATCCACCGGCAGGCTGTCCCCCTCGAGGCTTACACGGCCGCCCTGAATCGCCCATACCGGGCGGACGGCAATCAGGCGGCCCATCGCAGGCTCAGGCTGCTGAACAACGAACGCGGCAAGGCCCGGAACTCAATGCCCCGCTCCGGGCCGGAAAAAATGGAACCGATCCACGATTGAGCGTCGAGCGTTGGAGATTGGGAGTCGATCGGTCCCCCTCCACTAGTCGTCGCCCTTGTCGAGCTCGACGTTCCAGTAGAAGTAGTCGCGCCAGGATTCGGGCGCGTTGCGGAGGCCGATCGTGATGCGTATCGCGGGCGCCTTGTCGGGCCGCCGCGGCGTCCGGACCAGGTGCATGCCGGCCTGCTCCGGGGTGCGGCCCCCCTTGCGGCGATTGCAGGGGATGCAGCAGGTGACGATGTTTTCCCAATCTTTTCGGCCGCCCTGGGCGACCGGCACGACATGATCGAAGGTGAGATCGGAAGTCGGCAACGATTGGGCGCAGTACTGGCACGTATGGTTGTCGCGCGCGTAGATGTTGGCGCGCGAGAACGGCACGTAGTCGATGTGCCGCTTGATCTTGATGTATCGAAGGAGGCGGATGACCGAAGGCAGCTTGAAACTGAACGAAACCGCGCGGATCTCGCGGTCGTACACAGAGATGACTTCGACCTTCCCCTGGCACCAGAGCGTGATCGCTTTCTGCCAGTGGACGACCTTGAGCGGTTCGTACGTGGCGTTCAGAAGCAGGGTCTGCTCCATAAGCCTGAGTCATTTTGCCTGACTGGAAGCGCAGGTGTCAAGGCACTGAGCGGCTAACAGGCATGTTTGCAGCAACTTAACGACGCAGGCGCCTGTTCCGTGGCGGAAGTGTGTAAACGAGCGTCCGGGGTCTGACGCCGGAAGCGCGGCGTCCGGGGTCTGACCCCGAACGGGCGCCGGGCCGATAATGCGATTGCCAATGGTACGTCTCGGCCCGGTCGTCATCCTGATCATTGCAGCGGTATCCGGCGGATGCGCGTCCGGCGGGCGCGCCAGGCCCTCACCGTTTCCGACCCCGGGACGGCATCCGGCGACGACCCCCGTCGGCGGTTCGGCATCCGGCTCGGCAATCGCCCAACTCGCCGTCTCGTTCGTCGGCACGCCTTACCGGACCGGAGGTGCAACGCCGGCGGGTTTCGACTGCAGCGGTCTCGTGGAGTATGTGTTCGCGCGAAACGGCGTCACCATGCCGAGGACGGTGGCGGAACAGTACCGCGTCGGCCGCAGCGTCCGGCGGGGCGACCTCGAGGCGGGCGATCTCGTGTTCTTCCACACGGTCTCGCGCGGCGCATCGCACGTCGGCATCTCGCTCGGCGGCGACGACTTCGTGCACGCGCCGAGCGGCAGCGGCGAGGTGCGCATCGAGCACCTCAGCGCGCGCTACTGGGATTCCAGATATGTCGGCGCCCGGAGAATCGGGTCCGCCAACTGAACCCATTCACCAGCTCACCGATTACGCCGCCCTCTCCGCGCCCTTGCGCGCGAGGCGACGCGTGTTCGATAACGTGAACTGTCGGATGTGCAGGTCGTCTTCCGTATAGAGCAGCGGCTGCGTAAACGGCTTCAACGGCTCGAGCTTGACGTTCGACTCGACGGGCAGCGTCGTGCACGGCTCCATATAACGCTGCGGAAACGACGGGAAATTCCGGAACGTGGTCGCGACGACGCCGCCGTAGCGGTGCTCGAGATCGGCAAAGTCCCACTGTAAGAAGTCGGTGTAGGCAGGATCGGGGTGCGACTCGAGGTATGCGCGCGTCATCGCGGCGACGTCCTCGTAGAATTGCGAGCCGTGAAGCCGCGGGGAACGCGACCCATCCGCGTTGAGGCACTGGCGCATGCCGCTCGCGTTCGGATCGATGTGATAGAGCTCGTGCACGATCGTGTCGAGCTTCGCGATCCACGACGGCGCGCCGTCGTAGAGCTCCGTTTTCCACGACCGCTCGAGCCGCTGTTCGCAGAAGCGCGGGAGCACGAACGAAATCAGGTACTTGATGCGCACGGGCCCGACGCGCACTTCAGGGGTCTTCGTGACGAACCACTCGGAGCGACGCGTCAGCTCACCGGTCACGCGATCGCGCCAGAAGAAATAGCCCGGCTCGCTTTCGGGGAGGGTCATGCAGTGACAGGTGGCGAATGCGCCCTCCGCTTCAGGCCGGCCGAAGCGACCGAACACGAGAACTTCGCGCAGGTCGATGAACGCCAGCGCTGGAGTGCGCGCAATCAGGTCCTCCATGAGGAGCGAGATGCGCTCTGTGTAGTTGATCATCCCGACAATACGCAGACCAAGCACAGCTTCGCCCGCGTTCCTCGGTCGAACGGGCCGCTTGTCACTGGGGGGGCGGAGATGAGCGACTATACGGACATGAGGCGATCAGTGTCAAGGTGATCCTTAAAGCACTTTCGTGAATTCTCACGAATTCACGAAAGTGCAACTACCAATTACACAACTGCAAACTACTCAAGGCGTCAATCTCAACTCCCGATTCCCAACTCCCAATTTCCAGTTGGCAACTCCGCGTTCCGCGCGCCGCACCCGCTATCCTCCTCCCGGCTTCTTCGGCGGTTTCTCCGGCGGGAGCGACGAGCCGGGGAGTATCAATGGCGCGGCGGGTAATTGCGGAATCGGCTCGAGGGGAGAGGCAGGTGCCACCTCTGGCTGCGCCGCGATCACGGGCGGCGGCGTGACGGCGCCCATGCGGCCCATGATCATTTGCTGGCGCCTGCGAAGGCGGGCGGTCGGATGACCAGGATCAAAAACGTGCGGGTTCGCAATCGCCGCCGCGAGGAGCGCGGATTCTGCGGGCGACAGCTCGGCCGCAGGTTTGTGGAAGTAGTGACGCGCCGCCGCTTCCGCACCCCAGACGCCGTCACCCCACTCGATGACGTTCAGATAGAGCTCGAGAATGCGCTGCTTCGTCAGCTCCGCCTCGAGCCGCCGGGTGATGAGCAGCTCGCGCAGCTTGCGCATGGGATTCTTGGACGGGGACAGATACAGGTTTTTCGCGAGCTGCTGAGTGATCGTGCTCGCGCCGCGCGCAAATTCGAGGCGTTCGAGGTTCTCCTCCATCGCCTCCCTGAGTTGCGCGTAATCGATCCCTTCGTGCCGCCAGAACGCACTGTCCTCCGTCACGATGACCGCGCGCTTCAGGTTCGACGAAATGCGCGAATAGGGCACCCACCGGCGATCCTGGACGACTGGCTCGCCGCGCGCGTGCGCTTCGCGCGCGCGCAGTTGCATGAAAGCCGTCGTTGCGGGGTTCGCAGTGCGCAGGGTGCGCACGTCGGGAAGCGTGAGGTAGATGTAAGCGACGTACGCGAACGCGGCCGCGAGGACGGCCATCGTCACGCGGCCCGCACGTTTCAGGCCTCGCGCCTTGACCCGGCGCACTTTCACGCGGGGCGTAGCACGCTCCTGTAGGCATCGAGCAGGCGCTCGACGTTTTCGGCCGTCGAGCCCGAGCCCATCAGGCCCACCCGCCAGATCTTCCCGGCGAGCGGTCCGAGGCCCGCACCGATCTCGATGGCGCGCTCGTCGAGAAAGCGGCGCCGAACGGCCGCCTCATCTACACCGTCGGGAACACGGACCGCGTTCAACGACCAGAGGCGATCGGTTGGCGGCGGCAGCAGATCGAGGCCGAGATCCGAGAGGCCGGCGACAAACTGTTCATGATGCCGGCGATGGCGATCCCATCTCGGCTGCAGGCCTTCCTCGAACACGACATCGAGCGCCTCCGACAGCGCGCAAACCAGAGGCGATGAAATGGTGTGGTGATACTTGCGGTCGATCCAGTACGCCTTCAACAGCCCCAGATCGAAGTAAAACGTCGCCGCCGGCCCGCGCTCACCGCAGCGCTCCTGCGCGCGCGCGGAGAATACGATCGGTGCAAGACCCGAGGGCGCCCCAAGACCCTTCTGCGTGCAGCTGTAGCACACGTCGCAGTTCCACTCGGCGGTCTGCACGGGGTGGGCGCCGAGCGAGGTCACCGCGTCGACGATCGTCAACGCTCCGTGACGCGCGGCAACGGCACACAACGCGCCGGCCGGATTCAGTACGCCCGTCGACGTCTCCGCGTGCACGAGCGCGACCACGTCGGCCCCGTTCTCGCGCAGGGATCGGTCGAGCGCGTCCGGATCGGCCGCCCGGCCCCACTCACGTTCGATACGCGTGACGGTTGCGCCGTACCGCGCGAGCATCCGCGCGAGCCGATCGCCGAAGTAGCCGTTGACGACCACCGTTGCGCGCGTTCCGGCTCGTGTGAGGTTCGCCACCGCGGTTTCCATCCCCGCGGTCCCGGTTCCCGACACCGCAAACGCGAACGCATCGTCTCGCGCGGCGAAGAGGTCGCGCAACTGCGCGCGGATACGATCGAGAATGGTCACCAGGACCGGATCGAGGTGACTCAGGATCGGCGCGCCCATTGCGCGCTGCACACGCGGTGAGACCGGGCTGGGGCCAGGCCCCAGCAACAGACGCTCGACAGTAGGAACCATGCCTAGTCCTGAACGGATTGGAGCAGTTGGCGGATCTGTTCGACACCCTCTGAAGAGACAGCCGGAAGCGGCCGCCGTGTGTCGCCGCCCACGTACCCGACGAGTTCCATCGCAGCCTTCAGGCCGGCAATGCCGTAGCCGCTCGTCACGGCACGCGCGAGCGGATTCAACCGCTGCTGCAGCCGAAGCGCCTCATCATGGCGTCCATCCCGAGTACACGCGAGCACGTGCAGACACACCGCAGGCGCGACGCATGCGACCGCAAGGATGGCGCCGCGTGCGCCCGCGCAGAGCGCGGGATACAGCCCCGGAGCGGAGCCAGCGAGAATCGTGAAGGACTCGGGCACCGCGGCAGCGACATCGGCGAATTGTCCGCCGTCCGTGCTCGTCTCTTTCATTCCGATCACGTTCGGGTGTCGAGCGAGGGTTCCAATCAGCGCGGGATGGAGCGCCGTGCCGAAAAAGGCCGGATAGTTGTAGAGGAGCACGGGTGCTGGACTCTCGTCCGCGATCGTCCTGTAGTGCTGCTCGAGCGCACCGGCGCCGATGCTGCTGCGATAGAGCGACGGCGGCCGCACGAGCACGGCGTCGGCACCAAGCGCCGAGGCTCTGCGCGCAGCCGCCACCGTCGCCGCTGTCGATTCGCGTCCGACCCCGGCGATGAGCACGCGATCGCGCGGCACGCTCTCGCGCGCCGCTGCAACGACCCGATCGCTCTCGTCCTCGTCGAGAAGCGCGGCCTCGCCGTTCGTACCGAGCGCGACGATGCCGCCGAGGCCGGCATCAATCCATTGCCTGATGTTCGACTTGATCGCGTTCTCGTCGACCGCGCCGTCGGGCGTAAACGGCGTCGGCATCGGAGGGAACACTGTAGAGAGGAGCATCGTTTGCGAGAGTACAACAAAACGATGCAGCGGTTAACTGCACAACTCCCAGTTTCGCAACGGCAGGACGCCTCGTCGTTCGAGCTGGTGGACCGTGAGCGCCTGTTGGAGCGGCGACCGTCGCGCGGCCGATTCAATGAACCTTGAAACCGCTCGCGATGCGCAAGGCGCGCCAGTCTTCGTCCAGGATCGTCCAGAGCGCCTGATCGAGATACTCACCGTTGCGCAGCAGCGACTTTCGCAGGATGCCCTCGGGGACGGCGCCGATCTTCCGCAACGCGCCGATGCCGCGGCCGTTCAACACGGCGGCGCGCGCCTCGAGCCGGTGGACGTCGACGACGTCAAACGCGAAGTCTGCAACGAGGCGCGCGGCGTCAGTAAACAGGCCCGTACCCCAGAACGCCGACGCCAGCGCGAATCCCCACTCCGCCGTGGCAAACCCCGGTTGAAGCTGACGAACCTGGAAGATGCCGACCGGCGCGTCCATCCCATGCGGAATCACGGCAAAGCAGACGTGCGTTCCTTGCGCGCGCTCGCGCAGGCTCCAGTCGATGAACCGTTCGAATCCCTGTACCGTGACAGGCGCCGGGGAGATAAATCGCATCACCTCTTCCGATGAGAGCATCGCAAGCAGCGCTGGCGCGTCTGACGGGCGCAGCTCGCGGAGCGTCGCCATCGCTCCGGTCAACGCCGGCAGTCCGTCACGCCAGTCGGTCGGCGCCGGCGCAATCGGGCGCTCCGCGATCACGGCTGGTCGCACGAGACGACGAGGAGGAAGCGAAATATTCTCCATTAGAAGCTGCCTCCAGCACCGGCAGACGCGGGGGTGGACGAGAAGAGCGAGTCGAAGCTGACGCCGTCGAAGACCGACGGACTGGACGGGTCGTCGAACAACACCGCGGTTCCGTTCGCAGTTGTGGGCCACACGAGGTTTTCACCGGTGGCTGTTCCCCACACGATGTTGGTCCCCCAGACGATATTGGTCCCCCAGACGATGTTGGTCCCCCACACGATGTTGGTGCCCCAGACGATATTCGTACCCCACACGATGTTCTCTGGCTGCAGCCGGGTGCCCCAGACGATGTTGGTCCCCCACACGATGTTCGTGCCCCAGACGATGTTCGTGCCCCACACGATGTTGTGGCAGTCGGCACCTCCGCAGGCAGTGCCCCACACGATGTTTGTGCCCCACACGATGTTGGTGCCCCAAACGATGTTGGTGCCCCACACGATGTTGGTCCCCCACACGATGTTGGACGACCACGCATTGCCCGCGGGATTGATGACGCCGCCGGTGACGCGATGATTGCCCCACAGGATCGTGTGGCTCCAGACTTTCTCCGACGGATAGACGCGGTTGGACTGTGCGCCCGCATAAAACTGCGCGAGCTGCACGGCGCCTTGCGTGTTCAGGAACCCGGCGCCTTCGGTGAGCGGGTCGTAGCCGTAGTCCTGCGCCGTGTATTCGATGATGGCCTTCACGAGATTCGGTGTGAGCTGCGGGTTGGCCTGCAGCATGAGCGCTGCCGTGCCCGCAACCATCGGTGCCGCCATGCTCGTACCCGAGAGGCTCATGTACGCGGGGAACGGTGTATCAACCGTGCCCGCGAGAAGATACTGTGGATGTGCGCTGGCGAGCGTGCTGCCCTGAACCGACAGCGACGCGATCCCCGTACCCGGCGCGACGACATCCGGTTTGGCGGCGAAGTCGACGGCGGTCGGCCCGCGCGAGCTGTACTCCGCCATCGCGTCATCGGTGCGCGTGACGGTGCCCTGATCGCTGTTCGCGCCGACGGTCAGCACCCACGGCGCGTTCCCGGGTGCCGTGATCCCGCCATACAGCGGACCACCGTGCGAGTTCTTGCCGAAGTTCCCGGCCGATGCGACGACAACGATCCCTGCGTCGACGGCGCGCTTGGCGGCGAGCGTCAGCGGATCCGTCCAGTACGATTCAGTAATGCCGGCGCCGACCGACAGGTTGATGACCCGGATGTTGTAGGCGGTGCGGTTCGTGACGGCCCAGTCGAAGGCGGCGATCACGTCGCTGACGTAGCCGGCGCCGTTTTGATCGAGCACTTTCAGAGACACGAGATGCGCGGCCGGCGCCACCCCCGCACGGGCACCACCCGTGTCGAAGCCGTTGCCCGCCACGATTCCCGCGACGTGGGTCCCATGTCCGAAGTCGTCATAGGGCATCGCCTGGCCGTTGACGAAGTCGACGAAACCCACGACCCGCTGGCCGGCGTTCGTGCGAACGCGGCTGTCGCCGCCGGTGTAGCTGAGGTCGTCGTGCCACGACGTGATGCCCGAATCGATGATGGCCACCCCGACCCCGGCTCCATCCAACCCCATCGTCTGCTGGACGGCGCGGGCGCCAATGGCCACGGCCGCGCGGTTGAGATCCGCGCCAACCGGACGATCGAGGTGGACGCTCTCGACGGCGTTGGACGCCGTGAGTGCGTGAAGCTGATTGTCAGGAACCTGGAGGACCTGCCCGTTGAGCAGCGGGAGCTGACGCCCGAAGCGACCATGCGCGCGGAGGAGGTCGGCAGTGGCATCCGCGCCCGGCTTCATGACCACGATCACCCGCGAGAGCGTCGATGCGCCTTTCTGCGCGCGTTCGTTCAGCGCATGATCCAGCTTCGGATCATCGCCCTGCGCCGCGGCGGTGGCTGCGACCATCGAACACAGGAGCGCGGCCGCTCCGCCCACGAAAGATCTTCGCCAGCCAATCACGATCTTTCCCCTTCCGTCCCGCATTGCCGAGTGCTGTGGATGCGTCGCCGCGGACTCCGGGCGACGTCATCCAATAGGCAACGGCCGGGCCACGACGGCTGGGGTGGCGCTCTCGTCCTCTAACTGCCGTCGTTTTAGATACTTAGCTCGTGCAGTCGGGTCGAAGTGGCTTCGAAGCGCACACGTGTGCGTGCTCCGTCCTGGCACACCGCACACCCGAAAGGAAGGAGTGAACAGCCGCTAAACGGGTACTTTGGCTGGAGTTACGGGGAAGTGTCTCACAACGTCACACGCGTGCCGGAGTGGAACATCTGGTATTTCGTGTAAATACTTGTTAGTCAACTACTTACGATCTCGTGATCCCGATCACGTTCGTTGTTTGGACCCGACGAACATCTGAAGGTAGAAGATCGTGAGCGCCATCCCCACGACCGGCGCGAGCAACCACGGCGCTTCGGCCGCCATCGAGCCGGCCCCGAGGTCCTCGACCATGGTTCCCCAGCTCGCCGCAGGAGGCGCAAATCCAAACCCCACAAGGGATAACGCAGCTTCTGCCATGACGAACGCGGGCACGAGCACGGTCGCCTGGACGAGGAGGAAGCCGAAGGTCGAGGGGAGCAGGTGCCGCACGATCACGCGGGTCGGCGAGGCGCCCATGGCGTACGCGGCTTCTGCGTACTCACGCTGCCGTTCAATGTTGAGGATTCCGCGTACTCCACGCGCGGCGGCCGGCCAGCCGATACCGCCGAACACGATGGTCAAGGTCGCAAACACCTGGCCCGTCGACAGCACCAGCGGCATCGATCCCCGAAGCACCAGGGCCACGTAGATGGACGGCAGCACGAGGACGAACTCTGCGACACGCATCAGCAGCGCGTCCACGCGGCCGCCGGCGTAACCGGCGATCCCTCCGACGAAGGCTGCCAGCAGAAGCGCCAATGCGGTCGCGACGAAGGCGACGCCGAGCGACAGTCGCGCGCCTGCAAGCGTCCGCGAGAGCACGTCCCGGCCAAAGCCGTCGCTGCCGAGCAGGAACACCGGCTGATCGCCGCGAATCGGCAGCCGCCGCGTGCGGTCCTCCGCGTATCGGCGCTCGAGCGGATCGATCAGGCGCAGCGCGTACGCGAACGGCGCGTGCGGAGTCCAGCCCCTGTCGAACAGGTGGACGCGCATCGGCGGCGCGTAGGGATACTGCGGAAACTGGCGTGCGGGATCGTGCGGCGCGAGCAGCGGCGCAACGCCCACACAGACCGCCAGCAGGAGGAGCGCGAACGCCGAACGCGCGGCGGCGCTCACGCGCGATGGGCCCCGACGCGGGGATCGAGGGCGGCGTGCGCGACGTCGGCGATCAACACGCCTGCCGCGAGAAAGGCGGCACCCGCCGCGGCGCACCCCGCCACGAGCGGCGCGTCGCGCGTCATCAACGCGTCTCGCATAAGGGACGCGAGTCCCGGCCACGACGCGATCACTTCCACCACGAAGGATCCGCTGAACAGGGATCCGATCACGACTCCGTACACGCCGAGCACCGGCCCGAGCGACGCGCGCCAGGCGTGCTGCCAGATGACGCGCCGGCGAGGAATGCCGCGCGCGGCCGCGGCCAGTACGTGCGGCGACCGCAGCGCATCTTCCATGGCGTCTTCCTGCAGCCGCTCGAGGACGGCCGCGAGCGGCAGCGCGAGCGAGAATGCCGGGACGATCAGATGACGGATCCCGCCGGCACCCGCGACGGGAAACCATCCGGTGCGGGCGGCGACGGTGACGAGCAGAAAAGCGGAGATGAGCGGCGGGAGCGCCAGCAGCAGCAGTGAAATCGACCGCAGCGTGCGTGCGCGCACGCCGCCGCTGCTCGCGGCCAGCACGCCGGCAGGAATGCCGAGCAGCGTCGCGATGACAAGCGATGTGAGCGCCAGCACGGCGGTGTTGCCCGCACGTTCGCGTACGAGCCCTGTCACCGGCCTGTGGTACTCAAATGAATTTCCGAGATCCAGCGTGAGTGAACGCGCTAACCAGTGGCGATATCGCTCGCCGATCGGACGATCGAGGCGGAGCCGCTCACGCTCGGCTTTCACGACGGCCGGGTCACCCCCGACGGTCGCGGACGCGAAATCACCCGGCGCAATGTCGGCAAGCAGGAGTGCCGCCGACGAGACGACGAACACAAGGATGGCGGCGGCCGCCAGGCGGCGGACGAAGAAGCGCGGGGACACACCGGGCACCTCTGTCTTTTCGGCCGATTCGCGCCGCGCGGTTAGCGCCGGGCACCTACTCGCGGAGATAGAGCTGGTCGCTTGCCCAGAGCACCTTTGGATCCAGCAGCGCGGCTTGTGCGCCGCCGACCCGGCTGCTCATCGCCACCGCGATATTGGGTGTCACGAAGTCGATCGCAGGAAGATTCTCGCCGAAGATTTGCTGAACGTCTGCAAACAGTTGCTGGCGCTCCGCCACCGTCGACGCGGCGATTTGCTGCTGCATCAACTCGTCGATGCGTCGTTCCCAGGGCGTGGCCGGCCGGGGCTGCTCCGGATTCCAGACGTGCGCCGATCCCGAACTGAGCCAGAAGTCCAGGTTGTTGGCCGGATCCAGCGAGCTGGCCTGGAACCCGTAATACATCGCGTCGTAATCGCCGGCGGCAAACCGCTGAAACATCGATCGCGGGTCGAGCGCCGCCACGTCGACGGTGATGCCGACCTGCTTCAGCTGCTCCTGCAGGACGGTCGCCACGCGGCCGCGAATGTGGTTCGCCTGGGTCAGGATCGTGAACCGGACGCGCGCTCCGGACGCATCCTCGAGCAGCCCATCACCGTTCCGATCGACGAGCCCGAGACCCGTCAGCAGGGCTTTCGCTTTCGCGGGATCGTACGGATAGCGCGGCGCCCGGTCGGAGTACCACGTCTTGTTTCCAGGGCTCACCGGGCCGTAGATCGGCGTGGCGTCTCCGAGATACACGGAACTCACGATCGCGTCGCGATCGACCGCGTACGACACCGCCTGTCGGAATTCGGCCCGCTGGAGGAAGGCCTTCCCGGATTTCGCCGCTGCCGCCGGCGCGAGATTGAACCAGAGCATGTTCGGATCGACAGCCGGCCCGAGTTCCACGATCGTGAAGCCCTGTCCCGCAATCCGCTTCAAGGAGGCGTAATCCTGCGGACGAAGGTCCGCCTGCGCCATGAGATCGATCGAGCCGGCCTGCATGCGCAGGATCTCGGCATCCTGGCTCGCGACGATGTCGAGCGCGATCGTATCCAGATACGGAAGCGGCGCGCCGGACGCGTCTTTGCGCCAGTAGTGCGGGTTCCGGCTGAAGACGAGCCGCTGCCCCGGCTGGTATTGCGTCAGCACGAACGGACCGAGTCCCGCCATCGAGCCGGGGGGTGTCGCCACGTTCCAGGCGTCCTGAAATGCGCCGCTCTTGTACGCCGCCTCGAGCTGATGTTTCGGCAGGATTGGCAGGTTGTCGAGCAGCGCCAGTCCCGGCGCGAACGCCGCCGGCATCGCCACGACCACGGTGTGCGCATCGGGCGCCGTGACCTGCAGGGGTTTGCCTTGCACCTTCAACGCCGACGCGAGCACGCTCGCGACCTTCGGGTCGTACGCCACCGCACACGAAAACACCACGTCGTCGGAGGTGAAGGACACCCCGTCGGAAAAGGTCACGCCGCTGCGGAGCGTCAGCGTGAAAGTGCGGCCGTCCGGAGAGGCCGCCCAGCGTTCAGCCAGGGCCGGCTCGATCGCGCCCGTCACGCGGTTTACACGGACGAGCGTCGCCTGCGTCAGTTCTGAGATGAGGTCGGTGGCGGAGGAGTTTCCTCCGTTCACGAAACGATTGAACGTCGCGGGTTCACTCCGGAGGGAGGCGACCAGCGAGCCGCCGCGGACCGGACCGCTTGCCGGCGGCTTTGCGCTCTCCTGATGCCCGCCGCCGCATGCGGCGAGTGCGACGGCTGCAGCGACCGCACAGAGGCGAAACCTTCCGAGCATCCGGCACGACAGGCCGATTCGTGAACTCACCGGCCAATCCCTTGGCCGGTGCAACGGGGCTGAAAGCGTGTGTGCGGCACGTGAGGGCGGTGCGATGGTACCCGAAGCCGCAAGGTGTCGCAATCAATCTGGTCCACCTTGTCCGTTCGTGGCCGTTCGCATCGGACGTTCCGGACAGAGCGCCCGATTTTTCACCCCTGTGGCACACCGCGTGCCTTGTGGCGGGCAAATCGTTCTCTCGATCCAGGTTCAGAAAACATGATCAACCGCACCTTCCATTCTCAGCGCGTCGTCTGTGTCGCCGTTCTCGCCGTCGGGATCGCGTCCGGCACCGCGTTCGGACAGTCCTCCCACGCGCGCGTGTCGCGCGACGTCGCCGACCGGCTCGCGCGGCATCTCGATGAGCCGACGCACGTCATCGTGGACGCTGACGCCGCCCTGCTCGACCAGATCGCCACGCGCTACGGCGCTCAGGTGACCAAGCACGTGCACGGCGGCGCGGTCATGGCGGTGACAGGCGGGCAGCTCGAGGCCCTGAGCCAGGATCCTGACGTGGCGCACATCGCGGGGGACGTGCCGGTCTTCCGCATGACGGCGGAAACTGCAGCGGCGACGGGCGCCGACCAGGTGTGGAGCGGGTTTGCGGGGATTCCCGGCGTGACCGGTCATGGTGTGGGCGTCGCCGTCATCGACTCCGGAGTGGCGCCGCAGAGTGCGGCTCACGCGCGCGTGGTGTTCTCGAAGGACTTCACGTCCGCGTCCAGGGATGGCCTGGATCCGTACGGTCACGGGACGCACGTCGCCGGCATCATCGGCGACGACGCAGCGGATGGTTATCCGGGGATGGCGCCGGGGGCGAACATCATCAACCTGCGCGCGCTCGGCGCCGACGGGTCGGGCGACACCAGTGACGTGATCAACGCGATCGACTGGGCGATCGATCACCGCCAGCAGTTCAACATCCGCGTCATCAACCTGTCTCTCGGTCATCCGGTCTTCGAATCGTACAAGGACGACCCGCTCTGCGACGCCGCGCGCCGCGCTGTCGCCGCCGGCATCCTCGTGGTGGCCGCGGCAGGCAACTTCGGCAAGACCACCGACGGGCGGCCGATCGTCGGAGGCATTGTCGCCCCGGGGAATGCGCCGGAGGTGCTGACCGTCGGCGCGTTGAACAGCATGGGCACCGTGCAGCGGTCGGATGATGTGATGGCGACCTACAGCTCCAGAGGGCCCACGATCATCGACGGGCTGCTGAAGCCGGAACTCGTCGCGCCGGGAAACCGGATCACGTCCGCGTCCTCGCCGGGCAGCTACCTGGCGACGACGTATCCGGACCGGGTCACGCCGGTGCGCGGCAATCGGGCGTACATCGAGTTGAGCGGCACGAGCATGTCGACGGCGGTCGTGTCGGGCGCCGCGGCGCTGTTGCTGGAGGCCCGCCCGGCGCTGACGCCGGCGCAG